>CAZETK010000007.1:0-73525 GCA_964515195.1 uncultured Pseudobdellovibrionaceae bacterium
CCAATGGTCCTTTTCTACAAATGGACCAACGGTCCTGGGCTTGTCAGGAATATTTAAGGTTTCAAAAACAGATACGCAACTGTCAGCACTGTGGACAGTAAATGAGTTAAAAATCAAAATAAGAAGAAGACAGAGAGCTGATCTCATACCTAACTGATTACTATCAAATATGAAGCCCACCCTTAAATTGTGTCATAAATTTTATTTAAGAATTTATTTCTCAAATTGAGGCAACGGAATCTTGTTACGCTAAGCGCTAAAATTCGCCACATATCATCCGATTTTTCAGTTAAAGGGTTGTAGTCATGCCGTCGTTTATGACGGATAGTCATTGATTTCTTTCCTAAAAAACCCTAGATTGCTGAAATCTTTGAAATTTAAATCAGGGACGTCGGCGTGTGGCGCAGCCTGGTAGCGCACTTGCTTGGGGTGCAAGTGGTCGCTGGTTCAAATCCAGTCACGCCGACCAAATTTATCCCAGTGATTCTAAATATGGGTTCTCTGGTTCTCTTCACTTAACTGCAGATAGATTCAAAAAGTGGTTCTAAAAAGACAAGCACTTAGCGTTCGCAATCGATAGTTTTTAAAGCTCTTATACCCGAAGGCCCTTCTCTGGACAAGCTTTCCGGTTCCGTTCATGCGTTCCGTAAAGGCATTCCACCACCAACTGAGATGAGCCTAATGAAGTATGTAATTTCAATTCTTTTCATTTTTTCGCTATCGGCCTGTACTGATGGGGGCGGCAAAGATAAGAGCCAAGCTGAAGATCCAATTTATGGTGATTGGTATTACGATGCCCCGGGGCAGAATGACAGCGCATATCCGAAAGGATGGAACGGTAACGATTCTTTATCATTACATATTTGTAAACGGATCACAGCAACCTCTTATGTCAGAAAACTTGAGGGCACATTTACCAGAAGTGTCAGTGTTTTTTATAGAAGATAAGAACTGCGACAAATTCACCAAGCTTATGAAGTCGCAAGGTCAAGACAGAATGCCCGCGAGTAAAAAGAATGAATCCGTATTTAAGCTTTTTGCGATAAAGCCTGCATCAACTAGCCTTAAGAAATAGGTGGCCTTGTGAAATATTGTCTTGAGCAAGCATCAAAGAAATGTGCAGAATTGAATAAAAAGGCAACGCCAATCACCTCCGACGGAAACTCAGCCCCCATAATAATGAATGGTCAATTGGGAACTGCAATTTATAGAACTGTTGTCTTTAAGTGCGAGTAAAACCCCACAGGGGCCACGGAGCGCATTAAACAAAGTAGCGGAGGCATAGGTGGTGATCAAGCTGTAAAACACGCGTCTGCTGCTTTAATAATTACTTCTTAGATTTAGCTTTAGTAGCTATAGCCGCGGGCTTCTTTGCAGTTTTCTTAAAACCCTATTTTGCTGTTCTTTTCACGATGAACCCCTTTCTCTATAACTGAGAATCATATTCAATTAGGAGGCGTCAATAGAAATGAAGAGAGGTGCGCCCGTTTCACTTTGAGACAGCCCCAAGTGATTGCGCAATTTACCGCACTTTTGCCTTGACCATCTATGCAACATATTGCACTATAGTCCTATGGGCATTAACATAGAAACAACCGAAATGTACAATGAGTGGTTTAAAGAGCAGACCCTTAAGTTTCAAGCCCAGATTGTGAAGCGGCTTTTTAATATTGAGACTCAAGGGCATTTCGGCCATGTTAAACAATTAGATAAAAACTTAGCTGAAATTAAGTTTAATAACGGCGCAAGAATTTATTTTACGAGACTTGAGAAAAACGGAAAAACGATCCTGCTTATTTTTAGGAGGAAACAAAAATGGCCAAGACAAAGACATCAAAAAAGCAAAGGCCTTTTTCGATTGAAGATATGGAAGCGGTCACGCTTAAAAAAGGCGTTAAAACGTACCCACATAATCCAGGTAAAAACCTACGTGATGTGGAGTTTATAAAGACCGCCGTTATGGACGCTCTTTTTGACGGCGATATAGAAGCCGCAAAGGAAATTCTAAAAGCTCACTACGAGGCCCTGGATCTTGAGAAAACCCTAGCAAGGGTTCCAATGTCTAAAAGGACGTTTTACGATTCCCTTTCGCCAAAAGGAAATCCAACAGCTAAAACTCTTGCAAAGATCATGTCCGGCTTAAAACGCCCCGTCATGAGGTAAGTCACTAGAGCTCCTATTGTGTCGTGCTTTTTCACCTTGCTCATTCATTAAGCCTAAGCCTACAAGTCGGCGAATTGCGAACTGTTTTGCCTTTCCTAATCAGGTTCATCTTAAAAATAAAAACGAAGGGCCGCATAAGCTTGAATTGGATAAGAGCCAAACTCACTTCTGGTCTTCACCCCATTGGTTCCATATTGTGGCCCCTGTCCTAACGCCAAGAAGGATCCGAAGTCGAAATAGATGTTTTCGGCAAAGTTATATTCGAGACTTGGTCTCAAGAACACAGAGCCATCCTCAAGATTCCAAAGGGCTTGACCACTCACTTGTGTTAAAGGTGTCAGAGGGTAAGAAGCTCCCGGAATAAGATAGTGGCGTCCCAACAAAAAGACGCCGCCTTTCTGATAGGCGAAGGTCTGCAAGCGGGCTAAGTAGTCCTCACTTCGACTCGAGCCAGCTCCATTAAAGTGGTACTCGACGAAAATAAAAAGTTCGGAAGCCAATGTATGATCTAGAGCCATCGAAAGACGGAAATAAGCCTCATCGTTGCTATCGGGCCAAATCTGGGCGAAATCCAGGGTATAACCGAAATCCTGAATGCCTGTCTGAATTCCACCCCCGATTAGAGTGGCCCGCGCAAATGTCATCGCCATCACCACAAAATCACTTTGCCAATAGGACAAGCGCGAACGAATGAAAGCAGCATTATTTTCGGCGCGAGCCTCTTCACCGACGACAGCGCCGATATCAAGCTCTCCGGTTGCCCCGATCGGCGCCTGAAGACGTAGACCATCTATACCCATACGGTACTCCACATTCAATTGGGCAAAGGAGTAAGGTAAGAGTACATCCGTTGGCGAAATCACTCGGGCAGTCCCGAACGTTATCGCCTGCCTTCCCACTGTCAAATCTCCAAAGGGAAGCGCCGCATGGAGAGACAATCGGTCGAGATTCTGAAAAACCCGATGGCCGCTTTCGTTTACCGGATCAGTCTTGATGTCCATAAGACGGTAATTGGGTCCTCGATTAAGAGGCTCCGTGATTATTAAAGAACCAACACTTTGATTTAAAATCGATCGGTCCTCAATGATAGGTGTAGCCTCATAGGCCGCCTCTACACTCAAATCACTTTGCAGAGTCCAAGTTACATTCAAGCGTCCTGCACTGAGCGACTGAAGACCGAGCTCTCTGCCATAACCTGGGGGTGAGGGCTGAATCGCGGGCGGATCTTGTGTGATGATGTAAGACTTAAAATACCCTCCAAATTCGACCTGAGCCTCACTTCGTAAGGACCAAGCTAAGCCGATTGCTATGATCACAACTAGAAATCCGTTTACAAAGGGCTTAGCGAGTCTCATCACTTTCCACCTTGCCATCCTTCATACGAATCAACCGCTTCGCTCGGGCCATGATATTAGGATCATGAGTTGAAAATACGAAGGTCATACCATCTCGTTCGTTTAACTCCTTCATCATATCGAGCAGTGACGCTCCAGTCACCGAATCCAGGTTCGCTGTGGGCTCATCGGCCAGAATCAAACTTGGCTTGGACACCATAGCCCGGGCCACCGCCACGCGCTGCTGCTGTCCTCCGGATAGCTCGCCGGGCCTGCGGTGTTCTCGCCCTTCCAGCCCCACTCGCTTTAGAATTTCCTGCACGCGCCGCCGACGCTCATCCGTGGGCACCCCTTGAAGGAGCATGATATACTCCACGTTTTCGGTGACCGACAAAACCGGAATAAGATTATAGGATTGAAAAATGAACCCGATATGATCCCTTCTGAAATCTGACAGTTCACCTCCGCTCATTTCAGAAATCGCGATGCCAGCAAGATGAATGGTTCCATCGCTGGGAGTGTCTAAACCACCGATAAGGTTTAAGAGTGTCGACTTCCCCGATCCCGACGGTCCGACAATGGCCGTAAACTCACCGGGCATAATTTTTAAATCGACGCCATCAACAGCCCTTACTTGCACATCGCCAGCTCCGTAACATCGAAAAACATTTTTAAGTTCAATCACGGGAGTCATCATTCTACTTTCTCCTTAAAGCGATTTTCGCATGGCTTGTGATGGCACAATCCGGGCGGCGTAGATTGCGGGATATAGTCCCGCAATAAGCGTCAGTATTAAAACGAAAAGGGGAAACATAATAAACTGGGTCAGCTTAGGCACGGTTCGTATGGGATCCGTCAAGGGGGTGCCCGTGTATTCGATCCCCGAAAAGTCGAAACCGTGAACACTAAAATAGGCTGTCAAGCTTCCTCCAACAACAAGGCCAATCATGATGCTGATAAGGGCCAGAACGGCCGCCTCTAGAAGCACCAAACTTACTAGCCGAAAGGGCCGAGTGCCCACGGCCTTCATCACACCGAATTCGAACATACGTTCGTGAATTGCCATGAAAAGCGAATTGATCACTCCGATGATTATCACACCAAATAAAATGCCAGCTACAATCCAAGTCGCATAAGCCACCATATCGATGACACCACGAAGAGCTGGAGCAAGTCCTTTCCAGTTCAAAGCCTCGTTACCGGTGTTTGCAAGGCGAGTCCACAGTTCCAGATCATCACGATTGGCAAGTTCCAAGGTACGAAAACGAAAGGCGATCTCGTGCACATCGACTCCAAGGCCCAAGACGTCCTGTGCGCGCTTCAAAGGAATGAACACTAGGCCCTGATCAAGGGGATGCGAGCCGAATTCAAATATCCCTGATACTCGGAAGAGCTCCTGTGCCAATTTTCCATCTTGCGCCCGAGCGGCTGTTAATACGACCCGATCCCCCAGCTCCACTTCAAGAGTCTTGGCAAGACGTGAGCCTAGAAGGATTTCAGTCTCGGCGGCTTCGGTAAGGTACTCCCCTTGAACGATAGCCCGCTGAAGACGTGAAACCTTGCCTTCACTTTCTGGTTCCACGCCATAAATCGTGATGGAAGAAACATTGCCAGCCGATGAAATCATGCCTAGCGTAAGAGTGCGTGGTGATACCGCTTCGACATTGGGATCGTCGGCTAGAATTTTTTGAACCTCCAAGGGCTTTTGAATAACCTGATCGATATCCTGATCGTCACGAAAGTTAGGAGCATGGATTTGCGCATGACCAAGAAATGTCTCGGTAGCGTTTCTGACCATCGTATCGCTCATTCCAATCACAAGCCCGTCATATAGAATCAATACCGCAAGTCCCGAGGCGATTAAAATAGACGTCAGTACAGTTCTACGTTTATGACGTAAAACATTACGAAAGGCTATTTTCAGCAGGAAACCCATGTTAGCGCGCCTCCTTCATTATGCGCTCCTCAAAGCGTCAACCACGCGAACATGAGCCGCACGCAGTCCCGGAAATAAACTCACGGCAATAGCGACCCCGACAATAACAAAAGCTGGTTCCAGCAAGGTCGCAATGGAAAGTTCACCTGAAATTCTATCATAAGAAATCCCCCCAATATCGAAAGGCGGATCCATCACGATACCGTGAACCTCAAACCAGTAGTTCACAGGTATAGCGATCACAAAACCAACGGCAATTGACATCAGCGAAAGCAGTACAGTTTCTAACACAATCATTCCAAGAATGGTGTTTGGCTTTGTGCCAATCGCCTTTAAAACCCCAAACTCGCGTGTGCGCTCAAGGATAGACATCAAAACCACATTGAGAACACCGATGGCGACCATAAAGATAACAATACTGTAAGTGACAATATTACCCGCTCGATCCGTCTGCATTGCACGGTAAAAATCTTCCTCGACACGTTGCCAAGTCTGTGCTTCTAACACTCCGTTTTTCCCAAACCTATGATTTAAATTAGCAGCCACCCGGGGAGCTTGCTGGAATCTCTTCAGTCGAAGAACGAACTCATGGACCTGTCCCGGCATCACGAAAAATTCACGAGCGGCCCTGATCGGCATATAGACTGTAAGTCGATCACTCCCGTCTTCACTTCCGATGATGGCTGCAACCCGGTAACGGTCATTTGCGATAGAGCCATCCGCACCCTGAGAAATCAGAATCACATCATCACTCAGCTTGAGCCGCAAATTCTTAGCGATCACGGCCCCGATCATAACATCGAAAACTCCACTCTCATCGGTCTCAATAGCTGAAAGCGAGCCTCCATCAATTTTTTCAGCAAGATTCGTGACTGTGGTTTCAGTGCGCAGATCGATACCTGAAACTTGTACGGGCACTGATTTATCGTGGGCGTAGGCCAGCGCCGGCCCCAGAATACGCGGCGTGAACGCAATGACCTCAGGGTCTGCTTCTAAAATCGCCACGACAGCGGACGGATCTCGAATTGTATGGGAAATATCAGGCCGGTCCAAATACCCTTTCCTGTGAACCTGAACATGGCCCGTGCGCTCGAGTGTGAAACGATTGATAAGATTAGAGTAGCTGCCCTCCATCACCGAAAACGCAAGAGAAAGCAGGACATAACCCACCGTCAATGTCAGGCCTGTTAAAAAAGATCGTCGACGATGGCGAAGGATGTTACGGAAAGCAATGGTGAAAATCATCAGCACGGAAAGTCCTCGTTGATAGCCAATTCATTTTATCGACGCTGCAAATTGCGAAGCGTGAAAACACTTTCGTCGATCTTATGATTAAATTTTGCACTCTCATAAGTCACGGTCGTACTCTGTCCTGGCTTATTGAGCGGCCTCAGTTCAATAACGGTCGGGATGCGCCGCCCCCCCATCTCCTTCACATCACGAAGTTCCATGATCCGAATCTTACGTCCACGTTCATCGTAATAGATCTGCTGTTGCGGAATCTTTGTGTTTTTCTCGACTTTGATTTCGATCCGCCCCCAGACACTGGGTGTTTCTCGCTTCGGCGTCAGAGTGAGCAAATGAGTCTCATCCTGTGACTTCATTGTGACATCGTAATCATCGACCAGGGATGACTCTCGCACAAGATCGTCATTTGTAAAATCCGACCCCATCCAAGATCCCATCATCATCGAAGGCGGCACTTTTACAACTTGATTGATTTTGGGGAAGTAATTCCACATCTCACGATCAATCCGAAGCGTGGATACTCCCTCGTCTTTTTTGGGTGCCAGAATGCGGATTAGCGTTTTATCCATGCCCCATGACCAGCCCCGAAGCTTCAGCTGCCTTGTCCATTCAGCAGTCTGAATCTGCATAGTGAGTTCTGTCTCGCTGGTGTCAGCCCGGTACATTTCATCGATATGTTTTAAGAGGGCAACCGCCTCTGTCGAGGACGGGGTCTTGGCGAACGCCGTGACCAGGGTCCACACCAAAACAAGAGCTAGAACTTTCATCACCCGAGCCTCCGTTTCCGCAACCCCCTCCCGGGTGTCGGCAAACGGTAGCCCATATCAATCCCAAGTTCAAGAAAATGCCAGCAGAAGACTTTCGCAAACAAGGCTTGAAATGATATTTATCAAACTTGTATTTGTATAAAATGCAGACAAAACACGGCTGAGATTTAATAGTCGCCGAGGCCATAAAAGAGCTTGGTAAAATGGATATTTAAGCGTAATGATCTGTTGCTGCAAAAAATCAGCATTCAAGGAGTTTATTATGCCTAATCTTATTATTTCAGTACTGCTTTTCTTAAGCGTTTCGGTCCATGCCGAATCCCTAATGTGGAGAGTTGGCCCTGTCCATGGCATGGTTGAATCTCAGGGTCAGTTGACTCTTGAATCCCTCCAGGCCAAGATGCTGTGTCACTACTGTACGCCAAGTACTTGTGCGGGCGGCCCCACTGAAGCGATTGACCTGCAATCTCACATAAGCGCTGAAACACCCTCCAGGTTCCATTTAATGATTGAATCCGGCACTCTCAGGGTTAGGTCATTAAATAATCGTCTCCATAGTTGCACCTACAGACTCGATTTGATGGGCCGTGACGCCGTCACTGGTCTGCCTGTTTCCGGCAGCATCAAGCTGGCCTATAGTGTACAAGCTGCGGCGAACCCCATTTGGTATGATGAAATGCTCTCATACGGCCTGACAGAAATTTTAACTGAGCGCCCATTACGGGTTGAAATTCGAAAACTGGGCCTGAGCGAGCCCGCCATTTACCCAGTGGATAAAGTCCCCTATTTTGATGGAAAGTAAGCTTACCGAAACATCTGGCGCAAGTTTTGGATATCAGATGCGATTTCTTCCAGGCGCTCGGAAAAAGTCGAAGATAGATTTTGGTATTTCTGTAGCACTTGGGAGTAATCTTTTTCCTTCTTAACGTGGCTCTTGAGTTCTTTTAGGGCCAGCCGTGCGCCTTCAATAGAGAAGCGGTCACGGTGAAGAAGCTTTCGGATCAAATAAGCATTTTCAACGTCTTTACGAGTGTAGAGGCGTTGATTATTTGAGGCTTTCTTAGGACGAAGAATTTCAAATTCTGTTTCCCAGTAACGAAGTACATAAGATTTCACTTGAAGAAGGTCCGCCACATCTCCGATTTTGAATCCCATTTTGTCAGGAATATTTTTGATCTCTTCCAGCAAAAGATCATCACAAAGAGCAGCTGGTAGGCTTTCAGTGCCACTTGTCTGTTTCTTTGACTCTACAAAGTTAAGATCTTTTAACTGCAACTCGCCCTCTAAAAGAGGATCAGAATTATTCATCATCATCCTCTTCACTTATGCCTTGGATGTCTTCACCATCCAGCATCGCATTCAAGACTGGAGACGATCGGAACGTCAATACCCGTCTAGCAGAAATCATAATCTGCTCACCTGTCTGAGGATTTCGCCCGACACGTTCGTTTTTACCTTTTACGAGGAAATTCCCAAAGCCCGAGATCTTAACTTTTTCGCCAGCTCTCAATTGGTCCTTAAGTGTGTCAAAAACCAGCTCTACCAATTCCGAGGCTTCCTTCTTAGAGAAGCCGATTTTTTGGTAGACCCGCTCGACGATATCAGCCTTGGTCATTGTTGATTTACTGACATTCTGTCCGCTCATAGATCCTTCTTGATTATAGTCATAATCTAAATAGCTGCTTTCAAAAGCTTAAGACAAACCCTTGAAATTCTTCAAGCTTTTTCATCCACCCATTAACGAAGTGCAACAGGATAACGACTACTTAGCTCCTCAACTAGTTTTTGTTGCAAGGCATTAACCTTGTCCTCTTGTAAGGTCGCCGTTCGGTCTTGAAGAACATAGCGAATAGCCACTGATTTCTTTCCACTTTCCAAAGGAGCACCTGTAAAAACATCGATAACTTTCAAATCCACAAGAAGTGCACCGGCCTTATGGCGAATGGTTTTCAGAATCTCACCGACAGCCAAATCTTGTGGCATAACAAAGGCCAGGTCTCGTTCAACACGCGGAAACTTCGATGGTGTTTGTGCCCGCAACTGGGCCGTTTGTTTCTCTAATAGTCGATCTACTTCTAACTCCATGATAGCCACAGGAACTCGAATTTTATTCTCACTTAAAATTCCAGGATGAAGTGAACCCATTAACCCAATGGACTCACCCTCAAATTCGATAAGACCCCACTGCCCAAGATGTAAAAACTCGGGAGCTTGAAGAGATCCCCCTGCCTTTACAGTTAATGAGTTCCATCGATAGGTTCTAACCCAATTATCAAGAATCCCCTTAAGTTTGAATAAAGGGCCCGGCATTTTTGATGAAGACCAAAGGTCCACATCATCTCCCCATGAGACGGCTGCAAATCGGATCACTTCTGAAATGCCATCCGGGCCTTTAAAAAAAGTCTTGCCGTGTTCAAACAAGCTGCCCTGATCCTGGCCATGGCGATAGTTGTGAAGCAGATTCTGCCATAAACCCCAACTCAGGGATGATCGCATCACATCAAGATCTTCATTAAGTGGATTTCGAAGCTGGATTCTGTCCTGAGAAACTGATAGCCCCAAGGCTTTTAATCGGGTTATGTCCCCCAGAAAGCTTCCCTCACCCTGTTTCGAGCAGAAGGCAAAATTTGTAGCTTGATTGAAACCTCGAGAGACCAAAACCTGAGATAACTTTTGCAACCCGGTAAATCCCTTATCATGGGGAGTCGGGTAACTTACAAAAGGTGGAATTGATTCAGGAATATTGTGATAGCCATCTAAGCGTGCGTACTCCTCGACGAAATCCACTTCGTGTTCTAAGTCTTGACGGAAGCTGGGAGGAATTAAAGTCATGACTCCCGCATCTTCTTTTTCAATCTTCATATGCAAGCGCTGAGCGTAGTCTCGTATCTTTTCAGCTGTGGCTGGATAACCCAATCTTTCTGAAATCAACTCGGCTGAAACTTGGATTCTAGGAATTACAGGTTTACGGCTGTCCCAATCGGCATAGTCTTCTGCCAGGGTTCCACCTGCGACTTTTTGAATAAGCTCACAGGCTCGAGCTAATGCAATCGGCGTCAGCTCGGCGTCTACGCCCCTTGCGAACCGATAGGAAGAATCGGTTTCAATTCCGAAACCGCGAGAGGTCTTTCGCACCGACTGGGGCTTGAAATAGGCTGCCTCTAGGAACACATTTTTTGTATCCACTGTAGTGCCCGAATTAAGCCCCCCGATCACACCCGCCAAACACAAAGTCCGCGAGGGGTCTCGAATCGTCAAGCTTTCGCTCTTTAAAGCCAGATCGGTTCCGTCTAAAGTTGTGAACTTTTCTGCGTCCTGGGCCCGATCAATAATAATCTTTCCATTCTGAATCTGGTCGGCATCGAAAGCATGTAAAGGCTGACCCAGCTCAATTAGAATCAGGTTGGTCACGTCCACAATATTGTTGATGGAGTTAAGTCCCACGGCTTCTAACTTCTTGCGAAGCCAGTCGGGACTCGGTTCGACCTTTACACCCTTGATAAGTCGACCCATGTAGCGAGGACATAAGTCTTCAGCCTTAACCTCAACAGACACATTTCCCGATTTTTTAGCCTTCGTCCCTTTAAGAGCCTGAGGAATGGGTTTAACCTCGCGTTGCAAAAGAGCCCCGATTTCACGGGCTAAACCATAGTGGCTCAACCCATCCGCTCGATTGGGAGTGACCTTCAGTTCAAAAATAATATCATTCAATCCCCAGTATTCGGCGAAGGGAGTTCCCACGGGAGCCTCTTCACCAAGAATGATAATGCCAGAAGAATCACCCTCCAAACCCAGCTCTTTATAAGAACTAAGCATTCCAGCAGAGTCCACACCTCGCAGCTTGGTTTTCTTGATGCTGAAATTTCCAGGAAGAACCGCACCAGGCAGGGCCACAGCCACTCGATCACCCGCCTTGTGGTTTTGAGCGCCACAAACAATTTGATGGATTTGATTTTGTCCCGTCGTCACCCGGCACACCGATAGCTTATCGGCGTTTGGATGTTTGCTCTTCTCAAGGATATGTCCCACAAAAATTTGATGATACTGCGCACGAGCATCCTCGACGGATTCCACTTCAAAACCAGCTTGTGTCAGAATTTCAGCAAGCTCAGTCGGCTTAGAAAGAAAATCTTCAATATTAACAAATTCTTGAATCCAGTTCAGTGATAACTTCATAAAAACTGCCTTAAAAATCGTAAGTCATTTTCTGGGAACAGACGGATATCCTCAATCCCATATTTGATGATGGCCATACGCTCGATTCCAAATCCGAATGCAAAGCCTTGCCACTTCGGATAGTCAATCTTGGCATGTTCAAATACTTTTGGATTTACAAGGCCGGCACCCCCGATTTCAATCCACCCTGTTTGTTTACAAAGCGAGCATCCGTCCCCTTTGCAAACAGGACAGGAACAATCCACTTCAGCAGATGGCTCTGTAAAAGGAAAGAAGCTGGGGCGGAAGCGCGTTTTAAGACCAGGCCCAAAAAATTCTCGCACAAAAAACGCAATCGTCCCTTTAAGATCTGCCATTGATACCTTACGATCAACACACATGCCTTCCATCTGGTGAAAGTGAGGCAAATGAGAAATATCGCTGTCGACACGAAAAACAGCCCCCGTCCCCATGATTCGTAACGGAAGCTCTTCTTGCTCGAGAGAGTGAATCTGGATGGGTGAGGTATGAGTTCGAAGTACATACTGATCATCCACGAAAAAGGTATCCTGCATATCCCGTGCGGGGTGATCCGGAGGAATATTCAAGGCCTCAAAGTTATAATAATCTTTTTCGATCAAAGGCCCTGTACGAAGTGAGTAACCCAAACGACTTAAGATAGTGGCGATTTCTTCGGTCACCTTCTGAACCGGGTGCAAACTGCCCATTTGCGGCCCCACGCCCGGCAGGGTTAGATCGATTTTCTCGCCTTCCATTTTTTGTTGAATTTCACGGGTTTGAAGTTGGGTCTCTAAATGGGTGTAAAGCTTCTCGAGAGACTCTTTAACCTCGTTTACTTTTTTACCAAACTGTGGCTTTTCCTCTTTCGGGAGCTTGGCCATTAATTTCATGATCTCGGTTAAGGCACCAGCCTTCCCCAAGAATTGAACCTTGGCATTATAAAGATCTTGCGGATTTTGGGCCTCTTCAAAGGCCGCGACCGCTTGGTTTTTTATTTCATCAAGTTGAGATTGGGATGCTTCAGACATAGTCCTCCAATATCGCCAAAAGCTGATAGATTTACAATGTTTGGAGTTCATGACAAGTTGTGCTATTAAGGGCCTTCATGGCTCACAAAAACAAAACCAACTACAGCCCCTATAAAGCTCGCCGCGAGAAGGCCCATGGCCGTGGGGCTGAGGCGACATCTTCTACCTCAGTCGGGCCCAACAAGACTAAAAGCTTGCAAAGTAAGAGTCCTTCCGAAAGATCTTCCATCTCCAGTGCTTTGCGCGGCCGTCACCGCAGGCCCCAGCAAATTTTTTCTATAGAAGAGGCCAATGACCGATTATACGATATCTTTCGCAATCACGGCGGTGATTTTATCACTCATGAGCAGCGTCGGCAGATGGCTCGCTTTTATGAAGCTCTTATGAAAGAACAAGAGCACCAAAATTTCACCCGCCTCTTGACCATTAAAGACATTGGAATCAAACACTTTTTGGATTCAGCGCTGATCACCCGCCTGACTTCGCTTCAGTTCCCCCTAATGGACATGGGAACTGGTCCAGGTTTTCCGGGCATTCCTCTTAAAATTCTTTTTCCAGAAGAAAAAATTCTTCTGGCCGAAGGGGTTCAAAAACGTGTGGACTTTCTTAAGCGCGTTCGAGAATCGCTTGGGCTTAAGAATTTGGACATCATCGGTCGTAATATTGATGAAAGCTTCGTCTATCCTTTGATGGGAGTCATCACCCGCGCCGTAGAGGATGTATCCAATACGCTTCGAAACGTTTCACAATGTGTTGAGGTAGGCGGACGGGTTTACCTGATGAAAGGTCCAGGGGTTGATCCTGAACTAGAGTTAGCCCAGGAGTGGAGTGAGTATTATAAGCTGGCGGAAAATCATCATTATGAACTTCCCCATACGCCTTACAAACGAAGACTTCTAGTGTTCGAAAAGATCAAAGTTGTCCCATTTCATGATTCCGATCACGACTCGACGGAAGGAAAAGATTCGTGAAGCAAATCAGTTCAAATTCCAATCCACAATTCCGACAATGGCGCAGTCTTCTGACCTCGAAGGGCATCAAGAATGAAGGCTTGTTTCTTTTAAGTGGTGAAAAAATAATTCGAGAATTTTTAAAAAATCCCACTTTTACTATCGAATCCGAATTGATTAAGCGGGGACAAAATCCCCGCCAGTCGAAAGCCCCTGTCTTTGAGTTAACCTCAGAGCTTTTCCATGAGCTGGACATCATTGGAACCCACCACAACCTGCTTGTCTTGAAAACTCAACGCATTCCCCTATCAAGCTGCCAAGATAAACACCAGGGCTTAGAAATCATTGCCCCCATTGGGGACCCAAACAATTTAGGCGCCCTGATTCGGTCCAGTGTGGCCTTCGGAGTGAGCAAAATTCATCTAACTGAAGAAAGCGCCAACCCTTATCACCCTCGTTGCGTAAAAGCCTCGGCCGGTGCAGTCCTAAAAGCTCCACTTTTCCAATCAGGTCCCCTATCAGACTGGGACCATCCAACCGTATGGGCCCTTGACACCCAGGGCGACTCTTTGCTCGAAATAAATTGGCCACAGAACATTCGCGTTCTAATTGGCGAGGAAGGGCCTGGGCTTCCATCCTTTCAAAGAGTTCATTGGGTCTCAATTCCTACTGAAAACGTTGAGTCTTTAAATGCCACTGTTGCCGCCAGTCTTCTACTCTGGCACTTGAAGACGCGATGAGCGCTTATTTCACGCCAGTTCGTTCCTCCTAAAGATAACTCTTGCGGTAAACCCTTTTAAAAAAGGAGGAGCTATCGAACTGAGGCCTTTAAGAAAGTGATGTTGGAAGTGTCTTGGGGAGGCTCTTCCCAGAGTGAAAGGACAAAGCCGCCACCGCCAGAGCCCGTGGGTTTAACGGCGCGCGCGCCGAGGCTTCGCAGTTGCTTCATGTGCTGCTCTAAGGCAGGGGTAATAAGGCTCCACTCTTGGAAACAATTACGTGCTAAATCCAAAGCTTCTTTAAGAGTAGAAAAGCCACTGCTCGACCCTAAGGTGAGGGCCTCTTCACAAAACTGAACGGCGGTTTTCATTTGCTCGTCTAATCTGGCAAATCCTTGAGGGTCTCTCTCTCCCAGTATCTTGACCTTTTGAACACACTCTTTGGTGATTCCGCGCTCACCACAGTGGCTTAAGTACCACTCCGGTTGCCAGGTAGCTTGAAAAGTTTGGGATTCTTGATCACGTTGGAAAATCAATCCACTTTCCGAAAGCACCACCGCCACATCGACGCCGCTGGACTCGCCATGAAAAGTATCTTCTAAGGTTTTGGCAAAAGTAAACATATCCGCTTGTGAAATCAGTCCCAATTGAGCAAACCATCGAGTTAAGGCTGCGCACAGAGTGGCAGAAGCTCCTAACCCCGAACCGATCAAGATTTCGGCCTTGATCTCTAAGCGTCCTGAGAATTGATTAAGACTGATATTTTTAATCTGACAGGCCTTTTCAAAAACAGACCAAAATAGCAATTTAAATTCTTCCGGGTATCCTTTTGGGATGACCACCTCAAGGGCTCCAGAATTATCTGGAGTAAAATTCCAGTCCAAGTACTGGGACTTAAGAGGAAAAACTAAGGCGCGACCGCCACGAATAACAGTGTGCTCACCGGCCAAAATCCATTTTCCGTATGTACGAGTTTGAAATCCGTCAGGTATCACGGTGACCCCCATGAGGTGATAACATTGTGGCGATTAAATTCGGTCAGATATTTTTGTGCAAAAGCCAGATCTTCGTTGTGAAACAATAAATGGATATTGGGACCAGCGTCTAAAGTGATCCAGGGACCGTGTTTTTCTTGTTTCCATTTTTTTTCCATCCAAGACAAGATCTCGCGGCATTCAGAGGTCATATACCTGAATGGTGACTGTGAAGTGTGAAAAAGTTCATGCATGTCCCAGAACTCATCCCAAATCACTTCATGAGCCTCTTTCCACCGTTCTTGAGAGATCGCTGACAGGAGCACTTCCAGTTTTTCTTCTGCACGTTTTATGCGGCCCTGAAATCGAGGGCTCGTCAAAACCCGTTTATGAGCCTCTGAAGAGGAAACCGCTTTGACATCCTTCTCCAGAATAATCACAGCATGATGAAGACGTAAGGAAAACTTCAAGGGTTCGGCCCCTTGATCCCGCCACAAGGCCCATGGGGAGAAAAAAGAGCGACAAGAGGATCCTGAACCCTGCCTAGAGAGGCGAGACAGTTCAGTTAAATCATCACCCCAGTTTTGTGGTGCTGTTTTTTGAAACAGCTCAGCCGCTCCCCACGTTAAAGCTGCAAAACTAGAAGCCGAGCTGGCCAAACCACAATCGGATGGAAAGTTATTCGCGGACTTGATCAAATATGTGTCTTTGATTCCCCACTTTTCCTTAAGGCGGCCAAAATGGTTTAAAAACTTTTCTTGTCCAGTGGGTTTTAAAGCTAAGGGAAAAGCCCCTTCTATTTGCAAAGGCTGCCATTGGTCACGGCCGTTAGCCGAAGAAATCCTTTCAATTTCAACATGAGTACGCAGATGCTCAAGCGTATAAGAAACTGAAGCGTTGGCCGGCTTATTCCCCAGCCCGTCCACTTTTCCCATATATTTAATAAGCGCAATATTAGAGGGAGCGGATTTGCTTATTTTCATAAACCACTTTCAGTCCGGATTCTGAGACTTGATGGGAGCGGATGATGCAGCCAGGACTCCATCCTTCCAATATTCCATTGATAAAAGTGCTGGCTGCCTTATCAAAAAAGATCACAATGGAATCCGAGCCCAGAGCGCCGCAGCCCTTGGCCGCTTTTACTCCAGGAGTTTCTAATAACTCATCTACTAATTCCGTTGTTGTCGCCGCTTCCAATCCCGCATTCTTCAGAAATCCCCGCCAAGCTCTAATACCTTCGACAAAGGCCGATTCATTTTTAGCTTCAAAAGCTTTCACAACACTTCGATTCAAATCTTCGATGGCGTTCCAGTCTAAATTGCACAACTGCGATAGATGCTCGTGCGTTTTGACCTTATAGCCCGTTAAAATCACAACCCAATCTAAATTCGGGAAACTCCAATGGTTCTTTCTTAGCCAACCGTTTTCCTGAGGCTGGATTGTGCCATCCTTTTGCGAATTCTGAGCGTCCTTTTTAAGATCCGATAAAGAGTTTCCTCGTTGCGACCACTCAGTCACGCAGTATCCCCCTAAAACTTGAGTGATAAGATCCACCCCACTGGGCGGGTTGGGTTCTGTTGCAGTGACTTCACGGTAGCTGTGCCACAGAGTTTGCGCGAGCTCATCAGAATCTTGAGCCTGCTTAGACAGGGAGGTTTGAGTCTGAAGGGATTTGACCAAAAACTCGGCTGTGCTTCGGCCCATCCCGCCTGTGGAGCTGTAGGGGTCAGTCAGAATTCCTGGAAGATTTTGGCTACCAGGCAATTTTCCCGCAGGGCTTTGAGGATGGATTTCCGTCAGACTCGGTCCAGAGGTATAGATAAAATCAGGTTTAACGGCTACTGACAGGGTCGGAAAACCTCTCAAGGCGCCATATTCTCCTGCAAAAAAGATTTTTCCCGGAACTGAAATTATCTTCATGGATGAGTCATTTCCGATTCTGTGCTTTTTTTTGCACGAATTTCACTTAACGCCTCGATCGCATTGGACAAAGAAATTCGTTTTCGCAGCTGCAAAATTTCTTCTAACTTTTTCTGGAGTAGGGGCATTTCCAATTCTTGTGCTCCAGCGCCTAGGCTTAAGTTTCGAATATGAAGCTTCATATGGCCTTCAATGATTCCCACAGTTGTAAGGGCCTTTAAGGCCCCCAGGTTCTGGACCAATCCAACCGCGGCACAAACTCGAGACAGGTGAGATGCGTTTTGAATCTTCATCATTTTCATGGCCAATTTGGCGGTGGGGTGGAGGGCGGTCACCCCCCCCACGGTTCCAACGATCAATGGCGCCTTAAAGACTCCGACTAAACTTGTTCCGATTTTTCGCCACTTTGTGATCGATCGATACTGTCCTGTTCTGGCAGCATAGGCGTGAACGCCGGCCTCCACGGCTCTCCAGTCGTTACCTGTAGCAATCAAAATCGGATCAATACCATTCAGTACACCTTTATTATTAGTAGCGGCACGGTAGGAATCCTGTTCTGCAAACAAAGAAGCCTCTTGAATTCGCAAAGCCAAATCCTCTTCTATATTTTCAAGAGTCACTTCGGCTCGAGTTATTTTGGTATCGACTAAATTTGAGAGAATGCACATGGTGACCCTTTCACCTGTGAACTGCTCTAAGGGATCTTTTAAATACTCACAAACTTGATTGATAATATTGGCACCCATGGCATCAACCGGATCCATCAGAACATGCACAACACCCATAAATCCACTTCCAAGCGCAGCCCCTTCCAATGTTTGGTCACCGCGATCGATAAAACGTACCTGAATATCCTTAACACCCCCGCCTCGACTGACCATTCCAAAGGCCACATCACGATTGGCGATTTCGATCAGAAAGTTTTTTTGAGCTAAAATAGCGGATTTGAATTTTTCAATGTTGGTCACATGGGCGAACTGAATCTGGCCTATAATGTCTTGGCCTATCACTTCGGTTTTGATCGTACCGCACTCACGAACCCAGCGCGCTGTTTTACTGGCGGCGGCCACAATTGAGGTCTCTTCAACCGCCATGGGAATCATATAGTCTACGCTATCAATGCGAAAATTAGTGGCCACACCCATAGGAAGCTGGAAGTAACCGATCACGTTTTCAATAAATTTCTCACCAAGCGCCAAGTTTTGAAGACCGCCCTTCTTCAAATAAACGGCCTCTTCTTCGGTCAAGCATTCCGCTTTCAAAAGGGCCTTATGACGTTGTTCCAAATTTAACTTTGAGAATCCTTTAAATATTTCGTCTAAACTTTTCGCCATTTCCCAACCTTCCGCTCTCTCAGGCTTTGAACGCCTTGCGATCCCGTGCAAAAGAGCGCGACTTTTAATTCAAATGAAATTTGCTGATACAACTGCTCTAGGCTTTCTTCTGACTCTAACGCCGCTTTCAACCAAGGGTATGCTAAACCCACCATTTGCGCCTGAAGAGCAAGACACTTAGCCACATCTAAACCAGAGCGCACTCCGCCTGATGCCCAAACCTGAAACTTGAATTTCTGCCCTTCAATTTCTTGTAAAATTCCAAGGGTTGAACGTCCCCAGTTTTGAAAAGTCGTCGAAGCCTGGTCGCGAATCGGATCTTGAGCCCGCAAGCCTTCAATGCGCCCCCAGTGGGTTCCGCTTCTCCCACTGATATCCACGACACTGACACCCATCTCATGAAGACGCTTTAACGTAGCCGCGCTAAAACCAAATCCTACCTCTTTGACAACCACGGGCACTTCAGATTTTTTGACCAAATTTTCAAGTGCCTTTAAAACGCCACGAAACTGAGGTGTGCCTTCGCTTTGTAGAACCTCTTGCAGCGGATTGGTGTGCACGATCAGCGCCACAGCTTGCAAGGATTCAGTTAGCTTTAAAACAGCCTCGACCGGAGTGGAGATTAGCTGTGTGGCTCCGATATTCGCCATTAGCAAGGCTGAAGGATGCTTTCGTTTAATTTCGATCCATTCTGAACGGGCCTCTGGATGAGTTAATTCTTTTCGCTGAGATCCCACCCCCATCAAAATTTGATGGCGAGCTGAAAGATCCGCTAGACGAGTGTTGATCAACTCTCCCTGTTCGTGACCTGCAGTCATCGAACTGATAAAAAAGGGAGCTCTCAAGGGATGCGAAAAAAAAGAGGTGGAGATATCCACCTCTTCGAAATTCAATTCAGGAAAAGCTTCATGTTCAAGTTCGAACATCTCCCAACTGGAGCGATCAGCGGCCTGAGTCTTCGGATCAAGAGCTAAAAGAATGTGTTCTTTTTTTCTCTTTTCGAACTGGACTTGATCCTCGAGCATGGAGAGGTTCTCCTTTACCAAGCTCTACTTAAGCGCATGCTTGCAAAGAGCTTCAAAGCCTTTCAAATCCTGAACAGCTAAGTCTGCCAGGTTCTTACGGTCAATTTCAACACCGGCCTTAATCAAGCCGCCGATTAAACGAGAATAAGTTGTTCCAAACATACGAGCTGCCGCATTGATTCGTTGATTCCACAGAGCGCGGAACTGACGTTTGCGCAACTTACGATGTTTGTAAGCGTAGACCATTGCTCTGTCGTCCATCTCCACAGCATGTGTGTAGGCACGAGAGTTAGAGCTGTAACGACCCTTCGCTCTTTTTAATACTTTTTTGTGACGAGCACGATTTGTTTTGCCAGATTTTACACGAGCCATTTTCTATCTCTCCCTTAAAACACCAAAGTGCGGCGTGTTTGATACATGTTAGCGTCATCAACGTAAGTGCCTTTACCAAGCTGACGCTTGGTTTTTGAACTCATGTGAGAGTTCAAGTGACGCATTTTTGTATGTTTTCTTTTAACTTTTCCGCCGGGGAGAAGCTTAAGGCGCTTTTTAGCACCAGAATGAGTCTTCTGTTTCATGCTATCCTTTGACTGCCAATAAAGGCGATTCCTTCACCACGAAGAAATGCTTGCAAGCCTATTAGCGATAAGGGTTCAAGATCTAACAGGTTTTTTCCCAAGTGTAAATGCAAAGAGGGCCTGGCACCGACCCTCTTTGAGATTTTTTCAAGGCATTTTTAGAAATTAGTATAAAAGCTCACTATTTCCAGGCTGGTAAACTCGATCGGACTCCTTACGGTATTGATAAGTAACCTGTTGGTCCCGGGCGGGTGAGGCGTCTACCACATGGCTGGGCTGGATAATCAAAAGGGCACTGTATGAGGCCACTGGAACGCGCTTTTCATTGCGAGTGCCCTCTCCCCAGATGATCTCTTCCTGGTTTTTATACTGGATTCGACCAGCCGCATCTAAAACCGGGTTTCCATAGACGTCTAGCACAGGGATCGTCGCTCCCTTAGTGGCAGCAATGCTGTCAAACAGACTGGACGCCGTATTGGGGTCTAACCGAGTGCACCCGCCGGAATCACGTGTGCCTAACTTCGGAATCTTAGCAGCTGCCGCTTCATGAAGGGCTAAGCCCCGGCCTCGCAAATAAAACATAGCATTTGGCATATCCGCGCCATCCCACTCTCCGGATTGATAGCCCGTCTTAATCAGCTCTTGGAAGTTGTAATAGCCAGATTCAGTTACGGAATAGTAAGAGGTATTAGGGCGCTTTGTGCAGCGTGGGTTTTTATCACGAAGTTCGAAACCGCCACGACCCGTCGAAACCTTTCCCACTCGTATCAGTTGTCCACGTTGATAGATGCGAATCGTTTGAGCGCCGGGAAGGTTAGACTTAACAGGCTCCATTTTTCCTGTTGTCGGATTTTTCACGCGCTCGAGGGTTCCAAAGTAATAAACCTTGCGAGCGGCCTCTCCATACACTTCCAAAAATCGAAGGGAAGAAAGCTTCTGATCATAGCCTGAATCTTCCGTTAACCCTAATTCCTTAGCTGAATAAGGAATGGGATGCTGGGCCGGGAAGTCAGTTCGATGAACGTAGGGACTGGAGTTATTAACAACCACCACATACTCGTACTGGCGCATCCAAGGTTTGGTTTGAAAATCCGATTCTTTAAAGGGAACCACCTTACGAAACGTACCTGCGGGAAGAGGTGTACTCATCCTGTCATAGTGGGCTAAGGCTTGGTCTTCGGGTGAGTCTGTCCACGCCTGACAGTTGGCCAGATTGTTGATTCCCTTTAGCAAATCACCAAAAAAAGCGTGAGCTGGACTATGTGACAATGTTAGAGCCACTAAGGCAACAACAGATCCGTATTTCAACAACATGTAAATCTCCTTATAGATAACCGTGTATATCGTGGTCATTCTACTGTCTTAACGTGTGCCGAACACCTGTTAGAATTTAGGCAGTAAAAAGGTGAAATCAAAAAAGTTTGACAGTCATTAATTTCAGAATTGGTGACAAAAAATGGAGCTGTCCAACTTAAAAGCAGCCAAAGTCATTTGCTCTCTAAAAAAAGATCCTTTGAGGTTGGAATGCTTTCTGTAAGGAGGACGGTTTATGATGCCGATCTTTAAGAAGTACGTGTTTTTGAGTCTGTCGCACCTATTAAGATGTTCTGTCTTTTTGTTGCTTCTTCTTGATCCCAGTTTTCTTTGGGCTCAAGGGTACAACGAAATGTATACTCCCCAGGGTGAACTCCGAACCCTTTATAAACCTCTTGCCCCCATTCTGGAAGCCCTGAACCCCAAAAGCACCCGTCAGTTCCTGCACGAGTCTCGTCTTGCCTTTTCTCACGACAATGCCTTAGACCCGATACCGCGGCTCCTTTCGGAACAAGAGTTTGAAATGCTTGAAAAAGGCGTGCAGCAGCGGGCTCGCGCAATCGTGGCTTTTCTAAAAGATTACTATTCGGGAGACCGCAGTTTTGAGAGTCACAACATCATTCCCAAGGGGATTGTAGATCAAATTGCAGCTCGCAATGGAGACATACTTTTTCAAGGCCAATTCAAACCCCAGGAAGTCAATTTTTTCTACGGTCCCGACATTATCCGTGACTCTGAAGGCACTTGGCGCGTGATTGAAGACAATCCGGGCTTTATTGGCGGACTGGGAGATTTAAAGCTGGCGCAGGAGTTTATGTTGCAAAAGTTTCCGCAACTCCCCTCGCTTATGGAGATTAAAAATGCCGATGACTTCTATGAGCAAATCAGCCGTGTTTTTATTCATGAAGCCCGCCGAAATGGCGGTCGGGCCGTGGTTTATATGCAGCCGCCTTACGCCGACAATGAAGATTACCGCATTCAGGAGCTTTTTTCGGAATACGGAATTCTTGTTATCACCCCAAAGACGACCCATAAGAGGTTAGTTATCAATGAAAAGGGAGTTTTCTTGAGCTACTTTCAAAAAGGGAAGCCGGTGCAAGAGAAAGTCGGATTTTTATTTCTGAACGGTGAACATGCCTGGGTCGACAGCGCCCATCCCATTTCGCAAGTTCGAAATCTTCTCGAAACCGCTCAAGAAGCTCTTTTGGATAAAACCGTTCATGAAACTCACAGAAAAATGATTCAAAAAACTTTGGAAGATATAGACCCAAACACTCAACTGCCTAATTTATCACAACTGGCCAAACTCGTGGATCGACACACTCAAATCTCGTGGAGAAATCTGGGCCATCTTCCGGGACTTGTGGGCGCCATTCTTAAGGGCCAAGTGGCCACTCAGTATACACCTGGAATCGATTTTATCGGCGATAAACAGTTTTATATGTACGTTGAAGACCTTATTCGATTTTATTTGAAGCAAGAACCCATCATTCGCAACATCCCCACTGAATCTTTTGTCGACTTTCAGGGACGTTATCAAAAGGACAAATTGGAGAAGGTCACAACGGCCATGCCTCAGTATGTGATCAAAAAAGTCGATGGCCGTGGAGGTGACGGCGTGTGGGTGGGTCCCAAAGTAACGGTCGATGAACTTGCGACGCTTAAATCTAGAATTGAAGCCAACCCTTCTCAATATATCCACCAAAAGTATTTGAACCTTTCAGAGCTGAATGGAAATATCGTAGATCTGCGCCTCATCACCATGGTGATGGACGATAAAGCTTACGTAGCTGCAACTCCGTGGGGCCGGGGACTTCCCAAGTCGGGGAATGGAAAAGTAAACTTAAGTGATCAGGGGCGAGAAATCGCAGTCTTCGTTGTCAAAGATAAAGACTTTTCCACAACGGGTATCGCTAAGAGCTCTGTTATCGGCATGTGCCGGGCTCTCTTTAAAAATTTAGGCAATCGGCTGACCACTTCTCCCTGACATGCGCCCGTTGGACAGCGTTTGATCCGTTGGCATTGAGACTTATCTTCTTGCTCAAAGTCTTCCTCTCCCTCAACAAGAACTCCAATAAGATCTCCGGTTTTTCCAGAAAAAATCGGAGAACCCGAGTTCCCCTCAAAGGCGGAAATCCTGGCCAAAAAGGTTTCACGGCTAAGTTCTTGAACTCTTCCCTGGGACCAATTCAAAGGCAGCCCCAAAGGATGACCTAGCATTAAGATCACTTCCCCTGGTTGGGCGGGCTGTTGGGGTTCCCGCACAGTCACAGCACTCGTATTTTTCTCGACCGTTTCCACCAAAGCCAGATCGTAGCCGCGTAAAAGGGAGTATTGACGGCAAGTGAAAACCTGCTCACGGGAAAAGCCTTTTTTTACGGAGTCTCCACGAGCTTCTTGAACCATAACAAACTCATGACAACGCATATCTTCAACGCAATGGGCCGCCGTCAAGATGTGATGAGGCCCTACAAAAATTCCTGAGCAAAAAAAGTTCGATGTTGTATTGGCTGTCAATTCGCCCGAGCACAGATTGTACTCTTGTTTCACACTGGGTCCTTGTAACCAAAGTCGTCCCTGCTTCCATCGAGTGACTTTAGATTCTGCAAATCCCACCAAAAAATGAGACAGGTTCTGAATCGCTTCAGGGCTGTTGGATTGAACAGGCAAAAAAGGTTGGTTATCGTATAAAACTTGAGGTTTCAGCTCGGCCACGGGAGGCACATTCAATGAATAATCCTCGATGAAATCTCGGGCCATCCCCATCGAGCCTATAATGAAGCTTAGAAGGATAAATAACAGACTATTCCGCACTTTCATCTGAAGTGTCATCTTGCTTCAGTTCTCCGGGAGCGGCGGCTTGAGCCTTCTTCATCGCATCCGGATTGCTTTTTAGATAATCCTTAATCTTGGTTGCATCAGGAGCCAATAAAGTAAACATTTGTTTACCTTCCATTTTAGGATGAGTTTCCACTAAAGACAAATCTGATACGTACTCAATAGCCTTTCTCATCAGCTGTTGCCCGAATTCTTGGTGAGCCATTTCCCGGCCCAAGAACCGCATATTGATCTTCACCTTATCGCCTTCCAAAAGAAAACGACGGGCATGGCGCATTTTTGTTTCAAAGTCATGTTGGTCGGTACGAGGGCGCATCTGGATCTCTTTGATCACCACGATAACTTGTTTTTTCCGAGCGGCGGCCTCTTGTTTTTTCTTTTCGTACTTGTACTTGCCATAATCCAT
Source organism: uncultured Pseudobdellovibrionaceae bacterium (assembly GCA_964515195.1). Taxonomy (GTDB): domain Bacteria; phylum Bdellovibrionota; class Bdellovibrionia; order Bdellovibrionales; family Bdellovibrionaceae. The sequence continues at coordinate 24,711 of CAZETK010000007.1, forward strand.
TATTTTACAAGTTGGCGGCGTGGCGTTCGGAACAATTTCAATCAAATCGAGGCCTTTATCCTCTGCCAAACGTAAGCCCTCTGCCACCGTCATGATTCCTGCCATTTGACCATTTTCATCAATGACCCGAATCTGGGGAGCACGGATATCACGATTGACGCGAAGTCCGTCTTGTCGTCTTTTATCACGTGGGCCTTTAAAGTTGCGCTCAAAGTTAGCGATGGGATACCTCCTTAAAGATGATCCTTAAATGTTGTTGAGAATTGTCTTGTGCGTATTTCCTGCACAAGTTGAGTGACGAATGATTCAAGATCCAGGCCATTAATATTTTGGCCGTCTCGAAGTCGCACTGAAATCTTGTTATTCTGGGATTCCTGATCTCCGACAATAATCATATAGGGGATCTTCTGCATCTGAGCTTCCCGAATTTTATAGTTAAGCTTTTCATTCTTGCGATCAAACTCGACACGAACACCCTGCTCAAAAAGAGTCCTTTGGATCTTTTCGCAATAGTCGTTAACTCGATCTGTGACGTTAAGAATAACAGCCTGTACAGGAGACAACCAGGTGGGAAGATGTCCAGCCGTATGCTCGAGATACACCCCGATAAAGCGCTCCAGTGAACCCAGTACGGCTCGATGAAGCATTACAGGGCGGTGTTCACTGTTGTCTTCACCGATGTATTTTAAACTGAAAGCTTCGGGCAGATTGAAATCACACTGTAAAGTCCCTAATTGCCATGGTCTGTTCAAGGCATCCACGAACTGAATGTCCAATTTTGGACCGTAAAATGCCCCATCACCTTCGTTCACATGATACTTCAAATTAAGGTTTTGCAGGGCCTCTGCTAAAGCGGCTTCGGCTTTATCCCAGTTCTCTTCGCCGCCCATTCGTTTTTCCGGCCGTGTTGAAAGAGCAATCTTATACTCTTTCATATCCAAAACGCCATACACTTCATTGAGAAGTGACATGAACTTTTCGATCTCAGATTGGAGCTGATCCACACGGCAGAAGATATGGGCATCATCCTGACAGAATGTTCGCACGCGAGTCAATCCGTGCATCGCTCCGGATTTCTCGTAGCGATGTAATCGACCAAAATCCGCCATTCTTAAAGGAAGTTCTTTGTAAGAGTGGTGCTCGCTGGCAAACAGCAGACAGTGAGAGGGGCAGTTCATGGGCTTAACGCCGAATTCCCTTTCATCCGCCCGCATAAAATACATATCATCTTTATAGTTTTCGTAGTGTCCCGAAGTTTTAAACAAATTCACGTCAAATATCTGCGGCGTGATCACTTCCTGATATCCGTATTCTCGGTACTTGTCTCGCATCAGGCGTTGAAGCTCATTGTAGATGATGGCGCCCTTACCTGTGAAGAAGGGAGATCCCGGAGCCAGTTCATGAAACATGAAAAGATTAAGCTCCTTACCGATCTTTCGATGGTCGCGTTTCTTGGCTTCTTCCAAATTCTTAAGATACTGTTCGAGTTCTTTTTTATCACCAAAAGCCGTTGCATAGACTCTTTGGAGCATTGGATTTTTTTCGTCTCCGCGCCAATAAGCGCCAGCCACACTTAAAAGTTTAAAAGCTTTAATCTGGCCAGTATTCTGAATGTGAGGTCCTCGACAAAGATCAAACCAGTCCCCTTGATCGTAGATCCCCACCTTTGATTCACCTTTTTGTTTAAGATCTTCGATGATCTCAACCTTAAAGCGTTCGTTCAGGTTTTTAAAAACAGAAATAGCTTCGTCGATATTAACATCACGCCGGGTGATGGAAAGGTTAGCTTCCACGATTTTTTGCATTTCCTTTTCAATTTTTTCGAAATGCTCTTCGGTGAAAGTAAAGGGAGAATCAAAATCGTAATAAAACCCATTGTCGATGACGGGGCCAATGGTCACCTTCACTTCAGGCCAAAGTCGCTGAACAGCCTGCGCCATAACATGGGCACTGCTATGACGAATGACCTCGTTAGCCTCGGGGCTTCGAGTGGTCACAAGTTCAATTTTTGATCCGTCCTTAAGCGGAGTCCTCAGGTCTTGGACTTCAGAGGATCCATTCACCTTGACCCCAAGAGTTTCCTTGGCCAAACGCGGCCCAATAGAAGCCGCGACCTCAACAGCTGTCGGCTCGTGATCAAAGGTTTTGACGGAATTATCCGGTAAAACGATAGAAATTGATGGCATAAATTAAAACGTGGTCGTTGTAGACATGAAATCTGACAAGAATGGAGGTAAGGTTAAAAATTCAGGGTCAAAAATGAGTTGACGCATGCTCTCAAGCTAGTTCAAAAGTGGCGGAGACGCAATGAAAAAAGAATAAGTTCGGCCATAGACAAATGTTATGGCCGTGAAGTGGTCTACTTTAGTATGTCACATGGTGCTGGATGGCCTCATGGAGACGAGGATCCTTAACGGGCACCACACTGAACTTTTGAAAAAATTGAGATAATCCCAAAAGGAAGAGTCCCGCAAAGCCAGCAAAAGTTCCTAGCTCCATAAACCCGAACGTCAAATGTCCATGAAAGTAGTTAGGATAAACCATCCAGTAGATATCCACGTATTGCATAATCAAAATAAGAACAGAAACTGCAATGACATGATTTTCATTTCGTTTCAGGCCTCGAGGTAAGAGGGCCACAAATGGAACAATAAAACGGAAGATAATGAGAGCCACAGAAATCGCCATCCACCCACTGTTTTGTGAGCGCATTAAATAGTACTCAGTTTCTTCCGGGATATTGGCGTACCAAATCAACATGTATTGAGAAAAGGCAATGTAGGCCCAGAACACTGTAAAGCCCTTCATATACTTAACAACGTCATGCTGATGCTCGACTGTCACGTAACCTTTAACAAAACCAGACCGTCTCATGTAGATGATGATCAAGACCAGGGCGGCCATGGTCGCCTGGAACAAACCTGAAAATGTATAAACGCCAAAAATGGTGGAGTACCAAGTCGGCAACAGGCTCATTAACAAGTCCATGCTAAACAAAGTAAAAGAGATGGCAAAAAAGAGTATGAAAGCAATGGATAAGCCGACATTACGGTGTGTGAAAGACTCATCTCCTGATGAATCTTGCTTAATTGAGTTGCCCACCATAAACCATTTGAAGGCGAACCATCCACCGCAGAAAACAAGAAGGCGGACAACAAAAAAGCCCACATTCAAATAGCCTGTCTTCGCTGCTACTACAGAGTTTTCAGCGACAGTTTCAGGATTAGCCCAAGGGAAAAGATACTTCATCCCAAAAAGCATCAATAAGCCACCCAATAAAATAAAGGGTATAAAAGAAGACATGGCTTCAGAGTACCTTCGGATACTGGTCGACCAACCTGCAGCTGCAACGTTATTGATAGCCGCCCAAAAAAGGCCACCTAAACCCAAACAGGCAAAAAAGAAGAAGGCTGTTAAATACGCAGGCCAAAGTCTTTCGGGATCGCGAATAAAACCAATAATGAAGGTAATAAGTCCAATTCCCATAAGAGTCCAAATCGCCGTTTTGATGCTGGAACTAGCGACGAATTTTTCAACTTTAAGTTCGGTTGGATGATGAGTATTTGCCATACTGATTTAACCCTATTTCTTTGCTTCTTTTTGTAAGTGACGAATATAGTTCACGACTTGCCAACGAAACTCTTCCGGGATGTGGGAGGCATATGGTCCCATTACCCCCTGCCCCACCGTAATCACGTGGTAGACGTTCCCGTCAGTCCAGGAAAGGATTTTCTCAGATAATAATGTCGGAGGCTTTAAAGGCATGAATTCTGATATTGAAAGTTGGGCTCCGCCCTCACCGCGGTAACCATGGCACACGGCACACTGGGTGTCATAGTATTTCTGCCCGACGGCTAATACCTCTTCTGTCATCTGCCCAGCGATTGGGTTTCGATTTGCGATAGCGCCTTCGATATCCGTAGCATAGGGATAAGGCTTAAAACCACGTGGCACGGTGTTTTCAGGCGGAAGCCGCATACCAGAATTGTTCGGTGAAGCAGCGTCAAACTCCTGGGCCTTCACCGCAGGGGATTCCATCATATCTTGAATCAACTCCACGTTGGGAATTGATTTATCCAAGTTACATGCCGCTAAAAAGGGTAAAGTTAAAGCAATCCAAATTTTCATTTTAATACTCCGCCACCTTCTTTGTTTCAACGGCTCCCAACTCTTGAAAAAGCTGCGCAAGTTTGGCCTCATCGTAACCGGTGTCGTTCTGGGGCACGAAAATAGCGAATTTATGGGAACTGAGATCCGGATCAATCACGGGAGGATCAATCTGAGGCATATTACAATAATAGAAAAGGGCCCCCACTGAAAGAAGGGCGGCAAACAACACCGTCAACTCGAAGATAACTGGAATAAAAGCTGGCAAGCTGAATAAAGGTTTACCCCCGATATTAAGAGGCCAATTCACTGCAGATGTCCACCAAGTGAACCAAAGGCCAAAAAGAAGCCCAAAGGTTCCAGCTGCAAAAGTGACATAAGGAATAGGAGATCGTTTGATACCGCAAGCCTCTTCCATTCCATGGATGGGATAAGGAGAAATCGCATCAAACTTTGTAAAGCCCAAAGAGTTCATTCGGCGGGCTGCTTCGACCACCTTATGCTCATCAGTCCAAATTCCGGCAAAGCCGCCTAATCTTTTGCGTGCCATTAGTGACTCCCTCCTGTTGACCCAGCTGTGTGCGTGTCACGACCCACCGGAAGCACAGGTTTTATTTCCGCAATCGAAATAGCTGGGAATATACGTAAGTAGAGCAAGAACAGAGTTAAGAACATGCCGAAACTTCCGAATAAAACCGCTCCATCGTAAAAAGACCAAGCATATTGGCCCCACACGGCGGGAAGGAAATCCCGGTGAAGTGAAGTCGTTACGATAACGTATCGCTCGAACCACATACCGATATTCACGAAAATGGATACAATGAACATAAGCGGTAAACTTCTTCGGACCGCCTTAAACCAGAACACCTGAGGGATCAGCACGTTACAGGAAACCATGATCCAATACGCCCAACCATAAGGACCGAAGGCTCTATTGATAAAGACAAACCTTTCATATTGGTTGCCAGAGTACCAAGCGACGAAAAATTCAGAGGCGTAAGCATACCCCACCATCAAACCAGTGGCCATAATGATTTTGTTCATCACCTCCAAGTGATCAATGGTGATATAATTTTTAAATTGAGGAATCCCGATCCGTACGAGAGTCATCAATGTAACCACCATCGCAAATCCCGAGAAAATCGCACCCGCAACGAAATAGGGAGGAAAAATCGTCGTATGCCATCCAGGCAGCGTAGCTACGGCGAAGTCAAAGGATACAATCGTGTGAACTGATAGAACTAATGGTGTCGAAAGACCCGCCAGAATCAAATAAAGCATTTCATAGTGGCTCCAGTTACGAGCCGTGCCCCGCCAACCTAAAGACAAGCCCCCGTAAATCAAACGACGGAATTTGTTTTTAGCGCGATCCTTAATAGTCGCAAAATCTGGCACTAAACCGATGTACCAGAAGACAATGGACACTGTTGCGTAAGTGGAAACTGCGAAAACGTCCCATAAAAGCGGCGAACGGAAGTTCACCCACAATGGACCCCGCTGATTCGGATATGGAAACAACCAGTAGTCTAACCAAGGGCGACCTGTGTGAAGAAGGGGGAATAATCCCGCTGTCATCACCGCAAACACCGTCATGGCCTCAGCGGTTCTGGCCACTGACGTTCTCCATTTTTGTCTGAACAAAAATAAAATCGCGGAAATCAATGTTCCCGCGTGACCGATACCGATCCAAAAAACGAAGGTGACGATCATCGTTCCCCAGTTGTTCGGACTGTTAACGCCCAGAAGACCCATACCCGTGGCAATGATAATCCCCAGGATGATGACGTAAAAAATTAATAAGGTTTTAGCACTCAAGAATAAAGCGACCCAACCTTTGGATGGGAAAGTTTCCACCGGACGACAAATATCATCCGTTATGTCTTTGAGAGTCTTATCACCTAGAACTAAAGGTTTGCGATTCATCATACTCGTCCTCCCTCTTTGGAGGCCTCACTGTTTTTGTTGCTTTCCTTATGAAGATCCTGCCCTTCTTCACTTCTCTTGGAAGACTCATGATGAGAGGCAGTTTCTTGATTCACATTGCGAATCTTCGTCATGTAGCGAACGGACGGTTTCGCTCCCCACTCTTCAAGCAAGGAATAACTTCGCTCTTCCTTGAAGGCCTGAGAAACTCGAGAGTTCGGATCGTTGATGTTTCCGAAAATAATCACATCCGCTGGGCATGCCTCTTGGCATGCTGTTTTGATATCACCATCTTTAAGTGGAAGATTCTGGGCTTTGGCGCGCTGACGGCCTTCACGGATACGGTGGATACAGAAAGTACACTTTTCCATCACTCCACGTTCGCGAACTGTCACATCAGGGTTGTAAGCCAAGTGCATCGGATCCGAAACTTTTTTGGTGTAATTGAACCAGTTGAAACGGCGAACTTTATAAGGACAGTTGTTAGCGCAATAACGGGTGCCCACGCAACGGTTGTAGGCCATATCGTTGGTTCCCTCATCGCTGTGAGCGGTCGCAATCACCGGGCACACAGTTTCACAAGGAGCATTGTCACAGTGCTGACATAAAACAGGTTGGAAAACCGTCTCGGCATTGGCGACGTCCCCTTTGTAATAACGGTCGATCCGAAGCCAATGCATCTCACGGCCCTCGATGACATATTTTTTGCCGACAGAAGGAATGTTATTTTCTGACTGACATGCGACCACACAGGCCGAACAACCTGTACAAGTGTTCAGGTCAATGGCCATACCCCACTTTTCACCATTGTATTGATGACCGCTCCAGATTGACCAGAGGTGATGACGGTGGATATTGGCGCCTTTATTTTTTGCATAATCCTTGATCGTAGCTTCCACCACGATTTGCCGACCTTCCATTGAGTGATGGCCCGCTGTTGTGGCCAATTCAATTCGACGACCCAGCTTTTTCAATGTAACTGTCTGGCCCGAAAAAACAGGATTGGCATTTTCAACCTTTGCAAATTGATAGGCATTCCCACCTACTCCGTTTGCGATGGACCCGGCCATGGTACGACCATACCCGACAGCTACAGCCACGACTTCGTCATGAAGCCCTGGTTGAATATTCAGGGGCAAAGTCAATTCATGACTGCCCACCACAACTGTGACCATGTCTCCACCCTTGCATTTCAAAGCTTCGGCTGTTTTCATGGAAACGCTGGCATAGTTGTCCCAAACAATTTTGGTAACAGGATCAGGTAGTTCTTGAAGCCAAGCGATGTTGCTTTGTGTTCCGTCCCCCAGTTGAACTGTTGGGTAAAGAACCAATTCAAGTCCACCAGCTGTAGCGGTCGGGGCCTGAATCTGACTAACAGCATCTCCTCGGAAAGTGCGGGCAGAACCTACGCTTGGGGCCGAGCCCACGTATCCCACTTGAAGGAGCTCTTGCCAGAAGGCCTCAAAGTTACGACCACGTCCATGTTTCGGGAAAATTTCTTCTTTCCAGAAGTTTTTCAGGTAGTCGTAATAAGTTTCATAGTCCAAAAGGCGTTGGGGTCCCCGGTTAGCCAGGTAAGCCCAAGTCATCAAGCTCACTTGAAAAGAGCGAGTGTCACAAAGAGGACGAAGTGTAGGCTGATGAATCGCAATCAATCCCTTTGTAAACTCCATGTCCCCCCAACTCTCCATGGGATGGTTGTCTGGAGCAACAAAGTGCGCAAAGCTGGCCGTCTCATCCATGCGATCCGCGGTGCTGACAACGACTTCGACTTTCCGAAGGGCCTCTTCAAAACCAAATTCCGGGGGAAGCGCGTAAATGGGATTTGTGCGATGGATAATGAGGGTTTTGATCTCCCCAGCCTTCATAGCGTTTAACAAACGGGTTAACTCTTCCCAAGAGCCTTGGAGTGATGTCCAGTGGTTGGTGGTATCAATGGTGCGTCCATCGTTACCAAGTAGACTGTTCAAGAAGTTCACGGCTATTTGCAGGCTCAATTGCTGACCTGTCATGGTCGGAAGACCGCCAGCCACCACAAGGCTCTGCCCGCGGTTATCCCACAGATCTTGAGCCACTTCCGCGAAAGCTTGCGGATCAATCCCCAGCTCTTGTGGAACGCTGTTGAATTTTTCCAGAAGGCTGCGCGCGGCTGCCCCGCCGGGAACATTCATCTGACCATTTTTGGACACGATAGCTTGCGCCAAACCCAATACCAAGCTCACTTGCTGGCTGGGTTTGATTTTGAATCGTCGATCTGCATAAGCGCCAGTCAACGAGTAGTTAGACTCAAAAGACACAAGACGGGCCATTCTTTCCAGATCTTTTCGTGCCTTGGTAAACTGTCGCGTGTTAGTCACAGGTGTATGCCAAGCCCCTAAGAAGTCGGCATCAACAGAGACCACCATACGGGCTTTATCAAAATGATAGTAAGGAACAACCGCTTCGCCGTAAGACAATTTTTGACCTTCTGCCAGGTCAGAGTGATTCAAGGGCTCCCAAACGAAATGGCGTCCGCCGAAGGCCTGACCGAATTCACGAATTATAGAACGAGTGGAAGGGCTGGCGACAGAGCCGGTCAAAATCGCCACTCCGCCCTTCTTTAATTGTTCAGTAATCTGATTATCTAGATCTTCCCATTTTACATAGATAGGGTCTTTGTTAGTTCGCAGTTCATTAAAGATGTTTTTTCGAGGGCCACGAAGGCGCTCGGGATCGTAAAGACTCATCAACGCTGCTTGAGAACGGGCCGAAGTTCCGCCTTCTGTCAGAGGAAAATCCTTATTGCCTTCGATCTTAAGTGGACGTCCTTCGCGAGTGCGAACCAACAGGCTCAAAGGTTCGAGGCCGTCATGAAATGCCCCGGTATAGAAGTTAGAAACACCTAAAGTGATTTCTTCAGGTTGCTTATTGTAAGGTACGATTTTTTGCACAGGACGTCGGATACAGCCGGCAGATGCCATTGCCACTGAGGCTCCCATCAGCTTGAGAAACTCACGACGGGCCCAGCCTTCTTCTTTGTCCTCTCGCAATGGAGAGTTCTTAAACTCGGCTTCTGCTTTTTTCCAGAACTCAGGATCGTTGTTGTAGTGTTCAAGATTCAGCCAATACTCATTTTGCCGCCCTGTCTGAGGACGAGCTTCTTTCTTAGCTTGCAGCTCTGCATCGGAATGTTCGTGATTGTGTTCGTGTGGAGCTTCTTTCAAGTGATCGTGATTGTGTTGATCCATTACGTCTTTACCGCCTTAAAAGTGACAAGTTGAACAGTTCAAAGGAGCTTTATTGCTTTGCTCTCGGTGACAGTTTACACACCAGCCCATGGAAAGATCCGAGTTCTGGTAAACGGTTTGCATTTTTTCAACTTCCCCATGACAGGTCTGACAATTCACGCCTTTAGAGACGTGAGACATGTGATTGAAGCGCACATGATCGGGCAACATATGCACGCGAACCCATTCGATGGATTGGCCTGCATCAAAAGCCTCTCTTAGCTTTTGAATGCCAGGGCGGTCTGTCATCACTTGCATATGGCAATTCATACAAGTTTGCAGACTGGGAATGTTAGAGTGCTTCGACCTTTCGACTTGATTGTGACAATATTGACATTGAATATTGTGCTTCCCCACGTGAATGGAATGGTCGAAGGGAATGGGTTGTTCCGGCTGATAACCTTTATTATACCCGATTCCAGGTTGAAACTTACAGCCCATAAGCACAAGCGTGCACGACAGGGCTAATCCCGATAGTCCCAAGAATTTTCGCATAGCTGTTACACCTTATAATTAGAGTCTAATGCGTTATCTATGTATTGTTTCGACGACATTTAAGAACTTTTCTATGGAACCGGCAAGCCCTTTTTGCAAACGAGATGATAAATTCCAAAAGTTTAAAAACTCAGTAAAATGCTGCTTTTTGAACACACCCGTTAAGGCCATCCGGCCCGGGCCAAAAATCCGTCTGATCTTTTGGCACCAAAGTGCTGACGCCAAGCAAAAGTATCGGTATCAGCCAAGAGTAAGTCGCCCTTTCTTTGCCTGAAAAAGGCCCCAACTGTATTAGCAGTGCCCATTTTGAAGGGTCGTGTAGAATTAGAAGCGACGCTTAAGGTTTCTTTTCTCGACGAACCAAAGCCGTGTATGCAATCAAAAGAAAATGGACGATAACAAAGCCGGCCACATATTCAACACCGCCGGCTCCGAATCCGTATGAGTGAAGACCCGCACCTAAAACGAAATTCACGCCGTACCAGGCCATAATCACCAAAGAGAAAGTTGCCACTCCACTGGCGATCATACCAAAATCACGAATGAGTCCGGCCAATCGACCGTGCAAAACGGCTAAATATCCTAGTAAGGCAATCAAAGCCCACGTTTCCTTAGGATCCCAGCCCCAAAACCGGCCCCATGAGTAGTCGGCCCAAATGCCGCCCAGAATAATTCCAGGTGCAAGAAAGGCCACTCCAATTTGCATCGAGCGATAGATTGACTGGGCAATTGTTTTAATTTCCGACTGGTATTTCTTTTCACTCCGTAAATAGTAGAAAAGACCAATATCACCCAGGGCTAAAGCCAAAAAGAATGCGGCATAGCTGATTGTGATAGTTAACACATGGATCGTAAGCCAATAGTTACTTCGCAAAACCGCCTCAAGTGGCTGAATCGAGGCATTTAAAATAACGGGCGCAGTATCAGCAATGATCATGCAGAGTGTGGCTACCATGGCGCCACCCAGAAGCAAGAATCGGTTTTTCATAAAATATGTCAGAATAATCGAAAATATCACCGCTCCGAAGGCCACCCAAACGACGGTTTCATACATATTGGTCACAGGAGGATGCCCAGTTAGGTAGACCCGCAAACTGAATCCGTAAATATGCAAGAGCAGACCCACGCTTAAAGCTCCCAAGCCAATCGTGTGCAACCAATTTCGGCCCACTATCCAAGCCAAGATGAAAAGGACCAATGAAAGCCCATAGGCGACAGCGGACCACAGAAATGGGTGAAACTCGTTAAAATGGACTTCCACTTTCATATGGGTTGGATTGGCATAGGCATTTGGAAATTCGTTTTGCGCTTCATTTTGAAACTGAAGAACAGCCTCATCCAACTGTTTTCGCAGGGCTTCGAGTTCTGATTTGGGCTTTCCTTGAACTTCTGCCCCTAATATCCCGACAAAGGCTTTTGTGATTCCGACAAAAAGATTTTGATATTTTTCCGGCAACTCGGCGACAGAGACCCACAGATCCGAACGGGGGGCTTCACCCTCTTGCGTCGATGCTGGCGGCAAAACCCTCAGCATTCGCGCCGATGCGATTTCAGTAAAAATCACGTACTGATTTTCGAGTCTTTGAAGGGCTTGATAGTAGGGAGTGAGTTTTTCCTGTGTCTCTCGCTTGTCTCGAAGCTCGGCCATCAGATCCATGAAAACCGGATTGTTAAAAATCTGCTCTCCTGTGTAGCGTTTTTTATTCGGATCAAGGCCTAAACGCCCGCGGACTTCCAGGTTTTGCACTTCAAATATTTCTTTGTCACCCCAGGCTTCGGGCGTCAGCACCCAGGTGAGTATCACTTCGTAGGCTGGACGCCCTTCAAATTTGGTCTTTCCATAAACAAGCTCTAAATACTCACGAGAAAAAGAATCAAAGGGCTTGATCCGCCCTCCATCCTGGATCGGCAGCAGTTGGATCTGGCTATAGGCCGATGCATTGAACGTAAAGCCCAAAAGTAAGATGAACAGACTGGCTAGGATTGTTTTCAAATTGTCCATTTCCACTTCTTTCTAAAATAGAATAACAAAATAATTCCCAAACATGTTAAGAGCGATCCAAAGTATTTAAGGAATCGACCGGGATCGTAATTAACACTCAAGATTGAGGTGACGGCATTCCCTGATTCGTCCTCCTGAAAGCTTGCCTGATAAAATGTCAGACCTTCGTACTTCAGGGGCTCGTTCATGGAGATCACTTGCTTTTCCATTCCCGGGACTGAGACCACGCTTTTATATTCCATCGCGCGGTTTGTCCCTTGGTAGTTCTGTTTTTCAAACTGCAAAAGTTGCACAGGAAAATTGAGCTCTGCCCGCTTCTGAGAATAGGCTACAATGTAGACCGCGTTCTCGGAAAAAAGCTTAATGGTATCGTTTCGCAAAATCCAATGTTCCTGGTCTTTGTAAACGATTTTGGCCGCAGGAACCGTCAAGGGCGTAGGGCCGGACTTCTCGGCAAAGTCCCACTTCTCTTCTGCACGTGGAAGCGTTCTTAGAATCTTCAACTCAGAGCCCATCCACCCCAGGTCGACAGTGTCTCCTTCCTTTAAGATCCAACGCTTATAGGGCGCGGGAGACTCTTTACGGTAAGTGGTTACAACTAAATCTTGATTCTGATATTCGAAGTGCACTTGATTACGGCCAATATGTTCAGGCAAGAGCGGACCCATAACAAGGACTAAGGGGCCCACATCCAATTTTTCACTGGTTCGCTGGTTCCGTTGGTACAACCATTCGACCATCTGAGTTTGTGGATTCTTAATTTGAAAGCGAACGGCCCTTCCCGACTGGGGGTGCTCAGACGCCACGATCTCACGTTTCGGAACCACGAAAGGTTTGAAATCGACAAATCGGAACTCATCGTCTTCCAGTTTAAAGCTAATCGGGTTTTTAGGGCCTGGTGGATCCTTGATGAAGTTGACATCCTGGCGATAAAGTCGTGTGTAGTTTTGGGCGTCAAAAGAGCTGTAAATCTGAACTTCTGTATCGCCAATGGTCACCAAATTATTCTGACCACCGACGGAAATCGCCATGGTCCCATCCAATCCGTAGTTGTTTCCAATGTATTGTCCGATGACGAGAAAAATAATTCCGATATGAGCAAAGATGAAGGCCGAATGCTTGGGCTGCCACGGCCAACGGTCCACAATCACCGCAGCTAGATTTATAATGAAAACGACCATGATGCTCATCATCCAAACTGACCGGTAAACCAGCTGCTGTGCATGCTCTAATCCTAATTTGGCTTCCACAAAAGTACCGATAGCCGCGATAACAGCAATCAACATCATGACGATGACAGCTAACTTTAAGGAGGAAAGTGCTTTAATAATGCGTCGAAATCGAGTTTTCGAGCGCGGTGGAGATGGGGCCGGTCGCGCGGCCGAGTCTGAAGAACCTTTATTTGAATTCACAGTATCGTTATAGTTAACGAATAGTGAAAGAAATTGAAAGACTTTTGGGAATGACGCTAAAGGTTAGAAAGTCCACTCACAACGTATTCCAAAGCTTTTTCGATTTTTTGCTGCACTTCTGGATAAGACTCTTTAAGACGCTTCGTGCTTTCATTCATATAGAGGTCCCGATTGAGTTCTACCTGTATGGCGTGATGATTCTTTCCAGGATTTCCATATTGCTCTGTCAAACGCCCCCCCACGTAGGGCCAATTGTATCCAACCTTGAACCCAGCGGTCACGTAGGCGGCAATCACAAGATCACGATAATCTGTGGAACAACTCTTCCCTAAACTATCACTGACTACAATATCAGCACGTCGCTCGCCAGGATCGCGATGCTGGCGAGTTCCTACCGAGGGCATACTATGAGCGTCGAGATGGTAAAGAGTTCCAGATTGGGACTTTATCCGGGTGGCCAACTGCTGAACCTGTTGATGAAAGGGTTCGTAGATCATTCGCACCAATTTTTGATGGATCTCTGGGCTCATGGGATGTGGCATCAAGCGGTACTCTGTGGTGGTAATAACCCAGTGAAAACCTCGTGAAAAAGAACCTTCTGGTTGACTGTTCCCGACTACAGAACTGGCATCCACGTCTGTAGGAAGGCGATTAAGATCGCCGGCGTAGCGATGCCACTCGGTTTTCACATACGGAATATTAAGCTTTTCCAGACTGGGCTCATAAAGTCGGTCAACATAACGATCCACATCACACATGAGGATCTCTTCCGGTAGACTTTTAAGCCAGGGCGCCTCATCGGGAACCTTTTCTCCTGAATGGGGAATGGTGACCATAAAGTTCTTCACGTCTGACTTAGTCATTGACACCTCTTAGGCAAGCTTGAATCATAAAGTTTAAATGAGTCAAATTCCGAAAGCTTCTATCTACACAAAAAAGGGAGACCGGGGTACCACAAAATTGGTGGATGGCAAAACAGTCCCCAAACACGACCCGCGAGTTTCCGCCTATGGGGATGTGGATGAACTGAATTCCGTCATAGGTCTTTTAAAAATAAGTTTGCAAAAAACTTTTTCCCAATCGCTTGATAACTCCTCTCAAACATCGCTTGAAGTCAGTCTTTTTAGAGTTCAAAATCATCTGTTCAATATCGGATCGCTGTTGGCCTGTGAGGATACCAAAATTCTTGAGAAGCTGCCTCGCATGGACGAGACGCATGTAAAATGGCTCGAAAGCGAAATTGATCTCTACAATCATGAACTGCCCCCTTTGAAAGAGTTCATCTTGCCTGGGGGACATGAAGCTGCGGCCTGGGCACATCTGGCACGTACTGTTTGCCGACGAGCCGAACGCCACGTCAGCCAACTAGCCCTTTCGGAAGAACCATACAGTTCCTGTCTAATTTATCTAAACCGCTTGAGCGATTACTTTTTTATTCTGGCCCGTTATGTTCATCAAAAGACTCAGACTCCCGAAATCAGGTGGGATTCAAAAGTATGATCCTCGAGGTCGCGCGCGAGGAAGACGGTTGGGATCTTAAGCAATTCTACCGGCAATTCACCGTCGGAGACTTAATCGAGTTAAAAATCGACCGGCCGGACGACTTCTTTTTACCCTACGATATTCAATCAAGTCAGCATATTACCTATATTCTGCGGGACGAGGAAAATCGAACGATTCACGGAAGCGCGACTTTTGTTATTCAAAATGCTTGGCTGTCCAACCGAATTCAGACAGTGGCCATCGCGCGGGATCTGCGAATCTCTCCCAATCGGCAAGCGATAATTTCATGGGGACAGCATTTTCAGCCGGTCATCGAGGAAGTTCGTAAGGCCTATGATGTGGATTATTTTTTTTCCGTGCTGAACATGAGTGAGACTAAAATCTTGAATACGTTCATCCGGCCTCATCAGCACAAGCGTCCCTGGCCTCGGTATCATTTGTTTCGAAGGTTCAATCTTGTAAGCCTTCACGGAATTCTGCCGGGCGCGGCCAACCCGCTTCCGCATATGAGAATCCGCAAGGCCGACGCCCAACTTCACGCCCCCTTGCTCCACTATATCCTAACAAAGAAAAAAGCTAAGGAGCTATCACCCGTATACGACAGAGCCAGCGCTGAGAACTTTATCGAGCGCTGGAAAAATCTGAGCCTTTCCGATTTTTATGTTGCATTGGACAGTCATGACAATATTGTCGGCTGTGTCACACCATGGTCGGCGGCCCAGGTTCAAGAGTTTATTCCCTACAAATACATCAACGTCGCCCATAACTTTCGACAGTTTTTGAAGTTTGGAAAGTGGTTGGGGTGGACTCGCACTTTGACAAAACCGGTTCCCCGGCTTCAGCGAGAAGCGCCCTTGAACTTCCGATATCTAACCTGCTTTCTGGCTGACAATGAGGACATCTTTGAAGCCTTGCTCTGGCGGGTTTATCACGAAGTTCATCCCTACGAATTTTTAGTTTATTCTCAAATGAGATTAGACCTTCATATGAGACCCCCACGCGGTTGGGTTTCCGCGCGAATGCCTTACGGACTTTATTGCCTGGTTCCTCCCGAGCAGGAGCTTCCCGAGTTTTTACACCCTTCCCATGACCTTCCCTGCGACTGGGAACCTTTCTATGTCTAACCCGAATAGGCTCACGATTCTTTGGGTCTGTATTTTTCTTCTAACGCTTTTTCTAAATGCGGGGTTTATGGGAACTGATGAGTACTGGACAGGGATCACCCGCTATGTCCCCGCGCAAGAGCGAACTTATCAAAACATGCTCAAAGATGATGATGTAAAATCGCCCACACAGATGATACCTCTTGTCTGGACCTCACATCGAGCTTTGGATCTGGGGATTAAATCTCCTTATGGACAATACCGTTTTGTGCAGATCAGTCTGGGTCTCATCGGACTTTTTTTAATTTTATGGGGACTTCACCGTTACCTCCGAAAAGATGAGCTTCCTTGGGTCTTGCTGACAATGGGGTTTTACTTTGCCGCTCCATTTGCGCTGACGAGGCCCATGTATGAAAGCCTGAGTGCGCCCTTTGTGTTGTGGAGCGCCTTGAGTCTAACTCGTTACCGGCAGACGTCCGCGCTTAAGGAGATTTTAATTTCGACACTAATGATTTCCTTAGCCTTCGCGCTTCGCCCACAAACCGGCATTGCCGCGCTCGCCATTCCAGCTCTGGCTTTGGTAAAAAAAGATGGAAAAGGCTTTACGGCGGCAGCTTTATTAGGGCTTGTCCTTTTTATTCTGCTTGGGATACCAGACTGGACCCTTCGAGGCTCTTGGCACTATTCCCTTCAAGCGATTCTCTTTTACAATGTGGAGTTCGGAGCGAGTTACGCTCAACAGCCTTGGTTTTATTACATTCTTTTAACCATCGGCCTTCTTTGGGGCCCTTTCTGGATTTCAAAACATTTTCCGGCCACTTTCAAAAAGTACTGGGACTCGCAGCTGATCCATTGGATATTTATCTTTCTTATTCTAGGCCTTCATTCATTCTTCCCACAAAAATGGGAACGATTTGCGATTCCCGTTCTTCCTCTACTGATTCTGATTTTGTCGGATTGGATCAAGGAATTCTGGCAAGCTGGATATCAAAAGCGCCTGTGGGGTCTGTTGGCCGTTAATCTGTTGTTTTGGTTCCCTTCCAGTTTTTTCCCGGCCCAGCAGAACATTATCAGCTTGTCCCTTCACTTAGATCAACATCCTGAAATTAAGACTCTTCACCGGTTGAACAATAATCCTCAATGGATCACTGAGGCCTTTATCCGCCGTCAAGATTGGCGCTGGAGTGAGGCAGGCTCTCCTCCAGAAAGTCTGTCCTGTTCTGAACGCCTCGTGATGAATCAAAAAGACTTCCAAAGTTTGTCGATGCAGAATCTGGAAATAGACCAAATTTTCGAAACGAATTTTCTTGAAAAACTCGCCTACAAAATGAATCCTGGTAAAAATCAAAGACGCACACCTCTGTACCTGCTGAAGGCTAAAGGTTGTTAGAAAAAGATTTCCATTTATGCGATCGAAATACAGATGGTGAAACCTCTATCTAGGTACCCCACACTAAACCATCATTGAGATATCTTTTAAAACTTCAGCCGCGTGGCCATCAGCTTTGACTTTACGGTACTCTTTTGCGAGTCGGCCTGCTTCATCGATAATGAAGGTGCTTCGTTCAATGCCCATGACTTTGCGTCCATACATATTTTTTTCTTTGATAACATCAAAAAGTCGGCAAACTTCTTCTTTTTCATCGGATAGCAATTCGAAGTTAAAGTTATACTTGTTCTTAAAGTTCAAGTGAGACTTTATTGAATCCCTCGAAACTCCAAAAATGAGGGTGTTTTTATTTCGGAACTCTTCAGCTAGCTGTGAAAACTGCTGACCTTCCACCGTGCAACCCGAAGTATTGTCTTTCGGGTAAAAATACAGCACCACCTTTTTACCCCGATATTCAGAAATATTATGAATATTGCCCTGTGAATCCTGCAACATGAAAGTCGGAACAATCTGGCCTAATTGAAGTGACGATTGAGTGCTAGTCACGTTTTTCTCCTTCTTGCTCAATGGGGGGCGGCCCGATGCGGATCGGCTCGACGATAAGGGGCGGGCCTTGATAACCGTCTTCTTCTTCCGGGCTGTAACCGGGGTAGGGTTCTGGATGGACTGGCGGAGCGTAGAGCGGGTAGCCGCCTTCTTCGCCGATGGGCGGCCCGTACTCGGGTGGCTGGAGGGGCGGGGTGAACTGCGGCTGGCCAGAGGAGCCTTGAGGCCCTTGGATGCCGATTGGACCTTCTGAGTAGCCTTCCGTGTGGAGGCTTTGGCCTTGTTGGTTTTGTTGTGAGCTTTCGACTTTGCCTTCATTTCCGCGGCCTCCCTTTTTTCCGTCAGGTTTTTGAGAAACTTCAGTATTAGAAAAATCCGTCTCACCTTCAATTGGTTTTTGCGGCAAGCGCTTTTCCTTGACGACGACATCCCCGGACAAGGGCACCTCTGTTTCAAGAGTGCCGACCACTTGAAGGTCTTTTTTGATCTCACCCTTGAGTTTCAGCAAAGCTTTACCTTTGGAGGTGAAATGAAATGTGCTCAACTCTATGATCTCTTCTTCATTGCGATTCCGGGAATAGAGGGGGCATTTCATAATCTCGACGCGACCTTGCTCGTTAATATCAATTTCACATGACAACTTGGGATAAAAAATCGTAGCTCCTAATCCAAAATGATTTTCAAACTGGCTCATCTGCCATTGCACTTTCCAGGTTCTTGGCGTCAGTTTTTGCAAGGTCCCCACTTCGCGTGATGGCTTTTGGCAAAGCGATTCCACTCGCCAGATTTCGGAAGCTATCTTGTGAACCTGCAAACGACGGCAAAAGCGCAAACTTAACTTTGTTTTAAACTGGGGATTGTCCTGCAGAAGAGCCACTCGAAAAACTCGAAACGGTGACGTTGCGGGATCGATACGCTTTTCAGTCAATACCCACCAAGCCTCCCGCTCAATTTCTTCCGCACGTTGCAAGAAGTTGAGTTCCGATACATTAAACATCGGTGCGGCTTTGGAAGCTGGAATTTTAGGAGTCAGTTTTGCGCTGGAACGTTGACCATGGACTGGAGGCTTTCCAGCAGGAGATTGGCCATGAGCAGAATTCGCCGAGATAAACAGAATTAAAAATAATCCAGGCCCTACTTCAATTAACCCTCTGAAAAGAAAGATTAGGATGCTGGGCCCCATAACTCGATTCATCGCTTTATTTTGATTGCTCTTCTTGGAAAAATCAAAGCATCATGAATTCATGGAAAAAAAATGGCTTAAAAACTATCCTAAAGGCGTCTCTCCCGAAATTAACTTGAATCAATATCAAAACCTGACCGAGGTCTTTGAGGAAGCTTGCCGAAGTAATGGCTCTCGCCCCGCTTTCACCAACATGGGTGTTGATATCAGCTTTGACGAACTTAATAAAAAAGCGACCTATTTTGCAGCTTTTTTGCAAAATGAATTAAAACTGAAAAAGGGAGATCGTATCGCCATTCAAATGCCGAATGTATTACAATTTCCCATCGCTCTATTCGGAGCTTTTAAGGCAGGTCTGGTTGTTGTGAACACCAATCCCCTTTATACGGCTTCCGAAATGGAACATCAGTTTAAAGATTCAGGCGCCAAAGCCATTGTGATTTTGGCGAATTATGGCCACCTTCTGGAAGAGATTATTTCCCGGACTCAAATCCAGTCTGTTATTGTGACGGAAATCGGAGATTTGTTCCCCTTTCCCAAAAACTTACTGGTGAACTCCGTTATCAAGTATGTCAAAAAAATGGTTCCTAACTTTAATCTTCCGCAGGCCTACAGGTTTAACCAGGTCCTTCATATCGGCGCGACTCAAAAATTGTCGCCGGTGACGACCCAACAATCTGACACCGCTTTTCTTCAATACACCGGTGGCACTACAGGCGTTGCCAAGGGTGCCGTTCTCACTCACGGAAATATTCTGGCGAACATGCTTCAAATTGTCGCCTGGATGGGCACCCGCTTGAAGAAAAATGATGAGGTTGTGATCACGGCTCTTCCCATGTACCACATCTTTTCCTTAACGGTAAACTGCCTAGCCTTCATGTGGTATGGAGCCCGGAACATCTTGATCACCAATCCACGGGATATAGGGGCCTTTATTAAGGATTTGAAACGATATCCGTTTACCGCCATCACGGGAGTTAACACTCTCTTTAACGGTTTAATGAATCATTCTCAATTTTCCACCGTTGATTTTTCTAAAACTAAAATCAGCGTGGCCGGAGCGATGGCTTTGCAAAAAGCTGTTTGTGAACGGTGGAAAGAACTCACCGGAACTCTCTTGGTGGAAGGGTATGGATTGACTGAAGCCTCACCTGTCGTTTGTTGTAATCCTATTGCCGGAGGCGATAAAGTCGGCACCATTGGGCTTCCCCTACCCAACACGGACATCAAATTATTAGACGAGGACAATCGTGACGTGACAGAGACCGGTGAGCCAGGTGAACTTTGTGTAAAAGGTCCCCAAGTCATGCAGGGCTATTACAACCGTCCCGAAGAGACAGCTCAAGTCTTGTCACCAGATGGATGGCTTCGAACCGGGGATATCGCCGTTCTGGATGAAGATGGATATGTCAAAATTGTCGACCGCAAAAAAGACATGATTTTAGTGTCAGGATTCAATGTTTATCCGAATGAGGTTGAAGATGCGATCGCTTCACATCCGGGCGTTCTGGAAGTCGCCGCCATTGGCGTCAAGGATGAAAAATCCGGAGAAGTCGTCAAAGCCTTCGTTGTGAAAAAAGATTCGGCGTTAACAGAAAAAGACGTGATTGAACACGCCCGCAAGAAGCTGACCAATTATAAAGTTCCCAAGTTTGTAGAGTTTAAAACTGAGCTGCCGAAGACTAATGTGGGTAAAATTCTAAGACGAGCTTTAAGGGACAGTTAGCTAAGAAAAGTGCGTTAAGAAACCATTAATAAATGCAGCCTAAAAAAAGGGACAGTTGGTAAAACTGTCCCTTTTTTTAGATTTTAAATAATTAAGCTTTTTTGTTCCATGAAGAGCACCAAGCTTTGGCTTTAACAAGCTTCTGGGGGAAGATTGTGCAAGTTCCAACCTTACTGCCTTCCTTTTCACCGACTTCTTTATAAAAAGAACAGTTATTACAGAACTGATCCTCGAATTTGACACCTTGTCGGTCAATTTTTAGCTTCGCATCTTTTAAATTAGCGTGATCTTCAACGTAATTTACAGCTTTTGCTGTTGGATTGTTAAGATCCTGAAGAGGGAAGCTTAGGGGACCCGAGCCTGCGCCCTTATCACTGCCCGGACGAGCGCCTCTCTTCGTTTGTGCAAGAGCTGTAGAAGGGAAAGTTTTTACTAGAGCGCCGACCGCGAGAGCTCCAGTCACCTGTGTGAAAAATGCACGACGAGATACTTTCATGAAAGAACTCCTTTTTCTGTTTTTTAGTTTATCTTGATCATTTTCATTATATTTTCAATTAGTTTTCAAACGATTTTTAACACCACAAGCCATGAGTCTAACTCGCTACCCCTCTCGTAATCCTCTGGGCTCTATCCTTCAGCTCCTTCTAGGGCCTTGGTGCAGGCAATTCATTTGTTATTATGGAGACTTATGACATTCAGTTATTATGTCACACGAACAAACCTCCTGGCTCTGCGGCCTCGACAAGTATCTTTGCTTGTTAAACCCAAGGGACAGTGTTGCTACCGACTTCCTTATTTAATCGCTACACTTAACGATTGTGAAGTCGGCAGCTGTTTTTCTAACATTGGGTCCCGAATTCTATGACCGCGTTCAGGCTGCTCATTTTCCGAAGGCTATTCTGCGTTGGTGGAATGCGGAGGCCGCCCGAATCCTTGAGATGGAACACCTCACACAAATCGAAATTCAAAATCACTTTTGGTTCTTTAAGAGCTTTCGCAATAACATCCCCTACCCCCTGGCGCTTCGGTATCATGGGCATCAATTTCGTCATTACAATCCCAATCTCGGGGACGGTCGTGGCTTTTTATTGGCGCAATTCCTGGGGCGAGACCGCAAGCTTTATGATCTCTCTACCAAAGGATCTGGCACCACTCCCTACTCCCGCGGTGGTGATGGTCGCCTAACGCTCAAAGGTGCCATTCGCGAATTGCTGGCGACAGAGATGCTCGAATCCTTAGGAGTCAACACCAGCCAGACCCTTTGCATTTTTGAAACCGGTGAAACTTTGCACCGCTCTGACGAGCCCGACCCAGCTCGAGGCGCCGTTTTGACCCGGAAAGTTCATAGCTCGATTCGTTTCGGAACCTTTCAGCGACTCGCATATTACGATCTTCAAGATGAAATTCGAAAACTTACGGGCCACTGCCTCGATCATTATTACCCCGAGATTAAAGTTGTGTCTGGCCAAAGTGAAGGAGCCCTGTTTTTTCGTGCCGTCATGAGACGAACAGCGAAACTGGCGGCCCAAATTTTAATTGCCGGCTTTGTCCATGGGGTTCTGAACACTGACAATATGAGCATTACCGGGGAGTTATTTGACTTCGGTCCGTTTCGCTTTTTGTCTCACTACAATCCATTCTTTACGGCTGCGTATTTTGATGAAGCCGGTCTGTACAGCTTTGGACGTCAACCGGAAAGTTTCTATTGGGGACTTAAGCAATTGGGAGAGTCGTTAAAAGTCGGTTATCCTGAAATTTCGCCTGAAACCATTTTGCTTGATTATCCGAGTGAGTTTCAACAGCAACTCGTCACAACTTTCCTGGCCCGATTGAACCTGACTCCGCAGTTTGATGAATCGGACCAAAATTTACTACAAAGTTATTTTCAAATGCTGGAAAGTGGCGACTATCTTTTTGAGCAGACTTTTTACGATTTCTACAGCGGTCAGCAGCGCCAATGGTGGCGCTCCTCTGTGCAGAAGCCGCTATACCAGACTCCCCAAGCACAAAAATTCTTAGAGATCCTCTCTCAGTACAAAGTGGCCCACGACAAGTGGGTTCTCCATCCATATTTTCAAAATCAAGAGCCCGAAACAGTCTTGATCCATGACATCGAAGCTCTTTGGCAAAAACTGACCTTGGTCGACGATTGGCAAGCTTTGCAATTTAAAATTGCAAGAATTCGGGAATTTCGCGGCGCATTTGCTGGGTGATTGTGCTCACTCTCTCATCAGTGCGGCCTATTGAAACGACACACCAGAAACCATTTTTTAGGATTCTGTTGCGACGCTAAGCTCAATGATGACAGCTTCCAGAGTGCCTGATGATACTTGTTCTCGAGCTTCAAACCTTCTGGAGGGATTGCCTTTGAAAGCCCGAATTCTGAACCTTCTATTCTTATGTAGCACATTCTTTTTCGGACTCATTTTAATCCCAACTGTAGCCTCAGCGCAGTTTGCAGACGAAGAGGCCTATGAGGCCGAACAAATGAATTATAGCTGGGATGGCTGGATGCCCTTCCAAAGTTCACTGTCCCCTCGCCGTGACATCCGATTGCTAAACTGGAACCTTTCCAACGCAAACCCTCCTGCCCCCATAGAAGATTATAATCGCCAACGACACTTTGGCGGATGGCTCAGCTTCCGGGATGATCAAAGCTGTTTGGACGTGCGCAATCGAGTTTTAGTGCGGGATTCCCACGAACGAGTCCAATTAAAAGATAGCAATCCTTGTAAAATTCAGTCTGGATTATGGTACGACCCTTATTCAGACGAATATTTCGAAAGCCCCCAAAAGGTGGACATTGATCACATGGTTCCATTGAAGGACGCCTATATCAATGGTGCATGGAAATGGACTTCGCAACAGCGCTGTCTTTATGCCAATTATATGGGTTTTCGTGACCACCTGAAGGCCGTTAGCAAATATCAAAATGTTGCCAAATCTGACAAAGATCCTAGTCGGTACATTCCTCCCCATGAACAGTATCGCTGTGAATATCTTAAGAAGTGGCTCACAATCAAATTGATTTGGAAGTTAAGTCTGCACGTAGAGGAAGCCCGGTCAATCCAACAACGAGTTCAAAGAGAAGGCTGCGATCCGAAAGACTTTGTCCTGACCACAAATGAGCTCAATGAACAACGCCGCAAGATTCAAGAGCTTCTGCCAATCTGTGCCTTTCGAAGCTCCCAAGACTTTATCGACTTCAATTGAGGTTTAAACTCCCAAAAGCATATCAAAATCGGATTTACTCAGATAATTAGACCCGCTGGACAGTTCATCCTCGTTTTCGACCGTGGTGAAAAGGCTGTTGAACTTTCGCTCTTTCCGGCTTTTGAGAACTTCAATTTTTTCTTCCAATGACTCATGCATAATATATCGAAAGACCTGCACAGCGCGGGTTTGTCCCAGTCGGTGAACCCGATCTGTGGCTTGATTTTCAACCGAGGGATTCCACCAAGGTTCCAGGTGAAAAACGTAACTGGCCTTTGTCAGGTTTAAGCCGACTCCGCCTGTTTTAAGAGTCATCAACAACACAGCGCCACCGCCATGACTTTGAAAATCAGCTAGTATTTTTTGCCGCTGTTTGGTGGATATCCCACCATGAAGAACGAACACTGAAATATTATTTTGCCGTAGAACTTCTTCCGTGTGCTGCAAAGTCTGCAAAAACTGAGTGAAGACCAGGGCACTTTCCCCCGACTCGACGATTTCGCGCAGTGACTCCACCAAGGTTTCAATCTTGGGTGGCACACGATTGTAGTGCACATTCGGCAAGGCTCCAGGATCAGAACAAACTTGGCGTAGCCTTAACAAGGCTGTCAGCATTTGCAGTTGAACTCGCGCCTCCCCTTGCACCTCCATACTTTCTTGCACACGGCGGTTATAAGAAAGAGCAATATCACGATAAATTTCTTTTTGTTTTTCTTCAAACGCTATACTGATCTTGGTTTCTTGCTTTTCAGGCAGTTGATCCAAGATTTCTTTTTTAGTCCGTCGAAGCATCAAGGGTCGAATCTTAAGCTTCAAGTTTTGCATCTCCTCTTTCATCACCATCTCAGAATTGACGAAAGTTCGACGGAAATCGTCGATTTTCCCAAGACTACCAGGGACCAACAGATCAACCAGGGAGTAAAACTCCCCGTAATGGTTTTCCATCGGAGTTCCGGTCAGGCAAATTTTGAAATTTGCATTCAAAGATCTGGCGGCGCTGGTTCTTTTTGTGGTTATATTTTTAAGATTTTGGGCCTCGTCAAATATTAAAATGTTCCATTTATATTGGGCCAAAAACTCTTCGTGTTCCAGCATCAACCCATAGGTGGTGATAAAAACCCGCTGCTGACTCGCGTTTTCCATTTGCTGAGATACCCGCTCTATTTCGCGACTATTGAAAATGGTTATGGGAAGCTCTGGCGTGAACTTGTCGACTTCTGATTGCCAATTGTAAACCAATGAAGAAGGCACAACGATCAGTACATGTCCCATTTCTTCGCACGATCTCAGATAATCTAAAAACGCCAAGGCTTGCAGAGTCTTTCCCAAACCCATATCGTCAGCCAACAGCCCACCCAGACGCAATTGATACAAGTCTTGTAACCATTGCACGCCAACGGCCTGATAGGGTTTCAACTTGGCCCGTGTCGTCGGGGACAGTTCAAGGCTGCGGGATTGCGTTCCTAATGAGTCGTAAAATGCGCAAAGTTGCTTCCAGGCCTCGTCACCACGAATCCCAATTCCCGAAGCTCTTAGGGTTAATAACTCTAAGGTCTGATTGCGCGGAAGTTTATAGACTTTATCTCGATTTTTTTTCTTTGAAGGATCAAGTTTTCCACCCTGAAGCTTTTCCCAGAAACTTTCAAGACGCTTTAATGACGGCAACTGCTTCTGGGGCACTAAATAAAGTTTACCATCATACTCAATGACGCCCCCCTTTCCCAAGCTCAAGAATTTATCCGCCTCAACCTCTTGCCCTCGCAAAAAGAATTTGGGATTCAGCTCGAACCAGTTAAAAGCTCGCGGAGCATCATCCGCTTGAAGAATAAAATCCACATAAAATTCGTCTTCATTTAGTTCTTCAAGAGGCTGATCGTTTACAAAAATTCGATATCCATAAGAAATAAGAGGTTGCAACATCTCTAAAGAATTCATAAGCCCTGGCACACCCCATGGGAAAATGAAACGGGCGGTGGTGAGAGCCAAATCGGTGGTCGTATCGGCTTTAGAGATCTTAGATAAAAATGAAGTTCGAGATTTTCGAAAACACTCTCCAGCCGTCGCCAAGGCCATGGTTTTCAACAGTTCAAAGATAACGCGAAACTCGCGCTCGACCACACCTTCAAGGATGACTTCTCCCTCGGGTGAATAAAAGGACTCTTGTGTTTTAAGGGTTTTAAGGGTCACTTTCGTGAACTCTTCAAAGCAAGCCAGCACGGATTGAGAGCAAAGATCCTCGAGTTTCATCTCACGCACAAACATCGAGTTGTTTCCGGCTGTTAATAACTGATGAATTTTAGTATGCAGGGATTTAAATATATTCTCTTTTCTTACAGAGCGTCCATCAATCAACTGACCCGTGAAATGGGTTGAAAGGGTCTCAAAAAACACGTATTGCAAAATTCCCAAGTGTTTTAGCAGTCGCAAATCCCAATCTCGTTTTGATCCTATGCGGGCCGCCATTTCTTTAGGCTCTGATCTCAATAGAAACGGCAATCCCTGGGAAAGAGTTTGTAAAAACAGAGCCGATTTGGACGTGAACCCCGCCCGCTCAAGCGGCTTCATACCAGGCACTCGCGCTGTATGCTGAAGGTAAAATTCGCCCGATTCGTCCATGCGAATTTCCGTTTGGCTTTGACCAGCTTCCAAAACTCGTGTCTGTCCTTCTAGTTTTACTGGAATTCGCCGTGAGCGGAGATGCTTTAGCATGATCTTAGACGAGAGTTCACCTTGAATCTCAAACTGTAAATTAGAGTTTCGAGTTAACCAAACCTCAGGAGCCACCTCGGCCAGCTCCTCTTGCAGAAGGCTGACTTCATGTTTCCACGCGTAAACAATAAGAGTTCCCGATTCCGGCTCAAGCGCGAAGGACGGAAATAAAAACAACTCACGATTTCGAAAGCTGACCAGTTTAAACAAGGAATGCAGCTGTTTCTCTTTTTCGAAAAACTCCACTCGCCAATCCAACTCTTGGGAGGGATCGAATTCGATAGATGTAAGAGATAAGGCTCGACCTGGTCTCTTACGAGACTGCAAGTAGAGGGCTACCTTCTTTTGGCTATGGGCTGAGGCCACCTGTGCGACCAAGGCCTGCATAACCTCTTCAACTCGCTGAAGGGTTGGGCTGCCCCATTCCTTTTCTGAATTCTGTAATAAAGGCCACTTGGAAAATACAGGAGATTCCACCTTGCCATTAGGAAGCAGATCGCTCGGAACTTTTCTTTGCAATGGGTGTCGCAGAATTTCGCGGGCACTGATTTGCATTCCGTTGCTAAAGTTGTAGCGAATCGTATCCGCCATTAAATCTTGGCGCTCGAGTTCTGAAATTGAAGATTGGGTATAAGCTTTAATCTTACGATTGAAAATTTCAGGCAAATCCCACAGCCGAAGCGATAGTTTTTCTTCTTGGTCCGTAACTTCGTGAGGTTTATATTTCGAAAGATTTTCCTTGAGAAGTTCTTCTATTCCGAGCCCCTGAAAGAGGTTGTCTTCGCTCACCATCAGACTTAGAGAATCCAAAGTTATGCCTTCCCATTGAGAAACCCTAGTATTATCGATGGACATCCGTTACATGACCCTTTCTATTTCAATTCAAAATAAAACCGATTAGGCAGAATGCATCATGTTTTGCTTTTTGTCACTATTTGAAAAGCCTTTAGGGATTTTTGACTCATTCCTTAAGTTTGAATTTCAATTCAAAGCTGCCTAATTGGGCACGTCCTTTGCTTCATATTGTTGAAATAGGTTCATAATTTGAATTGAGACTTAATCACCAGGGAATTCTGGGGCCGACAAAAAGGCGGTGTTTCAGGAGGGAATCGGTCATGGCCACTTTAATAAATACAAATCACACCGATATTTCACAAAGTTCCACGGTTCACATGGAAGGATTTCACTTCGAAGTGCGCAATCCCAACTTCCAAAATAGCGGGAGGAAAATTCCGAAAATTCAGCCAGTTATTCACGAAACCAAGGACCACAAAACAATTGAGGTAGGACCACTCCCAGGAGAAGAGTTCGCACCCTAGGGTTCTTCATTTTCAGGAGCTGTATAAAACTCCTTTTCCTCTTGCATAAGTTGACGTGCGGAAACCCCATTCTGAAGGACGTCATCCACAACCCAACGATCATCCTCAAGTTTCATGAGATAGCGGAACTTTCGTTTAGAGTACTCGGTATTACGTTTAGCGCTGGGTTGGATGTCGATTTCGACATCCACGATAGTAGGACTAGGACTGCTGATTTTGAAATTTGAATTCGCGAAATTCAATGCTGGATCTACTTCTTGGATATTTAAATAAACAAAGCCGTCGGATGCCCACCCGCATACATCTTCTTTTGCCTTTTCCTGACAAAGCTGATTATTTTGTTCAATCATATGCTGAAAGGATTCAGAGAAAGGCAGGTGCATACTTAACTTTCCTTGATTATCGGCCGCCAAATATTGGCGATAGAAATTTTCAATTAGTTCGATACTTGTCGTACCCGCCGGAATTTTGGGCTCTTCACCCATCTTTTGAGGATAATATAGAAGAAGTGCCGCCAACACAGCCACCAATCCAATTACAATAAGGACTTTCGGTGATTTCATCATTCAATTATGACTTTAAAGCATCCATTTTCCAAGTCCGTTAACGCCCATCAGAGCTTCATAACCTTCAGGTGGAGGGTTGCGGATAGGTGGATCTGTAGCTCGATAAAGGGCTGGGAACTAATGCCGCAAATCCACTTTCTGATGTCGACCCGGCTGATAGATGTCTTCTCTTGCCATTTTTTTTACAAAACCCATGGCGCGCGCGACCGGTGAACTGGGCTCATCCCAAAACTCCACGTCTTCCATTTCAAGCCTTAATAAAACCAGACCTTCAGTTTCAAGCCCCTCTGTGAACCAGCCTTTTAGATTGGAGTCCCAGATCTCTTCCATTTTTTTCCGATCATAGATCTCAGTGGCGATACCAGAAGTGGAAAGGAATTTGCTTTGCTCTAAAGAAGAAAGGGTTACGTTAACCCGGGGATTTTCACGAACCTGACGCATCAGCGCGCTATTCTGCAAAGCAAAAAACCAAAGGTGTCCATTTTCATCGACTTCTTGCACATACATGGGACGGCTGACAGGGATGCCATCCGCCGGAAGTGTTGTGACCATTGCCACTCGCAGATCTTCAATGATTTGACCGATGATATGGTAATTTTCTTGAGAGGACTGTTTTAAGGTATTTTTCATGTTGCCTCCTGACTTTTTTAATAAGCAATCCATGTGCCCCGAGCAAAGGGTGTCAGTTGAGTTCCAAATTAAAGCGCCAGGAGTTTACGACTATCAAGTGTCAGAATTCCCCAAGCGTAAGAATTACTCCATTGATTTTTGGCAGATAATCAGGGGGACAATTTCGCTTCTGATATTTCATTGCCATGATAAGGACCTGTCACCAAACTCAGTTATCAGACTGCAATACTTCTACTTTAACGGAGGAAATCTATGAAATCACTCATCACACTACCCCTAACTTTGCTGGCCTTTGCGGCTTGGGCTCAAACACCAAGCTCCCCTGGCACAGGTGCCACTACTCCAACACAAGCCTGTAATCAATTGGTCGAGGCGGCCAAAGCCGATAACTTTGAGGCTGTTATGAATCTCACAGTTCGGCCTCCACAAGCCAAAGCTAAAAAGCAAGATAAAATGATCGAGAAAAAATTTGATAAAATGTCCCAAAGCTATTTATCTGATATCCAGACAATGAATTGCGGAAATGAGAACGTGGTTCAAGACCATGCAACCGTCACGGCACAGACCAAAGATGGACAACGTTTGATTCCCTTTGTCCAGCAGGACGGCCAATGGAAGTTCGATATGAGAGCTTATAAAGCTTTTTACAATATCGATTCAAAGGCTAAAAAGGGCAAAAAGATGTAATGTCCGAAACTGCAAACGATCATCTGCAAAAGAGGCGGCTCTAAAGGTCGCCTCTTTTGCTTTTTAAAGTCTTCGATTACCAAGTGCTTTTATACTTTTGTAACAGAGGTAAATTTCTGAGCGCCCAAGATTTTTCGAGCAAACTGCTCGAATGATTCGGCATCATCCGAGCAAAGCAACTCGATACGATTTCTATGGAGAGATTTTCCAAGACGTTCTTGTTCAAAAAAATCAACAATCTGTTGAGACAGCACTTCTCCCGAATCCACCAGCGTTACTTCAGGCCCTGTGGCCTTCTGGATGGCCTCACGAAGAATCGGATAGTGAGTGCAACCTAGAATGATGGTGTCAACACCTTCATCCAACAGAGGCTTTACATAACGGAAAACAACTAAATTTGTAAGAGGGTCCGAGTCCCATCCCTCTTCAGCCAGCGGCACCAAAAGAGGAGCTGGAACTGAGTACAACTCGCAAGCCTGATCTTGAATGTGGCGACGAAGAGCCTTCTCGTAGGCGCGGCTGCGAACAGTCGCTTTTGTCCCTAAAAGACCGATCTTGCGATTCGCAGTTTTTAACAAAGCGGCCTTGGTTCCCGGATCAATGACATTAAAGACCGGAAGCTCTTCAAATTGGCTTTCAGAATACTGGGCCGATGCCGAGTTACAGGCAATTACTAGAGCCTTGACGTTATAGCTTTTCAACAGTTCAAGATTTTGTTCTGTGTAACGAAGGATTGTTTCAGCGGACTTCGTCCCGTAGGGGAGACGCGCAGTGTCCCCTAAGTAAACAAAATTTTCATTTGGTAGGCTTTTCATCAAAGACTTAAGGACCGTCAGTCCTCCAAGCCCCGAATCAAACACCCCAATCGCGCGGTCATCGGTCATGCATTCAATCCGTGAGCTTTCGACTCACGGATTCCGTTAGAGGACATCTCGATAAAGCGGGCTTTTTCTGGAACTTCATGAAGGTTGTAGGCATTGATGTAACTCATCCCGCTTCGAATACCGCCACAAAGTTCCATTATCACATCCCGCGCCCGTCCTTTAATAGGTACAGAGGTGCTCTCCCCTTCTGGCGCCATGCCTTCCGGCACGCCACCACGCCAAGAGTCTTGGGCCTTACGGGATGCCATGCCTCGATAAGCTTTACGCCCCTGGATAATTTCGCCTGGCGTTTCCATGGTTCCACTTAAAAGACTTCCCACCATGACAGCTTCAGCCCCAGCCGCCAAAGCTTTCATAATATCACCCGAGGTGCGAAGCCCTCCATCGGCAATAACAGGAACATTGTAATCACGTGCGACCTCAACACATAAAGCAATGGCGGTCAGCTGTGGAATACCGCAACCAGTAATAATTCGAGTGGTGCACATCGAGCCAGGTCCAATACCGACCTTAATGGCATCAGCCCCGGCCTCAATCAGATCACGGGCGGCATCGGGCATCGCCAGATTACCAGCGATCAACTCTACTTGAGGAAATTTATCTTTCAACCACTTCATCATTTCCAGCATTTGAACGGAGTGCCCGTGGGCAATGTCGATTGTAATTAAATTCACGCCCGCTGCCACCAGGGCTTGAGCCCGCTCTTTGGACTCCTCCCCGACGCCAACACTGGCTGAAATAACGGGAGTGCCCGCAGCTCTGACTTGGGCCACCTGCTCCACTTGCTCTTGAATACTCATAAAGCGATGAAGAATTCCAAGGCCTCCCAACTCACTCATTGCCATGGCCATAGGTGCTTCCGTTATGGTGTCCATATTGGCGGATATAAAGGGGATTTGAATTTTTTTGGTTTTGGTCAGCCGTGTCTCTAGTACGGGATCCTTACGGGAGCGAATATCAGACTTGGATGGCACCAGTAGTACGTCATCGAAAGTCAGTCCACGATCACGGTTTTTTATATCCTGCCAGCTAAAAAACAAACTCATCGTCCACCTCATGAAGAGAGTTAATAAAAATAGCGAAAACGATCACCAAGCTTAAAAGCAAAAACCCGAAATCCACCAGCCCTAAAAGCAAGGCGCCAATAGGGTTCTCCCATATAATTCGGTATTGATCAAAGTTTGCTGTCAACCCCATTGGTAGAATCAAAGAAAAGATCAAGATAATGGGTATTATTTTCCACCAAGTTTTTCGAAACAGCTTCGAGGAATGCTTCAAAGCGTCCACCTGACCGGTTTGGTATTTGCGCGAAAAAAGGACGACAAAAGGCACAAATGTGTAGCTTAACCACTTCCATATACCCGGCAGAAAAAGTAAAAAGCTCCAGCTTAAGACATGTCCCCAAGCCCGCAGGTGTTCGATGACCATCTGTTGAAAATCCCCACGCCAGGTGGGTGTCTTCTTGAGCTGGGCCAGCAGCCAATAGGTGATCAAGAGAGGGAAAAATAGATTCAGCAGGACCGAAAATATCGCAATAAACCAAACCCAATTAGGAGTTCCAGAAGGGGATCGAAATAGCGTCTGTAACACCGAGGTGGTCCCAGCATCCATGGTTTGGTAGGTCCAAATCAGGACGATCCCCGCAAACAAAGAATGTGGTTTAAATCTTTTAAGAACGTCCGTAGCTGTTTGCACGTCCATTCACACTAGTAGATTGGTTTGAGACTTCCAATGAGAATGCATGGCGTCAGTTGCTCGGAAGTCTTGAGGTTCGAAGTTTCTTCTCTTAAATTCTGTAGTTCTTCAAATCGCGACCACAAACTTCTTTTTAACAAGAAGTCACCAAAGGCCTCGGTGGCGAAATTGGTAGACGCACAGGACTTAAAATCCTGGGCTTCCGTAACAGGGGCGTGCCGGTTCGATTCCGGCCCGAGGCACCATTCGATACAGTACACGAACCCGCACCTAGCATTCCACCACCAACAGAGATGAGCCCTATTTTTTATCGTTGCTTCTAAAGTATTCAAGGATGGCTCGCGCCTCTTCCTCGCTTACGTTTTGGAAAGTCATGGGAACCATGAACTCTGCCAACATCTCTCGTGCCGTTGGATCTTTTTCCAACATTTCAGCCGGATTTAAGATCATATTCATGATCCATTCAGGCGCTCTTCTTTCGGTCACTCCTTTAAGTGAAGGCCCCACATATTTTTCATCAACTCTATGGCAAGCGGCACACTTGGCGGTAAATATATCCGCCCCTTTCTTGACAAGGTCAGGTTGCAACTCCGCCTCTAAAGTTAGGGATTTAATAGGACCAATCCCCAGACTGTTTGCCCCGCCTGCTTCTGAGACTGTGGCGCTGTCTTGCGGGGCCTCTTTTTTAGTGCAGCCAATGACTACGAAAAGAATAATAGCACTAGTAAGAATAGCTTTTTGCATTTTGTTCTCCTTAATACCAAACTAGACTCGCACAACTTTTATACTAGATAGATGACGATGATCATGTTTGGCTACTAAAAGTTGTGGCAAATTCGACTTAATACGAAATGAAAGGATGGGCCATGAGATATCTTAACAGAAATAAGGTCATTATCGGAGCCTGCATAGTTTTCGCTGCTTCTTTAGTCGCCTGCACACCCAAGAAAGCCCCCACTCCCGGAGGTGCGGCCTTAAGCAAAAATGCCGCTGAAAAAGTGTATGTTGCTCCAGGAAAATTTGATACGTTTTACGCGTTTCTTTCGGGCGGCTTCAGCGGACAGCTTGCCGCTTATGGACTTCCATCGGGTCGGCTGTTGAAAATTATTCCGGTATTTTCGGTCAATCCTGAAAATGGGTATGGTTTCACTGAAGAGTCAAAAAAAATGCTGAACACAAGTAACGGATTTGTGCCTTGGGATGACTCACATCACACACAGTTTTCGTTAACAGATGGCTTGGTCGATGGACGCTACGTTTTTATCAATGCTAATAATACACCTCGTATCGCAAAGATTGATTTAACCACTTTTAAAACAACTGAAATTATCGAAATTCCAAACTCGGGCGGGAATCACGGTTCTCCCTATTTAACCGAGAACACAGAGTATTTGATCGCCTCCACTCGCTTCACCATTCCTTACCCCAATAAAGACGTCCCAATTGACACCATGAAGGAAAAGGCTAAGGGAACCATTTCATTCATCAAATTCAATAAAGACGAAAAGATGGAAGTGGCTTTCCAGCTGTTGGTACCAGGTATTGACTACGACCTGGCCTCGTGCGGAAAAGGCATGTCCCACGGTTATTGTTTCCTGACTTCCTATAATTCCGAAAAAGCCACCACGTTGATCGAAATCAATGCCTCGAAGAACGACAAAGATCTGTTGGCGATCGTGAACTGGAAAAAGGCCGAAGCCTGTGTGGCAGGGGGAAAAGCGAAGACCGTCGACGGCCCCCATTTCCACAATCAGCTTAACGAAGAGACTCATACAGCCACTTCAGTTAAAATCGATAAAGTAGCAATGTTGGATGTAAACGACTGCGAAGGCGTGCTGTACTACGCCCCTGTCGCAAAGTCTCCTCACGGAGCCGATGTTGATCCCACCGGTCAATATATTGTCGCCGGCGGCAAACTCGCGGCACAAATTACGGCCTATGATTTCAAAAAGATCCAAAAAGCCATCGATGAAAAAAAATACTCCGGTGATTATGACGGGATCAAAGTTCTTGATTACCAAGCTGTACTGGCGGGTGAAGTCCAGAAGCCTTGTCTGGGCCCCCTCCATACTGAGTTTGATGGAAAGGGTTATGGCTACACTTCCTGCTTCGTCAGTTCTGAAGTTGTAAAATGGAAAATTGGGACTTGGGAAGTCGTTGACCGCATACCCACTTACTACTCTCTGGGTCACATAATGATTCCCGGAAGCGGATCTAAAAAACCTTGGGGTCAATATCTTTTGGCCATGAACAAGATCACCAAAGATCGCTACCTTCCAGTCGGGCCTGAGTTGCCCCATGCTGCTCAGCTGATCGATATCTCAGGCAATAAAATGGAACTTTTGCTGGATTTCCCAACCGTGGGCGAGCCGCACTACGCTGTCGCGCTGGAAGCCGATCTTATCAAAGACAAAGTCAAAAAGATTTACCCGCTGGAACACAATAAACATCCCTACGTGACTAAGTCCGAAAAAGACGTGCGTGTCGTCAGGGAAGGAAATGTGGTTCATGTCTATGGAACCGCCATACGCTCTCACTTTATGCCGGATAATATCGAAGGCATACGGGTCGGTGATAAAGTTTACTTTCATATCACCAATTTGGAGCAAGATTGGGACATCCCCCACGGTTTTACGATATTGGGTACCACCACTGCAGAACTGCTGCTAATGCCTGGAGAAACAAACACACTTGTATGGGAGCCTAAAAAGGCTGGTGTTTATCCTTTCTACTGTACAGATTTCTGCTCAGCCCTTCATCAGGAAATGCAAGGCTACGTTAGGGTATCGGCACCTGGAGCTTCGACTCCAATAAAATTTAATAAAGGAAAATAACGGTTCGCTGGTAAGGGGCCTTTGAAACAGGCCCCTTCGAATTTGGAGGTGTATTATGAAGGGTTCTGCAATTCGGCTGGGCCTCCTTGTTAGTGTAATTTTGCTGGGCACCACGATGCTGCTTCCTCTATGGGATATTGCTATTTTCGCGCCTCAATACCCGGAAGGCTTAAGTCTTCATATCTGGTTAAATAAAATTTCAGGAGATTTAGCCAACATCAATATTCTGAACCATTATGTCGGAATGATGCCCATTACGCCTACAGATATTCCAGAGTTGATTTATTTTCCGAAGTTAGTGGCCGGGATTATGGGACTTGGCGTGATGGCTCTCGTTTTACCGCGTCTCTGGAGCGTGGGACTTTATTTTTTAAGCTTTTCCACCTTCTCACTTTTCGCGCTTTATGATTTTTGGAAGTGGGAGTACAATTATGGGCATAACCTCAGCCCTGATGCACCGATCAAAGTACCGGGCATGAGTTATCAACCACCACTTTTTGGGACAGAAACACTTTTGAATATTACGATTTATTCCTATCCTGCCGTGGGTGGATGGTTGATGATGGTTTCCTACTTCATTGTCGCCCTTGTTGTTTTCTACAAGTATCAAGAATTCCGGAGATAGAGCATAATGGTTTCCTGGTTACGGCTTATTGTCGTTTTGCTGACTTCCATTGTATTTCTGTATGGCTGTACAGAAAAAAGCGTTGAGCCAATAGTTTACGGTCAGGATTACTGCGACCATTGCAAAATGCAAATCACAGACCGACGTTATGGCGGCACCCTTTTGACGAAACAAGGACGGACATTGAAATTTGACTCAATCGAATGCTTGGCTCACAGCAAGGCTGTCTTAAAAGATAATGTTAAAGAAATCTACTTCGTGGATTTTATAACCTCACAATTGACTCCTCAGGGAAAGATTCAGTTGTATAAAAATACCAACCAACACGGCCCGATGGGCACCCATATACAAGCCCATTCGGAAGAAGTAAGTCTTCCAAAAGTAAACCTAGAAGAGATCAAACCATGAGGCTAGCCATTTTTATGACGGTTTTTCTTTCCAGCTGGGTTTCTCTAGCCCAGGCAGAGAAGAAAGGCACGCTTGTGGTATGTGCCCAGTGCCCGATAAAAACCATTAGTCAGGCCGTTCATAGCGCCCACAAGGGTGATACTATATTGGTTAAGGCAGGCGAATATGAAGAAGAGACTCTTAGCATAAAAACCACTGTGCATTTGATTGGCGAAGAAGGCGCCACCCTGATACACCGAGGTGAAGGCGATATGATTCTGGTTACGGCTCCCGATACAACCATTAAGGGTTTAAAGATCATCGGTTCTGGAAAAAGTACTTACCAGGATTTTTCTGCTGTCAAGATTGCCAATACCTCCGGTTGCAGGATTGTGGATAATGAAATCGTAGATTCTCAATATGGAGTGATGGTCGCCAACTCGACCCATTGTATAGTTAGCGGGAACACAATCACGACAAAAGCAGTTGCTTCAGGTCTGCAAGGTGATGGTATTCACTTTTGGAAAACTTCAGACTCAAAAATCACAGGCAATAGGGTCCAGGGGCATCGTGATGGAATTTATCTGGAGTTCTCAACGGATGGTGAAATCTTTGACAATGTCATTACCAATAATCATCGTTATGGTCTGCACTTCATGTTTGCCAATGACAACGAATTTCGTAATAACATTTTCCGTAGTAATGATGCCGGAGTAGCCGTCATGTACTCGAAAAGAATCAGAATGCTAAGAAACGAGTACTCGGACAACGCAGGAGCGGCATCATATGGTCTTTTGCTGAAAGACATTACGGACTCTGAAATCACAGAAAACGAATTTCTTGGGAACACCGTCGCCATTTTTATGGAAGGATCAAATCGTAACAGATTTTTTTTGAACCGTTTCGATAAAAACGGCTGGACCATCAGATTGCTCAGTTCTTGCGAGTCTAATGTATTTCAAAATAACGCCTTTTTGAATAATGCTCTAGCCGTCGCCACAAACTCACATCTTAACTTAAACACTTTTCAACAAAACTACTGGGCCCAGCATAAAAATGTCGACTTGGACCATAACGGCTATGCGGATTTACCCTATCAGCCCACCAGCTTTTCCTCTTTTTTACTTGAAAAACACAATGTCAGCATTCTTCTGGTCGGCTCTCCGGTGTTAAAATTATTGGACTGGGCTGAGCAGATGTTCCCCGCCATTTCCCCTGTGAGCCTTAAGGATCCGATGCCTCTTATGAATTTTCCACTGAGGAAACGCTGATGATAGAAATTAAAAATCTGTGCAAATCCTATGGGGCGAAAGTGGTTTTTAACCATCTTAACGCCCGCTTTGAACCGGGTATGATTCATGGAATACTGGGACCCAACGGATGCGGCAAAACAACTCTGGTAAAATCCATGCTAGGACTGGCGCACATACAAAGCGGAGAGATTCTTTTGAACGGACAGCCTTTGAAAAACTGCAGGGAAAAGGTGTCCTGGCTTCCTCAGCATCCCGAAGCCCCTCATAACTTAACAGCGAATAAACTTTTTGAGTTTATCGAAAGCCTACGCGGCGAAAAAGCCGTCTTCAAAAATCTTTTAATCGAAGTTTTCGATTTCGCAGGAGAAATCGAAAAGCCGTTAAAAACCTTGTCGGGGGGAAATTTTCAAAAATGTTTTTTAATCGCCACGCTCATGTTCGAAGTTCCTCTTATTATTTTGGATGAACCTACCGTGGGCCTTGATCCCATAGCCGCAACTCGGTTCAAAAAAATCGTAAGTGAGCGCGCCGAGAGCGCGACGATTCTTTTGATTTCTCATATCACAAGTGAAATTGAGCAGCTTTCCGAAAAAGTCCATTTCATGTTGGATGGGCGATGGGCTTACAGTGGCCACACTAATGACCTAGTCAGGCAAACAGGTCTTGCTGATTTTGAAAGCTCAATCGTGTATTTGCTGTCCCCTAAAGTTGAGGTCAGAAGTGAAAAAGTTTAGCACGCTTTTTAAGTATGAATCTTTTGCACTGGTTCAAAGTCGATGGCTATGGATTTATCTAATCGCCTTTAATTTGATTCTTTTTTTCTTGTACCATTTCAGCAACGAGCCCCAACAGTTATTCGTAAGTGTCATGAACGCCGTTCTTTTTTTTCATTCTATAGGCTTACTACTTTTTGCAACCTTGTCCTGGCAGAACAATTCTGAGTTCACTTCTCTGATCCTGACTCAGCCAATTAAAAGACATACCGTATTCTTGGCCAGAACCCTTGCCTTCTATCTTTATTTGATTTGCGCAGCAGGAGCATCGCTTTTGATTCAAATAGGGCCGTCTTTGTCTCTTAATGAAATCTTTCGTCTGATAGCAAGCCAATCACTTATTATCATTATTTTTACCGGTATCGGCTTTCTTCTGGCCATTCAAATCCAAGACCGATTAAAAGCTATGGCCGTCGCGTCCGCTTTGATTTTACTTTTCACGCTTGCACTCGATGCCCTCAACCTTTGGATTATAACTAACTACTCCTATTACCCGTTAGAAAAACTAATCCTAGTGTTGAGTTCTTTAAATCCTTTAACTCTCTTGAAATATCAAAACCTGACTCAAGATGAAAATTCATTATGGATAGGCTATGCCGGCCTTTTGTTGAAAAGGGCATGGGACTCTGATCTTATTAAAATAGTCAGTGGCATAGCGTTGCTATTTTGGACATTCGGACCGATTTCATGGGCCGGGTTAAAATTTCAACGCAAAGATTTTTAGATAGAAAAATGATTGAATTTGTACCAACTTATGGCCTCAACTCTTTTAGGGCTGCAAATACTCAAAGTTCAGCCGATAACAGACTGAAGCATCATTGTGAAATCGCAATTCATTTGGTTGTTGACTGGAGGTTGTCCTCAAGACCTAATATTTTAATGAGACTTCTATCAAATGTTTTTATCGGTCTTTTGATTCTCCCCTACCTTCAGCCCGCAAAAGCTTTAGGCGATTCAAAACCCAATATCGCTTCCGCTTGTGGAGGCAATAAAGTTTTTTACGAGTCACGGTGTAGAACACCCACTTCAGATGCGGGTAAGAAATGTAAATCATCCAAAGAATGCCAGAGTGTTTGCACAGTGGAAATACAGACACCAGATGTTTGCTTCGGGTTTGTTGAATACGAGGATGCCTGCACACAATATTTGGATAAATCCACTGACAGAATTACACCTGGAATTTGCATCGACTAAAACCACCTTCTATTAGCTCGCTAAACGGCCCCAATGAGATGTTATAATTTCTGGCTAATCCGAACGAATTTGCTTTTTCAGTCTATTAAATCTATGATTTCGCTCAGCATGAAAAAGGCGAATCATGAAAAAGAAAATCTCACTTGAAAACTTAAATGGGCTTAAGGGCGGAGCCTCTGGATTAAGTGATGCTGAAGTCGTCTCTCAACGTTCGCGCTTTGGGACGAACGCCATCATCGAGCGCGTAGGAAATCCATGGCTTGAGATAATTGTCGAAACCCTCAAAGACCCCATGATCTGGTTTCTTGTCGGAATCGGTATCGCGTTCCTTTTTGTGGGAGATCGCAATGAGGCGATCATTCTTTTCTTGGCGACGATTCCACTGCTTTTTATGGATGCCTTTCTCCACTGGAGGACCCAGGCTTCGACGGCCTCGCTTAAGGGGCAATTGGCAGCGGAA
Source organism: uncultured Pseudobdellovibrionaceae bacterium (assembly GCA_964515195.1). Taxonomy (GTDB): domain Bacteria; phylum Bdellovibrionota; class Bdellovibrionia; order Bdellovibrionales; family Bdellovibrionaceae. Next base: position 64,596 of record CAZETK010000007.1, read on the forward strand.
GCCTTGGTCATCCGCGAAGGTAAGCGCCACCGTATCGACGCTCGCGATATTGTGCCAGGTGACTTGGTAGTCTTGAACTCCGAGAATCATTTTCTGCCGGCAGATGGATATTGGGAAAGTGTTGAGTCGATCCAGGTAGATGAATCCGTCCTCACCGGGGAAGCCTTTCCGATTGCAAAAAAAACGGCGCCATTTGATGGTTTCCGGGCCCCACAAAACATTGTGATCGATTCTGAATCACTAGGCTTTGCGGGAACTCGAGTGCTGACAGGAAGCGGTCTGCTTCGCATTTTATTTACGGGAAAAGAAACATTCTATGGCGAAATCGTGCAGTCGGTCGCTGCCATCACTCACGAACGCACGGCCCTTCAACATTCAATAGCGAATTTAACAAAGATACTCATCTATGCGGCCGCTGCATTCTGCCTAATTCTCGCTTCGGTGCGGTTTTATCAAGGACACGGATGGTTGGACGCACTTCTAAGTGCAGCGACTCTGGCAGTAGCGGCGATCCCAGAGGAGTTTCCGATCGTTTTTTCTTTCTTCCTGGGCGTCGGCGTTTACCGGTTGGCAAAGCGGCGCGCGTTGGTTCGACGTGCTGTTTCTGTCGAGAATATCGGACGGGTCACTCGAATTTGTACCGATAAGACCGGAACGATTACGGTTGGGCAACTCGAGCTGACCCATATCGATGTCACGAGCCCGTACTCTGAATCAGAGGCCCTTTTTTTTGCAAGCGTAGCCTCCAATCCTGATGGCACTGATCCAGTTGATCAGGCGATCTTGGCAGTTTCAAAAGAAAGAAGTCTCAAGATTCCACACCGGACCAATGTAAACCCGTTCACTGAGGATCGCAAAAGAGAATCGGCGTTTTTCGAAAATCAAGGTCGTAGCTTTTGTGCCATAAAGGGCTCACCAGAAACCATTTTTTCGAAATCGATTCTTCCTAGCGCTGAAAAATCCAAGTGGCTAGATCGAACCGCAAAGTGGGCACGCGAAGGCCATAAGGTCTTGGCCGTTGGTATTCGTGAAGTAACCCCTGCCGAGTTAAAGGACGGGAAAGAACCAGACTCTGAATTTCAACTTGCGGGACTTCTTGCCTTTGAGGACCCAGCACGACCTGAGGTGCGTCCGGCCATCGAGTATTGTCAGAAAAACGGGATCAAAGTTTTGATGATTACTGGCGATCACCCTCAAACCGCGGCAGCGATCGCCAAAGATGTGGGGCTAGGAAAAGGCCAGCCCGTTGTCATTTCAGCTGAAGCTGATTCAGAGAAGTTTGAGGAAGCCTGGCTCAAAGCCAACCCCGATTTTCTTCGGGGTGCAGACGTTATTGCTCGTTGTAATCCAATACAAAAACTTCGTGTTGTTGAAGCCTTGAAATCATCCGGTGATCTTGTTGCGGTCACCGGGGATGGGGTGAATGATGTTCCGGCTTTGAAGGCGGCCGATATTGGCATTGCGATGGGTATCAAAGGATCGAGAAGTGCAAAAGAGGTCTCTTCCATTATTTTAAGCGACGATAACTTCAGCACAATTGTGAATGCAATTCGCGAAGGTCGGCAACTTTTCTCGAATCTGCGGCTAAGCTTTGAATATCTTTTACTAGTTCATATCCCCTTTGTTCTTTCAGCTGCGGTTGTCCCACTGATAGGTTATCCGCTTCTTTATTTACCGACGCATGTAGTTTGGCTGGAGCTGATTATTCACCCAACAGCGCTGTTCGCATTCCAGCAGTCAGTCAATCACGAAAATGATGAGGTGCCCGAGAGTCGAACTTCATTTTTCAACAAATCCGATGTGCTACGTATCTTCATGGCCGGATCGATTGTGACGATTATGCTCATTATAGCTTACGTAACTGGGCTTTCGGAAAGCGCGGATGCCAATCATGGGCGGGCCAAGGTGCTGGCTCTTATGCCGTTCTGGAGCGCGAGTCTTGCGGTTTTTTTAACCAAGGGGAAATCACGAACAGCAAATATAGTCGCTGCGATGACTGTCTTATCCTCTGTCCTGTTCATCCAATTTAAATGGCTGGCCGAGCCACTTCACTTAACTCCTCTGCACAGCCTGGATTGGCTGAAAATAAGTGGCGCAGTTGTCGCTGCCACCTTCCTGCTTTTTATTCTGCGGAGGATAACTTCTTCGAGGTAGCGCTAATCTGTTTTATTCTTGGCGGTGATTCAGCCCTATGATAAGTTTTTTCATATGAAGGTCGCAATTATTGGCGCCCGTGCCGGGCGTTTTGGTTTAGGTTCTGCTACTCTTCAAGAGTTTTCACGTCACGGACATTCCGTAAAAGCCTTTTCTCGAAGTGACTGTAATATTAATGATCCCAATTGGTGTGAGGTTTTAAAAGATTCTTACGATGTGATTATCTTAAACGCTTTTGACCGCGAAAATCCAATGGTACAGCTTCAGGCATTCAAACAGTTGTACGAAAGGTATCAGCACGACAGCCGGACACAACTTGTAGCCATTGGATCTATGGCGCACTATTTTAAAATAGAAACTCCCTACGAAAAAGCCAAGTTTAGTTTAAATCAATTTCTTATGAGGGTCGGAAAGAACTCCCTTGGCTATGAATGCAAACTTTGTTTATTCGAACCAGGGAGCATGGACAGTATTGTCCCCCATGTCACCTATCCCATGACCTACTCAACCTCAGAAGAGACAGCTCAGGTTTTAAGGACAAGTGTTGAAATGAATCTAAAGTTCCTCCACGTCGCCATGCGAGGGAATCGTAAAGCCCATATTGGTGAGTGATCTGCGTCTCATCTTGAGACGGCACATGAATAATTATCAAGTATTTTGCAAGAAAGTCCGATTAGTCTAGTGCTGGCCTCCTGAAGAATCACTCCTTCCAGGATTACTAGACTACTAAAAAGGCTGACTTATACACATGTACGTTATTTGGATCTTAGGTTTTATATTGACCATTCTGGGTCCTGTCGTGTCGGCAGGCTCAGGAATCACTTATCATGGTCGAATTCTACGGCCGGATAATTTACCTGTTACGAGCCCAAATGTTCAATTTCGAATTCAAGTAAAAACTCCAGGCGTAGAAAACTGCCTACTTTGGGAAGAGCTGCAAAGCAAAGATTTTACTAATTCAAATGGGACCTTTACTATTACCATTGGTGATCCTAATGAAATTAGTCGAGTTCAAACAGATATTACTAATCCCAATACTGGTACACCGTTCACACTTAACCAGGTTTTTTCGAACCGACATAACTTTGCTTCTGGTCTAACGAGTTGTACGGTTGGAGATTCTTATAACCCTACAACATCTGATGGACGCGCCTTACAGGTCGAATTTCGAGAAAGTCCTGCCCATCCTTGGCAGCAGATGCCTCTAGCAAAACTTAACTATATCCCCATGGCTTTAAATTCATTGCAGTTGGAAGGCTACGCCGCCAAGGAGTTTTTAAAGATTGATCCTACTTCTGTTTACACTCCTCTCAGTGCAGGCCAAGTCAATACCTTAATGGATCTGATTGCGGGAACCAACAACCAGTATCTAAAACCTGGTGATGCTTTCTCGGGAGATGTGACAGGGACCTATAATGCCACCGTAGTGGAAAAGATTCGTGGCACCAATGTAGTCTCGACGGCTCCTACCAGTGGACAGGTTCTAAAATTTGATGGCACCAACTGGGTCCCATCGGCTGATGATTCCGGGGTCACATCGGATGCTTCTTACTCAGTTAAAGGCGTTGTGCAGATTAACACCGATCAAGCCACAAGTGGGCTTTATATCAATAACGGAGTTTTAGCGCTTCCTAATGTGATTGTAGCTGATACTGCTATTGGAGATGCCCAGACTATTCCAGTTATTACTTATGATCAAAAAGGAAGGCTCACAGCTGTCACAACTGCCACTGTGGATGATGATACGAAACTTCCTCTAGCTGGTGGCACTATGCAGGGCTCAATTGATATGGGAACCAATTCCATTACCAATGCCACTAATATTGCCAGCACCAATGTCTCCACCCGAAATGTCGTATTAAACGATAATGACTCCAATACGATTACTATTAATGCTCCAGCTGATGTCACCCCTGGTAACTACACTTTAACTTTACCAGCCGTAAAAGGTGTAAACGGACAAGTGTTAGCACTTGATGCTTTAGGAAACTTTGAGTGGATCTCACCTTCTACTGGATCTTTGACAGGCCTTACTTCTACAAATGCTTACTTAACAGTGGATAACTCCACTCCGGCCACTCCTGCTTTAACAGTCAATGTGGGAACTACGGCTAATACTGTGGCAGCCGGTGATGATGCCAGATTCACAGCGGCTCTGCAAAAAACTGACTATGCATTAGATCTAGCAGATGTAGCCACTTGTACATCGGTTCAAAAGCCTTCTTGGAACACAGTAAATGATAAATGGGAGTGTGTGGCTATTGGCACAGTGCCGGAATCTGTGGACTTCACTGGTAACTTGGCAGGAGATGTGACAGGCACTCAAGGGGCTACAGTTGTAGAAAAGATTCGTGGCACCAATGTGGTGGCGACTGCTCCTACAAATGGACAAGTGTTAAAATTTGATGGCACCAACTGGGTTCCATCAGCTGATAGTGGTTTAACTTCAGAAACTGATCCCAATGTTCAAGCTTGGGCTAAGCAAGCTCCTGCAGCAAGATTTATCACTACAGGGGACACTTTGGATCTTGCCACTCGAGTCCCTTTTGCTTCAGCTGATCCAGCTGTTGGACAAGATGGTCAGACTCTAAGATGGGATAATAGTACAAGTACTTGGGTGTGGTTTACTCCAGGGGTAGCTGGAAGTGGGTTGCAATCATTAGGTGGCCAAACAGGTAATACTCAAACATTTGCATCAAGTGTAGATAACACAAAGACAGCTCCTGAGATCTCTTCAGCTTCTGATGTACATACTTTCAGATACCCAATGGCTTCTACTAATGGAGTGACCGCGGGTCTTATCTCAAAAGCTGAGTATGACTCTTTTGTAGCAAAGCTCACCTCTCCTTTAACTACCAAGGGTGATCTGTTAACTCGAGATGGCGCTGACCATGTAAGACTCCCTGTAGGTACTGATGGACAAGTGCTAGCTGCTGACTCTTCTGAGGCTAGCGGTCTTAAGTGGGTTACTCCTCAAAGTGGAGATATCACAGAAGTAGTAGCTGGAAATGGTCTCACCGATGGTGGCGATTCAGGTTCAGTGACTTTAAATGTTGGAGCCGGCACTGGTATCGTTGTTAATGCTGATGATATTGCCGTAGACGTCGGGACGACTGATGGCAAGATCGTACAAGTTCAAACCGGTGGAAAACTTCCAGCCCTTGATGGCTCTGACTTAACTAATCTTGATGCTGGTGATATTGCCTCAGGAGTTTTACCAATTGCTAGAGGTGGTACTGGACAAGGTACGGCTAATGATGCCCTTAATGCTTTACTTCCCACTCAAGCCACCCACGCCGGTAAGGTGCTGCAAACAGATGGCACAAATACATCTTGGCAGACCATTACAAGTGGCACTGTCACTGAGGTGACCTCTGCTAACTCTTATATCTCAGTGGCTAATACAACTACCACTCCTCAAATCACAGCTAATGTGGGAACTGCGGCAAACACCCTGGCCGCTGGCGATGATGCTCGTATCGTAGGAGCTTTGCAAGGTGCAGATTACGCCATAGACCTGGCTGATGTGGCCACTTGTGACAGTGATGAAAAACCCTCTTGGAACACTGTTAGTGATAAATGGGAATGTGTGGCCATCACAGGATTTGTGACAGATGCCACAGGTTTTGTTCAAGATGGAAATACTTTTGGCGCTGATGCTGTTCTTGGAACAAATGATAACTTTGCTTTGAAGTTTGAAACCAATAACACAACCCATATGACGATTTTACCTTCTGGTAAGGTGGGAATCGGTGAAACTGTACCTACATCTAAACTCCACATAACAGCAAACGAAAACTCTAGCACAAATGGAACTTATTCGGGAATGAATCTCACTCTTAGAGCAACCCCTTCATCTGGTAACACTTCAACTTACAGCGGGATGGGTGTTCACGCTATTTACATGGGTGGCGGCGCGGCTCCTACTAATACATTAAATGGTATTCAAGCTGAAGCAGTGCCCATGGACACTGTAACCACGGTAAGAGGAGGTCATTTTAAGGGTGAAAATGGTATGGGTTATTCAGTAACTGATCTTCATGGTTCAGTATCTTATGCTCACACCAGTTCCTCTACTACCAATATTTATGGCTCAAAATCTCAAGCCAATAAAAGTATTGGCACTTTAACAAATGGTTATGGAAGTCATAGTGAGTTCACAACAAGTGGACCGGGTACTGGGACAATTTCTTCAGCCTACGGCACTTATTCTGGGGTTTATCACAATCAGGCGTCTGCCACTATCACTGACGCGTATGGAGCTTATAGCGAGGTGAGAAAACCTGCTGGCACTATTACAAACGGCTATGGGGTTTATATTGGCGACGTGGAAGCTACCAATAAATACTCACTTTATGCCTCCGATGCGACAGCCCCTTCTTTCTTCGCAGGAAATATCGGCGTAGGAACTGGCGTGACATCACCTTCTAGCGCCCTTGATGTTAATGGGGTGGTGACTCAGCGAGGGATTGCCTCTCCAGCTGTCTCCCCTGCTGGTCAAGGTAGAATCTATTTTGATTCTACTTCCAATACTTTTAAAATCTCTCAAAACGGTGGAGCTTATGCGGATATCTTAACCTCAGCTTCTGGCACTGGTGACATTACTGATGTTACAGCCGGAGCGGGACTTACTGGGGGAGCCTCCAGTGGCAATGCCACTCTTGCAGTGGGTGCAGGAACTGGTATTGTCGTCAACGCTGATGATATCGCCGTCGATGTGGGAACTACTGACGGCAAGATCGTGCAAGTGCAAACCGGTGGGAAGCTTCCAGCCCTTGATGGATCAAATTTAACAAATATCTTTCCCGATCAAACTGGAAACTCCGGAAAAGTTCTTACAACCGATGGATCAAATATTTCCTGGGGAAATGCCTCTTCAGGAACCGTAACAGAGGTGACATCAGCGAATGCTTACCTTTCAGTGGCTAATACAACTACCACTCCTGAAATCACAGCTAATGTCGGAACGACTGCTAACACCCTAGCCGCTGGAGATGATGCTCGCATTACTGGGGCTTTGCAAGCTTCTGTCTACGCAGCAAATCTCGCAGATGCTTCCTGTTCCGACACCCAAACCGCCTACTGGAGCACAGTCACCGATAAGTGGGCTTGCCAAAATATTGACTTTAGCGCTAGCGGTGCCTTCGTTGATGGTGGGAATGCTTTTGGAGCTGATGCCACATTAGGAACCAATGATAACTTTGCTTTGAATCTTGAGACTAATGGAGCCACACGGATGAGCATTACCAAAGAAGGTTATGTACGTGTAGGTCAATATTTTACCCCACCAACGCTGCCATTTGAGGTTGTGGGGGCCGCAAGCCTAGGAGGGGCCGCCCAAACTGTTACGGGAAATAATGCACTGGCTACTGGCTTCAACAATACGGCCTCTGGAAATAATACATTTGTCGCTAATACGAGTAATACAGCTTCTGGAAATAATGCAGCAGCCTTTGGCGAAAGCAATCAAGCGCTTAGCAGATCTCAATTCGCAATTGGTACATATGGTCTGAACCTCGGGGGTAATACAACAACCTTAGTCTCTACAGATCCTCTTTTCACTATTGGAAATGGAACAACACCACTGAATCGATCAAATGCCCTGACAATGCTTAAGAACGGGAACTTGGGGCTTGGCTCCACAGATCCGCAAACCACCCTAGATATTTCTGGAGCTGCTACTCTTCGCGGTATCTCAGCGCCAGCCGTCTCTCCTGCCGGACAAGGCCGCATTTATTTTGATTTGACTGAAAATAAATTTAAAGTTTCGCAAAATGGAGGAATATATTCAGATCTTGTTTTGGACAACGCTATTAACGGATCAGGAACTGCTACCAAAATCCCGGTTTTCTCGGCAAGTTCGACCTTAGCTGACTCTCAGCTAACAGACAACGGAGCAAACGGAGTTGATTTTGGAAATTCGACGATCCAATTTGGAGGAACTCGTTTTATCCATACCCCAGGCAGTGATAATACATTTGTTGGTAAGGCCTCCGGCTCAACTACTCCTGGTTCAGAAAATACAACGGTAGGCTCGAAAGCTCTTCAAAATTCCTCTACCGGTAACACTGCAATTGGCTATTCCGCTTTACGCGTCACGACTGGTGGTGGAAATACAGCAGTAGGAAGAAATGCCTTGGATAGTAACTCAACTGGCTCCTTTAATGTGGCAATTGGTCAAGACGCTGGAACTACTTCGATAATAGCTAATGCCAATAAGACTGGCTCTCAAAACGTTTATATAGGTTACGACTCTGGACCTGGAACCGCAACTCAACTAAGTAATGCGACAGCTATCGGCTATGGCTCGCGAGTAACGGCCTCCAATCAAGTAGTGATTGGGAATGATTCTATTACCCAAACATTACTTAAGGGAAATGTCGGAATTGGGGCCTCTGGCCCGACGACAGCGCTGGATATCAATGGCGCGATCTCTCAACGAGGTATGGTAGCCCCTGCTCTTTCTCCTGCTGGACAAGGGCGCATTTATTTCGACTCTACTTCCAATACTTTTAAAATCTCCCAAAATGGCGGAGCTTACGCCGATGTTCTGACCTCTGCTTCAGGTGTTGGTGATATCACCGATGTCACCGCAGGTGCTGGTCTTACAGGTGGCGCATCAAGCGGCAATGCTACATTAGCAGTAGGTGCCGGCACTGGTATCGTTGTTAATGCTGACGATATCGCTGTTGATGTGGGCACTGCTGACGGTAAAATCGTACAAGTGCAAACCGGAGGAAAACTTCCAGCTCTTGATGGATCTAATTTAACCAATA
>CAZETK010000008.1:0-73306 GCA_964515195.1 uncultured Pseudobdellovibrionaceae bacterium
ACCAGAGGCCCGGTTCCAAGCTTTTCTGTGACATCAATCAAAAGTGTGTTTAAGCCCAAGCGTCCGAGCTCTACACTTAGGGCGTCCAGTTGACCGAAGGAGCTAACCAGGATGACATCAAAATTATTCATAATCCATCACCTCTTTAACCAGGGATTGCTCGGCCCAAGACAAGCGAAGCCGTGTCTCGGCCTCGGACTCCAGTCGGGGAAAAGAACGCTGTCGGATGATCGGGCCAGAATCCAAATCAGGGGTCACATAGTGAACCGTGGCTCCCAGTAAAGCCTTGTCCTCATAGGCTTTTTCAAAAGCACGTAAGCCCGGATACAAGGGTAAAAGGCTTGGATGCAGATTCACCATTCGATTCGACCATCGATGAACGAAAGATTCCGGTATGATTTTCATAAACCCCAGCAGGAATATTTTTTGAATACGGCGTCTGTGTAGGTCCTGCTCAAGCTCAGTCCAGTCAATTGGATTTGATAGGGTAACTGTGCGGATCCCCATGCGCTTAGCCTTCGAAAGCCCTGCGGCAGATGCCTTGGATGAGTAAACCACCAAAGGCATAGGATCATAACATCGATCCAGCAAGGCCTGTAGGTTGGAACCTGTGCCTGAGATAAACACAGCCCAACGGCCTCCCATCATCGAGCCCCTTCATTGGACGATAGACTGTCCGCCCAAACATAGATCGGTTCTTCCTTTACGGAAGCTTCAACCTGTCCCAACTTCCAGTTCTGAATATTCAGCTCTTGGCCTATTTTTTGGAGAGCCTTTTCATACTGAGGTTCAACAAAAAATGTAAAACCCACACCGCAATTCAGCGTGCGGAATAGTTCGTCTCGGCTCATCCCAGTTCGTTTTTGAACTTCTTTAAAAATATCTGGCAACTCGTAGGAAAACAAAGTGGCTTGAGTGCAGGCTGGCAGGACTCGTAATAAATTTTCGAAACCAGAGCCCGTGATATGGGCTGCCGCCTGAACCTTGACTCCCGCTGCTCTCACCTTTTGGGCCAGTTGTACATAAAGTGCTGTCGGTTCTAATAAAATATCGATCCATTTTTCGAGATCTTTCTCAAATACGGATCGCAGCAGGCTGTAGCCATTGCTGTGAAAGCCACTACTGGCAAAGGCCCAAATACTGGTTCCCACTTTTACGCGATGAGCGCCCCAAATTTCATCTTCATCCACAAGGCCTGTGGCAAAGCCGGCGCAATCAAAGTCTTTTCCTTTGTAGAGACCCGGCATTTCGGCCGTTTCTCCGCCGATTAAAACACAACCCGATTTATGGCAGGCTTCGCGGACTCCTGTTAGAAATTCCTGCACTAGATGAAGATCCAATTTCCCCGTAGCCCAATAGTCGAGAAAAAAATAGGGATCGCCGCCGGTGCAGACAAGGTCGTTCACATTCATAGCCACCAAATCTTGACCAAGCCCCCGAACTCGTCCCGTCTGAGCTCCCAGTAAGGCTTTTGTGCCGACACCGTCGGTGCAGCTCACTAGAATCGGTTTTTTATATTTATGTAATGGAAGGCGTGTCAGTGAGGCATAGCCCCCGATCCCTTGTACTAGCAAAGGGTGGGATTTTTCTGAGGAGTTTTGCAGCCAATCCACCAGTTGGTCACCGGCTTCGATGTCAACTCCAGCTTCTTTATAGGATTTTGAGTTTGGGCCTGACATGATGAGAGATCTTACGTAATTATGGGCCCTATTGGGAACAAATATAAAAATGACTCAATTTGGCACAATTGACCTTCGCCCTCACAATACGGAATAATATGAATACGGGGGGAATATGAACGGTCGTAACTATTTCTTAACTTTGTTAGTGCTTATTTTCATTGCAACGTCTCCCCAGATAGCCTGGTCTCAGATGGATCCCGAAGAGGCCTATGACCCCTTCATTGACTACAGTGAATTCGATGAAGCTTCTGACGAAGAGGCGGATATTAACTTTTTCCGTAATGGTCGTTTTCTAACTGCGGGTCTTGCCGTAGGACCTCAAACTTTTACTCAGGGAATGGGCAAGGCCTACGGAGATGGACCCTCGATGGGACTTCTTCTGACTTACTTTTTTGATTTGCGCCTAGCTTTAACCCTAGGCCTGATGACCAGTGACCGCTCTGTCAACATTAAAACCAGCGGCGGAGATTTTACCGGAACGGTCTCTATGAGCGAGATTAATTTTCATCTCAAATATTACCTTTCAACGCAAAATATGGTGAAGGGGCTGGCCAACTTAAACCCTTATTTCGCCGGTGGTTTCAGTCAGATCAATCGTAGTTATTCGATCGCGGATCTTCAAGAAAGCAGCAAGGATTCGGCAGTGTCTACAGATGTCGGTTTTGGCATTGAAATTCCCATGATGAGAAGAAAATCCTTTATCGCTTTTCAAGGCCTTTATCACTACGTCACCTTTGTCGATGAAAATAAAAGAAATTTTAATGGCCAGCGCTTAAATCACAAAATTGATGGGGATTTCATCAACTGGTCCTTTATCCTCGGGCTTAATTTTTAAAATTTTCTTAGTCATTTGTATTTATAGACAAATCCACAGACTCATAGTAACCATCTCGAAGTTTCCTCTATGAGAAGGAGAACTGAATGAGACTGTTGATTCTCTCAGCGCTATTGGGGCTTTTCAGCAACCATGCCATAGGTGCCATTGTTCTATCGGCACAGCTGGATGACCTACAGAAAAACCTCCTCGTTAAAGTCGACTTTCTGGGTGGATGTGAAAACCATCAGTTCGAATTAAAACTTCTGGGTTGTCGAAAACAGCTTCCGGCCCAATGTGTGGCCTTCTTGGTTGAAAAAACTTTTGATCGCTGTGACGACCCCCAGTACGCGGCCCTCAAATTCTCATTAGAAAGGCAGGGACTGACCGAGGCTCCCTACAAGGGCAGTCGTCTTATCATTTACGGCGATGTCGACTACCAGGGAGAGTCCCGCTCGAAAGCTGCTGTTCAGTTACCAAACTGAATATCGAAATATTCTGATTTTCTGTTAAGCCAATTCAAAAACAGCCGTTAACCCACAATCTGTAAAACCAATGCCAACACGATCAGAAGTGGCGCCAACCAGGTGACGACAAAGCGCCAGTGTTTTTCCATGATCACGCTGACAAAGCGATCCTTGTCGACGAAAAATTCGTGTTTTTCTTGATCACTGACCGCCTTATGAAAAGTAAGTAGCAAGCCTAAAGCCACAATGGGAAGCATCCAGTTCACAGCAATATTATCCAAAGCTTCTAAGGCCGCGGGACCCGATTGGTGGTGGATAAAACTGGGAATCAAAACCCAAATCCCCGTCAAAATCAGGATGCCAATGCTGGCACCCCAGACGGCCTGACGACGTGTGATTTTAGGCTTAACACTTTGAATGTTCGCCAGCAATGAAGTCATAAGAGCAAGGCTTGCGTTAAGAGAAGCCAGGTACAGGCATAAGAAAAACAAGATTCCAAAGATCACTCCACCTTTCATCTGCTGAAAGAATTGAGGAATCACATTGAAGAGTAAAATCGGATCACTGCTAGTCGTTCGAGTGGCCTGAAAGGCTACAGGAAACACAAAAAGCAAAGCTATCACCGACACAAATATATCAATCATCGTGATTCGAAAACCCACTGTAGGAAGATGTTCACCCCGCTTCAGATAGGATCCGAACGAGACCATCAGACCAAATCCAACGGACATAGTGAAAAAGACGTGGGCCAAGGCGCGATTCATCGTTGATAAAGTCATTTTCGAAAAGTCTGGATAAAAAAGAAATCGCATGACATCTTTTGTTGTCGGTAAAGTCAGGGTCTTAGACAGCAACAAGATAACAAAAATTAAGAATAGAGGAACAATGGCCCGAATCCATTTTTCCAGACCTTCTTGAATCCCGACTGAGACCACAACAATCACCATCAAAAGGTGAACGCTGGTCAAAAGAATCTGCAACCAACCATTCTTGAGTAAAACCTCAAACGAGAAAGGATTGATATTTTCCGACAATAAATCTGTCACAAACCGTGCTAAAAAGTGCAGCACCCATCCACTGATAACTGAATAATAGGACAACACAATTACAGACAGAATCACAGAAAAGATTCCAAAAAGGGTGTAAGGGCGGCCGGTCTCTTTAGCGACCTTCCAAGTGACTCCCAAGGGCGACTGCCCTGTTTTTTGCCCCATGATCAATTCGGCAATAAGCAATGGCAGCCCGATCAAAAAAGCAAATAGAAGATAAAATAAGAAAAAAGCGCCACCACCATTCTCACCGACAACAAATGGAAGTCGCCAAAGATTTCCCAGCCCTAGGGCTGAACCCATGGACAGCAAATAAAAGGCCAGTGTCGAGCGCCAAGAGGGTCTTTTCATCTATCGACTCTCTGTACTTCCCCGGGCCTTCATGCAGAAAATCCGAATTGGAATGCCCTGCAAGCCCCATCGCTGCTTGATATTCTTAATCAAAAATCGACGATAGGCATTGTCGACTCCGTCGGGATGATTGGCAAATGCGATAAAGGCGGGCGGCACCTGATAGGTTTGAGTCAAGTAATAGAACTTCACGTTGGTGGTTCCCCACACTGGAGATGGTGCCTGACGAATGGTTTCAAAAAAGAAATCATTTAAGTCGCGGGTTGAAATTCGCATCTTCATTTTTTCTGACACGCGTTCTATTTCACTTAATAGATCTTTAAGCCCAAATCCCGTTTCCGCGCTGGTAAAGACCAAGGGCACATCCGGAAAAAAATGGAAAACACGCTCGACATGGGCACGAAATGTTTTTTGATAATCTTCAATTTGTTGGCGCCCCAAATCCGATTTATTGGCCACAAGAATCACAGCTTTATGACCTTCAAGAATGGAGGCCATGATTTTGGCGTCCTGCTCGGTGGGTCCTTGAGTTCCATCAATCACAAGTAAAACCAAATTCGCACGACGAATGGACTCTTGCGATTTAAAGGCGGCAATGATTTCGACATCCTCTTCACGACGAGCTGCCTTACGAAGGCCAGCCGTGTCCACGATTGTGTACTTTCGATCATTGTAAACAAAAGGCGAGTCTACACTGTCCACCGTCGTTCCCGCGATCGGACTGACCAGCATACGGTTAATGCCTAAAAGCTGATTGCAAAGTGAACTCTTCCCAACGTTTGGTTTTCCGACAAAAGCAAGAGTGGTTCCCTGTTCGGGTTCCTGGCGAGCTTCCGGTAGATTTTTGTGCAGCCATTCAAGAACATCGGCCAGGCCTCGACGTTGTTCGAAACTGGCACCGACCACATCGACGCCAAACTCGTAAAAGTCGGCTTTAGCCAAGTCTTCTTCGTGCTGACGATCAATCTTGTTGACCACCAATAGGAAAGGCTTTCCCACCTGTTTGATAAGTTTGATGATATCGCGGTCCTCGGGCACAAGCCCCGATCGACCATCCATCACAACCAGGACCAAATCCACAGAATGCAGAAATTCGGAAACCTGTTCGCGGATCATCTTGGATATCAGATCCTGGCGTTCGGTCACGCCGCCTGTGTCGATCAGATCAAAATGCTTTCCCCAAACCTCCATCGGCTCGATCAAAATATCACGGGTCACGCCCGGTTGGTTTTTGACCACAGCTTTTCGAGAATCCGTCAGGATGTTAAAAAGCGTGCTCTTCCCGACATTGGGACGACCCACGATGGCCACCTTGGGAGCAAAACCGACACTCACATTTTCGGACTTTGGATCAGAGCTATCGGTTTCATGATTCATGATGATAACCTAATTCCTTCATAATGCGTTTATTGTCTGCCCAGTTTTCGCGAACAGATACCTTAAGGCCCAAAAATATTTTTTGCCCCATGAATTTCTCGATTTCGGCACGAGCCTCCTGACCGATCTTTTTTAATTGCTGTCCGCCTTTCCCAATCACAATGGCTTTATGATTTTCTTTGTTCACCAAAATTTCCAGATTCACACGAGGGACTGGGTCCGCGTCTTCCTTAAACTCGATTGTCCGTACAGCAATGGCGTAAGGCACTTCATCTTTTAAGTGCAAAAAGCATTTTTCTCGAACGATTTCGCAGGCCAGGTCTCGAAGATTTTCGGTTGTGTAAGTTTCTGGATCATAAAGGGGAGCTTCGCTCTCGGGCAAAAGACTGGCGATTTCTTCCAACAAAGCCCGACGGTCTTCTTTCTGAAATCCGTCGGTGCGCACGCTGGAAATGGACAAAGATTTTCCATCCATTTTTTTCACTAAGTCTTGCAGAATAAGGACTCGATGACCCAGATTATCCAAATCGGTTTTTGTGATGATAGCTAGCCATGGTTTTCCCGAGTTCTTAACCGCGGTTAAGACAGCTTCGGCCTCGTCAGCTGATTTCTGATCTAAAGCTAAAACCGCCACCAAAGCATCGGACTCTTGGATCACATCCTGGGCTTCATGGGCCAGAAACTCGAAAAGTCCTGGCTTAGCCTTTACAATCCCGGGTGAGTCCACAAAAACAATTTGAGCCTCATCGCTGGTCCAAATACCATGAACGCGACGGCGAGTTGTTTGCGGCCGAGGCGTCACGATAGCGACTTTTTCTTGAATCAAAAAATTCATCAATGTGGATTTACCCGAGTTGGGCATTCCTACTAAACCTACAAATCCTGCCTTCATTGGGATCTCCTCAAAGCTGATTCCGCAGCTTGTTGTTCTGCTTTTTTCTTGCTCAATCCCATTCCTTCACCCCAGATTTCATCATCAATAAGAACCTGAACATGGAATTGCTTTTTATGTTCAGGTCCCTCCTCCTTGGTCAGCAAATAGCGAGGTGTTCTTCGAAGACTTCCCTGAGCCCATTCTTGAAATCGTGTTTTATAATCCTTTTCAAATTCGCACTGGCCGCTTTCACAAAGATTTTTTTCAAAAACAGATTCTAACCACAGTCGTGCGGTTTCAAAGCCCTGATCCAGATAGAGTGCGGCTAGAACTGATTCAAAAACATCTGAAAGCAGGCTGGCTTTTTCAGCACCGCCACTACGAGCTTCAGCCGGTCCTAACTTTAAAACCTGATTAAGCCCCAGGCTTTTGGCTTTTTCAGCCAAAACCTCTTCATTGACCAATGAGGCTCGCTTCTTACTCAAGACGCCCTCCTGATCCTCTGGAAAACGTCGCATTAAAAATTCCGCGATAAAGCAGTCCAACAAAGCATCACCTAAAAACTCCAGCCGTTCATTATCGGGCATAACAAGCCTGAGTTCTTGGGTGAAACTTCGGTGGGTAAGCGCCTCTTCTTTTAAGGCGGGATTTCGGATCATCTCAAGGGGTGACCTCATATTAAACTTCCTTCCAAATAGCCGTCCTGACCGGAACCACCCTTCCAGACAAAACGGTTCAATTTTACAGACACTTCTTGACCTCTGTGTTTTTCCAGATCCACCTCCTCAAGCCGCACGGGCCAGTAATGACGGGTCAGGGCTTGGGCCCCTTTGGCATTATTTCTTAAAATCAATGCTTTCTGAATTTGGCCCTCTTGTTGGCGTCCCTGTTCGCAATAACGATGGGCGCTTAACTCACGAAGACGCTGGGCTCGATGCTTTCTCACATGGTAAGGAACGCTGGATTCCATGTTAGCCGCGCGAGTTCCTTGCCTTTCTGAATAGGGAAAGACATGAAGCCGAGTCCAAGGTAAATCCGCCAAGGTCAAATATGTAGTTTCAAATTTTTCGTGGGTTTCCGTCGGAAAGCCCGTGATGACATCCATTCCGACAAAGGCATTGGGCACCCGGCGTGCGATGCTGTTCAAGGAGTCTTGAACTTCTTTCTGCGTATACTGCCGTCGCATATCTTTCAATACTTCGGTTTCGGCACTTTGAATGCTCATGTGAAAATGTGGACAGAGTCTGGTATCCTGATAAAGCTCTAGTAGCCGGTCTGACACTTCGACAGGCTCTAATGATGACAACCGGAAACGCGGCATAGGAGTGCGCACCAGCAAGGCCTCTATAAGGTCTTCCATCTTTTTGTCGCCATCTTCGTAATCTCCGATATGAACCCCTGTTAAAACCACCTCACGATGACCGTTTTCATAAAGTTCAATCACCTTGTTACAAAGTTCACGAATCGATATTGATCGACTCTTTCCGCGAGCGAATGGAATTATGCAATAGGTACAAAAACTATTGCACCCGTCTTGGATTTTTAAAAAAGAACGTGTGTGAGATTTCTCCACTCCCCCACCCGCTTCGACATCATCCTTACGGAAAATATTGGACTTAAAAACTTTTTCGTGAAGTTGGCCGTTTAAATGGCCTTTTATCAGCTCCGGCAATTGGGATTTGTGAGAATTGGCTACAACAAGATCAGCTCCTACCAATTGGGCGTATTGCTCTGTATCGACTTGGGCCGAACAACCTGTGACAACAACAGTGCATGTGGGGTCTTTCAGCTTTAATCGCTTGATGGCCTTTATCGCCTCCTTGGTGGCTTCGGCGGTTACCGCACAGGTATTCAAAACATGGATCTGCCTTTGTTCGACTTTTTCACCCGCAAATCCGTTGTGAATTAAATTATGCTCGATAAGTCCGGTGTCGTAGGTATTGACCTTGCAACCAAAAGTGTGGGTTTCAAATTTTAGATCGTGATCCATCCGCCCCCCACAAGTTGTTTTTCCCGGTAAAACACCGCCGCTTGTCCTGGAGTGACAGCTCTTTGTTGGCTTAAGAACTCAAGTCTTAGCCTATTTCCCTCCAACTTATGAACCCGCGCTGGACTGGCTTTGTGCTGATAACGAATCTTAACATCAAAA
This sequence comes from uncultured Pseudobdellovibrionaceae bacterium, assembly GCA_964515195.1. Taxonomy (GTDB): domain Bacteria; phylum Bdellovibrionota; class Bdellovibrionia; order Bdellovibrionales; family Bdellovibrionaceae. The sequence goes on from CAZETK010000008.1 coordinate 8,764, forward strand.
ATCTCCCCATCGATAACGGGGCTTAGTAGCTGCAAATCCACAACTTCGGCTTCTTTTGAGTAAAGGTACTCTTCGTTTCCGATCCAGACGGTGTTGTCCTCGCGATCGACTTTGATGACGAACAGTTTTTCATGGTGAGTTAATCCCAAGCCTCTTCCTTGGCCATAGGTGAAGTGGTGAATACCCTGGTGGCTTCCCATCACTTCTCCCGAGGGGTAACGCTTGAACACGCCCAGCTTAGACTTTACAACTTCTGGACTGACTTGCGATTCAATAAAATGACCGTATCCCTTCTGCCCGACAAAACAGATCCCTGTTGAATCTTTTTTCTTAGCCGTGATGATTCCACGCTTTTCGCAATAGGCTCGGACGTCCGCTTTAGTCATTCCCCCAACTGGGAACAAAAGACGAGGCACGATTTCGGGATTCATAGTAAAAAGAAAATAGGTTTGATCTTTCCAATGATCGGTTGAAGTGTAGATGGCGGGCTTTCCATCAGACCCGGGTAAGATTTGAGCGTAGTGTCCTGTCGCCAAGTAATCACACTCGAGCTCTTTCATTTTTCGAACCAGATGATCAAATTTCAAATAAGTATTGCAGTCCACACAGGGCAAGGGTGTGTTGCCTTCTAAGTACGACTTCAAAAATGGATCAATCACAGCCTCACGAAACTTGGCTTCACAGTTTAAAACATAAAATGGAATTCCTAAGTGATCGGCAACTGCGCGCGCATCATCTACATCTAATGAAGAACAGCAAGTTCCGTTACCTTCAGTTATATCGCATTCTGAATAATCCCAAACTTGCATGGTGGCGCCCACCACCTCATAGCCCTGATCCACTAGTAAACCGGCCGCCGCCGACGAATCCACCCCTCCGCTCATAGCGACTAAGACACGTGGTTTTCGTTTACTTTCCATGTTCTTTCTCCTTGCGCTCAATTTCGCGCAATCGTGCGACTGATAATTTTAAATCCTCCACGAATTTTTGAATTTGATCTTCCGTTGTCTCCCAACCTAGTGATAATCGCAATGAGTTCTGCGCCTCTTCACGGCTCAATCCCATGGCTAACAGAACAGGGCTGGGCTCGGGATTTCCGCTGGAACAGGCGGCACCCGTACTCACCGCGTAACCTTTGATGTCCAAATTCATCAGAAGAGTCTCTCCATCCACTCCCTTCAAGACCAAGCTTAATGTATTGGGAATGCGAGGAGCCTCAGCCGCCGTCACTGTGACTTCAGTAATATCTTGAAGAATGCGATCTTGCAGCTGGTCACGCAGCTTCTGCAGTCGGGCACTCTGGTCGGCAATCCGGTGTTTCTGAGCCGCCATTGTTCCAAAGGATAATATCCCCAATAGATTTTCGGTTCCGCCCCTTCGATGCCGCTCTTGAGCTCCTCCATGAATAAAATATTCCTGAGGAACCCCTTTGCGGGCATACAGTGCACCAACGCCCTTTAAAGCGTAAAATTTGTGAGCCGAAAACGAAGCATAGTCCACACCCAGCTCCTTCAAATTTACTGGGATCTTTCCTAAAGCTTGGACCGCATCCGTATGAAAGAGCGCGCCACGCTGGTGAGCGAGTTCCGTCATTTCTTGAATCGGGAAAATCGTGCCGGTTTCATTGTTGGCCATCATTACGGAGACTAGGGCCGTTTCTTCAGACAGGACCCGCTTGTAAAAAACCATATCTATAAAGCCGTGGCGATTGACGGGAATGTAATCTACTTTTGCCCCCAAGCTTTCTATGTACTTCATGGTTTTGAAAACACTGGGGTGCTCGACTTGCGATGTGATAAAGTGCTTTTTTTTGCCGTGCCAAAACAAGGTTTTAATGACCGTGTTGTTGGACTCACTGGCTCCGCTGGTGAAAATCAGCTCTAACGAACTGGCCCCAACAAGTTCTGCAACTTTTTGGCGGGCTTCTCGAATTTTTGTTTTGGATTTTCGACCCGCCCAGTGAATCGAAGAAGGATTCCCAAAAAGAGACAGCTCGGCTTTGAGGGTGTTTTCTACCTCAAGACTTAAGGGGGTTGTTGCATTATGATCCAAATAAATGAGTTCCATAGAGTTCAAGCCCGCAAGTTATATACTAAAAGTCCAGTTTATTGAAGGTCTTTAGCTTAAACAGTAAGGATTCTCGGCTCTTAGGCCGATAAATCAAATGAATGAGTACAACCTCGTGGAAAGAGCATTTTGGTAATCGTGTCACTGGATATGACCCTATTGAAGCACAGGGTTTATCTGAGTTGGGATATGCACTCAAACACAATCAAATACCGCAGGAAGATTATCTTCAGTGGGCGCGTACCGTCCACGAACTTTGCAGTCTTGACGTGAAATTCTTTCAGTCAGTCAGTCCCACTCGAGAACTGTTTGAGCGACTGAAGGACGTCTATCCCTGGGGGCCTGAATGCCTTCCCGTGGCCGAGTGGGATGAGCATGTTATCATCGCCGGTCTGGAAAAGCCGACAGATCTGCCTGCAGAACTTAAACCTATTTTCTTATTGGCGCCTTTAGAAGGCCTGATTTACTTTTGGGAATTGTATAATAGCGAAGGCATTCCTGTTTCGGCCCAAGGTGAAGAAACCTCTCAGGAAGTGGGTGGAATACCAGAGGGTCTTTCCATTTCAGAAAACTCAACGGCCACAAGTTTAAGTTTTGCGGGTGTTAGTTTGGGTGCCACTGAAACAGGACATGGCGCCTCTGAATCCGCCGCAACTGTGAGTCCAGAATCCTCAAATGAAACTCAAACTTCGATTCCTGTCTTGTCTATGGATACCCCTGTAAACCCGGAGGCAAGTGCTGTTTCGACAGCCTCCCCGCTTCAACCGAAGGTGCCGCCACCGACTGCGCCGCCAATAGCTATTCCTGAACTCAAAGCCAAACCCATCGATTTAAATGAAGAGCTTCAACTAAACATTAACACTGATGATTCTCACCCAATTTCTGCTGAACTCGAAATCAAAGCTCAGCCACGTGTTGTAGCGATTCAGTCGAGTCAAGCTCCTTTAGATGAGTCTTTGATTCAAAGTGCTTTGGATGAAGCTCAAAATATTTACGAAAAGAGAATCTACATAGAATTCAATACGGAAGCAAAAACCGCAAAAGCCCGTCTGTGGCCACAGGATTTCGTTGCTACGGAAGCTCCGTCTGATCACTCCCTTCAAGAGGATAGCTTTCTTTCCATCGTTTATAAAACTCAAAAGCCTTACCATGGCTATATTGTCAAATCTGCACTGGTCGATAAGTTCTTCTCTGAACTCAACCAGGGGGAAATCCCGGAGAATCTTACACTGGTTCCACTTATCCAAAATGGCGAGGTGGTCGGCGCCCTTGCTGGTTGGGGACCTAAAACAACTTACACACTATCGACTCTTCGCCAGATGGAAAACATCGTCCAGAAGTTAGGATCACAATTAGGCTGGGTCGCTCCTGATGCGGCTTAAGCGCTAAACACATGGGCACAAAACAGTTCGCATAAAGTTCTTCCACATCCATAATTTACGCTCAAGGCCTAGTTCTTCAAAACAATACGGCGGGCTTCATTTCGACCTGTCTCTTCTTGATGGTTTTTTTTGGAAAAGTCTTTCGCAGAAGCTCCCTTTTCAGAAGCCTCTTCCAATGCCGGTTTTTCCAACTTGATTTTGATTTTGTTCCATCCCCAGGGCCAGGCCTCATCGGCAATCATGTTCGACCATTCCACTAGGATAATATCCTGCTCGTTCTCGAATAAATCCCAAAACCCGATGCTTTCCAGATCCTCTTCACCTTCTAATCGGTACAAATCCACATGGTGCAGTCGTAGCCCTGAACCTTCATAGAGATTATGAAACGCGAAAGTGGGAGATTGAACGTCTTCCAAGTTTAAAAGCTGACAAAGAGTTTTAACCAGCTCGGTCTTTCCGGCCCCGGCTTCTCCTTCCAACAGAATCAGAGTTCGTGGTTGAAGCTTCGGTAGGACTTCTTGTTCCACCCATTTATGAAACTCAGCTAGTGTGGAAACATCAAATTTTTTCACCGTAGAGTTTGGATCATCTTTTTAACAGCTGGACCCAAGCCAGCTTTCAAAGCTTCACAAACTAGGAAATGACCAATATTGACCTCTTTTAAGTGTGGTAATTTTTTGATCAAATGAGCGTGATGATAATCCAATCCATGCCCGGCATGAACGCGCATTCCCAGATCATGACAGAGACGAGCGGCCTTCACCATTTTTTGCCATTCTCGTTGTTTTTTTGCTCCCGAGTAGAGCACCCAATGACCTGTGTGAAATTCCACAGCATCGGCTCCGACATCATAAGCGGCCTTAACTTGCTTCAAATCAGGAGCAATGAACAACGAGATTTCCACCCCTCGAGCCTGAAGCTTGCCAATAGCCGATTGAATACGGCGACGATGTTTGATGACATCCAATCCACCTTCTGTGGTCAGCTCTTGACGTTTTTCAGGAACGAAACAGCACCAATGGGGCTTATAGCGATTGGCCAGTCGAAGCATTTGCGGCGTGACCGCCATCTCTAAATTGAGATCAATCGGACATTTTTTTGAAAGAAGAACTAAATCAGATTTTTGAATATGCCGTTCATCTTCACGAAGGTGAATCGTAATCTGATCAGCTCCCGCCTGTGCACAGACTTGAACCATTTCAAGGATATCAGGATAAGGCGTCGATCCACCCCGCACCTGACGAAGGGTCGCTACATGATCTACATTCACACCCAAACGAATGGAAGGATTTCTACGCTTCATGGATTTTAACTCAGCTCCCGTTCCAAAAGTCGCGCAATCTTTTCCGCATACTGGTTGATTTTAATCTTATCTGGCCCTTCCACTAAAATACGGATCACAGGTTCGGTCCCTGAAAAGCGTACGAAGACGCGACCGTCTCCATTGAGCTCTTTTTCAATCACATGAATCAGTTCTTTGTAGCCTTTGATTTCCGATACATCTTTTCGATTTCGAACACGGCAGTTAATCAAAACCTGCGGTACATCCTCGATCAAAGAATTCAGATCACTCATTTTTTTGCCGGTTTCACGCATGACCGCCAATACAGCAAGAGCCGCAATGCAGCCGTCACCCGTAGTTGTATGATCACCGAAAATGATATGACCGGACTGTTCTCCACCTAGATTGAGTTTTTTCGAGCGCATTTCTTCAACGACGTATTTGTCACCGACGCCGACTTTAACGACCTTGATGCCGTTTTCTTTCATTTTCTTTTCCAAACCGAAGTTGCTCATGTGGGTGACAACCAGAGTGTTCTTCTCGAGTCGATTTCGCTCTTTTAAAAACAGGGCGCAAAGACCCAGAATATGGTCCCCATTGACGATGTTTCCCAGCTCATCACACATAATCACGCGATCAGCATCCCCGTCCAAACTAATGCCCACGTCGGCACGGTACTCTCGAACGGCTTCAGATAAGCGGATGGGATAAAGTGCCCCAACTTTGTCATTAATGTTGGTCCCGTTAGGATCGTCGCCCAACTGAATAACTTCGGCACCCAATTCTTCAAAGATAGCTGGAGCCACCTTGTAGGCCGCACCATTGGCGGTATCCAAGACAATTCTTAAGCCGTCCAAAGTGTATTCCAGGGGGAAAGTGTTTTTTGCATAAACAATGTAGCGGCCCTGAGCATCTTCGATCCGACGAGTTCGTCCGACCTCATGGGAGGGCGGCAAAAACTCGGACATATCTTCTTTAAAGACCAGCTGCTCGATTTGTTTTTCAATGCGTTCAGGAATTTTATAACCATCATTGCCAAAGATTTTAATGCCGTTATCCATAAAGGCGTTATGAGAGGCGGAAATCACAATTCCCGCGCTAGCCCGCATAGTCCTAGTGAGATAGCCAATGGCCGGTGTGGGGAGTGGCCCTACCAGCTGCACAAAAACCCCCATGGAGTTCAAACCAGAAGCTAAGGCTTGCTCGATCATGTAACCACTAAGACGAGTGTCTTTACCGATGACAACTTTTTTAGCCGGGCTGTTAGACTGCAAGACTTCTTGCTGAAGAAGATAGCCAATCGCTTGACCAATCTTGGCCACTGTGGCCGGAGTCATAGGTTCGACGTTTGCGGTTCCGCGAATGCCATCAGTTCCGAATAACTTTTGCACTTTTTCCATAGGGAAATAGATTATGCCTATTCGCTTGCATTTGTCACCTCAACTCGAATCAAGTTGGGGCGAACGCTTAGAATTTTCACACCTGGCGGGGTTTGAATTTGCTGGGAAGGAACTTCTAATTCCAAATTCCCATAGCCTGAATTTGAGATATTAATCCTTAGCTTCTGGGTATCGGGATCGTCAATGAATCTCATAAGAGACGAGCGGGGCCCCGAAACCCGCACGCGCACTCGGTCCGCGGTCTGGGACTGAATGACCTGAGATTTGTGTGTCGCAAACTCCACAGTCATCACTTTAGTCAGCACAAAATCTCGGCGTCCCATAATTGTAGCCCAAAGAAACAGGGCGATGACTAAAGCCATTAATTTTGCAAGCCAGTTATTCAGCAATAGATTTTTTGCTTGCTCTTTCATGGCACCTTTCCCTTATTAACGACGCCGAAGCTTTCGTAAAGGGCCTGTCGAACATCACTTAATTCCACATTGGGTTTTAAATGGCCTCCCACCACCATTCCCACCGAAAGAAACTCTTCACTGATTACAAAAACCAAGGCATCCGTTTCTTCGGTGAGTCCGATGGCGGCCCTGTGCCGAGTTCCTAGGTTTTTGTCCAAAGCTGGATTTTTAGAAAGCGGAAGCACGTTCCCAGCGCTGTGTATTCGCCCATTTCGGATTAGGATCGCCCCGTCATGAATCGGACTGGAGTGGTGAAAAATACTGGTGATGATTTCTGATCCAATTTTAGAATCGACTTCTATCCCATTCTCAATAAAGTGGTCGACTAGAATATCTTGCTCGACGACGACCAATCCGCCATAACCTCGAACCGCTGTCGACATAATACCTTTTGCCAACTCTTCGGCGGCTAAGGCATTGTGGGCCCGATTTTGTCCCGCAAAAAAAGCTCCGGACCCAATATGAGCCAGGGCTCTGCGAATTTCGCCTTGAAAAAGTATGACCGCGATAACAAATAGATTTGCGAAGAACTTTTCTAACAGCCAGTTTAAAGTAAAGAGTTCTAAAGCCTGGCTGGCCATATAAGCAATCGCCATAATTGCAAGCCCCGACAGGATCTGGGCCGTGCCGGTCTTTTGCACAAGCAAAAGGACTCGATAGATAACGATCCAAACAAGAAGAATATCAAAGAGGTCAGCTAAACGGACTTGAGAAAACAAGAATAATACGTTTTCGAAAATCACGTTTGAGCCACCTGCCGATTAGAACGTTTAAGAGGCGAAGCCCACTTCCACTTCGCCCCTCATGCCATTGTCTTGACCGTTTTAAATAAGAATATATTTAGACCGTCACAGGATCGGTTCCGCCCACGGGATCTTTCGCTCCCGCTTTTCCCTTTTCGGCGGAAACGGCTTGTGCTGAACCGCTTCCATCATTCTTATTTGCACGGACCTTTTCAATTTCCTTCGGATCCATGCCGTTGACAAGCATTTCCACTTCCGCACCGTCAATTGTTTCAAAAAGAAGCAGAGCTTCCGTTAAGCGCTCAAGCGCATCGCGGTCTTCTTTGAGAATATTCAAGGCCTTTCTATAACCTTCATTGACGATCCGAGCGACTTCAGAGTCGATCTCTTCCGCCTTGCTTTCGGAATATTCTTTTGTGGCTTGGCCATAATTCATACCCATGAATACGGGGTTGTCCCGTTTTTCATAAGCCAGAGGGCCCAGCTTTTCACTCATTCCCCATTCGCAAACCATACGACGAGCTAACTGAGTGGCACGTTCGATATCATTCGCAGCACCTGCTGTAAAATCGGTGTAGATAATCTCTTCGGCGGCACGCCCCCCGAAGGCAAAGGCAATCCAATTTTCGGCTTGTCGCTTCGAGAAGCTGACTTGGTCCTTTTCAGGAAGGGTCTGGGTCAAGCCCAATGCCATTCCGCGGGGAATAATGGTCACCTTATGAATGGGGTCCAAGCCCGGAAGTTTGAAGCCAACCAAAGTATGACCGGCCTCATGGTAGGCTGTGATCTTTTTATCTTCTTCTGAAATCACCATAGATCTTCGCTCACTGCCCATGATCACTTTATCTTTCGCTTTTTCGAAATCTTCCATCTCGAGATACTTCTTATCGGAGCGAGCTGCGATCAGGGCCGCCTCGTTGACTAAGTTCTCAAGATCTGCTCCTGAAAAACCAGGAGTTCCACGCGCAATCTTAACAGGGTCAACATCCGGGCCCAGTGGAGTCTTTCGAATATGAACACCTAAGATTTGTTCGCGACCTTTCAGGTCAGGCTTATTGACCACCACGCGGCGATCAAATCGGCCGGGGCGCAACAAGGCGGGATCCAAGACATCAGGGCGGTTTGTGGCCGCCACTATGATAACGCCTTCAGTGGATTCAAATCCATCCATCTCAACCAATAATTGGTTAAGGGTCTGTTCTCGTTCATCATGCCCCCCACCCATGCCGGCACCTCGATGACGGCCAACCGCATCGATCTCGTCAATAAAGATCAAGCAGGGCGCATTTTTCTTTCCCTGTTCAAAAAGATCACGGACCCGGCTTGCGCCCACGCCCACAAACATTTCGACGAAATCAGATCCTGAAATTGTAAAGAAAGGAACTCCGGCCTCACCTGCCACCGCGCGAGCCAAAAGGGTTTTCCCTGTTCCTGGAGATCCCACCAATAAAACACCCTTTGGGATCCGGCCTCCCAGTCGAGTGAATTTTTTTGGATCTTTTAAGAAGGCCACGATTTCTTGCAACTCATCTTTGGCTTCATCAACGCCGGCGACCTCTTTAAAGGTCACACGATTTTTATGCTCTGTGAGAAGTCTCGCTCGCGATTTTCCAAAGCTCATGGCCTTACCGCCACCCACTTGAATTTGTCGCATGATAAATAAAAACAGTCCGACTATCAGAATCAGCGGCAGCCAGTTAGTTAAAAAAGCCGCTAAAAATCCATTTCCTTCGCCGCGCTCATATCGGGGGATGATGCCTTTTGATTTTAGGTCGTTAAAAACAGAATCACCTGTATTCCCAATAAAGCTGAACTGCTTTCCGCCATATTTTTTTTGAGCCTCTTCAGTTACTTCACCTAAAAATTCGCTGGTATCCTGACGAATGGTTAAGGTATTGGGCTCGATTTCTCCCGCATCGACAGCGGCCATGAATTTATTGAAGTCAAAGTTCTGGATATATTTTTGTTGTTTGGTCTGGTACACCTGAACGAGGAAGATGGCCATTACAAAGAGTAAGAACCAAAATGCCAGTACCTTCTGCCCTGATTTCATAGAGTGGTATCCTTTCAGCTCTTTACCGAAGATAAGAGCCCTTTCAGTGTAGTGCCAACCCTTGTCGAGTACCAGTTAAAAACAGCGAAAAATTACGAATCACTCTCCGCTTTCTCAAACATAACCCGCCCTGCGTTAACAAGCCAAACAACGCCAGCAACCTTAAATGTGTATCTTGTTTCAGGTTTGTCTAGATATCTTTGGATCTCTTTTAGCTGGCCCTGTGTGAAATCTTTAATACCTTGGCTTTGAAGAACCTGGGCAATCCGATGAATCTGCCGTTTTGAATCGTAAAGACGATACTCAGAAAGTTTAAAGGTCTTGATCTTCAGAGGGAGCGCAATTTCTTCAGGAACAAGCGCCTCTAAAGATTGAGCTAGCCGCAAAACAGAACCCGGCCGCCGCCGCTCGAGGCAGGGAAGCCAACAATTTCGAATCCAGTTTCGCAAATAACGTGAGTCTTGATTGGTAGGGTCTTCACACCAATCAATATGGGCCGAGGTCAGATAGTTTCGAATTTCCTTAGACGAAAGCGTGATGAAAGGACGGAAAATAGGGGCTCGATAAGAACTCATAGAACGAAGCCCCTGCGGCCCTGTCCCGCGGATTAAACGGATCAATCGAGTTTCTAAAAGGTCATCTGCATGATGAGCCATCACGATAATCCCTTTTGAATGATCAGCTTTCCACTTTGAAAGCTCTTGAAGCCGGAAACGGCGAAAATCGTTTTCGGATTTTAACTCACGAGTGGAGCGAACCAAGTGTAAAGAAATCTTATGTTTCGCGCACAGTTTCGAGACCAACTCCTGAGCTTGGTCTCGAAACGCCTTATTCTGGCCCGGTCCGTGATGCGCATGAAAGACCTCTAAGTTTAGCGGGAAATCTTTGAACAACGAAAAAAGCGCCACAGAGTCAGCCCCGCCCGAAATACAAAGTAAGAACTGACGGCTTTTATCCCGATGCAGGCCGACCGCGCGGATCTGGCGCCACACCTGATGATGAAGTGGGGTCCAATTTTTCAATTCTGTCCCACCACTTTCCAATTGATAAAATCTTGAAGACCCTCAACTCCTAGTTCTCGACCAAATCCAGAATTTCGAGTCCCTCCAAAAGGAGCATGGGGATCAGATTGCACAAAGGTATTAATGGCAAAGGTGCCGACTTTGACTTGTTGGGCCAACTGACGAGCGCGGTCAAGGTCTTGGGTGAAGACCCCTCCTCCTAAACCAAAGGGCCCCTCATTTAAAATCGAGACAACCTGATCCAGGTGATGGAAGCGATAAAGAAGAGCGACTGGTCCAAACACCTCTTCGTCTTCAAAAGCCCTTAAGTTATCACCAAAATCCAAAACGCCTCGGGAGCTGAAGCCTCCCTGCCGAGAGAACACTTCATGGAATTGGGCCCCCAGGGCCTTGGCATTGAGAATTTGCTTCTCGATTCCTTCGACAAAATGAGGACTGGCTAATGGGCCGACCTGAATATGAAGATCCATGGGGTTTCCGGATTTTTGCTTTTTCATTTCAGCGATAAATCGATCGCGAAATTGTGGATAGATTTTATCTTCCACATAAAAACGCTTGCCAGCAATACAACTCTGGCCAGAGTTGATCAGTCGCGCGCGCACACAGACCTCAACGGCTGTCTCCAAATTACAATCTGCCAAAACGATATAGGCGTCGTTGCCGCCCAATTCGAGGATACACTTTTTTAGACCATAGCCTGCAGCTTTAGCCACATTTCGACCACCTTCGGTACTTCCCGTAAAAGTCACGGCATTGACAAATTTAGAGGACATCACCAAAGCGGCTTGTTCATGAGTCATATAAGAATTTAAAAGGAGTGGTGGTTCTCCGTCATCAACAACGGATTCAATCAAATCCCCACAGCCCGCCACCAGAGTGGCGTGTTTCAGCAAAACGACGTTGCCAGCCATCCAAGCACAGGCCGACATTCGAAGGGCCTGCCAATAGGGAAAATTCCAAGGCTGAATCGAAAACACCACACCATAGGCATCGGGGAAAACAACAGTTGATTTATACTGAGTTTCGACCTGTCGAGGTTTCAGATACTCAGGCGCCATCTGCGCCATCACCTTAAGAGCCAAGGCGCACTTTTCGACTTCAGCTCGAGCCTGGGCAATGGGCTTTCCCATTTCACGCGTGGCTTGGACCGCCATAGTCTCTTTGTTTTTTAAAACACGATCCGCCAGTCCTAATACTCTTTGCGCCCTCTTTTCTACAGAAAAAGCGCTCCAGTATTTCTGAGACTCATGCAATTGCCGTAGTTTTTCTTGAATGACAGATTCAGAATCGTATTCAAAACGATGAAGGGTTTCTTGCCGGAAAGGATCATAGGTGGAAAATCCCATATAGGGACTATAACTCTGTGAAGACCTGATAGAAAGACATGACAAGGGCTCCCAGAAAGAAGCAGGTCATAAGAGTCCAAGAAAAGACTTTATAGGCCCTTTTAACACGCAAAGCTTTCTTCGAAAACGGGGTGGCGTTGTAAACTGGCAACTTTTCTCTTAGAGACTGGATCAAAAAATAACATCCCAGGCAAAATACCGTCACAGAAGCTAATGAAAAACTCATAAGATCCAAGGATTCCATACTTGTCTCATTTCGGCTCAAAGACCCATTGTCTCAAGACGACTTAAGTCTGGAATTCAACTCTATCCCTCTCTATTCCGATAAGAAACTGTGGTATGTACCTTTAGGACACCTTTGCTCTTGGCGCTAATGGCGAGTTTTTTATGGGGTTGCACAGTGGCCGTTCCTGAGGTCAGCAACCTGAGTTCCACATTGCCATTTTCATCAAAATCACAAAATCCATTTCAACAAGATAAACCCGGAAATTATGTCGTTTTTTCAGGGATCTGCCTGCCTGGCGTCACGGGCTTTGAGCTGCGATTGGATGATTTTTCACTGTGGACACCAATTCCCTCAGAGGCTCCTCTTCCCTCAGCCGGAGAGTACCTTTCAGAAGATTTGCAATATGACGTTGACTGTTCAAACGGAACCTTTAGCTTTTACTCTTTTCACTCACTTATAATGTCCAACTACGCCCTGAACGGGTCAGGCAACGAAGATCCCTACAAAATTGAGCTTCGCCCGATTTCAGACTTCCCTCTTCCGTCTATAATTTTTGAAAGACCCTCACCGGTAGGATTTGATATCCAAGTCTTGGGCCATAACATGATCAACTTTAGCCTTGAGGCCGAAACCCAAATGCCATTTAACGTAGTCCTGATAGATGCCAGTGGGCAAGATACGCGGCCTGGGGCTTTGGATATTCCCTTCACTCTAACGCTTGATAACCTCACAACTCCTGGAAATCCCACTGGTCAATTATTTAAATCGGATTGCAGCACAAACTTAACTGACACCGATACGACTATGCGTGCGGCTAATGGTGATCGGGAAAAGGAACTCTGCTTTAAGGCGCCTGTAGTAACAAGTCCTGAGGTGATTCAATTAACGGTCGCGTCTGAAAACCTTCTGGTTACGACTTTTAAAATTTATGTTTATCCCTCTGATTCAGCGATCCTCACTCTTAATTCAGCCTATTCCAATTTGCCACCTCACTTCGTTAAGGGCGTCGAATACCGACTGAAGATGGAAATGGCCCCCTTGACCAACATGCTCTTTTCTATAGCAGGCCGTTATGTGAATGGATTTGATGGCGACTTTTATCTCACCGCCAATTCATCTACTATTCAGTTTAAAGCCGTATCACCTAGTGATCCCCACTGCCCAACTAGTTTCGTATCAAGCCCATTCTTCTGTGAGAATGTGTCTGGTACGACAAAGGATTTTTTCTTAAAAATTCCTGATTCATTTACCGGAACAGCCGTGACCTTAACCTCCAGCGCCGTCCCCAAGGCTAGCTGCCCTTCTTGTGAAATTAGTGATGGATCCCTAAAACCGATATTGGCGTACGTTCCTGGCCAGCTTCAGCTTCCAGTCGTAGATGGCGGTGCCAGCTTCGCTAAACCTTATTTTGACGGTACACCCGGAAGCTTCAGAAAAACCATTGACGTAAACGAATGTCGGAACGGTGTCATTGGTTCCGCAAACTTTAAAGGAAATGTAATTCCGGATACTGAAGCCTTAAGTTGGACAATTTCATCGCCGACGGGTATTGTTCAATTCTTTCCCGACTATTCCGACTGTACCAACTCTATCAATGGAACTTCCACAGTAACGATCTCTATGGCTTATGAGGACTTACTGAAGCACTTTTACTACAAAGTGAGTTCCGTCCCCGGCGATGGAAAAGTACAGTTTAAATCGAACTCAATTAAAGGCAGTTGGGAATTCGATTATTATGTGGAAAGCGATTAAGAGGGTTTTTTCTTTTCAATCTCGACTTCTGCTTTAATTTTGAACTTATGTGTTTCTACAAACTTAGACAGTTCGTCCACCCAATCAATTTTTGAAACAATACCGTTGATTTCTTTGGCTACGCGGGTGGTGATTTCTTCCTTGGATTTATTGGCGCCTGCCAGGAGCGCATCCAAGATCTCTTTAGGAAGTTTTAGATCGGCTAAGTACTTTCGAATGCCTTCTTCTGTCATGAAGGCCGCGGACACGCCCACGGAAAATACCTTCTTGAGAGTGTCGCTTAGTCCGCTTTTATCACTTTCGGCTTTACCCTTGTTTGAATTCTTGGAAGATGGTCCTTGAGCCATTAGACGGCCCCATAAAGTTGCTTAATGCGCTTATGGTAGGCGGATATCATATTAGGCAGGTTAACGCTAACAAGGGCGTTGGCAATAGGGCCTGGCACCAGCATTCCAAAAGTGGCCTCGACTTCGTAAGTGGCCCGGCACTTGCCAGCCTCATCTTTTAAAATCCAAGCCCCTTTCATAGACTTAAAGATATCACCTGAAGCTAAATCCCAAGTCACATGGCTGGGTTTTTCTTCGGTCATCCAAAGTTGATAGGAGAAAGATTTAATCAAGGATACTTTGTACTCCACCAGTTTTTTGGAGCCCTCAGTTTTAACAACCTTGCAGGATTTAACCTCCTGCAAAAACTCTGGATATTTAGAATAATCCGTAATGATCTGAAAGAGCTGTTCGCAGGTGCAGGGAAATAATTCTGTAGTACTTGCTTTTGCCATACCCCTCAATTTGGTAACTTAAATGACAAAAGGTCAACTTTTTTTAAAGTTTTTAAAAAGAGCTTCGGCCGCGGCAAGATGATTTTGGGCCTCGGTTCGTTGGGCCACATCTCCGCTACGAGGCTGGAAGAAGTCACACATATTGGCCTTAGCTTTCTCTAGAATGCGCTCAGCCTGTGTCTCGCGACACTCATTATAGGTTTTGGGATCGTAAAACTCACAGTTTTGGCAACATCTTAAATCTTCATGGCACTTGGGGCATTCATCGCGACGACTAAGGGGATGGTCAAGGGTGATGCGTTCATTGCAGTTGAAACACTTAAGCTCCACTTCCACTCCTCTGAAAAACAACCAAAATTAAAGGGCCGCCATCCTTAGATCACAATGGCTTTCGCCCCAAGTTATGCTGAGCCTCAATAAAACGTAATGTACCAGTTTTTGAGCGCATCACCAAGGAATGAGTTGTGGCGAGACCACCGCTTTTGAATTTTACTCCCTTTAAAAGAGGGCCATCTGTCACACCTGTTGCGCAAAACATGACAGATCCTGAGGCTAGCTGACCCATTGTGAGTTTCTGTTCCAAATCTTTTAAGCCCATTTTACGAGCTCTGTCTTTTTCACCTTCATTTCGGAACTTCAAACGTCCTTGGAAGTCACCACCTAAACACTGCATGGCAGCCGCCGAGATCACTCCCTCGGGGGCTCCTCCGATTCCTAATAAAAGATCTATTCCAGTTTCTTCTTCAAATCCCGCTGCCACGGCTGCCGATACATCACCATCACCAATTAATTGGATACGCGAACCGACTTTCCGAACTTCCGCAATCAAATCGGTGTGGCGGGGACGATCCAAAATCACAACAGTCATATCACCTACTGGCTTCTTGAGGGCTTCGGCCACTCGATGGATATTTTCAGTGGCACTTTTGTCAATATCAATGACCCCTCGAGCGGCTGGCCCACAGGCAATTTTATCCATATAAGTATCAGGAGCATGAAGAAAGCAGCTCTCCTCGGCCACCGCAATCACCGATATGGCTCCCACTCCACCATTGGCACAGATTGTAGTGCCTTCTAACGGATCAAGGGCAATATCCACTTTAGGGGCTTCTTTTGTTTTCCACCCCACAGACTCGCCGATATAGAGCATAGGCGCCTCATCTCGTTCGCCCTCCCCGATCACAACAGTTCCGTCTATACGGACTGTGTCGAAAGCCTTTCTCATAGCGTCCACAGCAGCTTGGTCTGCGTCTTTCTCAAGCCCACGGCCCATCCAACGGGCGCTGGCCAAGGCCGCAGCTTCAGTGACCCGAACAAATTCTAACGACAGATTACGATCCATACTTGCTCCTCAATTGCTCCTGATTTAAACCTGATATCATGCCAACTTGGAAACAAAAAGTCCCACTTCATTTGACCTTTTCTCGTATCTACCTTCTTCCGGTCTTAATTCCAATCATTCTTCACCGTGGATTTTTGTGGGACTTTGCAGCGGCCATTCTGTTTATTCTGCTCTCGCTAACGGATGCATGGGATGGAGCTTTGGCCCGACGCTGGAATGCGGTCAGCAACTTTGGCAAATTCATGGACCCAGTAGCGGATAAAATTCTAGTTTCCAGTGTTCTGATTGCGCTTCTGCATCTTAACAGGATTGACATCACTATTGTGATCGTCCTTTTAGCTCGCGATACATTTATCGGCGGCGTGCGAGCCATTGCAGCTGCCGACCAACTGATATTGGATGCAAAGCCCTCGGGAAAATGGAAAACAGCCTTGCAAATGACTGGAATTGTAATGGTCATGCTGGAAACTTTACCTGGAGCCCCTTTTCTAGGCGCTGTCGGGAAGGGAATTTTGTGGGTGTCAGTTGTCTTCAGCCTGTTTTCAGGCTACCAATATTGGCAGGCCTACCAGGATTCGAAGAAGCGAGGACCCTAAGAAATGTTGAAATATCTTGTGCCATCATCTTGGACGCTCATTTTTCTAATGCTTCTGTTGAGTCTTTATATTCAGGCTCAAAAAATCAGCAAAAGCCAAAATCCTTCACGCCCAACTCACTCGATAGGAGCTAGTTTTTTACTGGGTCGTTGATGGTAGCGAATCCAAAGGTTGCAGGGGAGCCTCTATCATGGGTGACGCATCGCCGCTTGGGGGAGTTTGCGGAGGCCCTTGTTGAGTTTTTCGATGCTGTACTTCCAGGCCGATCCATTGTCCTCCAATGAAAAATACCATACCCAATAGTATCAGCACAAAAAGCTTTTTCATGCTCAAGTTTTGGCATTGACTGGGGATTATGGCAACTGTAGATTCTTCTCTCACTGATTGTAACAAGCTGCGGGAATAGCTCAGTTGATAGAGCGTCGCCTTGCCAAGGCGAAGGTCGCGGGTTTGAGCCCCGTTTCCCGCTCCAATTTCAAAACTTAGTTTCAAAACAAAAGTTACTGGTCGAATTGTCAGAATCAACTGCGGGCCTGATCATTTGGGTGAATATCGAACAGATCGGCTCAAAAATTCCAAAGTCTCTTTGCTCAATGAGCCCTCACGCCAATCCTCGACCGCCTGCAAATAATCAAGGACAGAGACTCCGGAGGCCCTCTGAATTTCTAAAGCTGCCAGGCATGAGATTAAAAATATCAAGATTGAAATGAACCCGACACCATAATTTGGAATACCTTGGATTTTCTTTTGAATGACCAGCTCGAGGAGATAAGTCAATAAGGCCCAAGAAGGGATGAACAGAAAGGGTAAAAAAATAGATACTCCTGATAAAACGAGAGTGCGCGAACAACTGAGGTCGCAGCGGGAACTGACCCACTGATCTTCATGGACGAAGCTGAGTAGAAAGTAAACAGAGAGAATAGCCATAAAACAGCCAAGCAAAGCGGAGCCCAGCATCCTCAGACTGAGAAAGATTCTATTTTTCAAGGATTCTTTTTTCAATGCGAAGAACCAGTTCATTGGATACTCATCGGAAAAGTTGGAAAGTAACTGAACAGCAGACTATTGGCCCATAGAGTTAGTCAAAGTAGGATCTGAAATTATCGAGGACGCTTGTGGCGGAAAAGGCAACCACGGTAAAATCTGTCCCTAGGGATTAAAAAAAGATTCATTATTCTTCTTTGATCGATACTCATACTCCAAAGACTGGACTTTTATTCGGTCATTGAAAATCTTGGCTCATTCAATCATCAACAAGTCAGCTGAGTATGAGTCAAAATCAGGTGAGTTATTCGTTATATCGAGAGTCCACAGTACAGAGTCAATGTTTCTCTATGACAATGCTCTCTTATTCCCGATTTAATTGCAGAAAGTTTTTAGGGACGGCAAGCTCTAACCTTTGTGCTCGCTCATTGATTAATTCAAGGTATTTTTGCGCCATTTCATCAGATAGGAAACTTATGGAAATGAGTTTCTTAAATTCGTCCAAATTCTCTTCTAGCTTCTTAAAAACGTTTTCACAGGCTTTTAAGCTGATTTTACAATATTCCGCAAAATCAAAAAAATCCTGTGGGGTGAGTCGGTTCTTTCTTCCCCTTATAGTTAGAGCCACTTCCTCCCTATCTTCTGGCACCACTAGTTTGGTTGCCAAAAGGTCATACGCTGGTGATAGCTCGACGATCCCCTCATCTTTGTAAACGAGAGAATAATTTTTCAAATGCATATCACTGTTCCCAGTGAGAAATGAAAATGCTGTTATTTTGAATAGTTCAAGTAATTCTAATCCTGTGTTAGTGGTGTATTGATTTACGGCTGTTGCTACTTTTTCTAAAGAACTATTGTACTTATTTTCCGTTAAGAGGCCTGTCAGCTGGCACATATCTTCCTGATGAATCTTGATCATTTTTTTTCGTTTGAGCTTTCTGTCAAATCTTGTTGAAAGATACGCAAGCTCACCAGAGCTAAATCGGATTAAGCTATGTTCAGCTGTTTTTATTCCCGCTAATTTAGCCATGTGCATGGTCACATCTTCATTTTGCGGAAGCTCTGGATATTCATCATGGGGCGGCTTGAGTACATAAAGACCTTCCCACAGACCCACAATAGTCAGCCTTTTCTCAAGACTATTGGCGCTCCCAAAGGTTAGAGATAATTTCGGTTGTACACCTGGAATGGCAACTCTTTTTTGTATGACCTCTTTAGCCAATTCATTAATTTCATCAAGGGTGTAATCAAGCCGAGCAGGGATTTTTGAATTAAAGATGCGTTTACTGCACTTTTCATGGTATTCAGTTTTAGAACTTTCAAGTTGTTGATAGCAAGCCAAACATTTTTTCATCTCTACTCCTCCGATGAGGCATCGATAACTTTGACGGCCCCAATGCAGTCATTACAAAGCGTAAGAAGTAGCGACATGCGGTCTTTTCTGTCGAGTTTCCAATTTATTTCAGCAATATTTAACAGCCACCCTTCTGGAATAAGTCCGTCAAAAAAGGGTATCATTGTTTTTTCAATGTAAGGTTCTGGCCGCAGCGGAAGTGACAGGCTAACGGGCTTATTTACAGGGTCCTTTAAATAAATCGGGTCATATTGAAAACGATACTCTCCCTCTGCCTGTTCAACGGTTCCCGCAAATATTTCGTTATAATAAACTTTCCCAATTCTTTTCATAGCTCTTTAGCCATTTCCTTTGCGGGCACTGGACCTAAACAGGAACCAAAAAGAGCAAGCACTTGATTGACCGTATCGCACCTTAATGTCTCTTTGCCACCCTCCAACTCCCTTACGAAGCGAAGCCCAACCCCTGCGCTTTTCGCGAGTTCCACTTGGGTGAGGCCAACCTGTTTTCTTTTTTGTTTTACATACTGTCCAACGTTTTTCATCGCTTTTATGCCCTTTTCATACCCTTCCGGGTATATAGTCGAGTGATTGATATATGATTATACCCTTTTGGGTATTAAAATCAATGTTATTTTAAATTTATACCCGCGAGGGTATAAATACTGAATTTCAGACTTATTTTATACATCTTCAGGTGTAGAAAATTACGAGTTTGCTGGGATACGACCGAACAGGTATAGGTCTTTTGGGATGCTGATCTGTCTTTATCAGTACTGGTGATATTTTTAATCATCAGGTTTGAGACGCCATTGAAGCCACCATCGAGCATGACAAAGTTCCTAAAAACTTGAATATTGGCACTGTCAAAGACTACGGGACCCGTGTGTGTCCCGCATCCTGGCTATAATTGAGACTGGGAAGACGCGGAACCATGGTCATGGCCGAGGGAATTTGATTTGTTTTGTGGTCTTCGGATTGAACGGCCCTGACTTTCAATTCTGCTCGTCGCTACAAGCCATTCATAGCAATCATTGATCATTTCTTCCAGACCCCGCGACTCATATCCTAGAACTTCCTTGGACTTACGTTTCTCTTGCAAACTGATGTCACCGTAATCGCGTGTCAATTTGATTAAATCCGGGGTCAGTAGAGGTTTTCTTTTCGTGAAAAAGGAAACAACGGCAAGTATTTTTGCCATCATTTTCAAAGTGGGTATTGAGTAAACTCGGGGCAATCTCGCTCCCACTCTTTTGGCAATGATATTAAAGCATTCCTGCCAGCTGGTGTGTGGACCTGAGAGAATATAGCTCTCCCCGCCTCGACCCTTGTGGAAAGCCTGAACATGGGCCCGCGCCACATCGACTGCATGGCAAAACATGATCCGACCTGGAAAGCAGCCCTTGATTTCACCGCTCTTCAGACCACGAAAGATTTCAGCATAGGCATTGTAATCATAGGGACCGATGACTATGATGGGCTGAAGAATAATGGCATCAAGTCCCTGCTCCATCCCCTTCTGGACTTCGATTTCCGCGAGACGCTTGGTGCGGATATAATTTTGTCTGATCTCTGTAGCATTTTTCTCGTCAAAGAGCATATAGGGCAGTGTTGCTCCAGTGGAAGTGAAGATGAAGCGCTTCACCTTTTTCTCAAGTGCTACCTCTACAAGATGACGGGTTGCCAGCACATTGTCCTTCCACTGTACGGCAGCATCGGCGGAATGATGAGAAGTGTTTCCAGCGACATGAAAGATCGCATCGGCATTTTCCGGTACCGCCTGTTTGACGGAGTCCAGGTCATAGAGGTCAACCTCACGGAACCTGACCCTGCAGCCCGCCAACTTCGTGAGATCCGAAGAAGGTCGATGAAGAATGATTATATCCCAGTCTTCTTTGAGAAGCTCATTCACCACATTCCGGCCAACACCACCCGTAGCCCCTGTTACTAACGCTGTTCGTTTCATAGGAAATCCTTTCGGTTTTAAACTTTGACGACACCCCAATACGTTCTTAAAGCGTATCTTCAACGGTTGGTTTAAGTTGGCGACAAAACTGGCCGATAAATCGTATGATGAAAAAGCCGGAGCTGAATTGGGCGCAAGTCCATTCTCAACTGGAGAAGGAGCAGAAAGCGGGCGCATCCAGTCTCGTTTTGAGGCACATTCAGGGCTTGCCCTGGCGTCGGATGTCTAAACACTGGAGAATTGCTTTTGCCAACTTGGCCAGAAGAGCCGGAGGTCCGCTTTTATCATTAAAAATTCTCAATCACGGCCGCGATCCCTGGCGAAATTTGCAGTCTGACCCTGAAAAGCTGGCTTATGCTGCCGGCCTGTTTGCTCTCGGCAACCGGCGCGAAGCGACTCAATGGCTGGGTAAAATCCGGGCAACAGAAATCAAAAATGAAGGGCTTTTTTTTCAGGCTCTCGCCTTTATGAGAGAGTGGGACTATCAGCAGGCCTATGAGGCTTTCCAAAACTACCTGGCTGAAGCCCGGCCGATCGGTTACCGGGAACTTGTCGTGCGGTTGAATATCGTCGCCTGTCTGGTGGCTTTGGAAAGGGAATCCGAGACGGTTGAGAAAATTGATTCACTTCGTTTAGATCTTCAGCGGGAAAACGCCAGTCTTCTATTGAGCAATCTTGATGAGATTGAAATGCAGATGCAACGGCCAAGGACGGGTCATCCTGGTACTCTTAGCCACGGGGTCAACCGTGGAACTGAATCTCACCAACTGTTTGCGGAAAAATGGCAAATTTTGGCTGAGGCTAATGTTGCCGACCCCGCATCCTTTCTTCAATCCTTGGAAAAACTGCGGGTCAAGGCGAGGAAAGTGGGACATTGGGAAACTATTCGGGATTTGGATTATCGCCAGGTTCAGAAAATGCGCGACCGTAATCTCTATGCCAAACTTCACTGGGGGACACCTCACGCAGCGTTTCGCTTGCGCCTGCAAGAGCTAGCCATACCCCTAGGTGAAGATCTGGCGCTGGGTCCCTCGACGGGTCGGCAGCAGAGAGAGCGGTGGCTGAACCCTTGGGACGAGCTTGGAATCGGGAGCTTGAACGGGCGGCTTTTTCGAGCACTGATATCGGATCTCTACCGACCTCTCAACATGGGTGAAATTTTTGAGAAAACCCACCCCGATGAAAGGTTCAATCCTGATACCTCGCCAGCTCGGATCCGGCGGGGCCTTCAGCGTCTTCAAAAATGGTTAAAGAGTCGGGATTGGGGAATATCGGTCATCACACGAAAAGGAGCCTTCAGCCTGGCTTTTCACCAGCCCATTATATTAAGGGTGCCCTCTAGTCCACTGGAAGTGGAACAGTTAAAAGAGGCATTTGGTGACGCTTGGTTCTCTCGACAAGCGGTTCAAAAACACCTGCAGATGTCGGAACGGACGGCACGCCGTTTTCTCTCTCAAATGCTCGATAAGAATTTATTAGAGAAACGTGGGGCCAACCGGGACAGACGATATCGTTTATTTTTATTTGCTCAAAAGTCTCAATAAACCTCAGTGGAAAATTTCAGGCCAAGTGAAGCCATCTTTCATGATCCATGTGGTGTTTGAAAAATCCCATCCTTGGAATGTGTCCCGGCGTAGCAGCTCCGAGAACGACTTGACTTCGCCAAAGCCAGCGCCGGTCCCAGTCGGGCTGCAGTTGATACATGCAGCTTCTTTCATCCAGTAGGTTGAGGTCACCACGGTTTCCGGGTATAAAGAATTTCCGTTTAGATAGGCACCAATCAAGGGAGAGGCCTCGCCGCCTGCGGTTACGCTGACAGGGCCTGTGGCCAGACAGTTTCGAATGATACTATTTTGTTCGAGCAGTCCGATCAGGCCACCCACCTGATTCGCCCCACTCACATCTCCTGTGGCCATGGAATCTTCAATGAGTGTGAATCCCGCTGTTCCAATTCGATGCCATCCAACTAATCCGCCCACACCCCCTGTTGCTCCACTGCCAGTCACGGTGACGGACGAAGAAGCTTTGGAAATGACTCCAGTCGGGCTTGTGCCCCAACCCCCAGCGCCCCAAACTCCAGTCGGGCTTGTGCCCCAACCCGCAGTCCGGTTTACGCCTACAACGCCGCCGACATGGTGGCCTCCTTGGACTTGACCCGAAACATCGACGTTCACCACACTGCCGTCCCAGTTGTGTCCGATCAAGCCACCGACTGAGTCCGGCCCACGGACTCGGACATTGCTTGCTGTGACATTTCTCACTTCAGATTGTCTTAAGTATCCGGTCAAAGCTCCAGCACTCCAGGCTCCGGTCGCAGTCACCGTGAAATCCTTTATATGAAGATTTCGAATCGCAGCAGAATCTCGAGCACAGCCGATGAAGCCACCATAATGATCGCTGGCAGCAGTCATATGCACCCCGGAGATGGTCTTATCATTGCCCTCAAGCACCCCGACAAAACAATCCATGGTCAAAGCTCGGTAATATCCGCCGATACTGGTCCAGTTGTTGGTTGGCCCGAAGGCGGCTGCCAACTGATCTTTGGTCGGTTTTTAAGTTATGGGAAATGAATCCAAATTGAATTTATAGTAATCTCTGAAAAACTGACCGAGGTCTTATGATTTCCAAGAACAAAATTTTAGAGTTTTACGCAGAAAACATCTGGCCCTTTGTGCGGCACTTTGTCCCGATTTCAAAGCGGTGTAAAAAATGTATCCTCTCAGAGAAATTCGGCCCTCTCAAAAATGGCCTCTGCGAATTCTGTTCAAACCCTCTCTCCAAGGAAAACCAATTTGAAAACGAAGTCACTTCTGAATTGAAACATCAATTGGATGCCACACTCCGGTCTGCAGCCCAGGGGGACGGCTATCATGCGGCTTTACTTCTTAGTGGTGGCAAAGATAGTGCCTACATTCTGAAGCGAATGCGCACCGAGTATCCCGATCTAAAGATACTTTGCCTATTTATTGAAAATGGGTTTTCAAGCCCGGTGGCGCTTGAAAACGCCAGGGCTGTAGCCGAAAAAACACAAACTGATTTATTGATCGTGAACTCCCATATTGAACGCTTCAAGAAAGCCTTTCGCAAGGCTTTCTTAGAACTAAATGGACGCGGCAGTTACGGAGTCATCGATTATGCCGATGGCTCTCTTATTTTTGAAATCGGAGCCCGAAAGGCTCAAGAGTTTGGCATCCCGCTCGTCATTGGCGGTCTATCCTGGGTACAAGTTCAAATCATCCTGGGAGTCCGGCATTTTGAGATCCGCGAAGAGGGACAACCTAAGATCATTCATCCTTTGTATGTCTGGCGAACCAATGAGCAGGAAATTAAGAGATTTGTGAAATCAGAGGGCCTGATTCCTCCGGGAAATGAGAGCCCAATTGTGAGTAACAATGCCCTGATCTTGACCATGTCAGCAATTGATGTTCTCAACCTCGGCTACTGCAGTTTCGAACCCGAATTCGCACAATTGATCCGTGAAGGGAAAACTGATCGCAAACCCTGGCTACACGCATTTGAACTTCTTGAATTTGCCACCTTGAAAGGCTTGTTAAAGAAGGATATTTCCCAGGCTCTAAAAAAACTTGATCTCACCCTGGAAGAGGTCATTCGAAAAGATTAAGATGTAGGCAGAGCCAAAAGCCTCTTAAACTCAAGCCGCATTCGAAATGGGGGAATCCGAAGTCGTCGTCTTTGCATGAAGTAACGGGCCTATAGACTCTTTCACAAGCGGATCACTTATTTTAAATATTATAGCATCCAAGTAATAATGGAGATGGCGAATCGTGAAGATAAGCGCTAACAAGGCCAGGCTAGACACTTTTGAAAATTGAGGCGTAAACTCCTTTAAACTGGCCGGTATAAATTCTTTTGAGTATATAAAAACCATCATCACCATAATGAAATAGGCCATGATTGGTAGAAGGTAGCGAGCCCAATTTCGGCCTGACGCTGATGATTTCTTGGTCATGCTCAACATTAAAAAGAAGTACTCTGCACCATGCGCGGCTCCGGCCCCCGCAATCGCGACGGGTGACACAATCGTCAGTGGATAGAGAAGCAGCCTGACTGAATACAGTTTTTTGTAAAGAAGGTTTTTACTTGGGAAATTCCAAATTTTTGCGATAATAAAAGTACAAGTTATCGTTAGCATTACGAACCAAATGCCAGGATGAATCATGCCTCTCATAAAGTCGATATCTTTACAAAAGTGATAGGTAACCAGAAGAATGATAAAGACTTTGAAATAAAGTCGTTCTTGTTTCTCAAATTTTAACAATCGATCTTTTTCTTTTGGTGACAACTTTGTCATAGCTTCTTTATTATAAAGTAAAGACATTCCAAAGTTTTGCCCGATCGAATGACGAAAGAATAGCAGCTTAGGCACGAATAGGAGCGCAAACAGAACCAGTGGGCTCAATGTCAACAATTGCGGCAAGATTGCACAAAGGGGAAGAAAAAACAGTAAAAAGGCAAATCCGGCAAACCAATGCTTTTTCAAATTCCACGCCTCACCTATTAGCTGCCGGCCTTCTGGCAAATAAAGCAAAAAAACAAAGGTGAAAAAAATGTGGGTTGCATTGAAGAATACGTACATTCGTAGGAAAACTAACAACGACTGTTCACTAGAACTAAATTGGTAACTAAATGAGGCCGTTAAAATGCTGGCTACAATAAAAACAACAGGCAGAACCAGATTAAAATGTTCAAAACCTCCAAAAATTCGATAGGCCTTAGATGTTGCCGAATCAAGCGCCGCCATTACCAACTTATCGGTCTTTGTTCCGCCTTTTAGAGACTAACATAAGTCCAGATAACATTCGAAAGACTTCCATAACTAAATCTGGTGAGGATGGGGCGAAGACGAGACTGACCTTAGGAAGTAGGTTGCGAATGTCACCCAGAAGACGGTACGAAAGCTCATAGCTATCAGAGTTTTCGTTTCGTAGAGGCCGCCCTGATATATGTAATTCAACAGATAAGCCAGAACTAAGAGATTTGCGCCGGCTAGCCCTATAGCCCATTTTTTAGCGAATCTAGCTGAGTGGTAGGTCAGCACACCCGTTAGCACATAAAAAAATCCGGCTATAAAGTTAAACCACAAAACCAGGGGCACAATTTGACCCCTGGTTTGAATTCCACTTTCAGTAAAAAGGGCTCGACCACCTGCCATAACGGTGACTAAGCCAAAAAGAATGAAGATTGATGCAATCCAAAGACTCTTTTTTTGTTTAAAAATAGACATAAAAAACTCTTTAGTGCTTCCAGCCTTCATGGGAAAACAGCTTTTCATAGTCTAAGAGACTTTCGTGGATCTTTGCGTGGCCGCTATCGTATTTTCCCTTCTTGAAATCCGCAGTCCCTTGCAAGATTTTTCCTAAGACTGGATGGATTGCAGCGTCAGCTTCAGGCTCTAATTTGCAAGTCTTAAAGATATCCTGAACGACACTTGCGACCTTGGTTCCATACTCTCGCACTTGCTTCTGGTCCTGACTTTTTCCTTGTAGCTCCGTCATCAGGTCTACAATTTTTTCCATCCTAACTTTCAAATCATCGGTTGGAATAAACTTTTTTGCTACAGTCTGACCTTTTCTCGCAGGTGCTACCGGGTGATGCCCTGAGTGATGATCATGGTCTTGTGCGAAAGCCAATTGCATTGAGAATGTCAGTATGACGCTTAAAACTACCTTCACGATTCCTCCTGTTTTTTATTTGTTTTAAAACTTAAATCCGAACTTAAAAATTTAAAAATATTTTTGGGTATCTTATTCGCCAGATTACCGATGGCCTCTTCAAAGATTTTTATTCGTTCAAGGCTTAACTTGTCCATAAATTTTTTCCCGCTAATCGTCAGGGATAGATTTTTAGCGCGTCTATTATCTTGGTCTTCTTTTCGCTCAATTAAATTTTTTTTGACGATATCATCTATAAGCCGACTAGTTGCCGATATAGATAAATTTAGTTTGGATGCGATATCCTGAATATTAATAGTTTTCTCTCGATCAATAATATGGAGAGCTGCCATTTGCGAAAAACTAAGTTGTTCCTTACTGACAACGACGGCCAATCGTTCAATAACTTTGCTAAAAAGCACCCGCGTGAACCGCTCAAAAGGTGAGTTAATTACATTTTTGGCCACTTGGCTATTTTACACAATAGTTGCGTTTTTGCAACCATTGCTGTTGCGAAAATTTACGCGCTTCGGTAAGTGGTTCTGTTTCTTACAAACTCACTTCGGAACTGGAGATTATCTCTATAAGTCCCTTACAACCCTCTATCCAGACTGGTCCTTACCTTTTTGCGCGTGTTTCACGGCGGAAGATCGGCCTGCACCAATATCCGTATAAGCACCTGTAGGAATTCCTAGCACATCTTCTTTGGCCTTTTCGGCGGCTTTTCCGCTTTCATTGATGTATCCGGATTCTTTTGCATCTGAGACATTCATTTCCCCCACTTGTCCGCTTAGGTCTTTGTCATCCTCTGGGGCTTGTGGAATTGCTGTTAACTCCCGGTTAAAGGTTTCATCTGACAAACTTGAATCCTTATGCGGTTTGAAAATTCTTTCGGTTTCATTGCTCATGAACTCCTCCTTGAGGCAATCTTTGAACTAGCAAAAGAGGGGCCGTTATTCCTAAAAAGGGGATAGTTCATTTTTTACATGAATACATCTAAATTGAATCATATTTTCGATGCTGCGATCATCTTGAAATTTGACAGCAACTCAATCGGAGAGTGGCTCCTTCCAAAATTTATTTTTATTCTAGTAGCCGCCATACTAAGGAGGCCGCATGAATAAGACCAAAAATAGTTTGTCCGAGAAAGTCCGAAAAGATGTCTGTCAAGTGCTGAATCAGAATCTTGTAAACGTCATCGATCTAGAATATCAAGCGAAACAGGCCCATTGGAATATAAAAGGAATGCAATTTCGATCCCTTCATAAAATTTTTGATGACGTATCTTCCATAGCTCGAAAGTACGTCGACGAATTCGCAGAACGATCGGTTCAATTGGGATCTGTCGTGAAAGGCACTATCCGTGTTGCCGCAGAACAATCAGATTTGGAAGAATATCCAACTGACCTCATCTCGGCCGAAAAGCACATTGAAACTATCGGAGATCGCATCGCTACAGTGGCCCGCTTCACTCGACAAGCGATCGACAAAAGCGAAAAGTTAGGCGATAAAGTCACATCCGATATCTTTGTCGATGCAACCAAAGACCTGGATGAGTTAACCTGGATGCTGGAATCTTATCTGATGGACGTAACATCCGACATTCGCGAGAGTGTCGAAAAATCAAGGGGAAGATCTCAAGACATTTCTCGCCATGTCAGCCATTAATCATATCGATTGAAGGTTACTTCTTAACTTCAATTCGAATTGACTTTGAAAACTCTTCGCCATAGGAACGGTGCACACCATCGGCCAACTGGAGAGTTAAAATATACTCACCAGGCGGGAGCTTGACTTCTGCTTCCGTCTGGCTTTTTCCAAAATGCAAGTGCGTTTCGTCAGTAGGAATCACTTCACCTTTAGGGACAAAATCACGATTGATTAAAATATGATGATGCCCTGTAGTCTTGTCTTCAGGATCTAATCCAGCGTCACGGAGCTTGAAGTTTTTAAGTCCCATTTTAACGGTGAACGGAGAAGTCACGACGTCTCCGTCTTTCAAATTTTCAAAAGTAACTTCAACTTGCGGAGGCGTGGCTTGCTCTGACGGCTTCTTGGAGGAAAAACCAAAAGCCGGCCCGGCAAAGACCATAGAGACAAAAAATACACTTAGACTTAACGCAAATTTATTGATCATACTTAACTCCTGAGAAGGTTGAAAATTCAGACCTCAAGAGTAAACATGAGTCCCGTCTCAAACAAGACCCATTGAGTCGGGCATTCTCACTGTGCTGAATATTACAGATAACTTCTACACCCCTAAGTTTTAAGCTCCAGCATCGCTTAGTTGTTTTATGAATTCTTGTGGATCGACCGGTGTATATTGATTTTTAATATCGCCTCGATTGATCAAGACGGGACCACCGATCCGTCCTTCCTGAGCTTCAATTCCCAATACATAGGTTGAAGGAAGGAACTCACACTCACTGTAGGTTTGTTCGTCTTCAACCAAGACTTGGCATACCACTGCTTGAATTGCTTTCTTTGAATTGGGGAGTTCAGAGGCAAAATTAGCGTTTTCGAAAACCATTAAAAAGAATTGACTCTGAAGAATAGGATAGACATCCAATGTGTCACGGCTGTTTTTATCCTGGATTCGGACACCTCGGTCTGGAACTACGCTGTAGTATTCCTGTCTCTTTCTTTTTTCGCTGTCGACAAATTCGATTTTAACATCCACCTCAAGACCCTGCGGTGTGGCCCTAAATTTCCAATCTAAAGATCCTGACTTTACGTTGGTAAAAAGACGTGCCGAATAGATGGAGTTATCTTTTTTCATCCGGTTTCCGAGACTGTTGATTAAACTTGGCAAAGTCTTTTTGATATTTTCTTGAAGTTGATACTTTACTCGCAGCTGGGGTGGAGCTGAGGACTTTCCTTCCTTTAATTCCTTTTCTTTCGTTTTGATATATTCAGCTGGATCAATATTATTGTCCTTCATGTACTGAACCTGTTCTTCTTGCGTCAGAGGGCGAGCCGCTTGGTAGCGCCCATCGACCCAGGCCATGATGACAGGTATATTGACTGTCCAACGCTCATTTTCAATTTTGTATACGTTTAAAAACAAAATACTGCATTTAGCATCAATGCAAAGTGCTACTAATTTATAATCCCCAGCTTCAAGGTTGGTTTGATTGGCCACTGAAAATTCAATATCTTTAAACTCGACAACTACATCTGATTTATGTGTCACTAGATAGGTCGCCTTCTTGTGATCTCCCTCAAGCTTAATGTCTAAGGCTTCTCCGTCCATTCCTTGTGGGAGGCGAACCTTAAGTAAATTCTTCAACGTATCAGGCGAGAAATTCTGTTGCATTCTGGCGGCGAAGTTAAACGATTGATCGAAAGTGAGTTTGATCAGACCATCATCTTGAGGTTCAGTTGAAGCACTCGAAGCGGATTTTGCGCCCTGGCCGTCTTCTTGACTTTGATTGGACCCGGTTGAGGCTCCACCCACCCCAGAAGATAAAGCCTGACTCTTGACCGGAGATGGCGCTTCAAGGGTTGCGCTACCGCTGCTTGAGCCACCTGTAATTTCAGAGCTGGTCACACTGTCGCTGACTGGTGGCACTGTAGGGACAGCTCCTGCACTTTGAGAGTTATCCGCATCAGTACTATTCGATGAATTACCAGTTGATTCACTAAGCGCGGGGGTGGGCGCGGGGCCGACGCCTTCCTGGCCACTGTCATCAGATGTCTCGCTATTGTTATTATGAGGCACTCCGCTATCCTCTGCAGAGGCATCATTCTGAGCTGATGCAGAGCTTGGGTCCAGATTGTCCGTTGCACTCTGAGGGGTCTGCGCGGGTTGTTGCTGGCCTCCACGCGCCACCCGAGCATTATGACCGCGCTTCTTCGTGCAACCGGTCGACACAAATGCAATGACAACAGAAATAAGAAATATTTTGAGCACACTGACCTCCAGCCACTCAGGATGCAGGATCCACGCTCAGTCAAATTCAATAAGTTCCACCTGGTATCTATAAATTTAAAATCAGCGAATTTTGTGCACCAGGCGACTAAACTTTAAACACTTAGTGTATTTAAGACATCTTCATGTCCGCTGTGGAATGGAGCTTGCTAGTATTCCAATATGAGTCTTCTTTCATCCTCTATTTTTAGAAAGCAGGCTGCTCAATGGGAATTTCCCCCCGCACCAGTCCCGAAATTCCCTGACTACAATCCTTAAGAAAGGGGGCCCTGTGGAACAACAAACTCAATTCTTTCCTCCATCCAGTGAGCGGGTCAATCTGCATTCAAGGTTCGAAATCAATGAGCGCATTCATGAGGAAACTGTACGAAGACTCGAAAGCCTCGGCGAAGACAGCGTTGCGATCACTTCTCAACTCCAAAAACTAGATCGTGAGTGGGATATAGAGCGCGCAATTCAGTTAAATGCTTCGACTGTATTTTTAATAGGATTGGGTTTAGGGGTCTTCTTTAATAGAAGATTTTTTGCACTTCCCGTTATCGCAGCAGGGTTTCTTATGCAGCACTCTCTTTTTGGGTGGTGTCCCCCGGTTCCCATTCTTAGGCGTTTAGGGTTTCGCACACCTCGCGAAATCGAAAATGAGCGATTTATACTAAAGCAACGTCGAGGAGATATACGGCACGTAGGAGAAAGCTCTGAAGAGCTTCTTAGAGCTCTAGCTCGTTAGGTCTTGTGTCTTGACCCGACTAGCAATCGAAGGGCTTTCGCACCGACTCGGTGGCAAAATACTGTCTTCCATATTAAGTTCGTTGAAAAACTCCGTTATCGCAGGGCCCTGATGAGCCACTAAGATTTGAAAGGTACTGCCTGAACCCACTTCTGTACGCACTAGCGTAACATCGCCCCCTAAACATCGCGCCAATTTTCGCGATAAGGATAAACCTAAACCAGTTCCACCGAAGCGACGGGCATGAGAGGAATCTCCCTGACTAAAAGGCTGAAACAGTCGCGAGACCTGTTGGGGCGTGAGGCCGATACCCGTATCTTCCACCGTCCAACAGAGTTGTTGGATTTGCTGATGGTAGGAAATTTTGATTCTTACCTGACCCTCCTTTGTGAACTTCAAAGCATTACCTACTACATTCAGTAAGATCTGCCGAAGCCGTGTCGGATCAGTATGAATTGTGAGGGGAATCTCTGAGTCTAGAAAGACCTTCAAGCCATTGTCATTGGCTTGAGCCTGCGGTGCCAAGGTCAAAATAAGCTCTTTGGTAAAGTCATGAACATTACAAGATTGAATCTCGGGCTCGATTTGACCAAATTCCACCTTCGAAACATCCAGAACCTCGTTAACGACTTTCAAAAGATGATGACCGTTGTTTCGAATGCGCAAAGCCCAGTCACGGAGTTCCGGATCACCCTCCTCTAGATTACTTAACATAAGATCCGAAAATCCGATGATGGCAGTTAATGGAGTGCGGATTTCATGACTCATATTTGCCAAGAACAGCGACTTAGCTTGGTTCTCATTTTCAGCGTTTTCTTTAGCTTGTAAAAAAGTTTTCTGGGATGATTGCAAAGCACGGAAGGATCTGGCGTTATCTAATGCGAAAGCAGCCCGAGTCCCGATTTCTTGGCAAACAACAGTATCTTCCGATGTAAATGGTTGCGTTTCTATCTGCCGCAACAATACAATGGCTCCGATTACCTCATGGCGAGCCCGGAGTGGAACACACATATACGAACCCACTCTCGACATATAAGGAGTCAATTCAGAGCGGAATATTTTTCTTTGATCTGAGGCATCGAGCTTTTTAACAAATTGGGTCGCGCCCGTCCGGACAACTTGATGAGGCCCCCATCCTTCTTCAAACTCGATAGGTTCTGCAAGCGTTGTCTTTTCAGAAAATATGCTGTGAACTAATTTTAACTTATGGTTGTCATCAATCCACCAGATCGAACAAGAGTGGGCCACATCAGGTACTATCAATTTAGACAATCGCTTTAGGGTTTCTTCCCAACTCAGAGTTGAGCCAATTTCCAACCCCATTCGTGCAAATACCGTCAGGATTCGATCTGTGGAAAACGTCATCTTTGTTAATTCCGTAGGATGATTAATACTGGACCCGAAAGACTGTTATCTCTCAAATTTTCTAAATGTCCACAAGTGAAAAGACCATTCGTGTAGATGTTGGTGCATAAGTTGTGCTTAAAACAATTTCCTATCGACTCAGAATGGAAATCATTACATTTTTGCTGTTTTTGGATGAGTTTTGACAAATTCGACATTTCACGACATGATAGGTCTATGAAGAACTGGGTTTTTGATCTTGATGGCACTTTAGTCGATACGATAGACCAATATTCCGAAAAGCTAAAACGGGTTTTTGCTTATTTCGAAATTCCCGTGACTGACGAAGTCCTCGCGAGAGCTCGAAATGCGTTTGATGCACGAAAATTTTTTTCCTACTATCTAGATGCGGCCGACATCGATCGTGCTTATCAATTGCTTCAAAAGTTTAGCTTGGAATTGGCACCAAAGGCCAAATTGTTCGAAGGCGTCTGGGACCTTTTGAATTTTCTGCAAAGCCAAAATGTTCAACTTAGTCTGTGGACTGGTCGGGATGAAACCTCTACCCGCAGGATCCTCCAAAATTGTGGGCTTGATCCCTTTTTCAATACTTGCGTTACAGGCACTTGTGTTGACAAAAAGAAGCCTGATCCAGAGGGTCTGCAAAAAGTTCTCGAGCTCACTCACGCCCATCATGCCGATACAATCATGGTGGGAGATCATCTTTTTGACATTCAAGGGGCAAAGGCTTTGGGCATCAAAGCCCTTAGCGTGAGCTGGCGAGAAGAACTAACTGCTGATAGCAACCATCCCTTGGTCGGCCTATCCGATGGACATTTTTATAATACTAGCGAACTCATCACTTGGGCGCGAACTGAGCTCACTGAGCAATAGGCGCACATGCCACCCGAGAAGCCTTTCCGTTCGATGCGATCTTGTGCAGACTAATCGCCTTATTGGCAATGGACTGGTGCTTTTCGCCGACACTTAAGTCCTTTTTCACAAACTCTGACGAAATATTACCGGATATAGTTGTAAACGATCCAATATCAATGGCGGAGTCGCGGGGTTTCAGCTTCTTTTTGAAGTCACAGTTTTCGACTACTTTTAAAATATAACGGCCCTTTGAAAGTGACTCTGCGCTTATCACCACATTTAGACCTTCGGTTTTATCGGCTAATGTTACAGTTGCAACCTTCATATCTTTACTTTTAAGAGTCACATCCGCAACCTGAGGCTTGGCAGTCTGATCGGCCGGATCAGCGGGTGTTGGCAGCACTTGGTCAGAAGCTAGACCTATTGTGAAAAGGTTGAAGAAAAAGAATGTCGTCAGCCAAATTAATGTTCTCATAAAATCCCCCCTAATGGACTTTTCCTTTTTTGGATCACATCAACATTTTTATGAAAAACGTACTGAATTGAACTACAAACGATTGTTTTATATTACTACACTTGAGTCAGCCGGTCGATTTTTCGGGTCTAAATTCTCAATCTGAGAGTCTCTCTTGACATGGCTATTTTTTAAGCAGTTTTTCTAAAATTCTTTAAACTCAGAATTGATGAGAAGCCGGACTGGTCTTGACGATGAAAAGATAACTCCCGAAAATGGTTTAAGAGGTTTAATTATGTTAAAAATGCGATTTCGCTTAGGAGTCGTTCTTTTTTTATCAGCGGGACTTATCAATTGCTCAACCACGAGAGATTCTCAAGCCCCTGCTCCCGCTTCATCGGATTGTCTGCGCTTCGGAGACGATCAACACTTTAATACAACCCGAATTAAGGCTTTTCAAGAACTGGTGTTACAGCAAATTCAAATTGCAAAGTCAGCTCCGCTTTCTCAGAAAAATTCGACTCTGCTCCCATCTCTAGAGGTTTTACGCCGTCGGGTGAATTATCCCTTTTTACAACCCAGTTTAATGCCCCATACAGTGACTCAAGTTCTATCGCGAGAGGCCGGTAATTTAATCTCAATCCTCGAGACTGAAGCTCCCGGCACACCCAACACCGTTAACACAATCCATTTTCTAAACCAAAACTATCTCCCCAGCTTAGAAAACCGTGACCAATGGAACTGCACCTCAGCCGGTAGCACCTCCAACAATAGTGCCGAGCCTGGTAGCCCTTCTGGCGAGGGCGTGGATTCCAACAATACTTCAAGCGGTGAAACCCAATCTGGTAATAAAGACGAAGGCCCTACCTCTCCATGAAGGTGGCTCATTTATTCTTCAGTCATAAACTTTCCAATGTGGAGTCCTACGTCCTAACATTGGGTGAATCCCAGAAACGCGCAGGCTACGAGGTCCACTACATATCACCAAAAATTCATTTATCCCATGAGGGGCGCCATCATTCTGAGATTTTAAAACCCAAAGGTCTTTTTTCATCTTTTAGAAACACTCTAGAACTTAAAAAGTTTATTCAAAATCATGGAATCGAAATTCTACATTGCCATTGCCCTGAAACTTTGCGCCTTGCCCTAAATGCTCGCTCTAGCACAACCTCAATCATTGCTACAGCCCATACGCCTTGGAAGCAACCTGCAAACCTTAAGTGCGATCGCCTTCTTCCGATTACTCCTGCAATTGAAGAGTATTTTAAGCGAGGAGAACGAATCGAAAATTTTAAGGTCAGAACCATACCCCCACTGCAAGCGTCTTTGCCGGAGATTCATCACCGCCCAAAAGGCCCTATTAAGATGGCCTGGATTGGGGCATTTGAAGGCAGCAAATCCTGGAAGGTGCAAAATTTAATAGAAAATATTCTGCCTCGAATTTTAGAGGCCATACCGGGTTTCGAATTTCACCTGATTGGGGATGAGCTAGGCGCACTCCCCATCACTGTACATAAAGCCTTTTTAAACCTCCAAAAAAAATATGATGGGCGTCTGATTCATATTTCTCACCTGAGCGAGCTCGACAAAGCGATTACGAATTATACAATTGTCTTAAGCTCGGGACGTGTCGCTTTAATGGCATTGATGATGAAGCTAAGAGTGATCATCATAGGTCAAGAACTCGATCTGGGGGCTTTGCGTGATACAAACTGGAAGCCGGCTTTTTTAACGTATTTTGGCGATGTGGCTATCGAGCCCTGGAATGAGACTCCCTCTTCCTACCCGGAAGATTTTCCTTTGCCGAAATCCACTGATGAGCTGATTGATGAAATCTTAGAGGAAATTCGAGAGGCTCGCCTGCAACCGCACGGAGAATCTTCTCTTCGCCTCAAATGCCTGCAGCATTTTTCAGAAGAAGATGTACGTCGGCATGTAGATGAAATATACCGCTCTGTCCGATTTCAAAATCGTCATCCTGCCATAATCCCCGTGTTGCGTTACCCTCCAATCGTTCATGACAGCTTTGAAAGCCCTAAACGAGACTACATTCACGAATCGCGTTTTCAAAGCCATATCAGAACTCTAAGGGAATCTGGATTTGAGCCAATTACATTTTTAGACCTTCATAAGGCGAAGCGAATTGATGAATTTGCCCTCCCCGCTAAACCCATCCTGATTACCATTGATGAAGTCGACTCACCTGAGCTGGCGTTGCAAATTTTAGTACAAGAAGAATTTAAGGCGACTTTTTTTATTGATAGCTCCAGCCCCTTCGCACAAGAAATTAAAAAGGCCGGAATGGAGATCGGATCAAAGGGCCTAAAAATGGAAAAGATTGAAGCCGTAACAGAAGCTGATCTTTACTATGAGCTGTCTTCGTCTAAAGAAACACTCGAAAAGAAAATTGATCAACCTATCTACGTTTGTCTTTTAAAAAACGATCTATTTCATGAAACTCAAGCGCGCATTGCTCGCCGAGTTGGCTACGAATTCGCCGTCCGCGACGGCCATGGTTGTGAGCACATTGAAAATAATCCTTTATTCATAAAAAGGATCTTTCTTCAGCCAGAAGAAGACGCTCACCAATTAAAATTAAAGCTGAAAATTTCTTGAAGAAAAAAGCACTGTCCCCTAGAACGCCTACGGGATACCTAGGGCGCGCAATCCCTGAACCAAGGCGACTGCTAATCCATATCCGATCACATTCAGTATCAACAGCTGAAACAGCGCTAACTTGATGGAACCCGACTCCTTTATCATCGTCGCCACTGTGCTTAAACACTGCAAAGCAATCATAAAAAAGACCACTAGTCCCCAAACCACCGCCGTTGTAAAGATGGGGCGGCCATCTTGAAAGGTGGCGTTTTGCATGGCCGCAATTAAACCCGAATCACCGGATTCTTCTGAAACACTGTAGACAACAGCCAAAGTCGAAACAAAAACCTCTCGTGCGGCAAAGGCTGCTAACAGACCA
The DNA here is from genome assembly GCA_964515195.1 of uncultured Pseudobdellovibrionaceae bacterium. Classification (GTDB taxonomy): domain Bacteria; phylum Bdellovibrionota; class Bdellovibrionia; order Bdellovibrionales; family Bdellovibrionaceae. The sequence goes on from CAZETK010000008.1 coordinate 45,495, forward strand.
ATTCCACCACGCCAGTCCAACCCCATGGGCTCAAACAGAGGTTCGATTTTCTGTCCGACCTGTCCCAAGTAACTGGTTTGAACTTTGACTGTTTCTTCAGCCTGGTAGTGGGGAAAGGTGATTCCCACCCAAAGTATCACAGTCAAAGTGAAAATCACGGGACCTGCGCGAAATATAAAAGATCGGGTTTTAAGCCAGGCCTGATAAACCAGAGAGCGAAAAACAGGTCGTCTGTAAAGCGGTAATTCCATCAGAAAGAAGGATCTTCTATCGCGAGGTATAAGGCGATGAAGAATGCCGGCAGCTATTGCCGACATAACCATAGAGAACAAATAAATTCCCGCTAGCGCAAGGCCCGGCTTCCAAGCTGATTCACCCCAGAACAAAAAGCCTAGCAACAACCCATAGACAGGTAATCGCGCCGAACAACTTAAAAGGGGAATAATCATTCTGGCGATCCACCTCTCTCGTTGGGAGTTGATATTTCGCGCGGCCATCAAGGCCGGCACGGCACAAGCATAACCAGACAGAAATGGCACAAAGCTACGTCCGCTCAACCCCAAAACAGAAAATGGTTTATCAATTAGGGTCGCGGCCCGGGCTAGATAACCCGACCCCTCTAAGGCTGACATTCCTAAGAAAAGAATAAAAATTTGGGGTACAAAAACAAGGACTGAACCGAAACTTGCCACCAGCCCGTTTGCCACAAAATCCATCCATAAACTATCAGGGCTCAAGGCCAATAGGGCTTCCGCCCCTGACGCAAAAATGCTATCGACAATATCCATTAAGGGTGTTGCCAACCAATAAATACTGGAAAACAACAATGACATGACAAGAACAAAAAATACTAATCCCCAAAAGGGATGAAGCAGCAGCCGATCCCAATTCAAAGTTTGATTCCACAAGGCCGTTACTTTATCAGCGCTGGCCGGCAAGACCCTTTCCACCAAACTTTGAGTCTCTCGACTTTTGCGATCATATTCGAGTTCAGACCAAGCTGCATACGTATTAGCACCAGTCGGTTGAGGAGGCTTTGCGAATTCGCGAACAAGTTCTTTAAGTCCACCTCCTAATCGACCTTCAACCGGAAGTACAGGACACTTGAAGTGGTCCTTTAAAGGTTCAATATCCAATTTCAAACCTTTTGATCGTAGTAAATCTACCATGGTGACAACCAAAATCATGGGAATACCTAATGATTTTATTTGCTCGGCCAGCATCAGGTGGCGGGCGAGCTGTGTCCCATCGACCACCACAACAACTCGATCCGGATGATGAGGAAATTCAGGATCCATCAGAATTTTACGGGTTACAGCCTCATCTTCAGTTTTTGGTTGAAGACTGTAAGTGCCAGGTGTGTCTATGACTTGAGCCTTTAACCTCCAGTGAGAAGCCAGGTGACCCTTTAAATAATCAACTGTGGAGCCGGGATAATTAACAGCCTTAGCGTGAGCGCCAGTCAGCCAATTGTAAAGAGTGGTTTTCCCGCTATTGGGAGCCCCCACTAAGACAATAGTTTCTAGAGAGCCTTGAGGATCAGACAAGCCAACTCCTCTTCACGCAGCGCCAACAAAGTTGAAGGAGTTTGAAAAAGAATCGGACCTCCGAAAGGAGTTTGTCGAATGAACTTCAATCTTAAACCTTGATTGATACCCAATTCACGGATCCGATCGCGAATTTCTGAATCTCCGTGAAGATCAACAACTTCCAAAAAATGGCCTGACTTGTAGTTCATGTTTCTATTTATAGCATCCCGGGAAAGGCAGGAATAGGGACAGGCCCCTTGTGAGGGCTATGTGAAAACCACTTGAAAACCCCTCCCCAGCCCATCCTAGGTCCAGATTTCTCGACTAGATCCGACAAAAGCTTAAGTCCTAAGACCTTGATCCCGATCCAAAAGTCGAGCCATGAAGAGAACACACCTCGCCCTTGGGGCCCTTTTAATAGCCATAACACAGTCCCTATGGGCCGAGGATCGCCTTTATTATCATATGGATAGCCAAAATCAGGACTCCATCGTGCTTTACAACAAATCTACCGAGACCCAAGAGGCCTGGATTCTCTTTTACGAGGGCCAATTTATAGAAGAACAATACTTGGAGATTCCACCTCAGGCCCTTTTAACTGTGGACATTAGAGCCTGGCACCCTAACCCTAACAGACCGGACTGGGCCGTTTTAACAAAGAATTCAGAGCTAGAACTGCCGACTGGCTGGAGACGGGATAAGGGAAGTTTTTTTGAGATAACTCTGAATAACCCCGAGGAAATTCAAATCCTCAATTTATTTCCACAAGAGCAAGAGATTCGTTTGGTGTATCAAAATGAGAAAGGACAAGCCCTCGAGACAGAAATCCGAACCTCACCACAATACTTAAAATCTGAAAACTGGCAACTAAGCCCACCAGCAGGCTCCCAACGTCTACAAATCAAAGCTCAAGCAAACATTATGTTACAGTCGAAAGGGCAGGTTCAGATCCAAAGGGATGAGTCTCGAAAGCCAATCACCAATAGAGTGCACTTCTTGGTTTCAGGCGAAGATGGCTCCAGCTTTGTGGCTCCAATTGAAGATTCCAAGCTAATCACCAAGGCTCGCGAAGAAATGAAAAATCCGCAAGGCTTCATGATCTTCGCCGATTTAGATTTGAATAACGACGAACCGAATCGAAACTTAGTTTCAAAAAACAGAGAGTATTGGTCATGGAAAATTAAACGCGTCACCGGCCTTTCGCAAGTGGGTGCGGACTGGTGCTTCGCCTATCCAGAGTACATCGAACGTATGCTTCATATCTGGATGAATAAAAAAAGAGCCTGTTTTCGCGGCCAGAAAATCATTCGTGAGCTCACCCCAACTGAGGTCGAAACCGGCCACCTCTCCAACTAAGCTCTTCATAAACCCTTGTACTTATCTCCCGGAAGGACGGAATCCCGGTTTCCTCGCCTCAAAATCTTCGGACAGTCCTCGCTCTTGTGGTCTGGTGCTGGCTTACGCCGGAGTTTTTTCTTTCGCTGTGGAACTTGATTTTGAGGCGAGGAAACCGGGATTGCGTCCTCTTTGCGCGCGTGGGGTTTATGAAGAGCTTAGTTGGGTGCTGGCGCTTTGGCCCATTGTTTCTTCGACTCGGACTCGGACTTTTTGAATTTTGTATTTTTGGAACATCTTTAAAAAATCATCGGCTAGGACTCTTGATAACTGTTCTACGCTGGTATTTGTCACTGGCAGGAGGATCACCTCATTTTGAGGGAGTGAGTAAAAACGGTTTCTGAAGTGGATGTCGTAATTTTCTTCTCGAGTTTGAATTCTCATATCTTTATGAAGACTGGGAATTAGGACGTGTTCGTCCCATTGATCTAAGCGTTCTTTAATCAGTCGCTTAAGAACGGCGAAGTCTACAAAGTAGCCTGTGGTGGTAAGATCGGCTTCCCGGGGGACGCTGATATCGACCCATACCCGGTAGTTATGACCATGAAGTTTTTCGGCGTTTTTTTCATCGAAAATCAGGAAATGACCGGCTGAAAATTTGAAGTTTTGCTTCGCCAAATGCAATGTGGTAAGTCGCTTCATACAGGGAGTTCTATCATGAAGAAACTGGAGTTAAAACAGCAATTTCAAATTGAATCCGCTCGTTTTTTACCCCATTTACCACCGAGCCACCCCTGTTCTCGTATGCATGGGCATAGTTTTCAGATTATACTGACCTTGATAGGCGATTTAGACCCCCAAGTGGGATGGGTCCGTGATTATCAGGAAATTTCGCAGATTATTCGCCCTCTTCTTCAAGAATTGGATCACCGGGTTTTAAATGAAGTCAAAGGCCTAGAGAACCCCACCTCAGAACATCTCGCTATTTGGATCTATGACCGCCTTACCTCTCAACTTCCCGAACTGAAGCGGGTCAGCATCCGTGAAACTAGCGCCACAGAGTGTTCCTATCCGGCTTAACAGGTTTCATACTCGCTGCAATATAACGCCTTCTTGTAGTTTTTTATTTGAAATGCACTTCTAAAATAGCAAGACTTCTGTGTCACATTACACAAAAGGATATCGATAGTGGAAGGCAAACAAATCATGCAATTAAGACGCAAGACAGGGCTTTTCCTTCAGGAATGCCCCCCCTGGAGTCTCCGATTTTTTCTGGTGATCTTGGGCCTTTTTATTTCTTTTGAATCCCAGGCTTTTTTATTTAAAGATCCTGAACTTTCGACTGAAGAATCGTCTCAGATCATTAAAATCCTAGAAACCTTTTCCAACGGGTGCTCGCTAACTAAAGGGCCATCTGCAGATGCCATTGCCGTTGTGCAAGGGCTTACATCGGCTATTCGTTCGGCTATGGAAAATCCCGCCTGCAAAAGCCTAGGCGGAACGATGACTTCACTAGACTCTTCCATTCTGCAAGCTCACAGCTTAATTCCCCAAGTTAATGACTCCTATATCAGTGAACTTGAGCTGCAGGTGAACTCCCTGCAAAAACAAAAAGAGGAAATTGAAACTCTTTTAACACAAACTACGGATTCAGATGAGATTTTAAGTCTGCGAAGTGATCTGTACTCGGTTCGAATTGAATTGGCGGGAGCGGTCAGTGCAGCCCGCGATAGCGCTCTTAATGATCAGCAAATAAGACGAGCCCAAGCTTTACGTCTTCTCCTAAGCTCCAGCAATCAAGCCATCAACCAAATTCTGATGAATGAATCCTGTTGGGTGGGGCAACCCAGCCTTCTGCAACAAGTGGCCGGTGTCGGATCCACCTTGGGAGCCAGCGCCGCCCTCACCACGGCATCCTCACAAAAAGCCGTTTTGCTCTCGGCTGGCTTGGGGATTCTTTCCACTGTTGTCGACTTTTTTGATCGACTGGCCAAGGCCAAGAAGCTCGCCCAATTTGATTTAGCCTTAGGTTCCACGGCTTTAACCTGTGCCATGGAAAAAATGAATGACGTTTATTGCTCGGCTCAAGACACCCTTGCGGCCATCGGCAAGGTGGGACAAAAGCTTCATGACCCAAAGGCTGATCCCGTTTGGCAGGGCGTGGGCTTTTTAGAAAAGGAAATTCCGACCCTATTGGGTTGGCTGCAAAAAATTAAGAGTGGAGGTTCGGCTGGAACCATCGACGATTCAGAACGTCAAGCTGCCATTGAACTCCAAGAGGTTAACCTGACCAACTCGGAAAAGCTTTTTGAAGGCTTTCTGAGGCATTTTAAACTTCGCTACGATCAAACCCATGATCCTGAAACAAAATTTTCCATTATTCGTGATATGATTACAGCTGTAGGAAACCGCCTGTGTTATGACAGCTATGGGGCAATCATGAGTTCAAACCCTATTTGCAAATCCCCGATCCCGGTTGACTTTGCCCCATTTCATCTTCTTGGTTTGAGTCCCAAAAACTACCAGGATCTTTTGAAAATAAACCCTAATTTTAAATTTCAAAGCTTAAGCCTTTCGCTTTTGAGTGAGATCGGCATAGACGGCAATTTGATAACGCTATCATCTGTTCGTGAACAGTTCGGTAAGTGGTACCGATTAGCCCGAGAAAAGTTTGATATCGAAAAACGATTGGCTGTGGGACAGGATCTTGTCCTGATATTTGATGAGGCCTACAAAAAAGAGTATCAAGTCGCAAACCCTGTAACGGCCCAGAGTTCCTTAGAAGCCCTTATCACCTTTTTAAAATTGAAGCGATTGCAGGATCAGCCCGTTGCTCAAATGGACTTGCGGGATCAAGTGGTCAGTGTTTTGATTAAGGTCTTGAATGAAATTGAAATGGTCCGTGGGAAAGAAACTACCCCCGAGCGGGCCAAAGAAGTTATTTTTGAAATCGCCCAACTCAAAATCGGCACTTCTTTTTTAGGAGATCGCTTAGAGCGCTTAATCCGCACAGACTTGGAAAAGCTGGTTCATGATTCGGACGAGCTTGATGATACCACCCGTCTTCCGATCTTAGCGGCCAATGATGTGATCACTGAGCTTCGTCGCTATTATCAAGTCAGCAGCCTTCAAGAAATGGAAGAGGCCGCCGCCAATGCCCAGTTGATCATGATCAAAACTGTTGATCCTTTTATTCGCCTTTTTGCCACTCCGATCATTCGAAGCTTTAATGAGTTCGACTCTATTAAAAAGAATGTGGGTGGCGAAACCGGCAAGCGAGCTATGGCTTTAAAGACAAAATTATGTTTTTACTTTTTAGGTTCACATCGAAAGCGAGACTTCATTATGAAAGGGTGTGAGGGTTTAATGGCAGAATCCGTTCTGGGAATTTCGACTCCGGTTTTTGGCCCCCACCTTTTTCAGATGGATCTTGATAAGCGCGCCTGTCTATACCGTCAGTTCATCATGAAGAACAGAATTCTAGAGCGACGAAGATCCCATCCTAAAATCCAACACCCCGAGTTTTATCAGCTCTTGAAGTCTCTTCAATCAGGCGCATGACATTTCCGCCACGGGTCATCGTACCGAGAGTCCCTTAAGTTTGATAAAAGATAGTCAATGGAAGTTATTAGAACTGGCTCTTTATTTGCGGGAGGGCTTCTCCTAACTTAACGGCTTTGGCGCTGATAGCTTGAGGATCAATTTTCATAGCATTGGGGTAAATCATGACTACGGTGCTCCCCATTTGAAAGACACCCAACTCCTCCCCTTTAGCGATAAACTCGCCTTGTTTCTTAAAGATTTCGATGGAGCCCACGTTGGTAGCGCCTACAAAAACGGTTTCAATAGGACCCAATTGGGTGTTCATACTGACAACCATTCGCTCATTGACAATAAACAAATTCGGAATTAGTCCGACACTTTGATCATGGACGGGCCACAAATCGAGCCCCAATTTTTTGATCTCCTTTATCGTGCCCTCGACCGGCGAATGGACCCGATGATAATCTGTGGGGCACAAGTAATAGACGATAAAGAAACCACCCTCATACTTTTCAGCTTTTTCGGGGCTTCCCAAAAACTCACCCAGGTTGTACTCAAGACCCTTAGCTTGAATTAAAACCCCCTTTTCGATAGGGCCATACTGGGTGATGCGAGAGTCTGCTGGGTGTACACAAAAGGTCGAAGCCACGGGCCGCAAACCGGGCTTTAGCCGCCGGGTAAAAAAAGCATTCAGGCTTTTATATTCGTCGATGGGAAACTCAGCTTCTTCCAATTGGATTTTATAGGTTTTGGCGAACCATCCAATAAAGGGTCGGATTAAAAATTGGGGTGATTCTCTTTGGGCCAGCCAACCCACAAAGCGGGACAGGCGACGGCGAGGTAAAATTCGTAGGACTTTCCAAGACATAAAGGGATTACACTGTTTTAGGGTTCTTGTGTCAACGATCGAAGGCTGATAGTTTTGCCTGTATGTCGCGTATTTTGCACAATATTGAACTGCCCTTGGATCAAAGCTTAGAGGATTACTTGGCTTGGTCACAACCGGATCATGGGCCCTTTCGTATTCTCAAACAAAGTGTCGACGCCCGACAAAGACATAATCCTCATTTTGTCTACACGGTAGAAGTAGCGGGCAAAGATGAAGTTCTCACTCGAAAAGAATTTCATGTCTCTAAAATTGGAAGCCAGCCCCAAGAAAGGCCCATTATTATCGGATCAGGACCGGCAGGACTTTTTGCAGCATTAAGATTAGTGGAAAGAGGCATCACCTGCCGCCTTTTTGAACGCGGAAGTCCCAGCGAAGTCCGCCTTCAGGGTATTAACCGCTATTGGCGGTATGGCGAGTTGAGCCCTCGCAATAATGTTTGTTTCGGTGAGGGCGGGGCCGGCCTCTACTCCGATGGCAAGCTTATCACTCGAATCAAATCAGAACATATCCCCTACGTAATGAATCGTTTAGTACAGTTTGGCGCCCCCGAAGAAATTGAATACCTGTCAAATCCCCACGTAGGTTCAGATCGTCTACGCCGGGTCATCCCCTTTCTTCGCGAGTATTTGCAAAACAATGGCTGCGAAATTCACTTCGAAACACAGGTCACGGACTTGATTATTGAGAGCCAACAGATCAAGGGTGTTAAAACAGAGAAGGATCAAATCTTTTATTCCTCTCATGTGGTCTTGGCTACAGGACACTCGGCTTATGATGTTTTTGAAATGCTGCATCGGCATCAAGTGCATATGGAGGGAAAAAGTTTTGCCGTGGGACTGCGGGTGGAACACCCTCAAAAATGGGTCAACCGCGTTCAGTATCGTGAGGCGGCCGAGCACCCCAAGTTAGGAAGTGCAAATTACAAACTGACCCATCACGATGAAGCATCAGGCGTGGGCGTTTACAGTTTTTGCATGTGCCCTGGTGGTTATGTTTTAGCAAGTTCCACCGAAGCGGACGGAATCGTGTGCAATGGCATGAGCAATTATCACCGCAATTCTCCCTGGGCGAACTCAGCTATTGTGGTGACCATGGATTACGAACAACATTTTGGCTCGGATCTGCTGGTCGGCCTCCGGTGGCGCCGGCAATTGGAAATGAAGGCCTATCAAGCTGTGAAAATCGCCAGCAATACTTCAGGCGCCACGGTGCCCGGTGGCCGCTCAAGCGATGGCACCCCTTCGATTTCAATTGTGAATCCCAGACAACTTCCGGCCCAAAACCTTTTGGATTTTTTAAACCAGACATCAGGGCCAGTTCGAAGGGGCTCTAGTCCTTCCGGAGAAATTTCTGTTCGTTTGGATCAAATTCTTCCCGATTTCATTCGAGCAAAATTAGCTGAAGGTTTTGAACGATTCGATGTTCGCATGAAGGGTTTTTTAACCGCTGATGCACAGCTTTACGGCGTAGAATCCAGAACCAGTTGTCCTGTTCGTATCACTCGTGATGAAGAAAGCCTTGAAAGCACTTCCCATGGGGGTCTTTACCCGGCAGGAGAAGGGGCTGGGTACGCAGGAGGAATAACTTCAGCGGCCTGCGATGGAATCCGAATCGCTGAAAAGATTTATGAAAGCCTGAGCTCTCAAAAAGTATCCACTTTCCACTCTCGCTGATCCAGCACTTCATCGGTTTTGGTCACGTCAAAATGAAGACGACCAATCTCACGCCCATCTGTGGTTTCCACCCTCACGCGCCATTGGCCATCAGTAAAATTCTGTTTATAGGTGTAACCTCGGAACCCCTCCTTGCGCCCTCCCACAATACGGATGGGGATACGGTCACTTCGCAACCAGCCCCTTTTATTATCATAGCGGGCCCAATCCAAAATCACTCCATCATCAAAACGGCTCGGGGAATAAATCTGAACGAAGAAGAGGACTCGGTCACCCGGCCGGGCGATAAAATCTTGAGCCCCACTTTGCCAGAATTTGTACCAGGGCCTTTCGTACTTCAAATTCCATGTGCTATTGATGACTTCCAAATCGTGGTAAACCCCCATATTGTTGATGGAAATGGGAACTGGGGGTATCCAACCGAAATAATAAAAAACTAAAAATAAACTCAAGACTCCCGCTGTAGGTGCCATTAGAAATCGTAATAAAGTCTGGGAATCTTGAACCTTAGATTGCAATTTTTTAAAAACTAATCCCAGAGTTAAAGCCGTAAAACTGATTGATAAAAGGAACGGCACCCACCCCACAAAACCTAATGCCACGGGAACAATTAGTGAGTAGAATGAAAATAAACAAATGACGTAAAGAGCGATCTTGATATTCACTTCACTTCTTTGAATCTGCTTAAGCTCGTTAGCTACCATCAAAATCAAAAGAACAACGACAAAAACAATTGACGAAAAAATCGATGAGCTTTTCAAATAAAACAAAGAGTAAACGCTCAGTAGACTTCCTAGTAGGAAATGCACAATCAGACTTCGGTAATTCCAAATGGTTTGCCATCTGGGCGAAGGCTGCCACTTGCCACATTTAAGTAAAAAGTCGTGATAGAGAAACAAGCCAATGATGAGAAGATAGGCAACTTGTTGGGCGATACTGAAGGGGTCATCAATGCTCGACAGGGTGAATATATCAAAAACAAAGCCCCCTAGGAAAAAACCCAGGTCCACTTTTGTTTCATTCTTTTCGTAAAATTCCAAGGCCTTAGCCTTCACAGATGATAACATTCTTAGGATTTTAGAAGGGCTTGGGAGGAGCCACCAAGTCCAATTTCTTCCATTTCTATTTTGATCTCAGAATCTGGACCATTTCTGACTTGACGTATATATGTAAATTATATGTAAATAAATCCATGAAGGATCAAGTCGATTGGCTGCTGTTGGACCAGAATTCATTTTTTGCTTCCTGTGAACAACAGGAACAACCTGAACTTCGGGGAAAGCCTATAGCCGTCGTGGCGATGATCACCGATACCACGTCTGTTTTAGCAGCAAGTTATGAGGCAAAAAAATATGGAATTAAAACCGGCACCCGCGTCGCAGAGGCTCGTAAAATATGTCCAGGTTTGCAGTTTGTGGAAACTCATCATTGGCTCTATCTGGATTATCATGAAAGGATTCTTAAGGCCATTGAAGAGGTCATTCCCATTCATTCCGTTCTTTCTGTGGATGAGGTATCATGTGAACTTACGGGCTCACAGAAAAATCTGGAAAAAGCCTTGGTACTCGCGAGGACATTGAAAGATCATGTCCGAAAGCAAGTGGGAGAATGCCTGACTTCTTCCGTAGGGATAGGACCTAATGTTCTCATCGCAAAAATTGCCTCCGACATGCAAAAACCGGATGGCCTGGTATGGATTCTTCGAGATGAAATTCCCAACAAGTTAGGGCCTCTCTCGATTCGAGTCATTCCAGGAATTGGAGCGAAGATGGAAGCCCACTTAAATCAACGAGGGATCTTTAAAATCCATGACCTTTTATGTTTGTCAGAGGCCCAAGCCCGCGCCCTGTGGGGAAGCATCCTCGGCTCTAAAATGCTGGTGGGAATCAAGGGGGGCCCTTACCTCTACGAACACGGAGAAACCAAATCCATCAGCCATGAACACGTCCTGGAACCTGATTTCCGCTCTTTCCCCAAAGCTTATCAAGTCGCTCTTAAGCTTCTCAACAAGGCTTGTGTTCGCATGAGAAAAAGTGGATTTCGTTGCGGGCGGTTAAGATTATCCATCAAGTTTCTTGAGCCGATTCATTTTGATCGCGATCTGAAGTTCAATAAGACATCCGATACAGGCTTTTTAATGAAACAGTTAAAATCATTGTGGTCCCAGATTCCGGAGGCCTTTCTTCATCATAACAGTGGACTCGAACGCCCATTCTCTGCCCCCCTCTCCTTGCGACGGACTCCCGCTCCCTTTAAAGTCTCGGTAGTATTATCGGATTTTGAAAACGAAGACTCTCAGCAATTATCTTTTTTTGATCCCCATCAGGGGCGGCGAGAAAAGGCCTATGAGGTGGCCGATCTGCTAAATGAGAAGTTCGGATCTAACACGATTTTTACCGCTAACCTCATCGATATGAAAGCAAAGGCCAAGGGGGGAATTCCCTTTAGCCGCATCCCCGATAAAGAAGAGTTTGAATAAAAACCCTTCCGGACTAGGCGTCCCCGCGAGACTAGTCGAAGATTTTGAACAGAGGGAAAAGAGGCGGGTTAGACGTTGCGCCGGTACTGCCCGCCCACTTCGAATAAGGCTTGAGTCATCTGGTAGAGACTGCAAACCCGTGAAGCTTTCATCAGAGCTTCAAAAATATTACGGCCTTGCAGAACGGCTTCTTTCAAAAGTTCTAATTCCTTCTCGGCCTCTGTCTGGTGATCTTTTTGGAACGACTTTAAGTTATTCAACTGATGATTTTTTTCATCGTAACTGGCACGGGCCATCTCAATTTTGGGTGGAATATAGTCCGGTCTTAACGTTTTCGGATCAACAAAGGTGTTCACTCCAATAATGGGCAACTTGCCTTCATGTTTCAGGGACTCGTAATACAAAGACTCTTCTTGAATTCGAGATCTCTGATACTGAGTTTCCATAGCCCCTAATACCCCACCCCGCTCATTGATCCGCATAAATTCGTTCAGGACCGCCTCTTCCACCAAATCCGTCAACTCTTCTATGAAATAAGATCCCTGAATAGGGTTCTCGTTTTTGGTCATTCCGAATTCACGGTTGATGATCAGTTGAATAGCCATAGCTCGCCGTACGGACTCTTCCGTCGGCGTGGTGATCGCCTCATCATAAGCATTCGTGTGAAGAGAGTTACAGTTGTCATACAGAGCGATCAACGCCTGTAGCGTGGTTCGGATATCATTGAAGTCAATCTCTTGAGCATGAAGAGAGCGCCCGCTGGTCTGAATATGATATTTTAATTTTTGTGAGCGATCATTTCCCTTATAAAGATCCCGCATGGCGACAGCCCAAATTCTACGCGCCACACGACCGAGCACCGAGTACTCCGGATCCAAACCGTTGGAAAAGAAAAAAGACAAATTTGGAGCAAAATCGTCCACATTAAGACCACGAGCCCGATAGTACTCTACAAAAGTAAAACCATTGGACAAGGTAAAAGCCAACTGGCTGATGGGATTCGCGCCCGCCTCAGCAATGTGATATCCGGAAATACTGACAGAGTAGAAATTACGGATTTTATTTCGGGTGAAATATTCTTGGATATCTCCCATCATCTTCAGGGCAAAATTGATCGAAAAGATACAGGTGTTTTGCCCCTGGTCTTCTTTGAGGATATCAGCCTGAACCGTCCCCCGCACTTGCGCCAATGTCCACGTGGCCACTTCACGATGCTCAGCTTCAGTGAGTTTTCGTCCCAGCTCTTGTTCCTTCTTCTCAATCTGCTGGTCGATAGCGGTGTTGAAGAAAAACGCCAGAATCATAGGAGCCGGACCGTTGATGGTCATGCTCACAGAGGTATTGGGTGAGCACAGATCAAAACCTGCGTAAAGCTTTTTCATGTCCTCAAGAGTGCAGATGGAAACACCGCTTTCCCCAACCTTGCCAAAAATGTCGGGACGCAGATCAGGGTCATGCCCATAGAGGGTGACGCTGTCAAAGGCCGTGGACAATCGGGCTGCGGACTCGCCTTTAGTGAGGTAATGAAACCTCTTATTGGTGCGGTCAGGGGTTCCTTCTCCGGCAAACATACGCTTCGGGTCTTCATCCGTGCGCTTCAGATGAAATACGCCCGCCGTGTAGGGAAATTCACCTGGAACGTTTTCCAATTTTAAGAACTGATAGCGGTCTCCCCAATCTTTGTACTTAGGTAAGACCACGCGACGAATTTTTGTTCCGCTTAGGGACTCTGTCACCAAGGGTTGGCGAATCTCCCGGTCCCGCACTTTGTAAACGAATTCATCTCCTGAGTATTTTTTCTCAAGGTCCGCCCAACTGCGAAGCTGGTGAAGTTCTTCTTGAGTTAAATCCCCCGCGAATGTCTTCTCCAACTCCTGGATTTCGGATTCTGATACCTTTAAATGAGGTTTCAAATTATGGAGGGCGCCCAGTTTAGAGGCTTTCTCGGCGTTTTGCTTTGTGCGCTCTTTGTATTTTCGGATGGTCGAGACAATTTCAGCCAAGTAATTTTGACGTTCCGCTGGGAGAATCACATGCTCTTCTGCGGAAAGGATGTGACGTCGTCTTTCCTCGGTCACCGCAAACTGCGCGTCTTTTTGCGATAAGCGATCAGCTATATGAAAAAAAAGCTTATTGACCCCGCCATCGTTGAACTGACTGGCCTGAGTCAGAAACACAGGAACTTCCACACCTTGGTCAAAAAGCTTGCGGGATCGCTTATACTGCTTTGTCACGTCACGGAGGGCATCCAAAGCCCCTCGGCGATCGGCTTTGTTCACAGCAATCATATCGGCAAAATCAATCATGTCGATTTTTTCCAACTGCGACTGGGCGCCAAAATCAGATGTCATCACATAAAGTGACATATCGGAAACTTCCGTGATGGCCATATTGCCCTGACCAATTCCCGATGTTTCGGCAATAATAAAATCAAAGTCCATTCCCTTAAGGAACTTCAAAACTTCTGGAAGACTTTGAGCGATCTCACGTCCCGAACCACGAGAGGCCAATGAACGCATATAAACTCGTGAGCGGGACAAAGAGTTCATCCGAATCCGATCCCCTAAAAGTCCACCGCCGGTTTTTCGCTTCGTCGGATCGACACAGACTACGGCCACTTTCTTATCTGAATAAAAATTTAAAAATCTCTGCACCAGCTCATCAATCAAAGAAGATTTACCCGCGCCTCCCGTTCCGGTAATCCCTAAGACCAGAGGCGTTTTTTTAGCTTTAAAGTGGTTCAGGCCAAAGCTTTCGGGAGATAAATCCGCCAATCCATTTTCAACAGCGGTTAGGGCCACACCCAACTGATAGGAAGGAATTGGATCGCGATCCAAGCCCGCCGCCTCACGGTATTTCCCAGGTCCGGGGGGGTTTTGAGTTCCCTCAGTATCAGCTTTTTTCTTGGCTTCCACCAGGCTGAAATCACATGACTCCACCACTAAGCGGATCATCCCTTCCAATCCCATCCTGCGACCGTCATCTGGATGAAAGATCTGATCAATGCCGTAGGCTTCCAATTCACGCTTTTCTTCATGGACGATGACACCGCCACCGCCACCAAAAATTTTCACATAAGGGGCACCGGATTCGACAAGGAGATCCTTCAAGTATTTGAAGTACTCCATGTGTCCACCCTGATACGAGGAGATACAGACACCTTGGGCTCCCTCTTGAAGCACAGCCTTAGCCACATCGGCCACAGATTGATTGTGACCCAAGTGGATCACCTCAGCTCCCATGTCCTGAAGAATACGCCTCATAATGTTAATGCTGGCATCATGGCCATCAAACAGACTGGCCGCTGTTACAATTCGGACATGGTTTTTCAAAGCCAAAGCATGTGCCATTTTCACTATTCCCCTTTAAACTGGGCCTTTCGCTTTTCCACAAAGGCCTGAAGGCCCTCTTTGGTGTCAGCGGTCAAAAATAAATCGCCAAAAAGCTCCGCTTCAAATTTGAAAGCTTCATCAATTTCCATATCCCACGTGGCTTGAATGGATTTCTTGGCCATGCCCACCGCCACTGGACCTTTAGAGATTATGGATTCAAGACGACCCTGAACAGCCGACAATAATTCAGATGGAGGAATTACTTTATTTACAAGGCCCATTTGCAAGGCTTCGCTAGCAGTGACCATATCACCCGAAAAGATCATCTCTCGTGCCTTTCGAAGCCCTACGGCCCGCGCCAGCTTGATAGTGCCACCGAAACCTGGAATCAAACCCAAGGACACTTCCGGCAAGCCCACTTTAGCATTTTCACTTGCATAGATAAAATCACAACTTAAAGCTAATTCTAACCCTCCACCTAAGGCAAAACCGTTAACCGCTGCGACTACAGGGATTTCCAAAAGCTCAAGTTCGTGGAAAACAGATTGTCCACGGCGCGCAAATTGAACAGCGTCTTCTCCTGATAGGCCTGACATTTCTTTGATGTCAGCCCCGGCTACAAAAGCCTTTTGCCCACTTCCAGTTACGATTAAGGCTTTTGCATCGGCAAATTCCATCTCGGAGATGAAGCGAAGGGCCTCTCCCATTTCATTTAAAACCGTCATGTTCAAAGCATTAAGACTCTCAGGGCGGTTGATCATTAATGTCCAGACACCCTCATTGTTATTTAGTGTAATCGTCTTATAATCATGCGTCATATTGATAAACTCCTCGACGTGTTTTGCGACCCCACCAACCTGCTTCTACGTATTTCACCAGCAAAGGACAGGGCCGATACTTAGAGTCTCCCAGTCCGTCGTGAAGAACGTTCATGATGGCCAAGCAGGTGTCCAGTCCGATAAAGTCAGCCAATGTCAATGGACCCATGGGTTGGTTAGTTCCTAACTTCATCGCCTCATCAATGGCTTTGGGTTCTGCAATGCCCTCATGAAGTGTGTAAAAAGCTTCATTAATCATCGGCATCAAGATGCGATTGACGATAAAGCCCGGCATATCCTTCGTGCTTTCAACAAAAACTTTACCCATTCTTTCAGCCAGGCCCTGACAGGTTTGAAACGTTTCATTAGACGTTTGCAGTCCCCGGATGCCTTCCACCAATTTCATCATAGGCACAGGATTCATAAAGTGAAGGCCCGCAACCTTTTCAGGCCTGGTCGTGACAGAAGCGATCTTCGTGATGGAAATGGAGGAGGTGTTCGAAAGAAGAAGAGCGCTTTTTTGAACAACTTGATCCAGCTCTTTGAAAATTTTCACTTTGAGATCTACATTTTCGGTCGCCGCCTCGATCACGACTTCACAATTTTTTAAATCTGACATCTGCGTGGTGGTTTTAAGATGAGACAGAAGATTTTTCTTCTGATCTTCAGTCATGTTGCCTTTTTTGATCAGGCGATCGCAGGAGTTCTGGATTGTGCTCATCGCTTTTTCCAAGGCTTGAGAAGACACATCCATTATCGTGACTTCATATCCGACAGAAGCTGCCACCTGGGCAATTCCATTTCCCATTTGCCCAGCTCCGACAACACCGATTCGTTGAATGGAAACGGCCGAACTTCCCCCAGCTGATTGACCCTTGTTTTGAAGACCATCTTGCGCCATTGACACCTCGCATTTAAAGTGGGCATTTGTCTCTTAAAGAACCCTCAAGATGTAGCAAGATCTTTGGCCTTTCGTCAAAACATCTGGCCTTGTGGCGGTTTTAGGACTCATGGCAGAATGATAATGTGAATTGGCTTGTTTCCACTTTGATGGCTCTGCTCTTAGCTTATCCTGCGCATTCAGCTCTGACGGGCATTCTTGAACCCAGTCTGGAATCTGCCATCCCCTTTTATAAGAGTCCTGAAAGCCAGTTCCCTTCCGGGGAGTCCCGACGCTCCACTTTGATGAAATCCCAGTTGGGGACCTATACGGATTTTCACTATAAAGCGAGTTGGGATAAAAAAACTCTTCTGGTTAAAAATGAACATATTCTACGTGAGATCGATATCACTTTCAAAGCTCGTCTTCGAAATGAAGCCGGATTAAAATTATTCGCAGAGTTGAGTTCCTCTACAGTCAAAACCTTAAAGAAGGGCCAATCCGTTCAAATTGAGTCCATCCGTGGCGTTTGGGCCCGTGTTCGCGCGTCCAGTCTCCATAAGGGCTATGTGCTTTTAACGGATCTCGACACTCCCCAAGAGGATCGAGGCGTTTGGACATCTCTGTCGGAAATTTCGCTTCGGAAATTCCCGGATCCCGCAGCCGCCGTTACTGGCCGGGCCCCAGCTCTCACCCGCTTTGAGTTAATTCATAGTCATGGTGATTTTGCGTATCTCAAATCACAAAATTTCGTAGGTTATGCCCCTTATAAAGACCTGATTGGCCGGGTCGACTTTGCTGAGCTTGGCTGGAATCAAAAGCAAAAAAAGTGGCAGCGCATCTCCCATCGTGATGGGGTTAAAGTCGCGCTTCTTCCCTCTGGAACCGCCGTCCTAGCGGACTTTTCCGCCTTTAAAAGCCTTAGGGGCCGCGCACTCATGAGTTCTTCTCATCCAATTGCCCCCCGTGGTGCCCGAATCACGCTCCTTGAGCCACAAGCTATCAGGTGGACTCAATCTGTCCTGAAAGGTCATGGTCCGATTTGGTGGAAAACGGAACTTATTGAGAAGGAAAAGCCCAAAACATCCATCACAACGGCCGAGCTGTTAAAGAAAGATTTGAAAGGCATCAGCTTTGATTCGAAAACTAAAAAAGGTTTAGCTTCAGCCAATGGTATTTTCAAAACACTCGATGGGAAGCGGTGGTTTAGAATCCCCTTCTTCGCGCAGCAGGATTGGCCCGTTAGTTTGCATCCAGACGGCGTTTGGTTTGTAGGTCCTTATCGCAGCACGGATCAGGGGACCACTTTCAAACCAGCCATTAAATGGAGTGAACTTGTTCAATCATTACAGAAACCCCAAGGGCGCGCCTTTATGCACTTTCGCGTGCTCGACGTGGCAAGCCTTCCCGACTCGCAGGTTATGTTAAAAGTGGATACAGGCGTTTCAGTTGTTAAGCTACGGGCCCATGTTCTGGGTCATCACTGGACACCCATGTAATAGCTGTTAAGGGTTGTCTGCATGAGATCACGCGCTCTTTTTTGCAATTCACCCCGTTCATCAACACTTTGGCCTTCCACCGGAATTGAAGGCAGAACTTCCAAATAGAGTGTTCGCTTGGATCGATCCGCATTCGGAAGAAGGGCTCCCTTCGGGAAAATCTCGTAGGCCCCTACGATCACTACCGGAATCAATTTGACTCCCGCCTGCAGAGCAAAAACGAAAGGACCCGCCTTGAAGGGGCCAATCTCATGGGGAGTTGAAGTTCTCCCTCCTTCTGGGGCCAAAGCGATTTTCTCACCGGCCAGCAATCGCTCTGTGGACTGTTCATAAACTTTGAAGGTCTGATCACGACGGGCTCGATCAATTGGAAGTATCCCCACTCTTCGCATGGCCGCCCCAAAAATAGGAATCTTGAAAAGTTCCTTCTTCGCACCGAACGTGACGGCTGGAAGAAAGCCACTCATAGCGAAAATGTCGATAAAACTTGTATGATTAAATAAGACGACGGCGCCCTCTTGGAAAGGCCAGTGCTCTAATCCTTTGACAACTACATTTACACCAAAAAATCGACAGCAGAGACGCCCCCATTTCTTGATATGCCAACGCTGCACTTTAGGAGAGTTTGTAAAAAAGGAACAGATGATGGCAGAGGTCGAAACCGCAAAGGTTGTGATCGCAAACAGCACAGCCGCCAGCAAAGATCTTAATTTCCAAAACACTTGCAAACGGTTACCTTTCTCCTGGAAACAGTCGCTCACAGGCGGCTGTTTTCTGGCGGTCTTTATAGGCTTGATGTTCAGAAGGACCTGACTGAATTTGTTGATAGCAACTTTCATCAAGGATCTGAATCTCGAAGGGATAAAAAAATCCAAACTCGGGGCGATTCCCATCCGGAATGATACGAATAAGCTTACGAGTGATGAACTTGATAAAGCGGAAATCCCGTGACGATTGCTCATTGAATTTGCGAAACAAAGCCTCGTTCCCCTGAGCTTCAAGCTCTCGCTCAAAGATCTTCTGAATCTCAGCTTCATCTCGGATATTTTCTTTTTCCAGATTTCGACAGACAGTTAAAAAAAGTTCGACGGGATAAAGATTGTTAGAGGATTGATCGGGCAAAATGTGCGGGAAGCTTAACATGTTTTCATTCACAAGGAAGCGAATCACTTGGAAGCTGTCAAACATGGTCTTAGTCACAAAACGAACGCCGATCTTATCAAAGATCCGCATGGCCAGAGCGTCTCGGCGAGCTAAAAGTTTAATCACAGAGCTGCTCGTGGTTTTGAAGGGCTTGGTTTCAAACTTTACAAGCTGGATGGGATCTTCGCCTTGAGATGGACCACGAAGTGAAACATTTTGCCCATCAAATGTAATTAATTTTTCATAAGGAATAAGAATTTGCTCCTGGATCTCCTGAGCAAAGAAACTGAAAAGATCGTTATCGGCGTGAACAAAAACATGCATGCACCGAAGAATGGCACAAGACCACCGCTGTAGCGCATCGGCCGAGGTGCTACCGGCTGAGGTGCTACCGGCTGAGGTGCTACCGGCTGAGGTGCGGCTGGCATAGAGAAGTAATAGGCGTATATCCATCAACAGCTTCGGGTCTCGGAGTTCGATCGGAATGTTTTCTTCAGGGTAACCCAATTGCTCTGTTAATAGGACAATGGCCCGTCGATGATGCGTCCATAGCATTCGTTCATCCCGAGGCCGGTTCAAATCAAAACCATACGCTTGCAAAAAAGAAGATGCAGACTCGAGATTGAAGATGTGCAGTCGCTTCATATCCAAAGCCGACTGGCCACCCGCAACAGTATTGAGAATATCGGGATCAAAGGAAAAATTCATGACTTGATGGGATTGAAAACTTGTCTTATTGTTCCATCAAGTCATGATGCGTTGTTTATGCAAGGTTTTTGGGCAGATTAGGCATTAAATCCAATCTTTAGATTCCTACCACAGAACAGGCGTTGATCCAGAATTGTCCCAGAATCTGCTGAGGCATCCCGTTATTCTGGTAGTAAACAGTTCCGCCAATCATATTCTGAGCCATGTCTTTTTGACCCTGGAAGATCAAAGTTCCGTATTCGTCCTTAAAAGTAGCATTGAACTGACCGGGGCCCATCATTTGACCGGCCTGACCTACCATAGGAATGTCCTGCAATTGTCCATAAGTCATCGCCCGATCATCGATAATACGAATCGTGATACGAGAGTTTGCGGTGTCAAACTGTCCATTGATAAAGCGAGCATTCATCTGAAGATCCACACCCGTGTTCATCACTCCACCCGCGCCTCCGGGATTAGACTCAACATAACCAATATCTTGATTACCTGTGAAATCGATAAGTCGCATTGTGAACTGCTGACCGTTAGTTTGTCGATCATAGACAATTCCCCACATATTGGCGGGGCAGGCCGAGTAATTGCCACCATAAGTATTGGGAGTAACGGCACTTCCGCCACGAACCGCGCGTGAGCTCGAGGCTCCTTTTTTCTTAGCACAGGCTCCTAACGCTAGAGCCGCCATCAACAAGATTAGAATTTTTGTTTTCATAATCCACCTCTCAAATAAAGGTATCGCAAGGCTTGTGCCATCGATTGATCTTAGAATGAGACAGTTTGCATTCCGGCTTGAGACAACTTGGCCCTTCAAAACAATTTAGGGAACCAGATGTTTAATAGTTTTACAAACCCAACAATCAAATGTCGTCAACTTAACCACCCATTCGCTACAATAACAAACACTTGTCCCTAACACGACTTATTATGCTGTTGTAAAAGCCTACAACAGCAATGGGCAGGAAAGTCTTGCCAGCAATGAGATTCAATTTATCGCAGAGTAAGCGACTTTAATTAAAAGCTATCGGGGAAGTTTTCCTTGAATTTTAAGAAGACGACGACATTGAAGCTGATGGGGATCCTGAAGCTCCTTTTTTTCAATCCAGTCTGCAATTTTCGCTGTCACAACTTCGCCTCTTTCGTTGAAGAATCTAGCAGCAGCCCCTGGTTCTTTCTTAAACGCCAGCTCAATATCTCGATAGTTTTTTGTATCCGCCACATCAGCGGCTTTTTCGAGAAGTTCAAGCTCTGCCATAATGGAACCTCTTTGCTTTTGAATTGACAAAGGCATTTCGGCAAATTTCTTATCCATCACTCGGGCCTTAATCACGTTTTCAATCTTATTCAGAACCTCGACGATTTCGGGGCGCTGATTAGTGCCATAGTACGCATGGAGATCCTGAAGAATGTTGCGCTCTCGGTCGTAACCAAAAGGTCGTAGCTGCTCAACGGTCATCATTTTCGGCAAGTCATGAAGAAAGAGATAAGACTCAACAAGAAACATTCGTTGCGAGCTTTCCAATTGACTTAACTGAGGAAAGTGATTTGAAAATTGTTCCAAGGCCAACAACGAATACTCGATAACCCGCATCCGATGAAGCCGAGTCTCCCGCCGAAATTCCTCAAGCGTAGGCCCTGCCCAAGCAGTACTCTGCAGGCTCATTAAAGTAATAAATAAGATTTTTACGACAAATGAGGTTTTCACCAAATAAAACTAGATGAAAATTCCAGGCCAACTATTCCCCAGCAGAAGACAATTTAATAAGACATGAGGCTTAAAAAACTACAGATGCCGACAAAAACACCTGGTAAAGGGCACGCCCTGTAAACTTTAAATACAGTCTCCCGCCCTACGCAGAAGGAGCCTCGTCAACACCGGCCATCCACCCCCTGTTACGGTGAGTAAAAGGAAGTGGTCCGCCGAAGAGCCTCCGCCGGAGTCATTCTTTTCTGTGCATTCCGTTCCCGCGAGTATTTCTCCAACTGCTGTACCACGTAGGCAGGCGTGATCTTATCGGCATACTTTAAGAGTCCACCTCGAAACGGAGGAAAGCCAGTTCCCATGATCATGGCGAGGTCCACTTCATCTGGAGTCTTTACGATCTTATCATCAAGCAGTGCGCGAGAACACTCATTGACCATCGCAAATACACCGCGCTCAATACATTCTTGATTCGAATAAGGATTAGTGGGCACTGGCAAATTCAAAACTTTGTAGATTTCCGGATCCACATTTAAACGCTTCTCCTGTCCGTCATACAGATAAAAACCTCGACGATTCTTTTTACCAAGCCTACCTGATTTTTCTAAAGCTTCCATACAAGGCGCCATCTCCACCCGGTCGCCAAAGGCAGCCTTAAAAATTTTTAAAACCTTTATGCACACATCAAGCCCTACCTCGTCCATCAAGGCAAACGGCCCCATAGGCATTCCAAATTCGCTGACATAGGCGTCGTCAACCTTCTTGATGTCCATCCCTTCTTGCAATAAAAACGCGGCTTCGGCCATGTAGGGAAGAAGTAAACGGTTCACAAGAAAACCGGGACCGTCTTCTACCACCACCGGCATCTTGCCCATCTTTTTACAAAGTTCGTAGATTGTGGCGATTGTCTCATCGGATGTTTTTTCACCCCGGATCACTTCAACCAGAGGCATGCGATGGACAGGGTTAAAAAAGTGCATTCCGGCAAAAAATTGAGGGTTAGGATGCCCTTTTGACATTTCCGTCACAGATAGCGACGAAGTGTTGGTGGCGATAATGGCGTCAGGTCGCATGTAAGCAGCTGTTTCACCAATAACTTTTTGTTTAATGCCCATATCCTCAACAATGGCTTCGATCACCACATCTAGATTCTTAAAGTCAGCGTAATCAACACCCCCGGAAACCAAATTGACCTTCTGGGCGTATTGATACTTATCAATCACTCGCTTTTTGAGCAGCTTTCCCCAAAGATCCTGGGCGTGCTTGTAGGCTTTTCCCAACGCTTCGTTGTTAAGATCCTTTAAGCGAACCCGTATGCCTTTATCGGCTGCCACGTAAGCGATACCGCCTCCCATGGTACCGGCCCCCAGCACGCCGATGGCTTTCACCTCCCGCGGGGTGACTTGCACACCGGGGACTCCGTTCTGCCGCTTTACCATTTCCGTTAGATCAAATACATGGATGAGATTTTTAGAAATATCCGTAACCGCCACTTCACAAAAAGCCTCGCGCTCGATCTCCATGGCTCTATCTCGGTCTGAAAGGCCATAGGTTTTCTTGACCACTTCAAGCGCTTTAAGGGGTGAAGGATAATGACCCTTTGTGGCTTTCAATGTTTGTTTTCGTGCTTGGGAAAACACGACTCCCTTTAAAGGGCCTTCTAACAATTTTCCCATTAAGCCCTTCGGAGAAAACTTCTTACGGCGCTTGCGCCCACCTTCTCGAAAGACATCTTGTATAAACTGCAACGTTTGTGACTCTAAAAGATTGACGTGAACGACCCGATCCACCAGCCCGATCTTTTGCGCCTTTTTTGAGTTCACCAATTTTCCACCCAAAATGATATCTAAAGCGGCTTGAATCCCCACGATACGAGGCAAGCGCACGCATCCGCCGAAGCCAGGCAAAATTCCCAACTTGGTTTCAGGAAGCCCAATTCGGGTGGAAGAATCATCAGAGCAAATGCGATAATCACAGGCTAAGATCAGCTCACAGCCGCCCCCAGCACAGGCCCCATTGACCGAAGCAAAAACAGGAACACTGAGATCTTCAATCATATTAAAAATAGATTGTCCCTGTTGAACCGCCATTCTGAATTTATCGGCCGAATTCATCACGCGAATCTCATCAATGTCGGCGCCGGCCACAAAGATTTTCGGCTTTTTGGACGTGATCACCACGGCTCGAAATTCGGTATTGCGAGATACTTCCTGAATTAACTCTTTCAGCCGCAGCATGACAGGCGTACTGAGCTTATTTACTTTCTCACCCACGAGGTCCATTTCTAAGACCGCAACCGATCCCACGCCTTCAATTTTTTTGGGTATAATTTTTAAACTTTGCTCTATCGACATAGCCTTAAGCCTCCAGCTCGAAAATCATCGATCCACCCTGACCGCCACCGATGCACAGTGTGGCCAATCCAAATTGAATCTGTCTTCGTTGCATCTCTTTGACAAGAGTTAATGAAATTCGGGTTCCCGTCGCTCCCACGGGGTGTCCAATGGCAATGGCGCCTCCATTTACGTTCACAATGCCCGGGTCCACAGTTCCCACCTTAGTCGACAACCCCAGTCGATCTTGAGCAAAGCCATCCGAGTCCATAGCTTTCATGCAAGAAAGGACCTGCGCCGCGAAGGCTTCATTCAATTCCACCAAACCGATGTCCTTCATGGCTAATCCTGCCCGTTTCAATGCCACGGGTGTGGAATAAACAGGGCCCAGTCCCATGCGCTCGGGTTCAAGTCCCGCAAAACCATAACTTCGAATTTTTGCGAGGGGTTTATATCCGAGTGCTTGAGCTCTTTCTCGCGACATCAAAAGCATCATCGCCGCACCATCTGTAATCGGACAGGAGTTCCCAGCCGTAATTGTCCCCGTTAGTTTGTCAAAAAACGGCTTCAACTTCGCTAAAGCCTCCATGGTCTGGCCCTCCCGTGGCCCTGAGTCAACCGCCATCGTGACGCTATAATCAGGAGGTAAGGCGTAAGTGAATATTTCGTTTTGAAAGCGCCCTTCCTTCGCCGCTGCCACAGTTTTCAGATGGGACCTCAAGGCCCATTCGTCCTGCTCTTTTCTTGAAAGGTTAAATTCCTTTGCTAAAATTTCTGCGGTTTGCCCCATATTGATGCCGGCAAAAGGATCGGTCAGACCCTGCATGACCGAGATCACGGGAAAATACTCATCACGAAAGTTTCCTGTCAGAAGGGCTTTGATCTGCTTCAGATCGCCTCTAAAAAGCTCCCAGATCAATTTTAACTTTTGGCTTGTGGTTTTGGCTGCGAACAATTTATCAAAAGTTCTTTGGATTTTAGCTGGTAACAACGTGGGCATTTGAGACATGTTCTCGGTCCCGCCAGCAATCACCACATCCATCGTGCCAGATTTTATCTTTTCATAGCCATTTGATATGCTTTCCAACGCGGAAGCGCAATTGCGGTGAACTGTGTAGGCTGAGGTCTGTTGGGGAATGCCAGCATTCAAGGCGATTACTCGCGAAATATTCACGGCATCAACAGGATTTCCTGTATTGCCGATGATCACTTCATCAACTTCCTTCACATCCAAATTCGTTTTGGCAATCAATTCCCGTAGCGAAGCGCGTCCCAATTCGGCCGCATGAATTCCCTTAAGCTGGGTTCCGGCCTTAGCAAAGGGTGTACGGGTCCCTTCAACAATTACAACGTCCCGTGCTGACATAATTCAATACCTCTTTCCTTGAGAAATCGAACACTCTTGTTCTAATTTGATGCCCCCCAGAATATCCTATGGAAATTCAAAACCAAACGACTTTCTGCGGCGTGACGCAGCCCTACCCCAATTTTAGAGTCTTCATTCTTGTTCTTCTATTTTTTCAGGAGAAACTAAATATGGCATCCAGCTTGGACCAAGAGGCACTTGATTATCACTCCAAAGGTAAACCGGGTAAAATTGAAGTAAACTCCTCAAAGCCCTGCGCGACGGAAAAAGATCTTTCACTGGCTTACAGCCCCGGAGTGGCGGCACCCTGCAAGGAAATCGCTAAAAATCCAGATCTTGTTTACGATTATACAAATAAGGGCAATCTCGTTGCTGTTATCTCGAATGGGACAGCGGTGTTGGGTTTAGGCAATATTGGCCCCTTGGCGGCTAAGCCCGTCATGGAGGGGAAAAGCATTCTCTTCAAGCAGTTCGCAGGGTTAGACTCCATTGACATCGAAATCAATACCACAAATGTGGACGAGTTCTGCTTGGCGGTTAGAAACCTTGAGCCCACTTTTGGCGGCATCAACCTCGAAGATATCAAGGCGCCTGAGTGTTTTGAAATTGAAGAACGATTAAAACAAGAAATGAATATTCCTGTTTTTCATGACGACCAGCACGGAACCGCCATCGTTTCGGGAGCAGCACTCTTAAACGCCTGCCACATTACAGGAAGAAAACTACCGGATATTCGCCTAGTGGTTAATGGTGCCGGCGCTTCTGCCGTGGCTTGCTCGAAGATTTTTTTATCGTTGGGAGTGCGCCCTGAAAATCTGACTATGTGTGATACCTCTGGAGTCATCTACAAAGGTCGCACAAACGGCATGAACAAGTACAAAGAACAATTTGCCGTGGAGACAAAGGCTCGCACCCTCACGGAAGCCCTGGATGGTGCCGATGTTTTTGTCGGGCTTTCCGCCGCTGGAGCCCTAACGCCCGAGATGATCAAAAAAATGGCCAAGGATCCGATTATTTTTGCCATGGCCAATCCAGATCCCGAGATTCTACCACCAAACGCCAAAGCCGCCCGCCCTGATGCGATCGTGGCAACAGGACGTTCAGATTTTCCCAATCAAGTGAACAACGTTTTGGGATTTCCTTCGATTTTTCGTGGGGCTCTAGACACTCGTGCCACACAGATTAATGAAGCTATGAAGCTAGCGGCTGTCAACGCATTGGCAGAACTCGCACGTCAAGATGTTCCCGAGAAGGTCTCGGATACCTATGGGGGCAAAACTTTTCTGTTTGGTCGGGAATATCTGATTCCTAAACCCTTTGATCCTCGCGTTCTTCTGTCTGTGGCTCCTGCTGTGGCTAAAGCCGCCATAGAAAGTGGCGTCGCACGCAAACCTATCACTGATTGGGACAAATATCATGATCGGCTCGAGGCCTTTCAGGGCCCTTCGAAGGCTTTCATCCGTTCCGCCATTCACAGACTTCATCGAAATTCTGAGGAACAAGGACAGCGGCCTCGTATCGTATTTCCCGAAGGCAGCTCTACTAAAGTTCTAAAAGCGCTACAAGTGCTTGTTGCCGAAAAGATTTGCGAACCGATTTTGCTGGGCTACCCTGCTGTTGTGAAAGAAAAAATCGAGCAACTGAAGCTTGAAACACTGAAAAACGTTCCCATCATTCACCCCTCTCAAAGCCCGCAATATCAAAAATACGCCGAAGAACTTTACCGCCTACGCCAGCGCAAAGGCGTCACGCTACGCGAGGCCGAGCGCTTAATGGCCGATCCCAATTACTATGGGGCGATGATGCTGCGGATGGGAGATGCCGATGGCTTGGTATCAGGCGCCTCTCAAAATTATCCGGATGCGGTCAAGCCGATTTTACAAACAGTGGGTCTGCATAAGGATGGAGTCCCGGCTGGGATCAATATCGTACTAACAGAGCGGGACTTTCTGTTACTGGCCGATAGCACAGTCAATTTCAACCCTACTCCCGAACAACTGGCTCAAATGGGGGTGCAAGCCTCTCGGATTGCTGAGTATTTCGGACAAACACCACGAGTGGCCATGCTGTCTTACTCAAACTTCACGGGTCAAGCCGGTACGCCTGCCAAGATGAAGATGGCTGCGGAATTGTTTAAGAAGCTTGAACCTAACATTGTCTGTGATGGTGACATTCAAGCTGACTCGGCCGTAAATCCTGTGATCACAAAGCGCATTTTCCCCTTTAGCTCATTGGCCAATTCAGATTCAGGAGCTAATATTCTTCTATTCCCCAACCTGGAAAGCGCTAACATTAGCTACAAGTTATTGCAGCAACTGGGTGAGTTGGAAGTCATCGGGCCCTTCTTGATGGGTGTTAAACAAGCGGCCAATGTTCTTCAACGGACAACGACGGTGGACGGGATTGTTAATTCCGTAGTCATAACTTCGCTCGAGGCCCAGTATTTGAAAAAACTAAGGCAAGAGCGAGCCCGCTTGAATAACTAAAAACCGTTCTTCAAAATGTAATGGATCCTGAATGATTGACACTCAGGATCGGCGCTAAGTTACGTTATCTCTGACAGTTTCGGACGGCTCAAGACAGTAAGAT
>CAZETK010000009.1:0-71456 GCA_964515195.1 uncultured Pseudobdellovibrionaceae bacterium
CTTTCAGGGCGACCTGGCTGGGTGATGGGAGGTTGGCGATGGTTGGCGCAGCGACGCCATTCGACAGTGAGGTTTTGCTGAATACTGGTGTCAGCAGAATCCAAAGTGATCATGGTCAGTGAACGGTCACTGGAGCGAGGGTTGAGGTTGACACCGATTTGAGTCATCAACTTGACCTCTGTGCGACCGTTCAGACAAGAAGACCAGGTCAAGCGCTCGGGCCGTACCTCTGACCGAATGTAATAGTCTTCGTTAAGAGGTCCTCGCAGGGAGGCCTCTTTCATAGAGACAATGGGCGCGCCCTCTTGAAGAATGCTGAACCGTTGAAATCCCGTCGCTTGGTAAGGCAAAAGTGCAAAGCCTCGGTAATCTACGGCCCGAAAGGCCATTTGCCAACCTTGGGGCACGGTCATTTCCAAAGAAATTTGACAGTCTTTTCGTAATTGAAGAAGGCGTGGGTTTAGGCTTCCCTCGCCGATCTCGGCTAAATAGTTATCAAATAGCAATGAAAGATCTTTGAAGTCAGGAGAAAAGCTCACGGCGACTTCCGCATCATGACAGCCGCTTCCCTGCAACTGCACATCGCGGATTTCGGCGAAATCGGGAGATTCTTGGGCCAGTGCCATGTTGAAGGCTCCCAGAGTGAAAACTCCTGTGGCTAGTAAAAGATTAAGAGTTCTGTTGATGTGTTTTTGGGATAAGTTCACTATAAATGGTTTCATAATTCCCCCTGCCACTGTCTTTAGCAAAGAAGAAACCAAGTCCTTTGGAGCCTTTTTGCCCCTGTGCGATTTGAGGGGGAGATTTTTGGAAGCGAGAGGTCATTGGTCTTAACAGAATCCCAACAAAATCTTGAAGTGGCCTAACACATGAGTTTGATAACGTGAGGCCGTGAAAACTTTTAATCACTGCGGGGGTGGTCCATGAGGGCTCGGATAGTTTTTAGTTTATTAATTGTTTTTACGAGCTTAGCCGTACAAGCTCAACTTGTTAAGGTTGATGGTTCCAGTACTGTTTATCCCCTTACAGAAGCGGTGGCTGAAGAGTTTCTTATTCAAAACCGCGAACTGGGTTATCAGGTCACGGTGGGAATTTCTGGAACGGGTGGAGGATTTAAAAAGTTTTGCCGTGGCGAAACTGATCTGCAGAACGCCTCGCGCCCGATTCAAGAGTCCGAGATTGAGGCCTGCAAGAAAGCTGGCATTCGATTTATCGAGCTTCCCATAGCCTTTGATGCCATCGCCATAGTAGTGCACCCCACTAATAATTTCTTAAATGAAATTTCTAT
This sequence comes from uncultured Pseudobdellovibrionaceae bacterium, assembly GCA_964515195.1. Lineage (GTDB taxonomy): Bacteria > Bdellovibrionota > Bdellovibrionia > Bdellovibrionales > Bdellovibrionaceae. The sequence continues at coordinate 1,289 of CAZETK010000009.1, forward strand.
CGAGGATCTTAAGAAGATTTGGGAACCCTCAGCTCAAAATAAGATTACCAAATGGAACCAGGTTCGAAAAGAGTGGCCCGCCGAAGAAATTAAGCTCTTTGGTGCGGGTGCGGATTCAGGAACCTTCGATTACTTCACCGAAGCCGTAATGGGGCAGGCCCGCGCCTCACGGGGTGATTATACCGCTAGCGAAGATGATAATACTTTGGTCATGGGAATTTCCCGTGAAAAGAGCAGCTTAGGATATGTACCGTTTTCTTACTATAAGGAAAATCAAAAGAAAATAAAGGCCGTCCCAGTGGTTTGGAAAGGCAAGAAAAGCTTACCAACCCTCGAGTCTATTAAAAGCGGAGAGTATGCTCCTTTGTCTCGTCCCTTATTTGTTTATGTTTCCGAAAAAGCTCTGAAGCGGCCTGAAGTGCAAAAATTTGCAGAGTTTTATATTCGAAGCAGCGGAACTTTGGCAGAAGAGGTGCAATCAGTCCCCCTTCCAGCCACTGCCTACACTTTAATTTTGAACCAACTTAAGAGCAAAAAATGGGGGACAGTGTTTCAGGGGCACTCCCAAGTGGGTATGAGCATTGACGAGCTGTTGAAGAAAGAAAAGAAGTAGTTTTAAACATAAATGGCACGAAGAAAAACAACCGAGTCTCGAGGGCTCGTCGAAAAATTTTTTGAGTTTTGGTTTGCTATCTGTGCTTACCTATCCGTCTTTATTACGGTCGGCATTTTTATTATTCTGGTTTTTGAATCCTGGCCCTTCTTCGGAGAAGTCTCGTTGAAGGAATTCTTGCTAGGGCGGGAGTGGACCCCTCTTTTTACGAATGCAAAATACGGCATTCAGCCTCTATTACTTGGCACCCTTATGACCACTTTTATTGCCTGTGGAATTGCCATTCCATTGGGAGTGTTGGTGGCTTGCGGGTTGAGTGAGTTTTTATCCCATCGGTGGCGAACCGTGTTGAAACCGATTGTGGAAGTGTTGGCTGGGATTCCCTCTGTCATCTTCGGATACTTTGCCCTTTTGGTGATGACACCACTCTTGCAAAAAATAAATCCCAATATTCCGGGATTCAGTCTTTTGTCAGCGGGACTGACGATGAGTTTTATGATTCTACCCTTGATTGTCTCGTTATCGGAGGAAGCGCTTCAGGCGGTGCCCTCCACTTTGCGAGAAGCCTCTCGCGCCTTGGGCGCTACCCAATGGGAGACCATTTGGAAAGTGGTTCTGCCTTATGCCTCATCGGGAATTATTTCGGCCTGCATATTAGGAGTGTCCCGTGCCATCGGTGAGACCATGGTGGTGGCACTGGCCGCTGGTCAACAGCCGAACTGGACCCTTGACCCCACAGAGCCTGCGGCGACGATGACCGCTTATATGGTGCAGGTGGCCTTGGGGGATTTGCCCCATGGCTCTATGGGTTATCAGACCGTCTTTGTGGTGGGCCTTGTTCTTTTATTGATCACTCTGTTTTTTAATTACTGGGCTATGCGACTTCGTAATAGGATGAAGCACTCATGAACTCCATCATTTTTCGCAAGTTTATCAATCAACTTATGAAGGTCATCAGCCTTTTGGGTCTTGTTTTAAGTTTAGCGATTTTGTTGGCCCTTCTAATTGATCTCTTTCAACGAGGCGGAGAAAGACTCAGTTGGGATTTTCTGATGAGCTTTCCCTCCCGCCGACCCGAGCGAGCGGGAATATTATCAGCCTGGGTGGGGACTTTATGTGTCATGGTGATCACGGCCGTTATCACGGTGGTCGTCGGCATCTCTGCCGCTTTATATTTAGAAGAGTACGCTCCCAAAAATCGGCTGACTCGTTTGATTGAACTTAATATTTTAAATTTGGCTGCTATGCCTTCGATTTTATATGGTTTATTGGCATTAGGCTTGTTGGTCCACAAGCTTCGATTGGGGGCGAGCCTGTTGACAGCCGGAATGACCCTAAGTCTTTTGGTTTTACCAATCGTGATCGTATCTTCCCGTGAGGCCCTTCGATCATTGCCACACCATTTGAAAGAGGCATCCTATGCGTTGGGAGCCACTCGTTTTCAAACTTTGGTTTATTATCAACTTCCCAGCTCATTAAGTGGCATGATGACAGGGGTTATCTTAGCCTTGTCGCGGGCGGTGGGGGAAACGGCCCCCTTGATCACTATTGGGGCTTTGACTTACATTGCCTTTTTGCCCACATCTTTGATGGATCCGTTCACGGTGCTGCCCATTCAGCTTTTTAACTGGCTGTCTCGTCCGCAGGAGGCCTTTCATGCCAATGCCGCCGCGGCCGGAGTGGTTCTTCTCTTTTTGACGTTCTTACTTAATGCCATTGCCATTATGATCCGAATCCGAGTACGAAAGGCTGTGAAATGGTAGAAACGAATAACGGGCCTGTTAAAATTGATATTCAGAACCTGAGCTTTTTCTACAAAGCCAAGCAAGTCTTGAAAGATGTGAATTTGGCCGTTGCCGAAAAAAAGGTGACCGCATTGATGGGTCCTTCAGGTTGTGGCAAGACCACTTTACTACGATGTTTAAATCTGATGCATGAATTGATTGAAGAGGCGCGCGCTGAAGGACAAATCATCTTACATCCAAAGGAAGTAAATCTATTGTCTGAATCCGTGGATCCTCTTTGGATTCGTCAACGCATCGGCATGGTCTTTCAAAAACCGAATCCATTCCCAAAAAGTATGTTTGAAAATGTGGCCTATGGATTGAAACTCCGTGGAATGAAAAAGGGTAGCGAGCTTCAGGGACGAGTGGAAAAGGCACTTCAGCAAGCGGGTCTCTGGAAAGAGGTGAGCGATCGTCTAAATCACTCGGCGCTGTCTTTATCAGGGGGTCAGCAGCAAAGGCTTTGTATCGCTCGAGCCTTGGCCGTGGAACCTCAAGTATTACTTTTAGATGAACCCACCAGTGCTTTGGATCCCATTTCAACAGCTCATATTGAGGAGCAGCTGAGTGAGATTAAAAAGCAGGTAACGGTGGTGATGGTGACTCATAACCTTCATCAGGCAGCCCGCTGCTCTGATGATACGGTTTTTATGTTAAATGGTGAGATCATCGAAAAGGGTCGCAGTGAAAAGCTGTTTACCACCCCTCAGGACCAAAGAACAGAAAACTACATTACAGGGCGCTTCGGCTAAGTGCCTCTAGTTTATTTAAATTAAAGATTTTCTCGAGCGTATCCAGGCCCAAAGAAAGGGGTAGTTACTGCCGAGCATCAACATCTGCGTTTGCCCCCTGAGCAAAGAGTTCGTAAGCTTTTTCTATGAGTGAATTTTATCAAGCCGGCCCCAGTCTATCGAATACATTTGAATCAGATCCTTTGTTGAAAAAATGGGTGCAGTCCCGTTTTTCAACAGCCCAGCAAACCACAGTCCTTCCGCATTTGATGGATTGTGGCAGAAAGGCCGTCACGGACTGGCTTGAAGCCAGCCGCGATGCTGAAAAACACCAACCCGAGTTGGTGTCCTTCGACCCATGGGGGCGTCGAATCGATGAGATACGTCTCAGTCAGGGGTGGAAATTCCTCGAGGCTGAAGCGTCTCGAGAAGGAATTCTAGCGACAGCCTACGAAAGACAATTCGGTGCTTTATCGCGGCCCTATCAGATGGCTTTGCTTTATTTGTTTCATCCGTCCAGTGCTTTTGTCTCTTGTCCATTAGCCATGTCGGATGGTGCAGCTCGATGTCTTGAAATCTATGGAACTCAAGAATTGAAGGAGACTTCATTTCGAAGATTAATATCTCGCGACCCTAAAAACTTTTGGACATCCGGTCAATGGATGACAGAAAAAGAGGGAGGCTCTGATGTCAGTGGCACGGCCTCTCATGCCATTGCAGAAAAAGATGGGGGCTTTAAAATCTACGGTAACAAGTGGTTTACATCAGCTACCACTTCACAGATGAGTCTTTTGTTGGCGCGTACAGATGATATTTCCTCTTTGTCGATGTTCTATGTGGAAGTTCGAGATGGTCAGGGAAACCTGAAAAATATCGAAGTTCATCGATTAAAAGATAAAATGGGAACAAAAGCCCTACCGACAGCCGAATTGACCATGAAGGGAACTCCCGGCATTCGGCTTGGCGAGCCCGGCCACGGCGTTAAGAATATCACCACTCTTTTGAATATCACCCGAGTCTACAATTCCGTTTGTGCCACGGCCCACATGCGACGGGCTTTGGATTTGTTGAACTCATACTCCAAAGTGCGATGGGCTTTTGGAAAGCGCCTCGTGGATCATCCTTTGCATCAAAACACGCTTCACTCTTTGGAGCAGGCTTGGCGGCGCTGCTTTGCTTTGGTGTTCCGCGTGGGAGAGTTGCTGGGAAAAGAAGAAACGCAAAATATGACCATTGAAGAAAAAGCGGAGCTTCGAGCGATGACCCCAATTTTAAAACTCTACACGGCCAAAGAGTCCATGCATGTGACGTCGGAAGTCTGTGAAGGATTTGGGGGCGCCGGATACATCGAAGATACAGGTATTCCGGTTTTGGTGCGGGATGCTCAGGTCTTCTCTATATGGGAAGGCACTACCAATGTTCTTTCATTGGATTTTTTAAGGGCTCTTAGAAAAGAACCAGGCGCCATGGAATGGTTCCAAAGTCGGTGTGAAGCGCTTTTGAAGTTGCAAGGGGATTTGGCACTTCGCCAACAACAGCAATGGCTTCAACATGTCCTACAGATTTTCCAAAAAGATCCTCAGGCGATAGAATCACATGCACGAGATCTCGCAATGGCCTTCGGGTATCTATACGGGCATCAGCTGGCCCAAGAGCTAGGCTAAATAGTTTAAATGGGGCGCCATAAACTAAAACTTAATGGGCCTTATCTTGAGTTTTATTTGAGCTAGCAAGTTTTTTCGAATTTAAAACCGACTGGTCTTACATTTCAAATTGCACAGACCGATAGGATTTGTGACCTCTTTTCACTTTTGTGGGGTCGTGAGGGTTGTGTGTCGTCTGAAGGCCAGACAGTGCAAGTTACCAAAACTATGCTGATTATCAAATCAGATGAAAAATCTTTGCGGGGGGTAGAGCAGTTTTTGCGTAACCGGGACTGGCAACTGCGTTCCACTCATCAGTTGAAGGATGCCATTCTGTTTTTGGTTCAATCTAAACCGTCATTTGTTTTGATTGCCGTCGATCACCCCAATCGTAAAGTGCGAAAACTTCCTAAAGTCATTGCCGCCGCATTTCCCACCTGTGTGATGCTGTTTGCGGAAAAATCATCCACGGCCTCTTTTAAAACTTTGATTGATAGTGGGGCCGAGTACAAAATCAATCCCCCCATTACGGGTCCGGCGGTAGAGCGGGCTGTGAATAAATATATTCGGGATTTGGAGCAGGCGGCTAAGCAAAAGAATCATGCAGAGGTCTCGGGCTCTGAAAAGAATGCCTACGAGTTTATGGTGGAAATCAAATCCGCCCGGGGAAGAGAGCCGGCACTGCTTCACTTACAAAGTGAGACCAGTGAAGGACAAAATATCCTCACGGGGACAGGCTCTGCCGATGAGATCTTCCTTCAACAGAACTCCATGGCTCAAGTCTTGTTGGCGCAGTTGGGCCTCGCCAACGGAGGTGGCGATATCTCGGGCAACACTCAAGAAAGTCTGCCGCCTGCTGCAAGTCGAAGCTTACCCGTTGTGGATGAGGAAAAATCGGAAGCCCAAGAGCTGTATGTTCCGCCACAGTCCTCAAAGGTGGCTCCTACTATTGGACCGCCATCTGCCTCGAAAGAGAAACCTGATGCCAATTTAATTTATGCTCGGGAAGTGGAAGAAGGCTCAAAGCTGCCACCTAAAAATCCCATCATTGAAGAATCATCGAAAAGAGTAAAAACAAAACCAGGTGGAATATTTGAAGAGGACTCTATCTTTGTTCGAGGAGTGTCTGAATCTCTGGATGAAACCGTGGTCAAAGGCGCCTCACCAACATGGCAGCCTCTGGATGAAAACAGTCACGTGGCCTGCCTTTTAATCAAAGCTCAACGTTTTAGCGGGTACTTGGTGGCCGCGTTAGCGCAAGATAAAAAAATCGATGAAAGCTTTATGGAGCTGATCCGTTCCCGCTTAGCGAAATTCCTACGTGAAAATGGCGACCCGATCGAAGATCAATCGAATCTTCAGCTTCAAATAAAAAGAGTTAACTTTGAAGCTTGGGCCTTAGAGCAAGCTGAGTTTTTGAAGAAGTCCCTTCATCAAGGAGACGAGGTGGCCATGGCCTTTTTCCCTTTTGCCGATGTCAAGAACCAGGTGGGGGAGTCTGCCCATCAATCAATGGTGTCCGTGAGCATTCAAGAGGTGGAAAGCAATATTTCTTTGGAATTTAATCTGTATCTTTATCTTGCAGCCAATCGAAAATATATTCTCTACACGCCTGTGAATGGAATTCTGTATGCCGAACAAAAAGAGCGCCTGTTAAAGGGCGGGCTGGAGCGATTTCATATCGCCAAGACTGATGTTGAAAAATTAAGCAAATTCAAAGCCCAAAACAGACTCAATGCCCTTATTGATCTTCATCACAAAGATCTTTCTCAAGTTAAAAAGAGCAAAAAGAAGGCGTCTTAAGTACCCGGTCGATTTCTTCCTTAAAATCCCCACTTCTCTGATTGCGTCATAAGTGGACGCGTGTGGTTAAGAATTGTAGATCATGGGGTTCATTTAATTCAACAACACATTGAATTCCTTTTGAAAGGACGTAGTCAAATGTCATCCTATCTTTTGATTCCTGTGATTGCAGGTGTGCTGGGACTGATTGTGGCTTTGGGGCTTTATATTCGTGTCAAAGCTCAGCCCACTGGTAATGAAACCATGAATCGGATCGCCTCCTATGTGCGTGAGGGGGCTATGGCATTCCTGGTGCGTGAATACAAAGTGCTGGCTGGTTACGCGCTGATTGTAAGCGTCGCCCTTTATTTATCTTTAGGTGTCCTTTCTGCCGTGTGGTTTGTGATGGGCGCTTTCTTAAGTTTACTTGCAGGTTTTTTTGGTATGAAGGCTGCGACGTATGCCAACGTCCGAACCACTCAAGCAGCAGCCATGGGATCTAAACCAAATTCACTTTTAGTCGCTTTGGATGGCGGCGCTGTTATGGGACTTTCTGTTGCTGGCTTGGGACTCTTGGGATTGGGTGTCCTTTATATACTTTTTAAAGACCATGCCGAGGTGAGCTCGATTCTTCATGCATTTGCAGTGGGTGCTTCTTCGATTGCACTTTTTGCCCGTATCGGGGGGGGTATTTATACCAAGGCTGCTGACGTAGGGGCTGATATTGCCGGTAAGGTCATTGAAGGAATTCCGGAAGACGACCCCCGCAATCCGGGTGTGATCGCAGACAACGTTGGAGATAACGTGGGCGACGTGGCCGGTATGGGGGCTGACATCTATGAATCCATGGTGGCTGCCATTGTATCGGCTATGGCAATTGCTTTAACAATTCCCGCATCAGGCTTGCAAAATTTAATGCCACAAGCGGGTGAAAGCGAGCTTCGCTCGATGGCAGTTGTTCTTCCGCTCTTTCTTTCTGCGGTGGGCTTGATCATTTCTGTCGTGGTTATTTTTATCACGCGCCTCTTGAAGAATCTGACACCAGCAGTGGTTCTACGATTAGCCTTGATGATTCCAGCTTTGATCCTGACTCTTGTTAGTTATTTCATGATGCCGGGTATGGGTGTGTCTCAAGGAGTCACCTTGGCATTAGCCAGCGGTGCGATTGGTGGAGCTTTGATTGGCCTTGTGACGGAGTATTATACAGCCGCCCGTCCCATCCGTTTAGTGGCTCAGGCGAATATGACGGGACCTGCTACTGGGATTATTCGCGGGTTGGCCGTGGGGATGGAATCCACTGCAGTTCCCATGTTGATTGTTGTTGCGGCAGCTTACATTGCTGACCAAGCTTTAGGTCTTTATGGTATCGCGCTTTCAGCTGTAGGAATGCTGGCGGGTACCGCAGTTGTGATGACTGTCGATGCTTATGGCCCTATCGCTGACAATGCGGGTGGTATTTCTGAAATGTCAGGACTTGGAAAAGAAGTCAGAAATATTACGGATGAATTGGATGCGGTTGGAAATACCACAGCAGCCATCGGGAAGGGTTTTGCAATTGGCTCGGCCATCCTGACTGTGTTGGCTCTATTTTCAGCTTTCAATATGGAAGTGAATCACGTTCGCGAACAAGCAGGCATGGGAGTTTTGTCATTAGATCTGACGAGCTCAGGAGTTTTGATCGGCTTGTTGATTGGATCCATTCTTCCGTTCCTTGTTGGCTCAACCACAATGACAGCCGTGGGCCGAGCTGCCGAGAAGATCGTTGAAGAAATCGGTCGTCAGTTCCGAGAAATCCCGGGCCTTCTTAAGGGTGAGGCCGAGCCTCAACCAGCCCGCATCGTGGATATTGCGACTCGCGCAGCTTTAGTTGAAATGATTCTTCCTGGAATGGTCGCGGTTTTAGCCCCCATTATTGTGGGCTTTACTTTAGGGCCGCAGGCCTTAGCGGGAACTCTTGCCGGTGCTTTGGCGGTAGGGGCGACTATGGCTCTCTATATGGCCAATGCCGGTGGTGCTTGGGATAATGCGAAGAAATTTATCGAAAAAGGTGGAGTGCCCGGTCATCCGAAAGGGTCAGACCTTCACAAGGCTGCGGTCGTGGGTGATACTGTGGGAGATCCTTTTAAAGACACCTCAGGCCCCGGTGTGTCCATCTTGATCAAAGTAATGAGCGTCGTATCCTTGTTGATCGCTCAGCTAATCGCATTGATTGGCGGCTAGGATTCGGTGCCAGGCCCTGTTTTCTGGAACGAATTTCCAGCAAAAACGGCCTGGCACCCGGACTAGCCCTCAAGGAACTTGTGAACTTTTAAAACCTCCTGTGAAGTCAATCCAGGAGGTTTTTTGTGGCCGCCGAGGCTCAAAAGAAGAGTCTAACCCTAAGCCTGTTCGATTCCTTTCTCTACGCATTGATGGTTGGCGCTGGTGAATCCTACTTGCCAGCCTATGTACTTTCCCTGGGACTTTCAGAGTGGATGGCGGGTTTGATCGCCACCATGCCTTTGCTTTCGGGCGCCTTTTTGCAAATTTTAAGCACCGAAGCGTTGCGAGCTTTTAAAAATCATAAAGTTTGGGTGGGATCCTTAGCCTTTTTGCAGGCTGTGACTTTCATTCCTCTGGTGTACTTTGCCCTCGGAGCCAAACCTCATTTTTGGGCTTTGTTTTGGGTTTTGACTTTTTATTGGGGAGCGGGCTTCAGTGCTGGACCATCGTGGAATTACTGGATGGGCCATCTGGTATCCCACAAGCAGGCCTCCAATTTTTTCACCAAACGCACTCGCATTTCGCAGATAGGAATACTTGTCGGGCTGATTCTAGGAGGAGTGGCCTTACACAACAATGTTAGGTTAGGTCCTTTCACTTCTACATTTGGTTTAATCTTCTTCTTTGCCTTTGTTTGCCGAGCTCTGTCTTCCTGGCTGTTGTCACGTAAGCACTATGAAAAAACCTGGGCCCAACCCAACTCCCTATTAAAAATTCGCGACTCATGGTCGACCTTCTACGCACAAAAACAGAAGCGAAATTTTATCATGGCCATATTGCCATTTCAGTTCAGTATCTACATTTCGTCACCCTTTGTGACTCCCTATATGCTGGTCCATATGAAAATGAATTACGGCCAGTACATGACGGCCGTTTCATTTTTACTGCTGGGAAAAATTGCCTCTCTTTGGTTTTTTGAAAGGCGTCGCCATCAAAGTTATCAAACAGCTTTTAAAATGGGCCTTCTTGTTCTTTGCCCTTCTCCCATATTCTGGGCTTTTTCGGATAGTTTCAGTTATGTTCTAACTTTGCAGTTTGTGGGAGGTGCCGCCTTTGCTTTATTTGAAATAGGTTTGGCTTTGATTTTCTTCCAGGATTTAAAATCCAGCGAAAAAATTCCCTTTTTGACCTTCTACAATTTCATGAATGCCGCAGGCTTATTGGCAGGCAGTGCAGTGGGAGCTTTATGGTTGAAGACCCATTCGTTAGGGCCTCAAAACTATTTCTTCCTGTTTATAACAGGCGGTCTTTGCCGGATTCTTTCAGGATATTTTCTTTATCGTCAAGCCACTCACTTCGTCGGACATGTCGAAGAAAATGTTGCCGAGGTCATCATCGAGGAAGCTCCTCAAAAGTTGACGGCCGAAAGGTAGATCGCTCATGACTGAGACTATTAATTATTGTTGCGTTTGCTGAGGACCCGGTCGGGGAGTTGGGGAGCCTACGTCTTTTTCCTTAGAAATAGGATTGAGACGACCGTTCTTGCAGACATAATCGATCGTATTTGAGAATTTCTGGCTTGCGGTGCCGCAAGTGCAGAAGGCGCCACCTTCACTTAAAGACTGGCTCCCTCCGGCTACTAAACACCCCACCATACTATTGGCAGGATCCGTCACTTCCTTATGCAAAACTTTAGCTTTCTTGGGATCGAGTAGAGTGGGCTCTTGAGAACTTTGTTTTACATGCTTCAAATACAAACGACCGAATTCGGTAAGGTCCTTCTTTGACCCCTGAATTTCAACGGCAGCTTGATACATCTTTTGAGATGTCGAAGTTCCCTTCGAGTCAAAAATCAGGCTTCTCACGATTTCGTATAAAGGGCGAGCGTCCTTTTCATGGGAAACGGCAGTCTTCCAAACCGCTGCGCTTGCGGGTTGGTCTTTAGACAGCTCATAAAACCTAGCTAGCTCCCCACCGGATAACGGACGAGGTGCAGAGCATTTAGCTTCGCAAATAAACATTCCATAATTTTTGGACGGTGTGGAAAGGCCAAGAGGGCTAATAATAACCTCTCCCTCGAACTGACATATCTTGGACCCTCCCTTGCAGCCTTTTGATTGAGCCCAAGAAAAGGCTGAAATAATCAGACAAACAGGCAACCCCAAAAGCCAGATTCGGTTTTTCATATAATTAAGTTTAGATGAAGCCCAAAGGGACCGCAAGGCCAGGAACATTTATCTCGGCACCTTTCAATGCAAGTCAGTGCATTATGGATCTTCAGTCCTGTCATAGAATTTGACAGCTGGGATGAAATTTTCCAGGACGTAAAACCCAGTAGGACTCCTTTTCAAGATGTCGTATAACACGAATATTATTTGGGGGAAAAATGTTTAATCACCAGACTTGGAAGTTTTTACGCGCATCTCTTTTATTACTTATCGTTTCGTTTGTATCGGCTTGTTCGGATGGCGGCACCAAAAAAAGTGAACAAGTCATCGGGCCCGACCTTTCAGAGTATAAAAAGGCTTCTTGCTCTTACGGTTTTAGTGAGGGGGGGATCGCGACTGCACGAAAAAGTCGGATTATCAGTACTTATTTTGGAAAAAAGATCAACGTAGGTCATTTGGAAAGCGTACTAGGGGCGAGTGCCGCGGAAGTTGTTCGTTTTGGCGAAAAGCTTAATGTGAAGTTTTATAAGGCTACGGCTTATGACTCAAAGAACTGCGAATTTTTGAGTCCTTTGCCTATGGCGCCCAGTGAACTTAACGCTCGCTTTGCTGAGGGCTCAGAAAACACTTTGGGCCTTTATTTGCCGCGCCAATCGCCAGACCTCAAGAGTACCCGCAATCATGCCGCTATATTAGTTCGGCGTGATGGTAATAAATGGGTCTTAGTGCATGAATATATGCATCACCTTTTTCAGATGCAGGTGGAAACACAACATGGCCACCGTGATTCAAAAGGCGAATTTCTTAGCGTATTTGATGATCTTTTAACACGGCTTAAAAAGCTTGAAAGTTATGCCTCTACTTCCAAATCGCTTTACGCAAAGGAGCTAAAAAGCGCCAGCAAGAAAATGGCGGAGGTCAACAACCTGGCTATTGATTTTATGAAGGAGTATTTATTAGAGGAAATAGCTATTGAGACGATTTTGGGAGGTAAGTTTGATTCGAAAGAACTTAATTATGTCGTCGAAGGCCAACGTTTGAACGGAGCGGCCTATATCTTAACATCAGGCAATAAGGCCAAAGATATCTTCAAACCACTTAGAGAATTATCAAATATATTTATCGGTGACACGTCGTCTGGTTTAACAACCGTAGACCTGGAGCCCATTCGCAGATCACTGCAACAGTTTAGCCGACTAGAAGATGAAATCACTCGATTGCAATCATGGGCTCGTGAATACATTAAAGCGAAGGGCCTAGTGTTCAAGGAAAAGAGTTTAGTATTAAGCTTAACTTCCGGGTTGGTTGACAGTGCGGAACCTTATCATGTGGGCTGTTCCCATCAGCAGGATGTGGATGAGATTCTCGCTGTGATAGGAGATTCGAAATGACCTTAAAGGCCTCCTTCAACATAGCCCCATCCGATACGAAAAAAGCCGCGGTCACTTAAATTAAAGTCACCACGGCTTTTAAAGTCGTTCTAATAGAAATTACATATTAACTTTACGAGACTTTTGACATTCGTAAGAAATTTGCCACTCTTTAATACTCTCGGTGGTGGTGCTGGAGGAAGTATTTTTACCACCGGAATCGCCCGAGACCAGTGGAATTCCCCAAAGTGATCCCACTTTCCGTTGTGTGTTTTCACGATTGTCTTCACGTCCGGTCGAATTGGTCTTTTGCCCAATGACGACTTCGCCCTCTTCGACTATTTTATAACTCATATTTTGACAGTTCTGCTTCATTTTAACTTCGGCTTTCATGCGGTCCTCATCGCGGGGATCCAGGGGTAATGCTAAGACGCCGCCCTCTTGCGGTTTCTTTTTCACGTCGCGTGCTTGTCCTTGGTAAGGTACGGTCTGACAGCCTAAAAATAACAAGCTGATCGGAATGGCAATGAATGAAGCAAAAAGTAACTTTTTCATGGGTACTCGGTCTCCTTCCTGAGATTATAAAGTGTTAGTTGGCACAATGGCCTGAATTGAACATTGCTGATAATAGGAATAGGGTCATCAAAATACTATGCTTACGCTGAGGCCTATTCGAACATTGTGTTCGGTAGTGTTCGGAAAGGGATGGATTTCGAGCAAAGCTTGGTATAGAAATGCAACCCAGGTGGACAACGTATATTATCCGGACGATGCCCGGTACTATCTAAAAAGTGAACTCGATGCTCGAATCAAACGTCGACCACATTATTCGCTGCGAGCTTTTGCCCGCGACTTGGGGCTATCGCCTTCAACGGTTTCTGATTATTTAAAAGGAAAGATGGGATTATCCCGGGATCGAATTCACCAATTGTCGAAGAAATTAAATCTATCTCTGGATCAGAGAGAACACTGGTGTGACTTATTAGAAGCCCGTTATTCGCGGAATCCTGAGAGTCGCAAAACCGCTCAAGTGCGCGCACGAGCCAGAACTATGGAATCAAAAAACCGATTAGCCCTTGAGAAATTTCAGATTATTTCTGGCTGGCAGCATTTTGCCATTATTGAGCTCATTGAGATCTCTGTAAAGTATCATAGTGCTGATGCGATCGCTAAAGCTTTAGGTATTCGAGTGAAGGTCGTACGTGAATCCATCGACCGCTTGGAAAAACTAAACATGATCCATACTAAATCAACTCCATGGACGGTTGTCGCCGGCACCAATATATTCGGTGGTACTGATGTCACAAACAAAGCGCTTAGAGAGTTTCACGCGCAGAGCTTAGAAAAAGCGCTTCAGGCATTGGAAAGTCAGTCAATTACGAAACGAGAATCTCAGACTATAATCTTCGGGATATCGGACGAAAAAATTTCCGAAATGAAAAATGAACTCAGCAAGCTGATGATCGATTTTATTGTGAAGCACGCTGACGCTCCCCAAGAAAAGAATTCTGTTTACTGTATGTCATCCCATTTGTTTTCCTTGATGGAAGGAAATTAACAATGATTCTATTGAATAAAGGCCTAGCCATAGTTTTTTTGTTACTCTCAACCTTTACATCCGCGCAGGCTAGAATTCATGTGGGCGTTGGCGGCGGGGGACTTGCTGAAATGCAGGTGGTTTATCTGCACCAAAACTTAAGTCAGTTCCTTTTGGTATGCGTTCAACCCAATAACCCCTGTGGGCTTATGGGGGTTGAGTATCAAGAGTATCAAAGCCTCTATTTAAGACACAAACAGGACGCCCGAGACCTTACGGTTGTTTTTACCAATCAAAATTCTCAAGATAAAGTCTATGAATTGAGAGGCCAGCAAATTTCCATCGGTTCTAAATATTTATACAACCCGGAAGGGACGACATGGGAAGTTAAAAAGCTGCTGGCATTGGTTGTCTCTATAAGACTTGATCTGCTGCCGTCTAAAAGCTCATTCCTCATAAACTACCAACGAGCCCTAGAAATTTTTGATTCCCTTTATCAGAGTCATCAATTACATCGCGTAGTTGGATTAAGTCGGCTATTAATGTGGCATATTTATGAAATTTATTTAGACGGCCTTAAAGAGACTAAAATATTCATTGAAGATGATTTTGAGACCTATGACCTCACTCATGTGATTCAGAGTCAGCTCCCTTGTGGGAATCTTCGCGCGTGGCGATTTCAAAATATGAAAAGCAGCCTGGGCCAGCGTGAGGTTTATTTGATGGCGGGTGCTTCCAGCGAATGTAGCGCAACTCAACATAAAAGAGGAGTGCTGGTCATTAAACTGAGTCTTGATAAGAATACAAGAATAATCCAAGATTCCATCCAGGTTTCGCTTCGCTACTGACCTTTGAAAAGGCGATGACATTGGGGAATTGGCGGAAGTGGCAAGTCATCAACTTTTTTGTATGTTAAAACCTTTTGCAGTTGTACAGTGTTGATATTGAGGGAATCCGTCACAGTGCGAATGACATCCAAACCTCGAAGCCCATCAATCCACGTGCGTGCATTTTCAACAGCGAGTATCTTGGGAATATGTCTTTGAGGCAGTTCGTCGGAATCGGGAAGATTAAGAGGAATTTTATAAATCATCTCTTTGGCAAAATTCTGATCCAAATCTATTTCAACGATAAGTGTATTGATGTTTAACTCTTGCCTCATATCATGTGCCTGAATTGTGATCCAGTTGGTTTTAGGTTGAGTCACTAAAGGACCGACGCTGGCCTGAGCCTGGTTGGTGCCAGGAAATAAGTCTGTAAACAGCTGGTACTGCATTTCGAGATGCTGAAGGATTGAAAGACTTCTCAATTTTTCATTGGCTTGAAAAATAAATCGAACATGGGAGCCTGTCAATGAATCGGACACGGTCCTTTCGGCCGTCAGAGGCATCCACTTTTGTCCATTCCAAACCTGAATCGACTTCAAGATGGTTTGGGATTTTTTTACTTCTCCTATGAGCTCAACTTCTTCAATTGAAGGAAGGAATGTGCGGACTCGCAAATCACTATTAGAATGAGCTAAATTTTTTTCACGACTTGTAAACTCTAATCCCACAATTCGAAGCATTCCCTGATTTGCCTTTTTAATATTTGGAATATGAAATTCAAAAGTCCCAGTATTAGAGTCAAAGCGGCTGGCTTTGACCTCGAATCTTTCACCATTAAATTCGAGAACGACTTCAGGCCATAACTCTACAGTGTGATTCGGAGTGAAGCTGAATTTTCTGTCTCCTAGAATCTTATAGGTTAGGATAAGATCTTGGTTTTTCCACTGCCCCTTTAGGCGTTCAACTTGATAAAAAGGGATTTCAAACTTCATGGGCGTGGCGTATTTTTTCAAAATTTTGACATCTTTCGCGCTGTAATCAATTTCCCAGGTGTTATTGTAAAAAACCGCATTGTGGGGTGGCGCCTTAAAGCTGCGTTGATACAGTTGAAAAGTCTTTGGGTCATAAGCCCCCTGTTGCCAAAAAGGCAGAACCATTTGAAGTTGGTTGAGATTAAATTCAAGGGTGGCTGTGGTGGATCCTGAAGCTCTGATCTCAAAAAAGTTGGATAAGAACCAGTTGAGACGACCCCATTTATAATGCGCCTCCTCATTAACGGGAACAAAAGGCCGCGATGATTCAGGCCTTAAAAGCATTTCCGTTAAGTCTGTATATCCATAGGGAGTCTCCAGCAGAACGTAGGTTCCCTGCATATCGAATGCAATGAAGGGGACGAATTGAGGTGGTATGTTAACCCCCCTGAAATGCCCGTATATAATACCTTCTACCCAGTGATCGAAGGGGGCGTTTTGAAACTTTAAAACATGAAAAGTAGCTCCGCGAACTTCAATTTTCGAGATCCTAGAATTTACAAAGGCCTCGAGTTTGCCGCCTAAAGAGTCGAGTGTAGCTTGAATCTGCGAGTCTTCCATATTCACGTGTTTTTGATTTTGTTTGAGTAGCTTGTTGCCGAATTCATGTAGAAGTATCGAAAAGGCAAGGCCCAGTGTGGGTTTATTGTTTGGGTGGTTGATTTTGTTCAAATTGATATGAATATCATCTTGCATGGTAAAACCTGTGACCGCGTCGCGAGGAGGCTTTCCGTCTTTCAAATCAAACAGAGAGACATCGTTCGAAAAATTTAATTTAACGTGCGTGTTAGCATCGGCTGCAATGGTAATAGGTTGGTTATCTTTTGCGACGTAAGCGTAGTATTGGTTTCCGTCGCGCAATTTCTTTTCAACGTGATTTTCCTCGAGCCAGTTGAGGGTGGTAATTTCATTGATCAGTGGAAGAACCAAATTCAGAAGCATTCGCTCTTGTGTGGTCATGTTTTCCACAAAGACCTTGTCTTGAGTGGCCATCATGATTACAAATCCTAAACTTTTATAGGCTCTTGTAAAAATCGCCTCACGGGAAACTTCAAAGTTAGACGCCTCGATTTGAGACGCTAAAGCGGGAACAACCAGTAATTGGCCCCAAATCAGTAGAGTCAAGATCATCCAAAGGTGACACTTTGTTTTATCGCCTGCCCAAAGATACGACATTTCTCATTCCTCATAATGGAACTTAGGTTTCTGTTAAGTTCTTGCATAAGGAATTGCAAGTAGGGGGCCGGTGCTGGAGGCTATCATCCCTCTGATCTTGGGCAGACTTTGGCTATTCGTAATTGGATTATCAGTATCCGCACTTAGTCAGCGGCCCAAGAAGATTTTTAAAAAGTGACGATGAAGAGCCTTGTCTTGATAAGGGTCTTCAGAACTCTGAAGATCCTCTGACGTATAGCCTGAGCCTACCTCTTCCACTTGACATTGATGCCGATCAATCGTGACGGCTAAGTAAATTCGCCAAGTCCTGTAAGACAGCACGGCCTGGTTGTCTGATAAATACTTCAAGCGTTTTCGGCTCTCTTGAAGTAAAGAAGTGCCCAGTTGCGCCTCCAGGACATCGTAAATTTCGGATAAGCCATTTCTAAACAGCCACCGCACTTGCTCGTCGGCGCGAGGGGATAGGGTATACGTCCAAGACTTAATATTTTGGATCCATCCTATTTGTGGATTTTCGGCCTGGTCGCTATCAGGAACGTAGGGTTTCAGATCCAATATGGGAGTCTGATTTAGCAAATCAACTCCGGCTACGTACAACCGATGGCTTTCGATCTTTTGAATGCGGGCTAGGGTCATCCCGATTTTGCTGGGGCGGTAAGGAGATCGGGTCGCATAGACTCCCACAAGTCGATCGGGAGCTCTCGGAGGTCGAACCAAGGGTTTAGCATCAGCGCGGGCCTCGTGAAAGTAGTAAAGAACCCAGACATGACTCATCCTTTCTAGCCCCGTAAGGCCCAGGCTATGGTCAAATCCTTTTTCGAATTGAATAAAGCCTTCCTGATCAGACAAGTGGCCTTGGCGCGGAATGGACGCCTTTGAAAAGCGCGGCCCGTGAAAGAAGCCTATGGGTTGAATTGAGATTTCAGCCATTGACGTCTCCATTCGAATGCACCAATAGCCGCACTTTGAGCCACATTCAAAGAGTTCTTTTTTCCTAACATAGAAATCTCGCGGATTTCGTGACAAAGCTCTAAGCGATCTCTTTCGATCCCAAAGCGCTCATTTCCAAAAATAAAGATTGTCGGTTTTTGAGGAAAGGACTTTTCACAAGGGATCGCTCTATCCGAGGTTTCCCAGGCTACAATATGATGAGTGTCGTGGTGTCGTTGCAAAAAAAATCTAATATCAGGGACCCACTCCCACGGAAGCGATTCTTCAGATCCCAAAGACGTCTTTTGAACAGAAAGTTGATTCGGTGTAGGCGTGTAACCTGCCAGAATGATTTTTTCAGCGCCCAATCCATCGGCCAATCGAAAAAAAGCTCCCACATTAAAAGCGGAACGCAGATGATCGAGTACAAGAGTTAACGGAAAAAAAGACCGGTCCCTGTTTTGATCCTCTTGGCGAACCAGAAACTCATCGTCGCGAACCGTTCTGTTCAACCATCTTTCTAAGGGAACAATCAAGTTTTGGAACTGTTGTAGGGGCATGCTTTCTTGAACCAATCGAGATAAACTTGCAAGCTTATCCATGTGAGGCTCTTGCAGTTCACTCAGTTCCGTCAGAACACGCTTTAAAAATTGAAAATCAGCTGAATTGAGTTTATCGAATTTTTTCTCCAGCTCGCGGCAATGCTTATATAGTTGGAGAATTTTGCTCCTCGTGCTTTCCAATCAGGCTCGCTTTCTTTCAAAACAAAAAGTTATTTAACCTTGTCTCCGGCATTAGAGCCCGGGTCGGGAGAAAGAACAAAAAGATCTGGAGCGCCCGGACCTGCTGCCAAAATCATACCTTCAGAAACGCCAAATTTCATCTTGCGTGGCTTTAAATTGGCGACGACCAATAACTTGCGGCCCACAAGTCGGGCCGGGTCATAGGCGGCTTTGATACCCGCGATGATTTGGCGGTTACCCAGCTCACCTAAATTGACTTGAATCTTCAACAGTTTATCGGCTTCGGGAATGGCTTCAGCGCTGACCACCTCGGCAATGCGAAGGTCCACTTTCATGAAATCCTCAATCGTGATGGTGCCATCGTCGGTGGTGGCCGCAGACGATGTCTTGGCTGCTTGCTTCTCTTTTTTGATTTGTTCGGCTAACTTTTGGGTCTCGTCCATCATGGCCTTAACTTTCTCGGCTTCCACCCGAGTCACGAGTGGTTGGAATTGATCAATTTTGTGGTTTTCCAGTATCTTTTGAGCATCGGACCAAACATAAGCAGGTTCCTGAAAAAGCCGTTCCACTTTTTCAACATAACTAGGAAGAACTGGCTTGAGATAAAGGGCCAAAATTCGAAAAATATTTAAAGTGCTTGTTAAAACACGGGCTGTGCCTTCAGGATCTGTATCGACTGTCTTCCAGGGGGCTTTTTCATCAAAGTACCGGTTGGCCTCTTCCGCCAAAGTTCTAACCTCTGTCATGACTTTTGAAAATTCACGATCCTCATACCACTGGGCCAGTTTAGAGGCTTGGGCCTGAGCACGTTTGACAAGCTTCAGGCCTTCGGGATCGCATTGAGTCATATACCCATCGGCCTTGCGACCCAGCATCTGGGCACCTCGAGAGGCCAGATTCGTGATTTTCCCCACTAGTTCGGCGTTCACGCGCGAGATAAAGTCGTCCAAGTTTAAGTCAAAATCATCGACGCTGGAGTTCAGTTTTGTCGCATAATAGTAACGGAGATAAGTGGCGGGAAGCTGGCGCAGATAAGAACGCCCGGTAATGAAATTACCTTTCGATTTACTCATCTTTTCGCCATTGATCATCAGGCGGCCGTGGACATGAACGGCTGTTGGTGTTTGAAAATCAGCTGTTTTCAATAGCGCTGGCCAGAACAAGGTATGAAAGTAGGTGATGTCTTTTCCAATAAAGTGGTGAATCTCCACTTCTGGATTTTTCCAGTAGTCGTCTAGCTTGAGCCCTTTTTTATCGAAATACTCCTTTGATGAGGAGATGTAACCCATGGGAGCGTCTACCCAAACATAAAAGTATTTATTATCTTCACCCGGAATTGGAAACCCAAAATAAGGGCCGTCGCGGGTGATGTCCCAAGGACGAAGCTCGCCCTCGAACCACTCCAGCATTTTTTTGCGGATTTCATCAGAGGTGTGTTCGTCCAGCCAAGCTTTTAAGAATTCCCGGTGGGGTTCCAATTCAAAAAAGATATGTTCACTGAGCTTTTTAACTGGTGGGGTATCACAAAGGGCACATCGAGCATCCTTCATGTCGGCAGGTGAGTAGGTGGCGCCGCAGACATCGCACGAATCTCCATGTTGGTCAGGGGATTTGCAGCGAGGACAAGTGCCCTTTACAAAACGATCAGGTAAAAACATTTTATCGTGTTCACAATAGAGCTGTTCGATTTTTCGTCGGCTTGTCGCTTTTTTTTCCACCATTTTTTGATAGAAATGTTCACACATCTGACGATTCGTATCGGAATGGGTCGAAGAATAGTGAGTGAATTCGATTTCGAAATCGCGGTAGGTTTCTGTATGTTCTTTCCAGATTTCGGCAATTAACTTTTCCGGTGTGGTATTTTTTTCCCGGGCATTGATCATGATAGGGGTGCCATGGGTATCATCGGCACAAAAAAAATAGATCTCATGTTTCTGCATTTTCTGAAAACGAAACCAAATATCGGATTGAATGGCCTCAACCATGTGGCCGATATGGATAGGGCCGTTGGCATAGGGAAGCGCCATGGTCATCAAAATTTTCCGGGATGCCGGAGCTAAATGGGAAGGTCTGGATTTTTCATGGGCTGTCATATGGATCAAGCTTATTTTCGTGACTTCAAAATGTCACGAAAAGCCAATTTCATCCCAAATTTTCGCTTGGCATTACACTTCCAATTGAATCTTCATCAGCAGTTCGGGGTCTTCTAAAACTTGGGCTCCGCCCATGGCAATAACAGTCAAGGGACTGGGGGCAACACGGACCGGAATTCGCACTTCATTTTGAATCCGGATATCAAAGTCACGAATTAAAGCGCCGCCACCGGCCAGCATCAAGCCTCGCTCAATAAGATCCGACACAAGCTCGGGTGGGGTGTTTTCAAGAGCTCTGTGAATGGCATTTATGATACCTTCCAAGCAATCATTGATCGCCTTGCCCACATCTTCTGACGAGACCTCCATGGTTTTGGTCAGGCCCGTATGGAAATCACGACCTTGAACATTGGTGGTGCGAATATTCTTGCGAGGGACTGCTGTTCCAAAATAAATCTTTAAATCTTCAGCAGCAGCCTCTGACAAGACCAGCCCCTTTTGCTTTTTAAAATAAGCAATGACATTTTCATCCATTTTGTGACCACCGATTTTGACGGCTTCACAGTAGACGATGTCCGAGAGCGCAATGACCGCAATTTCGGTGGTACCTCCACCAATGTCCACAATCATGCTACCTCGTGCGGACTTGATGGGAAGTTCAGCTCCGATTGCAGCGGCTAAAGGCTCGTCAATTAAAAAAACTTCTCGGGAGCCAGCCGATTGACAGGCTTCAATTACGGCTTTTTTCTCAACCTCTGTCACACCATAAGGCAATGATACAACTACGCGGGGGCGGTTATAGGCCTTTCGCACCAAGGGTTTGTTCAAGAAGTATCTTAACATTTCTTGAGCAAAATCAAAATCCGCAATGACACCATCTCGTACAGGTTTTAGAACAAAAGTATTACCAGGCGTTTTGGATAAAACATCACGCACTTCAGCGCCAATGGCTAAGATGCGGCGTTTTCCTGGTGAGGTTTCCGAATAAGCCACAAGGGATGGTTCATTGACAATAATGCCGTGGCCCCGGGCTGCAATCAGTGTGTTCGCGGTTCCCAGATCTACATAGATATCGGCCGCTGTTCCCGAATCACTTCTTAACCAGTTGAAGAGCATCCTGTTCCTCCGAACCTCAATCCATTGAAGGTCCCATTAGCGTTCTTAGAATCCTGTTTTTGAGTCAAAAGGGATAGCCACAAAAAATGAAATACTGCTGGTGCTATCCTGAAGAGAAAAGGCCACCTCTGCCGTGAAGTTCACATTCTCCAGTTGGTGAGTTTTCCATTCAGTCCCGATAAAAAATTGATGTCCATTTTCAGAATCACCGTCCACTGAATAAAAACTCAATCCGTAACCAGCATAAGGGATCAGCAGGCCGTAGTCTTCAGTTTGAAACCTTTTGCTCATGAGGGGGGCAAT
The DNA here is from genome assembly GCA_964515195.1 of uncultured Pseudobdellovibrionaceae bacterium. GTDB lineage: Bacteria > Bdellovibrionota > Bdellovibrionia > Bdellovibrionales > Bdellovibrionaceae. The sequence continues at coordinate 23,338 of CAZETK010000009.1, forward strand.
ATGAAGAGTATTGATGTTGTTCGAGCCCTCTCGCCCATACCACAGACTTGCCTTAATCCCCATGGCGGGCTGGCGGTCATAGTCGGGAAAGGGAATGTATTTGATGCTAGCAGAAGAGTAAAAATCCAGCTCGCCAGTGCCCAATAAAAAGCGCGATGACATAGAGTCAGTCCAAACAGCGTCCAAAAAGACAGCGCCATTGATGCCTGAGTCGTTGTTAGTGACAATCTGAGGGGCAACGCCGACTTGAAAGTCCTTTTGCGGAAGCACTTCTCCCGATTCACCCAAAGTCAGATAGCCTGCCGAAGCGATGTTCAGGATCATGGTCAATATCATAAACGTGAGAATTTTCGTTGGTTTCATAAAAATGATGTTAGGGGAGCGTCGGGACTTTGACAAGCAGGATGGATGGAAATGACAATGAAGGATATGAAGGTGTTTAACCGAAATTTTGTATTGTTATTGATTGTGTTGCTTTTTCACATGGCATCAGAGGCCAAGGTTAAGGCTCCGAAGAAAGTCTTAACTCCTCAAATCTTGGAAGTTCAGGGATCTGTGGAGCGGCAGATTCCGGCCGCCCCCAATCGGCCAGCTACAATTAAGGCCGTTACACCTAAGATGACGATCTCGGATAACCTTCATCTCCGATTGAAGCCTCACTCGATGGTTAAAGTAAAACTTGATGAAAAGCGCGTACTGACAGCGTATGGGCCCGGAGAACTGATAATACCCATGATTTCATGGGAAGATCGGCAATTTAGCGAGATCACCTTGATTCAGGGGATCTTGCGTCTGGAAATTGAGGATCATCCCTTTCCGTTTACTCTTAAAAGCTCCCTTTTTGAACAAATCCCTCCGGTGGGTGAAACGGTTTTTATTTATGATCCGACTCGGGCATTTGCTGAGGCATGGGTTGTAAAGGGTAAAATGGAATTCGGGGCTCTGAACGCCGATGAGGTGGTGATGTTAAAATCAGGGCAAAAAGTGACCTTTCAGGGATATCTCGAGGAAGGGGAAATTGCTTATGACCTTTTACTCGAGGGCCGAAAGATTCCCAAAGGAAAGCTTTTATCGGTTCAGTTGATCCGCAATGATGAACTTCAAAGCTACACTTCAAAAGGTGAAGCCAAAAAACGCCAGGCACTGGCGGCCCAAAATGCTAAGATTCAAAAACGTGAGGCCCAGTTTAACGCTTCTATTCTATGCCAAAAACCGAAGGGACGATTCAATGAATGTCTTTGGCGACGGCAAAATGAAGGTTGCTATCGGCTTCGCTGTGTTGCCGACGGCCAGTGGAAGGATCGGCAAAGAGTGAGCGACTCTGCCTGCAGCGGGAATCCCAAAGTGGCCCCTTGCGACTATTGACAGCAAGAGGCGCATTTTTCCAAAAAACAAGACTTAATTCGACCCTATTCGCAATGCACTTTCAATTGGCTTATCAACTCTCTTTCAATTAGGGATCTGTGCACGCATTTGTCGATACTCCGGCATTAACAAGATTAAAATGCCCTTTATGGGACCGCGCGTGACTTACATGGGGGTTTTCGCTATGTCTTCTGAGGTGATTCACGTTTCGACTGGCGATAAGTTAGGATTTGCAGTTTCTATTCTCTTACACCTTCTGGTGGGTGCGGGGCTTATGGGGGCCTTTGGTGGCAACTCCTCTAAACCCTTTGGTTTTCAACGGCAGGGTGATCCGACTTGGATTGAAATTGGCATAGCGTCTCAAGGCGCACAGATGAGCTCTCGGCCTTCTCAAAAGAAGTTAGAAACCCGCGCGCAAGACCGTGAAGATGTAATCGTAAAGTCAAAACCGGATACTCCAGAAGCGCAGATAACCGCCACCCACCAATTGCCAACCCAAGATAGCTTGGGAGCCGCCCAGTCGGGGCAATTTGGCTTACGTGACGGAACAGTCGCCAAGGGGCCGGTGGGTTCGGCAACGGGGGCGCAAGTTTCAGAGCGCGATCGCTATCTTTATGAACTCAAGATTCTTTTGGAGGGTCGAAAAACTTACCCTCAGATGGCCCGGCAGCGTGGGGAAAGCGGGCGGGTCATCGTGCGTTTCCAAGTGCAGCCCGATGGCCAAATCGAAGCTGTCGAGATCGCCGATCCCAGCGAATTTCATCGTTTAAATCAGGCAGCCATAGAGCTGGTCAAGGGAGTCCGACGGTATAAACCCTTTACAGGGTCCATCGGAGTTCAGACGCTGACATTGGAAGTGCCCATTGAGTATGTGCTGAACTGAGCTCCGCTCCGCAGCGACTCTGAGTCGGACCAGCGAATGGCAGGCCCACCTCCTAATCCCGCACTAATTTATTTTATCGCTGTCACGGCCACGTGTTCATCGGGAAAGTTTTGTCGGTTGATCTTTCGAAACCCGATTTCACGAAGCCAGGATTCATATTCACGAGCCGAGTACATATAGCCATACCCCGTCGCTTGCGCCAGAAAATAGGCTGAAGTGATCACGGCCGAGTGGGGACCTCGGCCATCATCCTTTTCCATGATGTCGAAGATGATAACCTTGCCGCCTGGAGGCAGGCGATCATAAGCTTTTTTCAAAAGGAACATGTTCTGCTCTTCAGACCAAATATCCAAGAAGTGACAGAAAGAAATCGCGTCGACGCCCTCGGGAAAGGGATCAGTGAAGCAATTTCCGGCGAAGGTGTTGATCCTGTCAGACAAATTATTGTTCGCAATATTTTTTTGCGCCCTTTGTGTTACCGTCGGCGAATCAAAGACTGTTCCCTTTAGATGAGGGTTGTGTTTTACAATTTGCATGAGGTTCGTAGCGTTTCCTCCGCCGACATCCAGAAGGTGGTGATACTTTGCAAAGTCAACATACTTGGCCACCCAAAGATTAGCGACATTGGACAGCTGCTGCATGGCTGTCTGAAATATTTTTTCAAGCTCTGGCTGGTGAGCCAGACGCTCATAAAGAGTGGGCTCGGTTCCTGGCATCTCCTTCAGTCCCACATTCGTATTTTCTTTCACGGAATCATAGTAGTAGTACATGGCCTTGTAAGAGATAAAATGAAACCAACCGATGATACTGGTGATTTCAAGAGGACTGTTTCGATTAAAGTAATGTTTAGCCAGAAATGAATTTTTATAGACTGGATCCTCATGACTGCTGAACCATTTTTTCTTCACGATATCGACTGACACTAGTAAAGCCAGCATATTGCGGGCGTTCTTTTCTGTGATATTCAAAGCTTTTGCAATTTCTGATCGCTTCATGGGTCCGCGAGTGGCTAATAAGTTGAAGAGGTCAAATTGGATGGCAGCACTTAAACCTTCAAAAAAAATGGGCCCATAGATCACCATAAGAGCCTTGTTTTTCATCATCTTTACAATAAAGTTATCGAGCAACAGCCTTTGCCATAAAAGCTTCAAACGCAGCATGGTAGCCTCCTCTAATAGGTTTAGCCTAACAATTAAAGTGTTATCATGAAACTCCTGGTTTTTATTATTGACTCGAAAATTGAATCGAAATACGGGTCCAAGGGTGGGAGTTCTTCGAGAACGGTACTCATCTCAGCTTTTGGACAAGGCCCTACGGGCTCGAATGACAGGTCGGCATCGTCGGGTGTCAGAAATTTGCCAATTATTGCGCAAGCTCGATGCCCAAAATCAATTGAGTGACTGGGCACGTGCCCATTTGGGGATTTTAGAAGCTTTTTCTGCTCCATTTGAGCTGAATTTAAAGGCGCGACAGCAAAGTCTCGAACGTGCGGCTCGTATGCTTCAGCCCCACGATCTGCGCGAAAGCTTTTTATTTCTTTATGAGCAGTCGGGTTTGTTTTTGCATTTGCGAAACTACAAATGCGCGCTGGAGTATGCTCTTAAAGCAACAGAAAGAAGCTTTGATCAAAACAGCCGCCTTTCGTCCGATCTGAATGCCTGTATTGCTCAGGAAGCCTTGGGCCTGGATGTGCAAGGACATATTCAAAGGTTTAGACAAGAGATTTGCCATCCTCCCCAGAAAAATCAAAACCCAAGACTCTATAAAGAGTTTATCGATTTTTCTTTAAGAACGTGCTTTAGAACTGGGGATTTCGCGGCCATGGGAGCCCCTGATAGCCTCTATTTCAATTGGCTCTGTCAACTTCCGCAAATTCATTTTCCATCGGAATTAAAAACGAAAGCAATTAAGTCTTTGCATGGTCATGAATCTTATACGGACTTCGCTTTGAACACTTTGACCTTCAAAATGGAGGTGACTGAGTTAAGTGCTAATGTTCTTCCCAGGTGGTGTGATCGGCTTTATTTGTGGACTTGGACCTGGTTCAAAAACCCATCAAAGGCCCCCTTGAGCCTTATTCTTGATCTTTTAGAGAGATTTCCGTTTGAAAAAAATATTCACTGCATGACTACGGAAGACCGCTTAATGGTAAGGCACAGTCTTATGCTTCTGTCTTTAATTGATTTGAAAGTAAGCCCCAGTCTGGAAAACCTTTTTCAGAAAATGGCACCCATTGATTACGAGTCTCATCCATTTTTGAAAAATGAGCGCTGCTTCATTGTGGCCTTACAAACACTAGTGCGTCACGGAAAAATCGAGCAAAGCCACACCAGAATTTCTTCTTTCAACGGCTATGTTAAGTATTTTTCACCCGACAATTTCAATAAATTGGAGCTTACTAGGGAATGGCCAGGATTCCAATTTTTAGCTTGGCAAAGTAAGAGAAGTGCGCGTACTCGAAAGAAATACTTTATCTCGCCTCACTTGGGCCGCTTTGCCTGGATAGAAAACGGCGTCTCAGTTGAAAGCTTAGCCGTGGCGCGAGCTTTTGCCTTTTTTCTCATAAATCAGGATAGTGGCGCTATTAATCTTTCCGAATTTAATCATTTCGTTTTTGGCCTTGAAGGGTTCGATTCCTTCATGCATTACCGTAAAGTCTACAATCTAGTCGCTCGGATGAAGAATATGGCTGAGGGAGATTTTCAATTTAAAATTCGTGGTGATGTCATTCATTTCAAGATTCATGGGCGTAAATTCTTTTTGTGTGAAAATGGTCATCCGCTGCAAGCGGATGTGATCCGGTGGCGCAGACTGCTTTCCCGGATCAGAAGGAATTTTGAAACAGACTCGACGGGTCAGTCAAAAAAAAGTGATGCCAAGGTGGTCTTGCCAATCTTTACCTTAAAGGAGCATTACTCCCGGGCGGAGCTCCAAAGACTTTTTCAGTGGAGCAAGCCGATGGCTGTCAGAACGCTAAAGGAATTATGCCAAAAGGGGATGTTGGTTAAAGAAGGTCAAGGGCGCCGGACGATCTACAAGCTTTCAAGGGTGGGAATCGAATCAGAATTGATGTCAACATAAGCGTGTGATAGCAAGTTAAATAACTCGAAAGGAAATATAAAATGGAATTAAAAAATCAAGTTATTATTGTTACTGGCGCTGCTAGTGGCATCGGAAAAGAAGCGGCTAAAGCGCTCGCAAAAAAGGGTGCAAAACTTATCGCAGCGGATTTTAATTTAGATGGGGCACAGAGCCTGGCTACAGAGTTAAATCAGCAAGGAACTCAGGCGCACGCCTTTAAGGTTGATGTTTCCAAAGCTGACGAGGTCGAGGCTTTGGTCAACTTCGCCATTGAGAAATTTGGAACGTTGAACGGCATTTTCAATAATGCTGGAATTGGCCTTGTAAAGCCTTTCTTAGAAATGGACCCGGCTTCCTACCATAAGGTTATCGATGTGGATCAACATAGTGTTTATTATGGCATGTATTATGCCGCAAAACGAATGGTCGAGCTTAAAGCGACCGGAACTTTCGTCAACACCGCCTCGATTTATGGAACAATAGCCGCTGTTGGCAGCTTTAATTATAACGCCGCCAAGGCTGCCGTTGTTATGATGAGCAAGTCTGCAGCTCTGGAATTGGCAGCCCACAATATCCGCGTTGTGGGGATTGCCCCCGGATTCATCGATACGCCCATCCTGGGAAAAGATGAAGAGATGAAAAATTCGTTGGCCCAACTTCATATGCACAAAAAATTGATTGATCCAACGGCTGTTGCCAGTGTTGTGGCTTTTCTATTTACAGATGCTGCGCGAGCCATCAACGGATCCACGGTGGCCGTGGATGACGGATTCTTAGCTTTTAAGTGAGGTTTAGTCCATCCTGACACATTGTTTACATTTTATACCGGAGACATAGTTTACACTTTTCCAATCCAGGGGGGAATTAGACGGACTATCAAGGAAAAACTGTGAAAGGGCCGACCCGAACTGGAAGTCGACTTTCCCAATTAGGAGGGGGAGTGTGAACAAAACCAGAGTCCGTAAGAGGATCGTATTGGCCTTTGTTAAGCTCATATTGGATACGGGCCTCATCTTTCCAGGGGATCACTTCGTAGGCGTGGTACTTCTTTAGAAAGATCACATAGGCCGGTTGCCAGTCTCTTTTTCGAAAGTTTTCGCTTTCTGTTGGGTAACCTTGATTTTTGGCCCAATCCAAAAAAGCACTATCGGCATTCCAGCTATGATCAAAGAACTTAATCATGGATAACCCATGGGGGCTCGCAATATACATGGTCTTGTTGAGTGTTTTTTGCAATAACCTCATATCCCCAAAAGAGGGGAGTGCGCTGATAGGATGATCGGAAGGTTGTGTATGAAGATCAAAACTTGAAAGCCCCGTACCTAATAGCGGGATAAGGGACTCTGGAGGTTTAACTGCCATCTGGTCTGACAGAATCAAAATCCATCGGCCTCGGAAGGACATCAATCCCGCTTCACGCCGTTCGTGGCCCCACTTAAGAAGGTGCTGGATCAAGAGTGAGTTGGGAGGGCCCTCTAGGCGGTGGACCGTTCCCGGATTAAGGGCCTTTAATTCTGCTAGCGATATTGTAGGGCTGAGCCTTGGAAAGTCCAGTAGGCCTTCAATATTTTCAATGTACCTTCTGACCGTAGTCACGTGAAAGCTTTCAGGCTTATTTAAAACGGATCGACAAGAAGAGTTTGCGGAAGACGCAAAGGAGGGGGACAAAAACAGGCTTGTCACTGTCAAAACACTCAACACAAAAGGTCGCAGAGAGTGGGATTGAATGGTCAATTTCCTCATCGGTAGAAGAGGTAGCATATTGGGTGCCACTATCGAGTGAGTAGAACCTCTGCTCAGCACCACTGAGATTTGGGAATGGGGTGACCGACGGGGGTTGAACCCGCGACCCTGGGAATCACAATCCCATGCTCTACCAGCTGAGCTACGGCCACCATCAAAAATTGATTTTGAACGAAAACTTATAACCCACTGATGCCCGTCTGAGAAGGATCGGCGTTGACACCATGTATAATACTCTTATTTTTAGGGCGGCCTTGAAAAATTTCCTGCCTTCTTACATGGTGATTTTATGGATCTCAAAATTAAAACAGCCCCTAAAAAGGGAAAAGGCGTCTTCACCAATAAGCCCATTCAGGCAGGCCGGCTTGTTTGCATCCTGACTGGCGACAGGCTGACCGCTCGACAGATGGATCGCCGTATCGAAGCGGGTCAGGAAACCACAGATGATCCCTTTCAAATCAGCCGCACTCTTTATTTGGATTTAGACGAAGTTCCACGCTCTATTAACCATAGCTGTGATCCCAACTGTGGCATTCGGCAAGAGAACAAGCTTTTTGCTATCCGGGATATCAAGGCGGGTGAGGAAATCACTTTTGATTACTCCACAACGGTCCCGTGCTACAAATCCTGGTGGAAAATGAGGTGCCGCTGTGGAGCGAAGATATGTCGCAGGGTTGCTAGTTCGTACAATACTATTCCGAAAAAGCAGCAAAATAAGTATCTGGCCTTACATGTCGTTCCGTTATGGGTTCGAAAGTATCCAAGTTATCACGATATTTACTGACGTGTTAACAGGCCTTGAAAGAACAGAACTCGGTTATTATCTTTGTCCATCCACTCCTCCTGATACTGCAATTTAGAATCTTTAAGGCGGGCCAAGCTTCGTACTCGGAGGCCATCCTTTCGTATATAGCTTAAGCGAATTGAATCATCACTTATGCTGCCAATTTTATCGCCGTCAAGATAAAGGCCGTCTTGATAAATACGAAGACTCATATCTGCTACTTTTAGTTCCTGGGGCTTGCAGTAGATATACCCTTGTAGAATCTTAAGCGCGCTTGTTGTCTGTTCAACGCGGAATTGAATGACATCACACTTGAGCGTGCCACCTGAAATATCGGTAACTTTTCCCTGGCCTTGCCAGCGGCCCGTAAAGCTTGCAAAAGCGGCGGCACTAGTCAGTAACAAAACAGCAAGTAATGAAAATGAAAATTTGTTCATAAGGTCCCCCTTGGCTGAAATCAATTTCGAGGATCTTGATCAGAGGTGCGGGCGAAGTCAATTCGACCTCCGGAAAACTTCAGAAGCTATGTCAGAGGTAGCGGAACCCATTTTTAAATGACAAATTCGTGGAACAAAAAGTGATTAGCAGTTGCTTTGAGCGAAAATGGGGCCTTTAAGGCAAGAGGAGTTTTTATGCGAGGAGAACAAAGTTCCACAATACAGAAAAATCGTCGAGGACAGGGTGTTCGAGAAAGACAACCGTTAGCTCAGAGAAAGGGAAGTCCCATCGTTTGGGCTATTGATTCGACACGATTGGAAAGCTTTCAGATTCAGAAGACTCGAAAGGTCCTGGAATATTGGATAAAGGGTAAACAAGATATTTTGCCTGTGTCTATATTTTCCCCGTTTGATTTGGGACTGATAATGCCCTCCAATCGCAAGCTGAAAGCTGAAACCATGAAGGAAGTTGAAGGGCGTGTAAAGGAGAAGTGGGAAGAGCAATCAATATCGGGAGAAAGCGCTAACTTCTTGGTGGCCGAGTCCAATTCATTGCGGGACCGCGCACAAGCCCTTGTGGACTTTGCGCGAAGAAAAAAAGCCGAAATTATTGTCACCGGGTCTGGCGCTAAATCGCGAATGAACTTAATCGGCATCGGAAGCTTCGCCGAGACTTTAATTTCTATCTCGCCGATTCCTGTATTGGTGATTGGTGAAAATGTCACCACGATTACTCCATTTACAAGAATCCTTTTTCCTACAGACTTTTCAGATGCTTCCAAGCAAACCTTTCGCACGGTTGTGAAATTCGCTAAAAAACATAAATCTGAAGTTCTATTGTATCACTACCTGGATTTGGAGTCGGGGCCACTCGCCTTTGGGATTTCGTGGGGCTACGAAGTGCGGTGGATCGAAGAATTTTGGGAAGAGCAAGAAGAACAAAAGCGACTACTGGGAGCCAAGTGGAAAGAATGGGCAAAGAAACAGGGTATAAAATGCAGTTTCATTTGCGACCGTTCAATTGGAGGCCTGGGAAATCGAATTCTCGAAACGTCGAGAGAAAACCAAGCTAATCTACTATCGATTAGTGTAACTCGAGGACCCTTAAGCCAGGTGATTTTGGGTCATACGATCAGAGGGATCTTTGCTCACTCGCATTGTCCAGCTCTTGTAATTCATAGTAAAAGCAAGCAGGGACGGCTTCACAGTTAAAGTTAAAAAATAAAAATTCGGGAATTACTCGCTTACAAATACAACTTGAATGTTACGGATATGCTCTTTGATTTCTTTAATTAGGTCTTGAATCTCTTGCTGATTTTCACTGCGTGCCGCTAGCTCCAAATGAGCGGCCAAACCACCCAGATGATTAAAGCCATAATTTAGACTTGAGCCTTTTAACTTATGTCCATATTGAGCCAACGCTGTAAAGTTGCTGCTCTCACTCCAGGTATCAAGGTCTTGCAGTTCTTGATTTCGGCGATTCATGAAATCGGGGATAAGGTCCTTTAACATTTCATCAACTTCTACGATATTTTGATGAGAGTTCGAAGAGGCATGCTCTGAGATCTGTGGGCTAGATTTATCTGTTCCATGGGAAGTCTGGTTCATGATGATGGCCTCCTATTGATTCAATGGGACCCGTGAAACTATACAAAGCCATGAAGGGCGTCAATATCTCCATATTTAATTTGTACAATCGCAGAGATTGAGATCATTAAAATGGGGCGTGTAATATATGTATGGAAATGCAAGCAAGGCGTCGGAAGGTCAATTTTGAGCTAACCTTGAGCAAGACAAAAATGTAAGCAATCTTCAAATGTTATCTCTGTAGCTTTTTAAACATATTGCGTGATTTTTGACACTATTATCAGTAGCATTGAGCCAGTCGGTTTGACACTAATTCAGCCAACGAGGAACTTGAAACCACAAGATCTTTTTGCTCTTTTCCAAATCCTTGAATGCAAATCTCGAAATTTGCCTATGGCGGCTGTCGCCTTAAATGAAGCCGGATGGACGCAGAAAGATTTTCTAGCGGCGCAGAGACGTCTTCAACATATGGGTTTACTGGATCGTTATACGGCTCAACCCATGTTCGACCGAATTCAGCTTTTTCTATTGGAAGCCCTCTCGTTTTGGTGGCCCTCCAAGAAGTGCCAAATCGGAAAAGGTCTGCCTCTTTCGATCCCGTCTGTGGGCTCGGTTCATAAGCCAGATTCAGTATCCCAGCAGTGGGTATGGAGCCATCCTGGAGAATACACAGACGGATATGTCATTAAACCACTTTGGCCGGAGCTACCCCAGCTTTGCATGACCGACCGCCGGGTATTAGAGTTTTTCTCACTGGTGGAAATTTTACGTTTTGATGTGCACACGGCAAAAAATACGGCAAGGCAGTCAATGAAGCGCTACTTGGTCAAAATTCAAGAATTGGGAAAGCAGAATTTCCCCAATATGGAAGAAAACTCCATTGAACTAGAGGATTTGCACTTTGAAGATCTCGTTAATTACATTTGTTTAAATGGCTTCCGCTCTTTGACTTTGCAAAAGGCGTCCCTTATCACCCAGCTTCCCTACCGGTTTTATTTTGAAAACTGGGAAACTGACCAAGCCCTCAGACTATGGGTGGCGGGAAAGTATCATGATCGCGTTTTCCAATTTTTAAATCCTCTGGCCGAGAAAATTCATCACATCAACAAGGGTCACCTGGCTTTAGTGCTCGAAACATATCTCGATTACATTGAGAGTAATGAAGACTACTACCGGATTAATCTGTGGTCATATCTTGAAAATGACGCTGCTTTGGAAGAGATGAGCCGAAGGTCTCAAAGATCCTTTTTTCAAACAGTTTTGACCCTATTCAAAAAGTCTAAACCCGAGGCTGCTGAAAAGGCCGAATTTTATTCTTATCTATTTACTTCTCTCTGGCGAGTTTATGCGGAGTTTATATGGGTGGAATCCAAATCCATCAGCTCTGCTGCCAACCTGGCGAAATTAAAGCGCGATGTTCGCAACTTCATTGTGCGAACTGTTTTCGAGGACTTCTAGCATTCTTGTTGAAATGCAATCTGCTGCAACCTTGACGATTCTCGTTTATGACACAAGTTTTGCTTAGAAGATTTTCCCTATCTGGAAAATTGAAGGAGAATTCTATGTCATGGCCGACAGGTTATGTTCCTGTTTTACCGTTGAAGAACACAGTGATTTACCCGGAAGTCTCCCAAGCGCTCAGAGTAGGGCGGGATAAAAGCTTAAAAGCTTTACAAGCCGCTTTTAATCAAGGGCATTGGATTATTACTTTCACTCAAAAAGATGAAAACTCGAGAATCGAAAGGGAGTCCGACTTTCACAGTGTTGGAGTGCTGTCAAAAATTGAAAGTGTAAAGGGCCAGGCCGAGACAGGTTACCATGTTATTCTAAAAGGTTACCAACGTGTTCGCCGAACGGGCTGGCGTTTCGTGGATGGCTATTTTGAAGCGGCTTTCGAAACAATGGAAGATCAGAAAATTCTGGATGAAACGATGGAAGGAGCTCTACTGACCAATCTTAGAGAACTTGCCATTGAGGTGTTAAAGCCATCTGAAGCATTTGCTGATTCCATTAACACTATTGCAGATCTTCGAGAACTAGCTTACATCATAGCGGCACATGCTGATTTTCCCGTTAAAGATAAGCAAAAGATTTTGAATATCGATGACCTTAAAGATCGGGTCATGAGCGTTTTGGGCTTTCTTCACAACGTAAAGGAAAGCCTTAATGTGCAAGCTGACATCCGTAACAAACTAACAAGTCGATTCGGCCAAAGTCAGCGTCAGCAAATTTTGCGCGAACAGCTGCGGGCTATTAAAGAGGAGTTGGGTGAAGGCGAAGACGGAAGCGGACAGTACCAGAAAAAGATTGATGATCTTCACCTTCCTCCGGAGGCGCTGGATTTAGCCCAAAGCCAAATGAAGCGGTTGGAAGAAATTAATCCTTCGTCTCCTGAATATCATGTGACAAAAAATCATTTGGATTTACTTTTGTCTTTACCGTGGAACAAAACTTCCGCACAGGAAGAAATTGATTTGGAAAAAGCACAAGCCGTTTTGGACGCTGATCATTTTGGCCTTGAAAAGGTGAAGAAAAGAATTCTACAGCACTTGGCTGTGATGAAGCTGACTCATGGTGAGAAGGGGTCCATCCTTCTTTTGGTAGGCCCTCCTGGCGTTGGTAAAACTTCGTTAGGACAGAGTATCGCAAGAGCCCTGGGTCGGAAGTATGTCAGAACCTCATTGGGTGGCGTGCGAGACGATGCGGAAATACGTGGCCATCGTCGTACTTATGTGGGTGCTTTACCGGGACGAATTTTAGCTTCTATTAAAAAAGCGGGAGAAAGAGACCCTGTCATGATTCTGGATGAAATCGACAAAATGACACGCGGTTTTTCAGGTGATCCAGCCAGTGCCATGTTGGAAGTTTTAGATCCCGAACAGAACTCCACATTTATGGATCATTATTTGGATACTCCGTTTGACCTGTCGAAGGTCTTTTTCGTGGGGACAGCAAACAGCCTGGATGGAATTCCTGGGCCCTTGCTGGATCGTATGGAAGTGGTCGAGATTGGAAGTTACACCACGGCGGAAAAGCTTCAGATTGCAAAAACCCATCTTCTTCCCAAACAAATGGGTGAGCATGGGTTGACGGAAGACAATATTGAAATCCCCGAAGATGTTCTCTTGCGGATCATTACTCACTTCACGCGGGAAGCCGGTGTGCGAGAACTTCAACGGCGTATTGCCGAAGTTTGCCGATGGTGCAGTGAGAAAGTGGTCAAGTCGAAGGAGGCCAGTAAGATTGTGGTGAAGGTCGAAGACCTCGAAGAGATTTTAGGAACTGAAAGATTCAACTTAGACGCTATTCGGCCTCATCAGGGACCAGGGGTTGTTGCGGGCCTCGCATGGACCCCCGTCGGCGGTGACTTGCTCTACATTGAAGCGGCGATGATGCCTGGACAGGGGAAGCTTACAACTACTGGGCAATTGGGTGATATCATGAAAGAGTCAGCCTCGATTGCCTTGAGTCTGTTGAAATCAAGAATGGCCTTTTTTAACCCGACCTTTGATTTCGGTAAGTTTGACATTCACGTTCATGCGCCAGCAGGAGCTATTCCCAAGGATGGTCCTTCTGCAGGCGTGACATTGCTGACAGCGCTGGCATCGCTATTAACAGGTCGAGAAGTTCCGATTGATTACGCAATGACCGGTGAGATCACTTTAACAGGAGCCGTGCTACCAGTTGGCGGAATCAAGGAAAAACTGATAGCCGCTCATCGAAATCGGGCCATCAATGTGCTTATACCAAAGGCCAACGAGAAGGATTTGAAGCAGTTGCCCGAGGAAGTTCGTAAAGATCTTCATGTGGAACTTGCTGAAAACGTCAACCAAGTCTTAAAGTGGGCGCTAGATCTGGATTTTCCAGGAGGAATGGTGGGGGCTAATCCCCAGCAAGAGGTCACCTCTCATGAGCCGACTCGGCCTGGCGAGCTGAATTAGCACCCATCTAGCTCATCTTCTAAGAAGGTGAAGCTGTTAAGATGGGTACAAAAGTTTTTGTTAATTAAAGAAAAGTTTTTGTAAATCTCTTACGCCGTTGTCCGAGGGGTTACCGCTCCAAATTCTCAATATCTGCTGGCTCCAACCTTTGGGGCCAGCTACAAGCTCGTGGGGACGGTTGGGTATTGTAACAAGAAGCTCATCATTTTCTTCTTTTTGCTGGCGAACTACGATGAACGCTTCATTTTTCTTCACATCACCCAGCTTTTTAACCGCTTCCAAAAATGCTTTTATCTCGGGGCTGTTCATGTCGGCTTTGTTTCCCTTCAGACCATCTGCGAATGTTTCAACGATGTTTTTAGCCGGAACATCCCGAACGAAGGTCATTATGACCCCCGCTTCTGGAGAATTTTCAAAAGTCTTTCGACTTCCATCCCAGGTCACGGCCGACGGTAATATAATTTCACCCACATAAACTTTGACAGAGAAAAAAGCTATGGGTTTTTTTCTGAGGCCATGAGTGACTGATTTAAAAACCGTCGGACTAAAGTCTGTGAATTTGATTGTCTTGGTCAGGTTAACGCCCTCGATCTTTTGCTCTTGAAGGGTTTGCTCAAAACCGTAACTCAAGGGACTTGTCAGAAGGATAGTCGACAAGGCAAGAACAAAAAATTTAATTAATAAATTAGCGTGGGTTGGACTCATGGTGATAACCCCTGTCATCATTTAAATACTTTGAGTTTTAAAAAGAGTTGATTCAAGATTTATTTAAGCACTTTTCACGTTTGACGCATTTAATTAAACCTCAAGATGACGAGTGAGTCCTTTCGGGGCGAAAGGGTTGAGAGAATTTTCTGAAGATGCAGACAGAACGCGATTCATTAGTTCTTATTTCAGCAGACCCTGGCCTTGTCCTGCGTTACAAGCAAGCATGTGAGTACCTACTTTTTGAGCCGCGTATCTTTTCAACATTGGAAGAGCTGACTCGCAATGATAAGTGTCGGCCCCGAACTATTGTTCTGGATTGGACTGCAGAGGCCTCGATTTCGCCGGCAGTTCTAGCGCAAATTAGGGAGTCATTGTCGAAACTCAAGGTTTTGTTAATCGTCAATAGAGCCGATGCGGCTAAGGCGGCTCAAAAGTCTTCCGGTTTTCGTGATGCCGCATGGATATTGAAAGAGGACTTCATCAAGACGTTTTTAACAGAGTTTTATTTATTCCAATCCGCTTACTGTGAACATTTTGCTATTCTAACGGCTGATCTATTTCCAGACACCATGGTCTACTTCAATGCCTACCGGTATTTACCTCTGAATCAAAAATACTTTCCCGTTATTCATCAGGATTTTGTGATTGGAGAGAAGAAATATCGCCGTATTGAAGCGGCAAAAGTTTTGTTTATCGAACGTCACGACGCCACTTCTTATTCACGATATATTGAAAAGTACTACGATCTTTTTAACGTTGGCTTGCGAAAACGGGCCCGTGCGCGAATGTACCAATTACTTTCCAGTTGGCGGGATAATCTTTTGAAGGCCCTATTTCATTCGCAAACCATTGAAAAGTTTTCCGAAGAAAATCCAGACTTTATCCTGTGGCTTAATGAGTTCATCAATTACACGGGGTCCGCGAAAGATTCTTGGTCTTTATTTTTCGAGTTGTCCCAAATGTCGGCTCTGCGATTTGAAAATTCGCAGTTAGAGCTTTCCATTTCTTGTCATTTTACGCGTCACTTCGGAGAGGATGAAATGGAAAGAATTATCAATCTTAAAGCTTTACTGACAATGGCGCGTCTTACGCAAAATCCACTGCTTTATAAAAAATGGCTTCTTAATCAAGGTCGAAAGTTCGAAAAAGAAGAATCTGACGCATGGATCGCCGCTATGTTGCAGTTTGAAAAGCATCCATTGTTTTTAGGGAGCAGCCTAGAGGCGCAAGATGATTATCGTCTTTATTGCTCTCAATTCGTCACTAAAGCGGATAGTAGCTTTAAAGATGCGGCGATTGTTCATGTTTATTGGGGTGAAATGGTCGCCCATGCCTTATTGAAGAGCCACGAGCACGAGTACAGTCTTGAGAAGTTCACAGAAGATGTGTTAATCAACTGCAAATCTGATAGAATTTTAAATGAGGCGTGGCTCGAAGAACTGCGTCAGTTTCTCTTGAAGACCCATACCTAATTGAGTAAAGTTATCATCATTAATGAGGTGTTTTTATGAATGATGCTGTAATCTGTGCGGGAATCAGAACCCCCTTTGTGAAATCCATGACAGCCTATCAGGGCGTGACAACCCAAGAGCTGATGACGGCATCGTTGCAAGGGTTAGTTGAAAAATCTCAGTTAAAAGGGAAGCAGTTAGGGGATGTGGCTTTGGGAGCCGTCATGATGTCGTCCAGTGATTGGAATTTAGCGCGTGAGTGCGTTTTGGGGACAGACTTACACCCTTGGACTCCAGCCTACAATGTCCAAAGAGCCTGCGGTACGGGGCTAGAGACCATTAACCACATCGCTATGAAAATCAAGTTGGGACAAATCGAATGGGGAATTGGGGGCGGTGTTGATACCAATACGGATCTGCCTGTGCTCTTTCCGCGCTCATTTGCTCGTAAAGCGATTGCCATGAATTCGGCCAAAACTACAGGGGCTCGAATTGCAGCGGCCTTAAACTTTAGAGCTAGTGACTTTAAGCCTGTTTTTCCTGGCGTTGTCGAGCCTCGAACAAAACTCTCGATGGGGCAGCACACGGAAAAAATGGTGCAAGAGTGGGGTGTCAGCCGAGAAGAACAGGATCAACTGGCGTACGAATCCCATCAGAAGGGAGCCTCTGCCTACAAAGAAGGTTTTTATAATGATCTTGTTATGCCGTTTAATGGGGTCAAGAGAGATCTCATTCTTCGGGACGACACCGCAATTGAAAAGCTTGCGAAATTAAGGCCCGCCTTTGATTTCACAGGCAAGGGCACTTTGACTGCCGGGAACTCAACGGCCTTAACGGATGGATCCAGTGTGGTTCTTTTGGCAAGCCCTGAGAAGGCCCGACAGGAAAATCTTCCTGTTCTGGCTCGGTTTGTAGATTGCGAAGTGGCCGCGTTGGATTTTGTTCACGGTGAAGGTCTGTTGATGGCTCCTGCTTTGGCGGTTTCAAACCTACTGAAGCGAAACAATTTGAAATTAAATGATTTTGATTTTTATGAAATCCACGAGGCCTTCGCCGGTCAGGTGCTCTGTACCTTTAAAGCTTGGAAAGATAAAGATTTCTGCCAACGAGTTTTAGGCCGCTCGGAACCTTTAGGCGAAATCGATCGTAGCAAACTCAACATCAAAGGTGGAAGTTTGGCTTTGGGTCATCCATTTGCGGCCACAGGTGGTCGAATCGTAACCACTTTGGCTCACCTTCTGAATAAAAAGGGTCAGGGGCGTGGATTGATCTCAATTTGTACGGCGGGTGGAATGGGAGTCGCCGCTATTCTTGAGGCTGTTTAGGGTTTGTTGCTAGAGGGCTTCTTATGAGCATTGTTATTTTCAAAAAGGACACTGAGATTCTTTTCTATATGAAGGCCCTTAGTAAAGCTTTGCTTTTGGTAAGGGCAAACCTTAACTGGTTCAGCCGAGCCGACAAGAATTTGTAAGTTGTCTGTGCAGGGGCCATTAACGTCCAATGTATATCGGTATTGGCTGTATTGCGACTTCCATGCCAGTACAAGGAGATCGCTTTTGATTTTGGATGAAAGCGTCTTGGGAACAAGAATCGATTTATGAGCTATGCCTTTTTCTTTTCGAATTAGGGTATCTTGGTTACTTCGCGGGTTTTCCCAAAGTTGATAGGTGACTAGATTTTTAGTCTTTTTTACATGCACATGAAATGAAGCAACTTGTTTGACGGGAAAGATCGTGCCTTTGCTTTTTTGAGGCACAGACGAGATCGCAAAGCTTGAAATGATCAGCACCGCAAAAACCAATGAACCGGTTATGATACCCGTTTTCTTCATGCGACTGACTCCTTTATCTCTAGACGGAAGGAAGGCCTGACTTAAGTGAAGGGTCTCTTTTCCACTCTTCATAAAGAAAATCAAGTTTAATAAAGATGAAACCATTTAGAATGAAGAAATTATGTTGAAAGTCTCGAGATGGAACTTCACAGAGACTATCTGTTGACATGTTATTTACAGAATTTTCGTAATTTATAAGCGTACTTTTTGGCGACCCTGGTTAATCTCACATCGGGGTTGTTTCTGCTCAATCCGTCTTTGCTGTGATGCCTTCGAGGGTTTCGTTTTAATTCTTTTCTTGGGATCTATAAGGCTCTTTTCAATAAGCTGCAATAGCTTATCAAGGCAGGCTTTCTTATTCTGTTTTTGCGAACGGAACTCTTGGCAACGGATAAGAATTTCTCCGTCTTTGGTGAGGCGAGAGCGAAGGCGGGATAGCAGTTTGTCTTTTTGGCTATCGGGCAGACCGAAGCTTTCCTTTATATTCCACCGCAAAGTTATCGCACTCTCTGTCCTGTTAACATGCTGGCCGCCAGCTCCAGAGGAGCGAGCGGCTTCGAATACCAGTTCGGTGTAGGGAAGTTGGAACTTCATGATCAGGTCAGTTCGTTTGAAAAAAGCATTTCACTGTATTTTGGCAAAGTCCAAAGGTCGTCTGCGATGCAGATTTCGGCGTAATCAGCCGCCTGGCGAAGCTGCTCGGAAGCTGGAATCAGGGTTTCCACGACATCCGCTAATCGCTTTTCTTCTGAAGAAATGGTGTAGGATTTTTTCAAAAGCTTGTCCAAATGATTCAAATTTTTCAGAGTGTCCTCAAAAACCTTCTCAACGGCGGCAATTCGTTCTTTATGCAACTTTTTAAGTCCGGCTGTAAGAATGGTGTTATGAGCCGCTCCCATTTGAGCCAATTGCTTCTCAAGAGAGGGGATTACATGCCCTCTGACCAGCATAATGAGTGTTTCAAATTCTATATCTAGAGTCTTGATATAGCGCTCAACGTAGACATGGTATCGGCTGGCAATTTCCTCAGGGCTGAAGACTTTCATGTCCACCAAAAAACGCGTGGACTTTTCTCGAGCCATAACAGACAGCGCCTCTGCCGAGGTGCTTAAAATAGGGAGCCCGCGTTTTTTTGCCTCGGCCCGCCATTCTTTTGAGTAACCATTGCCTTCAAAGCGGATATTCCGAGTTTCTTTGCAAAGCTGGCGGATAAGCTCCATAACGGCTTCATCCCGGGTTCCCTTTTTCTTCAGCAACTCCTTCAAACGTCCGGCGGCTTCACGAAATGACGAAGCGACAGCTCCATTAAGAATCGAAATCGGGAGGGCCACGTGAGTGCTGGAGCCGACCGCTCGAAACTCGAACTTATTGCCGGTGAAGGCAAACGGGCTTGTGCGATTTCGATCCGTATAGTCTTTTGAGATATCAGGGATATGACTTAATCCCAAATCTATGATTTGCTGATCCGTAGCTTTCAGGGCGGTGCCCCCCTCGATGCTGTTGAGGATGTTTTCCAGCATTTGTCCGAGGAAAACCGAAATGATGGCCGGAGGCGCTTCGTTGGCTCCCAACCGATGGTCGTTTCCGGGGCTGGCAATGGATGCGCGAAGCATATCCGCATGCTCGTAAACGGCCTTTAGAACCACGGCTAAGCAGGCTAAAAATCTTAAGTTCTGATGGGGAGTTGTGCCGGGTTCTAATAGGTTTTCGCCTTTATCATTGGCAATACTCCAGTTGTTATGTTTGCCGCTTCCATTGATTCCGGCGAAGGGCTTCTCATGTAACAAGCAGATCATTCCATGTTTCAAAGCCATCCGCTTCAGCACATCCATGGTCAACACGTTGTGATCAGCGGCGATATTGGCATCCTCGAAAATAGGGGCTAGCTCGAACTGAGAAGGCGCCACTTCATTATGTCGGGTCTTAACTGGAACGCCCAGCTTATAAAGTTCAAACTCCAGTTCTTGCATGTAGCGTTTGACCCGGCCGGGAATGGAGCCGAAGTAGTGGTCTTCCAGTTGTTGGCCTCGGGCCGAGGGCGCACCTAGAAGCGTTCGACCCGTCATCAGAACATCCGGGCGAAGTGAAGCTAAATTTTTATCAATTAAAAAGTACTCTTGCTCGACCCCCACAGTGACGTGCAAGCGTTTGGCATCCACGTCGCCGAGAAGTTTAAGAAATTCGCATCCTTCACGAGATACAGCATCAATGGAGCGAAGAAGAGGGGTTTTGTTATCTAAGGCATGACCATGGTATCCGAAGAAAACCGTTGGAATGCAAAGAGTGTTGCCGCTTTCTTCTTCAATAATAAAAAGAGGCGAAGATGGGTCCCAGGCTGTATAACCACGTGCCTCAAAAGTGGATCGCATGCCACCACTAGGGAAGCTAGAAGCATCGGGTTCACCTTGAATCAATTGCGAACCCGTAAATCGTTCAATCACCCGCAGCTCCGAGTGATAAGCATGTTGAATGGAAATAAATGCATCATGTTTTTCTGCTGTTAATCCTGTCATAGGTTGAAACCAATGGCAGAAGTGGGTCACCCCTTTATTCACGGCCCATTCCTTAATGGCAGAAGCGATGGCATCAGCCGTCTCCTTTGGAAGCTTCTTGCCTTGCTCAAGGGTGCGTAACAAACACTGATAGGCTTCTTTATGAAGTTTTTCCCGCATTTGCGCCAAGCCAAAAGTCATACAGCCGAAATACTCTGATATCGGAGCTTCTTTGCCGTTGGTATTCTTGAGCTTCTCAATTTTACGGGGAACGGTGGGGTTGACAGCGGATTTGAACGCACTAAAGCGCTCCAACGCCGTGGAATTGGGGTTGTTCATATAGACCTTTCGCCCTATCTCTTAAACGAATTCTCATTGAACTCGAAGAAACAGAATTATTGTTGTGGACCCGTCAGAATCAATGACTCTGACCAGTCTTGGGGTACAGGATATCCAAAAATGGAGCAAAATTAAAGAGGGATTTTTAAAATTTCGTTCGCAAGGCTGGGATCTTTTTATTATATTTGGGAATGGAATCTTTAAAGTGCCCCCTTTGCCTTGGAAAGTCGACATGGACCCTTCACCAGAAGGTGACTGGCGAAAGCTATCATAAGTGTCTTGATTGCAATTTAATCTTCCTAAACCCGCAATTCCATTTGAAGCCCGATGAAGAGCTGCGCCGATATCAATCCCATGAAAATGATCCCGAGCAGAAAGGTTATCAGGATTTTTTAGCTCCCGTGATAGCAGCTGTGCGTAACTCCCAGCTGATGAAAGCCGAAGGACTGGATTTTGGTTGCGGACCGAATTCCGTGGTCATCCATACTCTGAAAAAAGAAGGCTATAACATCAAAGGTTACGACCCTTATTTCCATGATGATTCCAAATTGTTGCAAAAAAAGTATGATTACATTGTCTGCACCGAGGTGATCGAGCATTTTTATAAACCCTTTGAAGAGTTTGCCCGATTGCGAAGTCTTTTGAAGCCGCTAGGTTCCCTTTATCTCAAGACTTCTCTTACAGACTCTGTCGAGGATTTTGAAAAGTGGCACTACCATCGTGATCCAAGTCACGTTTGCTTTTATTCTGAAAAAAGTATTCGGTGGATCTGCCGCAATTTAAGATGGAACGAAGTCGAGATCAGCCAGGATCGGATTGTCATAGCTCGCACCACATAAGAGTGACCCAAGAACCAATCTTCTTGCTCCTGGTCAATTAAATCGGCAGGCAAGGATGGGTTTGGATTTTGCTTTATTCCAGGATCAGAGGTCTTGGAATGGTTGTATTGAATTTCATGCGGAATGCTCCCTGGTTTGTTGTGACCTTTACAGGGATCTGTCTATTACTTTTTCACTCGGACGCCCATGCCCAGAGGCAATGCCACAAACTTCTTAAAGGTAAGGCCTCGCCCCACGCTGAAAGCTATATCTCAAAGGATCTGGCCAAGCCTCTGTCAAAAGAGCGTCCTCCGTCCACTTTGGGTCACGCGCGATTTAGTATGCGCGGGATGTCCTGGAACCTTAAGAATGTATTTACTTCGGATGACGGGCCATCCAGGGTGAATGGCGTGAAGCTAGCTTCAGGCAAGAATGGACGTAGTGAAAATGAAAAACCAGATCGGGAAATGGTCAGTCTCCAAATGACGTTGATCGAATACAACCCTGATTGGTTAGTGGGGCAAGAAATTGAAAACGTAAAAGCTGCACGCGAGGTCGTAGAAGGTGATCAAAAACTGCGCGGCCTTTATCATGTATTTTTAATTGATGGGAACGACCAACGAGGAATTGATATCGGCTTTTTTGTTAAAAAATCCTTACCCTTCAAATACAAGTTAGAATCCCATCGACACCTCCAATGGAC
The DNA here is from genome assembly GCA_964515195.1 of uncultured Pseudobdellovibrionaceae bacterium. Lineage (GTDB taxonomy): Bacteria > Bdellovibrionota > Bdellovibrionia > Bdellovibrionales > Bdellovibrionaceae. The sequence continues at coordinate 45,501 of CAZETK010000009.1, forward strand.
GGACCGTTATAAGGAGGATGGACAGTGGAAAGAAGAAACGATACCGCTTTTTTCCCGGGATTTTCCAGTTTTGTTGTTTTTCAATAAAGAAGACGCCAACTTTGAAAAGCCCGTCCTGATTTTGGGAGGCGTGCATGCTAAATCAAAACGAAATCGCTCAGGCGATCCTGAAAGTCAGCGTTGGCGAACAGCTCAATTTGAAGGCATCGCCCAAATAATTCAAACGTATCATCAGAGGTATGGTGAAGATGTGCCCGTTATTATCGCTGGGGACTATAACACCGAAGTGCAAAGTTCGACCGAAATTGAGCCCCTCCGTCAGCTTGAAATTGACAGTGCCTTTGACAAAGCTGAGGAAGATCGTCTTGAACCCTACGACCGCGGAACTCACGCGTACTTTTCCAAGGGGGGGCGAGCCGATTTTAAACAAATTGATGACATTCGGGTCCGCAACGTTCGAGTGATCAGAACAGAAATTGCCGACTATCGAAACCATAAAGGCAAAGAAATCAAATGGCCCCGCACCTATGAAGAACGTGAAAAGCAGGGCTCAGATCATAAAGCTGTCGTTGCGGATATTGAACTTACTGTCCCGGGAATTAAAAGTAAAAAATAAGACCGGCTTTAAGCGGGTGGTCGCCCACGGTGCGGAACCGAGTTTCATCTAAAGACGTAAGCCCGACTCCACCTTCAAAAGAAAATCCCAGTGAATCCAAGCCTGGCAGAAAGAATTCGGCCCCAAAAACCACATTCATCTCGAAGCCAGAATCATTGTCAGTACCTGTACCAGTGGCGTCAGGGCGCTCAACGTTAAGCATCCCCACTTGGCCCCCGTAGTAAAAATTCATATTGTCTTCTTTGAAGAGGACTTTGCGAATTCCCACGTTGACCGCGAATTTGGAGTTGTCCTCCTCGGTGTCGACGCCCAAACTGCCCGTGAAGCCGATTTCGGAATTGGGATAATAAACAGCCGCTAAAGATGGTAAATCGATAGAGTTATTATTCTTGATTCCCACGCCCAGGCGATTGCTAAGGTCTTTAGCGTAGAGAAAAGGGGTGAATATCATAGCTGCCGTCACAATCAATTTGAACATGATTCCTCCTCAAGACGGTAAGATGTAACTATAGTTTTTAAAGGGAGTCCCTCACTTTTTGTAATTGCGGTGCATTAAAGATAGATTATTCGCAACGATTTTGTGAGATTGAGCCTTCAAAAGCTTTTAGCTTATGTCATCCGAAAGGATTCCCAAAATCTTCAGGGATTTTTGACTTTGAAGGGCGTGTAGCTCAGTTGGGAGAGCATCAGCATGGCATGTTGAGGGTCGCAGGTTCGATTCCTGTCACGTCCACCACTTCTCTTCTCTAAGTGTCCTCCAAAAAGCCTCAGACATACGTTTGGCAGCGGTGCTCGCGTTGCGAACACCGCACCAATCCGAACTCGGTTTTTGGAGGACACTTAGAGAAGAGAAGTGTAGGTTTTCCTTGTTTTTTCAGCTTGGGCTTTGGGTGACAAATGGTGCTGAGATCAAATGCTATACAGATATGGTGGTTGGGAGTGATGAAAAATATTTTGTTCATAATGATGATCTTTACCTCTTTCGGTGCATCTGCAATTTATGAACAATATCCTGGTGCGACCTGGGAAGAGGTGATCCATCCTAAAAACTCGATTGTGGCTATTGAGCCGTCGCCATCACAGCGCTTTGTAGGATGCTCGGGTGCCTTTATTCATGAAGGCTATGTCATAACGGCTGCTCACTGTGATACCAATGGCCAGCGATTTGCGATTAATGTACCTGCTTTACGCGGTGGCGTTAGTAATCCATTGCCTAAAAAATTAGATGATTGTGATCCTTTTGCGGCGCCACGTGCGGAAGACTGGAATGGTTTTCTACTAAACGTCTATACGTCTCAAACTCTCGATATCAAAATTGCAAAAGCGATTTGGTTTCCAGGAAGAAGGAAAAGTGTTGTGCCTTTTACTGTGTGGACAGGAGACTCATCACAACTGAAGGGCCTGTGGATTGAGGCGATAGGCTATCTTCGGTGGTTCAGCGGAATTCTAATCTCCTCGTACGGACAAATCTTGTCGACAAACCATCTGTGGTCAAAATCACCTGATCAAAAATATCTGGTGTATAACGCTCTTCAAGGGAATCAAATGTCAGGAGGACCGGTAGTTCTTCACAGCACTCAAGAGATTGTGGGCGTGATATCGGCTTCCTACAGGGGCATTGCGAAAATAGATGATCCTGATTTAGACGTACACTCGTACGCCACTTTTATCGCCGACGCCATGAGCGAGGCCAACTGGCCGCATTCTCTTTTAAAGGGTTCACCCGACAGCCTACTGCCGAAGCCCACCTTTTTTCCACATTGGCTTACGGAAAATGAAATTGATTCCGACAATACTTGGCGACCCAATACTGAAAATTCAAAGCAGTTTATTATGAACTGTGAAAATTAATATTTGCTGACTCCGTCCCTTGCCCTCTCTAAGAATCCTTCAAAAGCCTCGGACATACGTTCGGCAGCGGTGCTCGCTTTGCGAGCGCCGCACCGATCCGAACTCGGCTTTTGAAGGATTCTTAGAGAGGGCAAGAGACGGGGCTATCAATCACTGCTGCGGTCGATGAGAGTGGATTTCGAAAGGCGGGATGCCTCCACGCCCCGGGATAGAGATGGGCTCCAAGTGTTCTTGAGTATGTTTCTGCAGTTGAGAAAAGATTTTCTTCAATTCTTTTTCTTCAAGCGTTTCTTTTTCCAACAAATGCTGAGCACTTTTTCTTAGTAAGTTTTCATTGTTTGTTAAAATCTGCAGGGCCTCTGCCAAAGCACTTTCAGTGATATTTTTAACCGACTCGTCTATTTCACGGGCTGTTTTGTCACTGTAGTAACTTTTCGTAAAAGGAAAGTCGGCGCCGCCAGACAACAGGGTGGCTTCATTGTCATTGTACGAAACTGACCCCAACATTCGATTCATACCGTAACGAGTGACCATTTCACGGGCAATATTGGTGGCCTTTTGCAAATCATCTGACGCTCCGGTTGACAGATGACCGAACACCAAAATCTCGGCCGCACGGCCGCCCATCAGAACGCTAATTTTATTTCGAAGCTCTTGCTCTGTAATCAAATAGCGATCCCCGGTAGGACGCTGAAGAGTGTATCCTAAGGCACCCATACCTCTTGGGATAATCGAGATTTTATGAACGGGATCGCTATTGGGCAATGCGGCCGCTACCAAAGCGTGACCCATTTCATGGTGAGCAACGATCATGCGTTCGCGGGGATCCAAAAGCCGACTTCGTTTTTCTAGCCCGGCGACAATTCGTTCAAGAGCCTGTGTAAAGTCCGAAAGATTTACGGTCTCGGCGTGTCTTCGCGTGGCCACAATGGCAGCCTCGTTGACCAGGTTGGCCAGGTCAGCACCTGTGAACCCCGGAGTCAGATCAGCCACCTTTTCCAGCTCAAGACTGGGATCGAGTTTTACTTTCACCACGTGGACTTTCAGAATTTCAAGGCGGCCTTTTCTGTCGGGACGGTCTACCAGGACCTGTCGATCAAAACGGCCGGCCCGAAGCAAGGCGGGATCCAAAATCTCGGGCCTGTTAGTAGCAGCCAAGATAATGGTGCCGATGCTAGAATCAAAACCATCCATTTCGACGAGCAATTGATTCAGAGTCTGTTCTTTTTCATCGTGACCACTGGCCAAGGGGCTATTACGTGTTTTCCCAAGAGCATCCAGTTCGTCGATAAATATGATACAGGGAGCTTGTTTACGAGCCTGTTCAAATAGATCGCGAACCCGTGCGGCGCCCAAGCCTACAAACATTTCCACAAACTCAGAACCGTTGATCGAAAAAAAAGCGACCCCCGCCTCACCGGCAACAGCTTTAGCGAGAAGAGTCTTTCCGGTTCCAGGGGGGCCCACCAACAAGACGCCTTTGGGAATATGGGCTCCCAACCGTTCATAGGCTTTGGGGTCTTTCAGAAATCCGACAACTTCGCGCAACTCATCTTTGGCCTCATCGACGCCGGCGACATCCTTGAAGGTGGTCTTGATGTCCTGCTCGACGTAAACCTTGGCTTTATTTTTACCAAGTGACATGGCTCCGCCTGACATATTGGATTGCATTCTTCTTAGTAAGAACATCCAAATACCTAAAAAGATCAGTGTCGGAATGACCCAGGACATGACATCTCTTAAAAACGTGCTTTCGATGACCTCTCCGAATTTGACGTTATGGGCAGCCAGAAGCTTTGTAAGCTCCGGGTCCACTTGGACTGTCATAAACTCTTGTTTACCGTTGACCGGTTCTTTTAGTACTCCGTGAAGTCGTTCACCGCGTTTCGTAACTTCAGTGACATTGCCTGCATCTAACTGCTTTATGAACTCACTATAGGCCACTTCAGAAACCTGGTCCTGCCAGGTTATAAAATTTTGAATTAAGAGAACGCCCCAAATGGCGAATAACAGGTAAAAAAGATTAAAGCGGAATCGAGGAGCTTGAGGGGGGGGATTCGGGCTATTTGGCTGTTTAGGTTCTTGAGGTCTATCCATTCCACTCCTCTCGGTAATGTCCGCCTAAGAAGGTCATGTTGGCGCGGAATCGAAACGCTGACGAAGGGGGGTCCAGTCTCAGAGTGAGTCTGAAATCTTTCACGGTCAAGATGCCTTGCCAGGATCTGATAAACATGGGCTCTGGCGGATCAAGGTTGCGGAAATACAAACATACAAATTTTAACTGTGTAGGTTGGAATGAAAACCGCCGTATTGAGGGACTGATGAGAGAAGAACTCAAATAGTTTGCAAAAGACTTCTTACCGGAGACTCGCGTTTTGAAAAATTGATGATCTCTTGGCGGTTGTAGTGAATCAGGCAATTCAATGAGTCACAGTAATAAGGGGGATGATTTGGAGTCAGCCCCATTCGGCTGTAAAGTTTTGCATGGGTCCGAGATGTATGCACATAGAAATTATGAACTTCATGAAATTGAAGTGTCAGCATTCCGCCAACAGTAATGAGATCTGCACCTAATTGGCGGTTGCTTTGGGATTCGGCGGTTAAACGGCCGATCTCAGCGGCCCCATGAAATCCACTGCCTAGAAGACAGTGATTGAAAGCAGGTTCAGATTGAAAGGGAAGTTTTTCTTCGGGAGAGCGGGCAATTACCACGCGAATGCCCCCTAGCAATCGAGAGCTTGGGTGACATAGAGGTTGAGTGCTGTTGAGCACGATCAGAAAGGGTTGCGAGGCTCCGAGGCTATGGTCAAAGAATGTTTCTTCCTGTGACTCTGTGACGGAAGACTTAAACTTTTCGAGCCTTCTTTGGTAAATATCACTCTGCATACGATAATACTTATGAATGGCTTGCACATAAAGGCTGTCGGGATAGAGGCGTGTCCAATTCCGTGTCATCGCCGTCATCGTGGTACCATCGGCCATTGTCAGCGCGAGAGCCCCTGTATCCTTGAGGAAAGGAGCTTTCACTTGAATGACCTCCTCATAGGTCGTCGAGGCTAGCTTCAGCATGGATTTGTTTTTTCGCAGGGGATTATAAAACGACATTCAACACATTATAGAAGAATTGCCAGAGTCTTGTCGCAGGCAGAAATTATTCTCATTATTTTTATTGCCAAGAGGCAAGGCTTTCTCGAGAATGGGACCCCATCTGGGTTTGGGGGAGCCTTCAATGAAAATTAAATTCTTTTTTATGTGGGGATTGTTCGTATTGCCGGCAGCGGCACAAGTTCCAAATTTGCCGACAAGAACTATGGAGCTTCCCATTTTGTCAACTTCCATAAGTCTCCAAGAAGCGACTCTGGAGGGGAATGGTCTGAGTCGAAAACTTGTACAGAAGAAATTCTTCGAACCTCGTTCTTTGCCTCCAAGCGAGGTGGTCAAACTCACGACAGAACTGGATCGTCAATTCACGCAGACTCTTTCGCATCTAAAAGTTCAATCCACGTGCGGCGATCCAAGAGCTTCCTTGTACGCTTTGGCTCTCCAAGTAAAGGGTGAACTCCAGCGCTGTGGCGATTTTGCTCGTCATTGCGCTGGAGATAAAAAATTAGATTCGCCCCAAGTCTTAGTGGTAGGGGGTTTATGCGAATCCATGAGGCAAAATGCACGCCAGGCTTACGAGCTTTTTGAGGCCGCCACAGATAAGAAGTGGCATTCGTCTTCTGATATCGATGAGGTGGTCTTTCAGTTTGCATCCTTTGCGATGTATGGAGTTTATGAAGATCAGGTTGATGCAATTCTTTCCCGCCATCCCCGTTGGTCAGCACAAGAACAATTTCTATGGAAGTCTGTTTTGTTGCGAATGGGGAATTTGGGCCTTTCCGGAATCCAAAAGCCTGAAGTTGATCAATTTTTAAAAGAAAGAATCAAGGAAAGTAGTGGTCGGTTTCAGGCGCTCCTTAAAGCTATTAAGATTCGTATCGCTTACTTAGATTATGACTACGACGAATCACTTTATGATTTAGTGCAAGAAGGGCCCACGCTTGAAAACCCCCTTCTGTGGTATGATTTGCTTTACGCCAACCTCTATTATGGCTTGGATCAGCGATTTCGCGAGGCTCGTCTTGCCTATGATACTTTTGATCGCTATGCCCACCGTTGGTTGAACTTTCCTGTCGAGAACAATACATACAACTATACAGAAATTTATGGATCTGTCTGTCGCGATCAAGTCCTGCAAGGAGCGGAACTGCAAGAGTTTTCTGGTTTTAAGGAACGCTTTCGAAATCAATCCCTGTCTTTTACTCAAGCCTTTCAGGAGTTACATAAATATCGAGAGCGCTTCCCGGATAAAGCTGACGTCTTAACGGCTTGGTGAGGGTTTTTGTCGATGATGGGGCGCCATCATGAGGCTTTTGAGGCTTACTGGAAAGCTCACCAACAGTGCCGCTATTATCACCGTGCCAACTGGGGCCTGACCCTGGTCAAAAGACATTTTCGATACAGTTCGTTTCCTGATTATGAAGATAATATTCAAAAGTTAGAAGAAGAAGTCAGTCAGTTTGAACTTCCAGGCGGTCATGAAAAGTATTTTTGGAACTGGAAGTCTATAACCGATGAAATGCTACGGCGGGTTCTTCATAGCGGTCGCATTTGGCTGCCATTTATTCCGGCGTTGAACCGAGAACAATTGGGTGCCTATCTCAAGTATTCGTTTGATTTGTTAAGTGAGAGCGTGAACATGGGGCGCCTTCGAGATCAACGAATTGGTGGCACCAATTACCCCCATGACAACCGTCTTTGGGATGATGTCAGGGGTGTTGGAGGTACATTTGTTGTGGCCGATTTAATGGAAGTCTATAACACTGTTCAAGGTGATTATAACCTGCTTGCCCATGAAATGGCCCATCAGGTTCAAGGCTTGATGAATATTGAGAGCCCTAAAGGTCTGCAATGCCTGAAACTCCTTTATGAAAAGGCGAAGGAAGAAAAAAACTTTCCCGATGGATACTCGTCTTACAATAAGGAAGAGCACTTTGCGCAGGGGATTAATTATTATCTGATTCCCTCAGACGCTCCTAAAAGATTTGGTCTCAACCGATCTTGGTTGGAGGAACATAATCCTGAGCAGCTCAGTTTTCTTCAATCATTGGACAAATCCCGTGGGGATTGGAACAAGGTCCATTGTCCGATTTAAACCGAACTAGGGGTTGAAACTCACAGAAAACAGAGTATTTTATTTCTTATTAGAGATTGAGGTGAGTATGACAAAAAAAGTAATTCAGACAGAAAAAGCGCCTAAGGCCGTCGGACCCTATTCCCAAGCTGTGGATATGGGGTCGATGATTTTTTGCTCGGGGCAGATTGCGATTGACCCTTCCAATAATGAAGTTCTTAAAGGAAGCGTAAAAGAGCAGACGACTCAGGTGATGAAAAATATTGGAGCAGTCCTACAATCAGCGGGCCTAAACTTTAACAACGTCATCAAAACAACAATCTTTCTAACGGATATGAATGATTTTGCAACGGTGAATGAAATCTATGCGTCTTGCTTCCAAGAACCGTTTCCAGCCCGATCCACGGTGGCGGTTGCGGCCTTACCCAAGGGTGTAAATGTCGAAATTGAAGTCATCGCGTCTCGATAATGAGCCGAATCGGATATCTCGATTCAAAGTTCTATTGTCAATAACCCTTGTGATTTTAATGGCGGGTGTGGCATTCCGTTTCTGGCGCGAGTGGGGGATGATTCGTGCGGAATTTAATCAACTTCCCACAGAAGCGTTAACGGTGGATTGCGGAGTGGTGCTAACAGGAAGTGCTGGTCGAGTCCGAGAGGGTTTTGACCTGCTTGAACAGGGTCAAATTCAGAAGTTGATCATTGCAGGGGTTCATCCACAAAATACACTTAGAGACTTGATTCATCTTTGGCCGTATTACAATCGAGTGCAAGATGATAACGTCATTCTTGAGAAGCGCTCTGAAACAACTTACGGGAACGCTGTCCAGAGTCTGCCCTTAGTGCAGGCCTTAAAGTGCCGTGATATTCTTTTGATCACATCGGAACTCCATATGTTCCGCTCCTATAGTACCTTTCGTCCAGTCTACCCTGAGACACTTTTTATTTATAAGCATCCGGTCATCATGCCTCGAGGGCATTTCACCGTTATTGATGAATGGCTGGAAGTGGTAAAGTCCTTATTCTATCGACCTTGGGCTTACTAGACTCTGGAGTTTTTAAGCCACATGGATTTCATGACTCCGGTCAATTTGGGAAGACTCTGTTTTTAGGCTTCTGGACTCTCTAATCGACGCGTAATCCACCGATAAAAAAGTATGAATTTCATTTGGGTCCGGGTGGATCGCTTAGGTCGAGCTGTTTTGTCACATTTCGATTACACCTTTCGGGTTTTAGCTATGGTGTACCTGAGCATTCGTGCCACTGTTTTAGATCAAGCGCAGGGTTTTCGCACCATCATTGGAGTGCTGTCAGCCCAAATCTACTTCACCGGCTACCAGGCCTTGGCCATCATAACGGTTTTAGCTTTAGCGACGGGGGGGATTCTGATTCTTCAGGGAATGGGAAACTTAAGCCTGCTAGGCGGAACCCAAATGATTGGTTCGTTCATGATCGTTGTACTTGTGCGTGAAACAGCGCCACTGTTGACAGCACTTGTTGTAATTGCTCGCAGTGGAACTGCCGTTGCCTCTGAAATTGGCAACATGCGAGCGAACAAAGAAATTGACGCCCTTAAGAGCATGGGAATCAACCCCCTAAGCTTTATCGTTTTTCCCCGTATCATGGGCGGAGTCATCAGCGTTTTGTGTCTAGCTTATTATTTCACGCTCATCGGTTTGATCGGTGGCTTTTTTATCACACAGGCTTTGCACAAAATGCCCTTTGCATTTTACATGGATAGCCTTCTGAAAGCCTTTGCCCAGGAAGACGTTTTCATTTTTCTTCTGAAGAACTCGTTCAGCGGAATGATCATTTTTGTTGTTTGCTGTTACCAAGGATTGAGTGTGAGGCGAAGTCCTCATGAGGTTCCCCAGGTCACTACTCAGGCTGTTGTGAAATCCATTGTTTACGTTACGGTCTTCAACCTCGCGGTTACGGCTTACTTCTACATTGGTCGCCTTAAAGAAATGGGAGTGTTATGAAAATTCAAAATTTTCGTTTTGAAAATGTCTGTTTCCGTCATGGATGCCATGATCCCGTTCTTCATAATTCTGATTTTACATTTCCAGAGGGTAGTGTGGTGTGGTTGCAGTCTGAAGAGGGTGAGGGAAAGTCCACACTGCTGCAAATTTTAGCCTGCCTGGAGCTGCCTCACGCTGGCAGCTATATTATCAATGAATTTGACGTCAGAGAGATGACCTTTGAAGAGTTTTTACCTCTTCGATTGCGGATTGGATATTCATTCGACTACGGCGGCCTTTTAAATAATCTTACTCTACGGGCGAACCTTTTATTGCCACTGCAGTATCATAAGCTTCTGTCACCCGAGAAAGCCGATCAGCGGGTGCAAAATCTTATCACGCGATTCGGCATGGAGTCGTTCGCCGATGAGCGTCCCGCCCATGTCCCGGGACGAATGCGCAAGCTCACCTGTTTGCTTAGGTCTTTGATCCATTACCCTGATCTTTTAGTGATGGACGACCCTTTCGTCGGACTTGGGCAAGAGACTGCTGACAACTTTGTGGGCCTTGTTAAGGAATTGCGAGAAATGGGGCATTTGTCTCATGTGGTTTTATCCAGCTATGACGAACGATTTGTCAGACCCTTTCAGCCCAAGATCGTTCATTTAGACAAAGGGCAACTTTACCTTTCCGTGGTGGACGGTGGTAGTAGCGTGGTGAATCTATGAAGGTGAGGTTAAGTCTTTACGAAAGAGTAGCTGGAGTTTTTGTTTTGATCGCCATTATCGGTGTTGGAGTGGCGACTATCAGCGCTGCGATTAAACAAGGTTGGTTTGAAGAAAAAGTCAGATTCATCACTTACTTCGACCATGCGGATGGACTTCATCAAGGAACCGCCGTTCAGATGGCGGGTCTTCAGGCCGGAGCTGTGGACGAGGTGGAGCTGCAAGATGATAACCGGATTTTGGTACGATTCTATGTTTTGGGCCGATTTCGCGACAAGGTGAAGGATGACTCGGCTGTTCAGCTTATCCGCCCCTTTGTTATTGGCGAAAGAATTTTGGATGTCTCAGTAGGATCTAAGGATGCAAAACCTTTGTTCGCAGGAGAAGTTGTTCCTTCGCAAGATTCCGTTGACCTGTTGACTTTGATGAGTGGAAAAAAACTAGGTACCTATATGAATCAGGCTGCCATCATGCTTGAAAATCTTCGAGTCGTAATGGAAGCTTTTTTAAGCAAAGATCGTACGGAAAACATGGTAAAACTTTTTGACCAACTAAATCCTTTGGTCGACAACATGAATCGTATGTCCGTGGAAGTCACAAAGCTGTCTCGACAAGCTACGGACCAGGGGCATATGAAGGAAGTTATGACCAATGTGGCCACCTTGACTCGTGAACTTAATAAGACGCTGCCACAGATTTCAGCCGCCATGAAAGAAATCGGCCCCGAAATGCCGCGATCAGCCCGACGTGCCGTTGAGGCTCTGGATGAAGCTACTGTTCTGATCAAAGCCCTTCAAAAAAGTATGTTCTTTCGAAGCGGCGTGAAAGAAGTTCGGGAAGAAGAGCGTAATCGTATGCCCGCCTCTCAAGCGTCACCCTAAATGAAAAGCTAAACGCCACTATTGGGCTTGGCGATGGCCTAGGGCCATGTTAGGCTTTTACTTTCATGATCTCGGTTAAGTTGTTCAAAAATTTCATTTTTTCCAGACGAGCCGGGGCTTTGATCAAGCGCTTATCCTGGATTTCCTTGATTCAAATCGTGTTAAGTCTTTTCGCTTTCGTTTTTGTATTAAGCGTGATGAACGGCATGAATACGAGCATGATCGAAAGAGTGAACGCATTAGAGCCCGACCTGACTCTTGAAGTGGATCAAGTGCGCACGACCGCGGCTTTGGAAATTCAGCCGGTCATTACGAGACTGCGTGAGAATCCGGACGCTCGCATCGAATTTTCGGAACGCTCTGACGTAATCCTGCGTACGATGGATGGATACTATCGAGGCTTGGTCGCCAAAGGCGTATCCGAAGAAGCCATTCAGAAGATGCGAACATCTCTTAAATATATGGATGAAAAGCAAGAGTCCAATGTGCCAGAGACCCTTTCAGATTGGACTGCCGAAGATCAGTTGCAGGAAAATGAAATTTTGATTGGCCTGGATGTGGCCCGAACCCTGAATGTTTTTGAAGGGGATTGGCTAACGGTCATTCCCCCTGAGGCGCTTCTTCTGCCTTCCGGTGAGATTCCAAAGCTTGAAAAAGTGCGAGTCAAAAAAATCATCACCACAAGCCTTCAACAATTGGACACTCAATACATTTGGTATGTGAAGGGAAAGGCTTTGACAAAGCTGGCATCGTCTCCCAGTCGCCGGGTCCTAGCCGAAGTGAAGCTTTCGGCCCCTGATCAAGCCGAGAGCCTGAAAAAGTCTTTAGCACAATTTGAGGGCACTCGTATCACAACATGGAAAGAGCGCAATGGAGCTTTATTTGCAGCCTTGCGACTGGAAAAAATGGGAATCGGCTTTATTCTATTTCTTGCCGGTATTATTTCAAGCTTCTCTGTCGTTATGGCTCTATCGCTTTTGATCACCCAAAAAGAGAAAGAATGGGCTCTGCTTCGAGCTCTTGGCCTTTCTTCAGCCCAGCTGCAAACTTTAATATTGAAGCTGGGAATGTGGCTTTCTGGAGTCGGCATTTTAAGCGGAGTGGGTTTAGGAACTTTTGCGGCATTGTGGGTTCAATTTTTTCCGATTTCGATCTTGCCCAATATCTATTACGACTCTCAGATCCCAGCCCAAGTCGACTTTGGTTTCGTCTTTCTGGTGCTATTATTGGCCACGGTCCTTTGCTATTGGACTTGCCGCCGCGTCACCGAGGCCGCCATCAAGCAGGGGATTGCGGCCCGGATAAAATCCTATTAACAGCCCATTTAAACACTGACCTGAAACTCTCGTAGTGCCTGGGTTAAAGATGTTTTTTGATCAGTACTTTCTTTTCTTTGGCCAATGATCAGAGCGCAATTGACCTGATACTCGCCTGCAGGAAATCTTTTGGGAATAGCACCGGGGATCACCACGGAATTCCGAGGAACCACACCTTTATATTCTTGGGTGGTCGATCCTGAAACGTCCAAAATCTTAGTGCTGGCGGTGATCGTAACTCCGGCCCCCAGGACTGCGCCTTCCTCAACTTTCACGCCTTCTACCACAATACAGCGGGAACCTATGAAAACATGATCTTCAATTATGACGGGCTGAGCTTGTACTGGCTCCAGAACACCACCGATGCCCACGCCTCCAGACAGGTGAACATTGCGGCCAATCTGCGCGCAGGACCCCACGGTGGCCCACGTGTCCACCATTGAGCCCGCACCGACATAGGCGCCAATATTGGTGTAAGAAGGCATCAAAATCGCCCCCGACTCAATATAAGAACCATAACGAGCGATAGCCAGGGGGACCACGCGGACGCCCTCTTTTCCGGTCCATTTTTTGGTCGGAATTTTATCAACGAAATAAAACGGAGGAGTTTCGATGGTTTCCATTTTCTGAATTCGAAAGTACAAGAGGATCGCTTTTTTAATCCATTCATGGGTGAGCCACCCAGTTTCTGTTTTCCCGCAGACTCGAATACTTCCAGAGTCCAATTTGGCAATTGTTTCTAAAACCGCATCGTGATCAGCAGGAGTCAACTGGTCAGTGGATTTTTCAAATGCGGATTCAATAATCTGTTGTGGATTCATGAAAAACGGGCCTCGCTTGTTTTTAGCATTTCTAAAATGGCTGGGACATGGATACTGATCACTTGATGTAGGGGAAGCCCCCGTTCAATTTCATAAGTGAGAGTGGGGATGCCGCGCTCCAGACCGGTGTAAGTTCCCAGACAACCGGGGGTGGGATAACCGATATCATCATCTATTTTATAGCCTGTTAGCTTCGAAAGGGTCTCAGCTTCAGGTCGACAATCGCCGTTGACATTAAGGACTGGCTTCCAGGAATGAAGACTTAAAACAAGGTGGGGTCTATTTTCGAGTTCCTTTACCAGAGCTTTATTTTCGTTTTCGCTAAGAGGGCTCGGGCCTGGGTTATAGCGAGGAGTTGCGGCCTCGGGACTCCAATCCTGGGTGGGAAGATTGCGATTTAAGTCAACGCCGTTTCCATTTCCCCGGGTCTTTAGCAAAACCCCCTCGGGATTCGCCTCGGGAATGAGGGTGATTTGCAATTGAAACGGGAAGGTCTGAAGAAAAGAATCCAAAAGCCCCCGAGCGCAGGCGACTCCTTCAATTTCATCTCCATGAACGCCTCCTAGAATTAAAATTCTAGGGACCTTAGTATTTACTGAGAAGGACGAAAATTCATTAGACGCAAAGTCATAAGCGATAATCGGGAGCCCCAGATGAGTGCGTGACAAAACACGTGTTTGCATGATTTTGTTCTAGTATGTCTGATGCCGTCTTACAATACACAAATGCAAAGCTTTTTTGGAATTCTCTGGATTTGACAGAAAGAATTCGCGAAATTCCGACACCTTCTTTTGTGTATTCGCGTCAGATACTTCGCAAGCGCTTTGAGCTTTTTCAAGCGGCCTTCCCTAAGGCACGGATTCACTTTGCTATGAAGGCTAATCACTGGGAGCCCTTACTCCAAGAGATGGCATCTTGGGGGGCGCATGTCGACGTCGTCTCGAGCGGGGAAATCCAAAAAGCCTTAGAATGTGGTTTTCGAGCAGATCAAATTCTATTTTCAGGCGTGGGCAAAACAAATCATGAAATCGCCTATGCTCTTGAGAAGAATATTTTTCAAATCAATGTCGAAAGTCAGGATGAACTAGATAAGATTATCAGTTTCAAAAAACCAGTCCGCATCGGTCTGCGTTGGACGCCCGGCTTGGATGTGAAAACTCATCCCTTTATTAAGACCAGCCATGACGATACAAAGTTTGGTCTTTCCCAAGAAGATCTCCACGCCATGATTCCTAAAATCAAAAACCATACCTTTCTTCAATTTCAAGGCCTGTCGCTGCATCTGGGATCTCAGATATTGGATTTGAATGATTTCCGTCTGGCTTTCCGGGAATACAAAAAGTTGGTCACAAATTTCCCTTTGTCGAGCGTGAATGTCGACTTGGGAGGAGGGCTGGGAATCGATTACCACTCTCAAAAATTGCAGGAAGATGAATCACGGCTTCAAGAGTATGCCGCTATAGTGAACGAAATTTGGAACGAGACTCCCTATCAATTGCTTTTTGAGCCCGGAAGGTTTTTATCGGCCCGAGCCGGTGGGCTTCTGACCCAAGTGCAAGCTATTAAAAAAACTAAATCAAAAACCATCGTCGTGGTGGATGCGGGAATGACAAATTTACTGCGCCCAGTCCTTTACGAGGCCCACCATGAAATTCTTCCCTTGCAGAAGCGACCAGGCCCGGAAGAGGTAGTGGACGTTGTCGGGCCCATTTGCGAATCCTCTGATTTTTTAGCCTTGGGCCGTCGTTTGCCGCCTTTGCAAGTGGGGGACCTTTTATGGATAGCGGACTGTGGGGCTTACGGATCTTCCATGAGTTCTGATTACAATCTGAGACCGCGGGCTGGTGAAAACTGGATTGTTACATAAGAGTCTGATGGCCATTTTGGTGGATTTCTTTTGATTTCCTGCCTGATAAAGTTTGTTTTTAAGGCAGTCAATCCCTAATGAAGGGCGCAATTCAAATTTGGCGTCCATTAAATCCAAACAATTCTCTCCCAACCCATGTCATCCATCACTTTTGTGTTGTTCCTTACATGGGCTGGCCTAATATAATCTTATCAACACCAGGATCACCTAATAAATTCATCGAGGAACTTATGGACATTGAAGTCATGGATAGAGAGTCTGAAAAAATTCAATCGCCAAAGAAAGCTGTGGCTAAAAAAATTAAAAAACGGAACACGAAGTTCACGGACAGCTTTTCAGAAGAGATTTTCAACTTAACCTATAAGTATGAAAACGAAGCCGATGTGAATGATCGACATCTGAATGTGGCCTTGGACTTGGCCTCTGTTGAAAAACCCGAATTGCGTGATTACTGGACCGAAAAGTTTTTAGATCTTCTTGAGGATTTTAAATTTGTACCTGGTGGTCGAATCACGTCCAATGCGGGAACAGGATTAAAGGGGACGACTTATATCAATTGTTTTGTCAGCGGCTTTCGTGGGGAAGATCAAGATTCCATGGCCAGCATTATGGACGAGCTTCGCCGACAGGCTTTGATTCTCAAGTCCGAAGGTGGATACGGTTTTTGTGCGGATGTCATGCGACCCAGAGGTGCATTTGTCGAGGGCATCGGTGGAGACTCTCCTGGCGCCGTAAAACTTCTTGAAATGTGGGACACTCAAAGCGCCGTGATCACATCCGGAAGTGGACTTAAGAAGAAGAGTAACAAGGGTAAAAAGAAAATCCGTAAGGGAGCCCAAATGGTGACGATGTCAGTCTATCATCCTGACATCGAAGAGTACATTACCGCCAAGCAGACCCCCGGACAGCTGACAAAGTTCAATATGTCCATCTTAGTCACTGACGACTTTATGAAGGCTGTTGAAAACGGGCTGCCATGGCATTTAGAATTTCCCGATTACGAAACTGCGAAAGTAGAATACAAGAAATACTGGAACGGGGATTTAAAGGCCTGGAAAGAAAAAGGTCTGCCAACTCGGATTTATAAAACTTTCGAAAAAGCTGAACAGTTGTGGGAGTTGATCATGAAGTCAACCTACAACCGTAACGAGCCTGGTATCCTTTTTATCGACACCATCAATAGACTCAATAATCTTTATTACTGCGAACACATCAATGCGACAAACCCTTGCGGTGAGCAGGTTTTGCCAGTGGGCGGTTGCTGCTTGTTAGGATCCCTTAACTTGACACAAATGGTAGACCTCAAAAACAAAACTTGGGATTATGCAAAACTTAAGGAAATTATTCCTATTGCCGTCCGATTCATGGACAACGTGAATGACCGCACCCAAGTTCCGCTACCAGAGCAGGAAGAAAACTTGCGTGACAAGCGTCGTATCGGTTTAGGCGTACTCGGATATGGATCAGCTCTTATGATGCTAAAGGTTCGATACGGCTCTGATGAGGCTATTGCTTTAACGGAAGATTTAGGTCGCTTTATTATGAACGAAGCCTATAAAGCGTCATCTCTTTTAGCCAAAGAAAAAGGCGCCTTTGCCCTTTTTGATGCTGATAAATATTTAAACGGAGAATTTGTAAAGCGTCTTGAGCCTGAGACTCGTGAGTTAATTCAGAAGTACGGAATGAGAAACAGTCATTTACTTTCCATTCAGCCGACTGGAAATAGCTCTGTTTTTGCCAATAACGTATCTGGCGGCCTAGAGCCTCTGTTTTTGACTTCTTATATTCGTACGGCTACTCAACCCTATGGCCCCGAAACTTTGGGTGTTCCCAAGAACGTCAATTGGGAGCGAAAAACGTATGAAGTGTCAGGCCCTGCCACCGAGTGGAAGTGGACCAAAGAAGGAGATGAAAGCCTTCTGGTGACAGAACACAATGGAGAGGTTTGGAAGTTTGACTCGTCTCGAGGATTATTAAAAGAGTCCCGCATTCGTGACTATGCTGTCCGCCATCACGAGGAAAATGACACCTGGGATGAGTCTGCCGATTGGGCCGCAACCTCCTTTAGCTTGAATATTGATGATCATGTTAAAACAATGGCCGTTTTCTCGAAGTATATTGATTCCGCCATGTCAAAAACGGTGAACATTCCGGCTGACTACCCTTATGAAGACTTTAAACGCCTGTATTATGAGGTCTACAAAACCGGCACCATAAAGGGATGCACCTCTTATCGTGAAGGAACTATGACCACCGTTTTATCCGCCACCAGCGCGAACGAAGCGGAATCCAAAAATGGAGTTAAGCGAACAAAAGCTACGCCTCGCCCAGAGATTTTGGACTGCCATATTCATCAGATCACAAGTGCAGGTCAAAGCTGGGTGGTCCTGGTGGGTCTGCTGGAAAAAGATCCCTACGAAGTTTTTGCGATGAAGCAAAGCCGCCTTTTACTTCCGTCTCACATCACAAAGGGCAAGCTGGTCAAAGAAAAATCCGGAGTCTATAACTTAGAGACATCCGACGGGTGGTTGTTGCGCGATATTCGTACCTTCTTTGAATCTGGAGAGCAGGAAGCTTTAACAAGGATGATTTCAACGGCACTTCGTCATGGGGCTGATATTGAATTCATCGTTTCGCAGCTGGTTAAGAGTGAGGGTAACATTACGTCTTTCTCAAAAGCGATCGGGCGAACTTTGAAGAAGTACATCACGGAAATCAAAACCATGAAGTGTACTGATTGCGAGAGCAGCAATATTAAAATGGAAGAGGGCTGCTTTGTCTGTTTGGATTGCGGCAGTAGTAAGTGTGAATAGTATTTGAATCTGATTAAGAGACGATGCTTTTGGCGACGGCCCAAAGGCAAGTCTCTTCTTTTTCGATATTTCGTTTTAAAATATCCCACAGATCCTCAAGAGCCCTGGAGACCCAAGTCTGATCGATCGCCTCCCAGCTCTGCATCGAGGCTTGGATTTCATCTATGAGTGCTTCTTGAGACAAATGCTCTTCTATTGGGACACTCAGCATCGATTTTTCTTTAAAATAATGCGCCAGAGATTCGGGAATCTCGATTTCCTTCAGTTTTTGATCGGGTGGCTTTAGCTCGTTGATTCTATTCAAAGCCTTTGTAAAAGGACGATTCATCATAAAAAAATCAAAAAAATACATACAAAAGGGGCCGCCGGTTTGGATAACGGGATTTCCAAAAAGTTTATGAAATAGAATATCGTACTCGTCTTGATGGTGAGATTTTATGAGACCTTGAAGATGAATAGAAAGATGTTTACAGACGGACTCGTTGCGATCATCCCAGGCCGTCTTGAGGCCGTTATACGTTTTCATGATGTCTTCATGTTGCAAATGAAGGGTTGAATTGAAGTCGCTCATAAATCCTCGATTCTTAAACTGTCGTTAAGCCACTCACGATTTAGAAACAGACCCACTTTCAGCTCTCGATTCCTAGCGTCTATTATCGCCGTCACAGAGTCTTGCCAATATGATCTAGATCATCATAAACGGGAATCTCGAATAGAGACTCTCTAGCTCAATGTCGACTTCTAATAGAGTCGGTCTATTTACATGACTCAGATCATATCAGATGAATCGCTGTTTACCATACCTTAGGGGCAAGCCGAGGAGGGCTCCATGAACATAAGGTCCGTCGTTTTAACTGCAATAATTTTCGGAATCATTCCGCCCCTTACAGCTCACGCAAAAATTAAGGGTGAGGAAGTGGCTGTGCTAACAGCACCGCCAGAAGTGCCACCCCCAATAAAACGGTCTCACAATACAAAGGTGATTGTTAAACTGGATGTTATTGAAAAGAAAATGAAAATCGCAGAAGGCGTTGATTACACCTTCTGGACATTTGGCGGTACGGTTCCAGGAAGCTTTATTCGTATTAAAGAAGGTGATGTGGTCGAATTTTCTTTGCGGAATCACCCGACTTCAAAAATGCCTCACAATATTGACCTCCATGCTGTAACGGGCCCTGGAGGAGGAGCCGCCTCATCGTTTACGATGCCAGGCCATGAGAGCGTTTTCTCCTTTAAGGCTTTAAATCCGGGTCTCTACGTTTACCACTGCGCCACAGCCCCAGTCGGGATGCATATCGCTAATGGAATGTACGGATTGATCTTGGTAGAGCCCAAAAAGGGAATGCCGAAGGTTGATCGTGAGTACTACGTTATGCAGGGTGATTTCTACACAAAGGGAAAATACGGCAAACAAGGTTATCAACCCTTTGATATGGAAAAGGCCATTGATGAGAAGCCTACTTACGTTGTATTTAACGGTTCCACCAATTCGATGTTAGGAGATAAATCCTTGAAGGCAAAGGTGGGCGAAACAATTCGACTTTTCGTCGGAAACGGGGGCCCTAATCTTGTCTCGTCTTTCCACGTTATCGGAGAAATTTTCGACAAGGTGTATCTCGAGGCGGGAACAACGTATACGTCTAATGTTCAAACAACTTTAGTTCCCGCTGGGGGAGCAAGTATAGTAGAATTCAAGGTCGAAGTGCCTGGAAATCTAGTCTTAGTGGATCACTCCATTTTCCGGGCTTTCAATAAAGGAGCTTTAGGGATGCTGAGTGTCGACGGCGCCGAGGTCAAAGAAATTTACTCTGGAAAAATGGCAGATAACGTTTATCTCCCAGAGGGTGGTGCCGTCCAGACAATCCGGGACAAGGAAAAGGTCGTTACAGCTAGCAGCATCGAAGATCGTATTAAAATGGGTAAAAATATTTACGTGCAGAACTGTGCGGCATGCCATCAGCTGGATGGACGGGGAATTCCGGGAGCATTTCCACCTCTTGCCAAATCGGATTGGCTGAACAAGGATACAAAAACGGTGGTCAACGTTGTTAAGAACGGCTTGAGCGGGCCCATTACTGTTAATGGTGATCCTTACAACTCCGTAATGCCTGCCTTAGGATTGAGCAACGAAGATATAGCCAACGTCCTCACTTATGTTTATCATAGCTGGGGCAACACTAAGAGAGTGGTGACACCAAATGACGCTGCAGCTGTAAAGGTGGTCCCAGCCAATAACGGAGGACATTGATGACGAAGGGACTGATTCCATTTTTTATGACTCTGCTTTTCGCTTTTAGTAGCTGGGGAAGTGGATTCGAAATGGTTGCAGTCCCAGCGGGTCAGTTGGAGCCCTTCTGGCTGACCCCCGTTTCTGGTAAGAATAAAAATCTAGAAAAGGCAAAGCCGCTTAAGATTGCAAAATTTGAAGCCATGAAATATCCGGTGACTGTTGCACAGTTCCGAGAATTCTTGACCTCGAACCCTGGCTGGGAGGCCGAGCAAGTTTCAACTCTATTTGCGGACGCGTCCTACTTGGCATCTTGGTCAGAGCAGTTGGAAAATCCCCAAGCTCCCGTTGTGAACGTGTCTTGGTTTGCGGCTCGCGCTTTTTGTGAAAATTATGATATGCGACTGCCGTTTGTGAATGAATGGGAGTACATGGCGGCGGCTTCCGAGACTAAAAAATATGCTAATACCGACGAGAAGTTTTTACGTCGAATTTTAAACTGGTACGGCGAGCCTAAAGGAAAAAAGCTAAGGCCCGTTGGAAGTATCTATAAAAATCTTTACGGAATATGGGATCTGCATGGTCTGATCTGGGAATGGGTTGAGGATTTTAACACCAGCTTTGTAACTGGCGAAAGCCGAGAAGATTCGGCCATGAATCGAGATATGTTTTGTGGATCGGGTGCTGTTTCAAGTGCAGATAAAACGAACTATGCGGCCTTTATGCGCTTTGCATTTCGCTCAAGCTTAAAAGGCCGCAGTTCTTCATGGAATCTTGGATTCCGATGCGTAAGGTAGGTGAATTATGAAAAAAGTATGGCTGCCATTTTTTATTGTTTTTTACGCATTTGCTTTTGCGGGTGACAACAAGTTACCAAGCGATTCTCTATTTCATGTGAAGTCCACTTGGCGGACTCATAATGATAAACCGATTCAGCTAAAGGACCTGCAAGGGCAAGGCACAATTATCACGATGGTCTACACCAGTTGTGCCCATGCCTGTCCTATGATGATAACTAAAATTCAAGAAGTCGAAGCTGCCTTAAAGAAAAGCAGTATGAAAAATTATAAAGTCGTCATCGCTTCTTTCGACCCTAAAAAGGACACACCAGCGGCCTTGAAGAAATATGTTAAGGGGAGAAATCTTGATGAGTCCCGCTGGACATTCTTGTCAGCCCCTAATGATCGGGTCGCGCGGGAGTTGGCGGTGGTTTTAGGCATCAGTTATAAAGAAATCGAAGGAGGGGATTTCTCCCACTCCAACATAATCACCTATCTTGACAAGAACGGTGTGATAAAAGCCAAGCTTCAAAGCTTGAATGAAGATGTTGATCCCTTTGTGGAAAGTATGGTGCGCGATGTACACTAAGCTTAACGAGACTACCAATCTTGTCGTTCTCGGATGATTTTTCCGTCTGATGCATTGACGGTGAATTCCATCTTTTTGCCGTCTTGTGTTCCTTCAAACTACCCAGCCAGACACATTCCCCAAGGCCTCCTAACTTTCTTGGCTGTTAAGCCTGGAGTTGTTAGTTGCCTTTAATCCCAGCTTTCAGAGCATCGATAAGGGTTTTAGTCCAACTGGCTCCCCCTGGAGCTTTTTCCCAAATGTGGTGCATAACTCGATAGAGATTTGCAGCCTGCGGAATGGCCGGAGAACTGTCGGTTGTCCCACCTGAGTCAATAACAACCTCACCTGTAACAGCTGTATTATTGGACTTACAACTAATGGCTCCCACCATAATTCCTGGAATGGCTGTAGGAGTAATGGCGGGAAGATTCGTCAGTTCATAAAGATCTGACTTACCTCCAGCCCCATAAACGTGAGTAGTTTCTCCATCAACGGGGATATCATCCACCAAGGCATAATTATCAGTACCCATACTAGGAGTCATTTGAACGGTTGCATCTGCATTTGGAAAAAGGGTGTAAACACCCACCGGGCCAAGGAAACTATTGTTGGTAGTTCCTGAATTATCGCAAATATAGAGATCATCAAAATAGCATTCGCCAGCTGCGTGGGTGCTAAACCCGAGAATCCCCGCAGAGCTGCATCCACCTCGAACATCCGTCGTAGTTAAATTCAGAACAGATGCAGTATCAAAAAGGATCTCCAAAGTACCGCTGGCACTGAAAATATATTTAATTTCAATATATGTCCAAACACTCAGTGGTAATGCAGAAGTTGTTCCTATAATCGCTGAAGTCGAGGCATTTAAAACTTCAATTTGAGAAGAAGCATTGAGACGAAATCGAAGTCCTTTAGAGCCATGAGTACTCGTGGACTCAGTAATATCAAAAAAAATATCACCAGCTAGGCCTGCGGTGGGATAAAAACCATAACCAATATATATCTCTGTCACAGAGGGAACTTTTAAAAAAAGCCCGTTAAGTGTCCCCGGTTGGAGAGCTCGACCACTGGGCGTTTGCGAAGTGCGCACAGGAGAGGTGACAACTGAATTGCTATAAGATCCGCTTCGCATTTTTTCAAGCCAATAGACTGACATCTGAGGATTGGATTGAGTGGACACATCGCTGACCCCGTATCCAGTCCATTGCTCGAACCCCTCTAGAAAAAGCAGCGCCATAATAAACTCCCTCTTAATTTGTTCATCATCCTGACATAATTTAAAAAAATCGAAATATCTTAAGTTCCTTTGAAGCCAGCCTTTAAAGCATCGATAAGAGTTTTCGTCCAGCTCGCTCCGCCAGGGGCTACATCCCAAATATGGTACATAATCCGATAAAGATTAGCTGCAAGCGAGACAGGGGAAGAATTTGAGGTAGATCCTCCTGAATCAAGAATGAACTCTCCACTAAGGCCCGAGTTGTCTGTTTTACAACTAATAGCTGTTGCCATTATACCAGGGATCGAAGTGGGAGTAATAGCCGGCAAGTCTGTTAACTCATAAAGATCTGACTGACCACCGGTCCCTTGAACAAAAGTTGTATTGCTGTCAACAGGGACTTCATCAACCATGGCGTAATTGTCGGTACCAGTACTTGGTGTGAGTTGAACCGCCGCATCTCCATTAGGGAAAAGAGTGTAAACATTAATGGGACCCAGAAAGGTATTGTTTATCGTCCCTGTGCTGTCGCAAATATACAGATCATCAAACAGACATTCATTCGTTATATGGGAACAAAACCCAAGAAGTGAGACTGAGCTGCAGCCACCTCGAGAGTCAAAATTTGTTAAATTAAGAGCAGAAATAGTATCCAGGTGGATTTCAAGTGATCCAGAGGCAGCAAAGATATATTTGATTTCAACATAAGTCCAAGCGTAAACCGGCAGGGCGGTTGTTGTTCCTAGAATCGCTGATGTCGAAACATCCACTACTTCGATTTGAAAATCAAAATTAAAGCGAAGTCGGATGCCTTTTGAACCTCGAGTGCCTGTCGATTCTAGAATATCAAAGAATGTCTCTCCTGCCATTCCAGGAGTAGGGTAAAGTCCGTAGCCAACATATGTTTCAGTGACGGTGGGTATTTTCAGATAGAGACCCGTACCAGTGCCTGGTGCTAAAGCTCTGCCAGTAGGGGATTGAGAAGTTCGCACTGGCGAGGTGACAACTGAATTGCTCCAGACACCCATCTTGTCCTGCCAATAGACGGGCATTCCGCTATTAGCATTGATAGTAACATCAGCGGCCCCATACCCTGTCCATTGTTCAAATCCATCCAAAAATAGCAATGCCATAACTGACCTCTAAGGTTTAACCGCTACCTTTACATAAACTTGGCTGATTTTTAGTTCTGTGCTTGGGGGTATGACGGCTGTTTTGACGTAGACCTGACTGGTTTTAAGAACCGTTGTAGAAGATTGAAGAACAGCGGCTCGTACATAAAATTGACTCAGCTTAAACAACGAGGGAATTCCACTTCTTTTTCTCCAAAATGCAATTGTGGCCTCTGCCGTCTTATTGAAGGAGGCGAGTGAAGCCAAAGCTAGTTTAATTGACCTTCCTAATAGAGAGCGTCGAGTCATTTTGAACACGTTATGAGCTCCTGAACTTGTACTTACGAAAATACCATAACGAACGATAACCTCATAGAATTAATAACCATAAGTAAACAAAGTACCATTAATCATTAACCATCAACTCTTAGGCTGGCCTTTTGTATTGATAAACAAATGCTTACCAGGCATCAATCCAAGACACATATACAACGGTGCCAATCCGAACAAACGAGTATACGACATCCTTACCGGAGGCAGGCGTTGCGTTTGTAGGTGAATACTTATAGGTGAGTCCGGCTGTAGAAAAGGCACAAACACCCGTGTGAGAGGTCCCTTGAACTGCCAAAGTATAAGAGGCGCCTGGATAGACATTGGTAAAATTCCAAGTGCCTCCGGTGCAAGATGCAGAAGTGTATTGAATATTGCTTTGAGACCAGTCCATACCCGTAGCCCCAGGGTTGGCAATGCTAACGGGAACTGTTCTAACGGTTCCTGCGACATCCAGTTTAGTCTCTGGTGTTTGTGTGCCAATGCCGACATTTCCGGGTCGGTCGATGATGACACGTGGAACGCTCGCGCCAGTCCAAAAGTGAATAGCTCCCTCTGTTGATGTGGGCGTAGTTGGAGAGCCAGCGGCGAAATAAATATTACCCCGTTGATTGGCAATGGCTGAAAAAGCATTACCCCTTGCTAGAAAATAGGGGCCAGCGTTGTGATCGCCGGACCCATAGCCTGCTGCGAAGAATCCCATGGTGGCATTTACAGGGCCACTCGATGTTGAGCCCAAATACATCAGGTTATCAGTTGCGCTAGTTCCCTGGTTGAAAACAATAGGACTTCGGACTACGGTGGTTTTAGAAGTAGAATCGAACTTTAAATGCTCATTCCAGTTTGAACCATTCCAATGTGATATCACCAAATTATTTCTGTCGGCAGCCAGGGAATGAGCCTCACCATAGGCTCCAAGCGTCCATCCTTTAACATTGGCCTGACCAAGCGCTGAGCCTCCGTTCGACTTGGTGATCAGTTGTACGCCGACTTCTTGAAATAAACCGGTTCCAGGCGTGACGACTGAGAGCCGTGCGGGCGCATCATCCGAATTATTAACAGAAAAGTTTCCCGCTGGGGTCGTAGTTCCAACTCCGACACGGCCATCATTGAGAATGGTCATTCGAGCCGTGTTATTTGTTTCAAAATTTAATCCGAAGTTATCGTTTGTACCCAGCGTAGCATCCACACCAAAGCTATTTCCACCGTCGACAAAGTTTCCACTGGCGCTGAAGTCAATATTTTGGCAAGCCCACTTATTTGAAACTGTATTCCAGTAAACTGTTTGCGTGTCTGTACAGCTGTCGACATCTTCAAGGTCTGTCGCATAGTCTGCCGCTTGCAAAGCTCCTACAATCCGCGCATCGTTTCCTGCGGCTAAAGTGTTAGCAGCGGTCCCGACATTAGCTGTGATTTCAGGAGTCGTTGTGCCGTTTGCAATCGAGATATAAGAGTTGGCAGATGTGACTTCTGTTACGGTACCAGAAGTTACGTCACTCCAAGAAACAGCAGATCCATCGGTAGTTAAGAATTTACCGCCATTCCCAGTTTGAGCTGGGAAGATATTGGTTAAGCTAGATCCATCAAGAGCTGGAAGCTTTCCGCCAGTTTGCACTTGCACGATCTTTCCATCAGTAGCGCCCACATCAACAGCGATATCGTCAGCATTAACAACGATACCAGTGCCGGCACCT
>CAZETK010000010.1:0-68819 GCA_964515195.1 uncultured Pseudobdellovibrionaceae bacterium
TCTGTGGCTCTAAATTTCAATTGCAGCTGGATCATATCCAACCTCGTTGGGCTGGTGGGACTGATGAAGTTCATAATCTTCAGCTTCTTTGTGCCGCTCATAACCGGCAGAAATACCAGCGAGAGGCTGGAATCAAGAGGTATTCATAACCGACACAGGTATCAGCGGGAAGATGGGGTTAAGAGATTATGATAAGTCTGGAGCTTATTTGATAGAAGGCTTCTGAAATTTCATTATAAAACCTGGCCGTTGCGAACGTAGATCAGACCTATTCCAGTGCAGCCGTTCCATAATAGGATCTCATTGCTTTATTAAAAAAAGTTTCAACATACGAAGATCCCACTTCTGAATTTTGTTAAATTGACTTGCGTACTCATTTAAGATTTGTTTCTGCTCCTTTGTCAGGGATACTTCCTTAGGTGTGCCAAACATAATGAAAAAACGTAATAGTGCCGTTGCGTAGATCTCCAAATTTTCTTGTCGGCCCTCAAGTGGCCGCAATAGATCCTTTGCAGAAAAGCCGGCTAACAAGGACGATTTATAATCTTCTAAAAGAAGTGGTGGATAACTCTTGATGTAGGGTGCGGCATAAAGATCCACGGACTTGCGACTTTGGGGCCTTAAAATGTCTGAAAAAAGAAATTTCCCATTTGGTTTCAAGACTCGAAAGGCACTCTTCATCACATCTTGAATCATTTCAGCATTGGGCAACTGGTGAAAAAATGTTGATGAAATTACCATGTCAAAACTGCTATCTTCGAAAGCTTGTAAACGGGTGGCGTCGTCTTTTACGAACCTCAAATTATTTTGCTCCAGTACTTTTGCCTTTTGAATCATCTTGTCGGACAGATCGATTCCTACGAATTCACTCTGAGGATTAAGAATCGAATAGAAATGGGTCAACTGTCCTGAAGCGCAACCCAGATCTAGGACTCGATCACCAGGCGCAATTCGCAGACAAGCCTGTTCAGCTAGAAAGCGATAAATAACGGCTAAAGGGCCCGTCCTCGAGCTGCCCTTGTCATAGGCATCCACTTGATCTTCATCGTCCATAACCATTTTTTCAGGAATTCTTGAAAATTGATCAGGTCGAATTAGTTCTTCAAAAAGAATTTTATGAATCGGTAAGATTTGTGACATAGCGTATCTCCTTTTAGTCTATTTTCCTGGAATAATTTCTTTTAAGGTTGAAAAAATAAAGAAATGACAAAATCGAGATCCGCCAGAATGGCAGATGATAGATTCTCTTTCTTGATAAAAAGGGTGTGCGGGCTTCACTGGCAGAAAGAAAAAGAATTTTATCAAGATCCTGCGAGTAACCAGATAGGAAATAGGCACCACCCACTTTTAACAATCCCTTATCAGATAAGCTTTGTTGAAGCTCTTGCAGCTCACAACTGGAGCTGATGTTAACCCCGGTTTGAAAAACGACATCAACATCAAAGGCCGCTCTTAATGAACAAAGCCCTAAGGCATCTGCACAGACAGAATCGCCAGGTTTGGCATCATTTGTATTGGGATTAGCTTTAGGATCAATACGATAGAAGAGTAAATAATCAACGAGGCTGCTAGGCTCCCAAGGTGCATTCATATCTAGGTAATAGTTTTTTTGTTGGTAAGTCAAAAAGACCTGACCCTCAGAGTATACGACATCCGATACAGGCTGCCTGTCCAGGGCCGCACATTTTTTTTTTATTCTCGGTAAACGTCCACAGCTTATGTTCATCTCGTCTTAAAATTGATTTTGGAGCTAATTTGTCTTCACAAGTAAAGCCAGCTTCTGTCGCAATAAAGGTGAGTTTTCCATCGTAACTCTGACCGTTGCCACTATTAGCTTCAGATTTAGCGAGGCCTTGAAAGCTAGGGGAAAATTCAACTCGAGCGCAATTTTGCCCAAACAGAAGCAGGCCTGCACTCAAAATTGAAAACAAAAGCAAAAATTTACTTTTTTTATAGGACATCAGCTTAAAAATTATAACAATCCATAATTGCAACTGCAATTGAATCCCAAAATGGGACTTGAAGGCTGGGCGAACCGAAGTGACCAACATTTAGACGATCCTGAATTTCTTCCTTATCGTGAATTCATTCCATCCGATCAAATTTTCAAAAATCGACGGCTTCATTTAAAACCGGTCTTACCTACATTATAAAGGATACTTGCCTATTTCGCGGACCACGTGGAATTGGAAGGGATTTATCACTATGTCACTCAGAATTGTAGTTGCGTGCGCGCTGATGCTTATCATTCTTTCCATCGCCACGGCTCAGACCGCTGACTCTTCTTCAGATGGCAGCTTTCTTGACATCCGTACGGGAAGTGTTTCAGTCCCTTTGAGTTCGTTAAAAAGACCGGCGGCAGATCTCATTGATAATTCCGGTCGCCCTATCGACACTATGGAGGCCGTGGCTTGGGCTAAAAAGGGTTACGATCTTAGTCAGCTGAATCCCGCTTCTAACAAAATCTGGCAGAATCGCTCTTATCCCCCTTTGGAAAGACCGCTTACGGACTATCCGGACGGAGAGGTTGGAGTGCGCTTTATTTCCGTCGAGGCTGATGGAAATCACTACACGGCCTTTTACCGCGTGCAAGCTTTGGATGGGAGCGGACGTTACTGGCGCCTGGGTGTGAGCCTACTTTCCCAATCCGCCACCATGAGGTCAGCCATGCTTCGAAAGCTCGGGTACGATGTGGTCACACCCAGGCCCTATGGTCGTCTTCGCGTGACTTTTTCTAGCCCTGAGCAAAAACAAGAATTTATTGATAACCTCGAAACCAAGGATATGAATCTCGAGTCGCGGGGATGGCTTTTAGAAAATCGTGAAAACTCTTTGTCTCTAGTGCTCAGTGATGCCGTCCTGGAGACCCAAAGAAATGAAAGCGTGGATTGGCACTGGGGTTATATTCCCAATCCGAATTCTCCCTATGAAGAAGAGCGAATGACCAATCTGGCCTGGGTGGAGTACTACTCAAAATTCCGGGCTTACCGTGCTTTAATCGTGCCCTTTAGTTTGTTATTTGTTCCCGAGAGCATCAATCGCTATAGTCCACGCCTGGGATCCATCATCAATGATTATGCGATTCTCTATCACCCTTTGGCTTCCGGCTTCGCCTCGGCCTCTCGCGAGGATATTCAGTGGTTGCTTCGCCGAATGTACCATTGGACGGAAAAAGATTACCGCGAGATTGTCGCTTTGGCTCATTACCCTGATAGTATAAAAGAGTTGGTTTACCGTCTTACCGTGTTGCGAGCGCGTAACCTTTATCAACTTTTTCAAATGCCGATTCCACCACAGCTTCCCCAGGTCAGTCTGGACTACACATCTCAAGATGGACTCGTGGCAAAAGGTCGTGTCACAAAAGAAAAGGTGAGTGGATACCCTCAACGATTCACTCACGGTGACCGCCAGTCGCCCTTTAAGGACGATGACTGGTGGAGATATGCGGGTATCCGAAGCCGCACAGCTCTTATTTCTTCAGTTCTTTCCAAGTTGAATGAAAAGCTTCAGCTCATCAAGATGGACCGAGCGGCTGATAATTTTGGTCAGCATGTGGTGTCCACGATTCAAAATCATTTACGTAACAAACCCGGCCAACCCTTGGAAAAAACTCTTGAGTCTTGGAGCGGACCGCTGATGGGTTTTAACGTGAGTGCCGCTCGCCATGTCAGTACCGGCACCTACTATGGCTCAACAGCGGCTGTGCAGTTGGTGGATGTGGTTTCAGTGGGTATGAACGTGGGGTATTTCAACACCTTTGAAAGGTTTCCGCAATTGATGGTCACTCAGGATGGTCGTGTCGGCTTGCAGCGGCAGTACCCTATCGGGATGATCAGCGGCAACGTCGGGATTCGCCGGGATTATGTGCACGTAAGGCCAGTTTCTTCTATGGAGGAAGCTCAAAATGTGTCGTGGGCAGATCTTATGGTTCCCAGTTACATGAATAAGATGGCCAAGACCCTCGACTCGCAAGACATTAAAGACTTTCGAACTTTCATCAAGGACCTGAAAGAGGGCGAAGTTTTCACCATAACTGATTCCCTGGAAGCCGGGATTGCGGGGCGGCTTTCCACAACTTTGGAAAGCCTTCTGGCCTTTCAGCCTTTAAGCTTCTTGAACACTCTGAACATAGGAGCCGACGCCGGACGCGTTGTGCTCAGGCAAACCAATATCATCAAGACGCGAGGCGGGTTGCAAGTTTTCGTGCGGAACCAAACCTCACGGGCTCGAGGTGTTTCTCTGGATGTAAACTACTTTATCAATCTGATGAAACTGCGGGCCCAGAATCTTCAATCCGAAATCCTCACGGATGCCTTTGTGATCGATTACAAAGCCGATTGGTCTGAGGACCATCTATCCATTGAGGAACAAGTCGAAAAAGAAGATCAAGAGTCCAATCTTAAAACAGCTGTGGGCTCACTGTTGCGAGGCCATGGTACGGAACATCTCTATAATAACTTTCAATACCAGAAATTCGAATTGGAACATCTGCTGAAGACCAAGGAGGCGCGCTCAAGAGTTCTATTTTCCCAGATGATTGATCTTCAGGAAGATCATGAATTGAAAATTCGTCCTCCGCGGTCAGCGGAAGATCCGGATCGAGATCCCCAGCAAGACGAGATCACTCTGTTCCGACGCAAACGGGGACAACTTATGGGCATGGACGGCTTGGGCTTTTTAACCTCAACTGTTCAAGATGTTTTTAATCATAAATCTCCGAAAATCCGATGGGATTTAGCGCAACCCGCCGATTCGAATCCTGCCAACCTTCCTTTCGGGAAGGCCTACTGGCGCCAAGTTGTGACTGAAAAAGACCTCAGCGGCCGCGTCAATGATGTGGCGATGATCCAACACGTTTGGGGTGGTTGGGATATGAAGCGCAATGCCTTTTTTAAGTTGATCGACGAGATTATCGCTAAGCTGGGACTGCCGCAAGACGCGAAATATGATCTATTGGACAAAAACACTTTCCACAATGTGAAGAGTGTCGATTTTTATCGAATCACCGCCAACCTTTCGATTCGTAAAAGCGGTATCGAAAAGATCCGTGATTTACTACTTCAACCAGGACGCGGTCATAAGCCAGGGGATAAGGCTGGTTTTCTAAGCCGTCTTTTTCAGGTCTTGAGTGAAAAACTGGATGGAACTAAATCACGCCAAGCGGATCACCTGATTATGAATGACGTCATGAAGATTCTGGGTGATGGTCAACTTGAGCGCGGTCGTCAGGTTTATAAAGCTCAATGTGATCATTATCATCTCACAAAAAATAATGAAATCGGACTGCAATATACAGGCACATGGAAAAATGGAAGCTACTTCGATTGTCTGACTCCGTGGGCGGATTCACTTTTAAACCTATCAACGAAATATCCGGATGGAAGCTCCCATGAGGACCAGAAGAATCAGGTTCGCTGGGCGACTGAAGTTCTGTATGTTTTGGAAGAACAATTATCTATGCCTCAACTTCTAAAATATTTGGGCGAGGAAAATGTGGTTTATCTTGTTCAGTTAAACGGATTTCGATCCGGAGATGAGGACGGGGATTTAAGCTTTATTTCCAACACTTGGGGTAAACCCAACGATGACTTCGAAGAGGCCAATGGTGTCTTCCAGTTTTACTCTCGAAAGACTGACATTATCTCCACTGAAATTGATAGGTCTCAGGGAGGATTCCGATGAAAAAACTGATGATCCTCTTTTTAAATATATATGTGGTGACAGCCCAAGCTTCTCAAGATCCGTGGCTGAATCTGCAGTGGTCCTTGGACAATACGGGACAAGCCCAGGTAGTCGATCTGGATCCGGTAAGAAACTATCGGGCTCCGGGTATTCGATCCGAAGATGTTCGCCGTCCGCAACTTGATTTTTTGTCTCCACGCCAGGTTTTGGTGGCGGTTTTAGACACAGGAATTGATCGTACACATCCCGATTTGAAGAATATGATTCGCACCAAGCCCGGTGAGTGTGAGGCTCTTGCGAAATACCTAGCCTGCCTGAGCGAAGAAACCGAAACTGGAAGCTGCGATAAAAAGTGGATGGATCCCAAAAACCCAGAGGCCGATACCGACAAGAATGGCTATCCCATGGACTGCTACGGTTGGAGCGCGATGGGGGCGAAGTCTGAGTTTGATATTTACGGATCTCCCTTCTTTATTGATACCGTTGGACATGGAACCCATGTGGCGGGAGTCATGGGAGCCCAAATCGGTAACGGAGTGGGAATTCAAGGTGTTTCTCCCCACGTGAAGCTTATTCCAGTGCAAGTCGTCAGTGACAAAGTCAATGAGCCCTTAAAGCCGATGAGTGCTCCCGGACTTAATCTTGATCCGGAAGAAATGGCCCGAGAAGAGCAAGGCTACAAGCTGGCTCAAGATATCAGTGATCGAGTGGCCCGAGGTTTTCTTTATGCCCTTCGCGAGGGGGCCGAGGTCATTAATATGAGTTTGGGTTGGCCCCAAGTCGCTGATTCCAAGCTCCTGCGAGAGCTAATGGCAGAAGCCAACCGCCGTGGGGTGATTGTGGTGGCGGCCGCTGGGAATGATTCGACACGGGCACTACTTCGACCTTGTATTTATGAGGGCGTGATTTGTGTGGGATCCTTGAATCCTGACGGAGCCCTGTCTCACTTTTCGAACTTTGGGAGTGGTGTGGACATCGCGGCTCCGGGTCTTTCAATCTTAAGCACCTACCCCGAAGAGCAAAGGCCGGCTCGCTTTCGTTTTGAGCAGGGCTATGAGTATTTATCGGGGACCTCTCAAGCTTCACCGCTTGTGGCGGGTGCGGTGGCCGAGTTACTGGCCAGAGGCGTTCCGGCTTCTGAAGTATATGCTCGTCTGATCTTGTCGGCGCGTCCGCTAAAGCCTTCGCAAGCGATGTTTGAAGTTTTTGCCTCCGGCGAACGAAATGCTTTGTCCGCCGAAGCGGATCCCTTAAATAAATTCGTATTTTCCGGTCAGTTAGATATTGAAAAAGCTCTTCAGGTTCCCTTTCGCGCCGTGATTCAGGCTCAGAGGGAAAGACCTGAAGCCCTTTGGGACGGGCACAGTCCCACTCTTACGACAGAAGTCGAATTGATCAACCGGGGAGCCGCCATCGCCACTGAGGATGTGAAGATCAAGGCTTTTATAAAGCCGATTCACAAAGGTGTCGTGCGCCCCCAAGTCACTGAAATCCGGCCTCTGGATTCAAGCCGTAAAACATGGTCTCAAGGCGAAAAGCGAAAGTTTCAAGTGAAACTCGAGATCTCGCCAGACCAAGCTTCTCGTATTCCGTCCGACCTGGATCTTGTGATGGAAGCTGTCTATTCCAATGGCTATAAACAACAAACAGTTGTTGATTTAGAAGTGGTGGTGCCCTTAGCTCAGCTCACTACAATGAAAAAGACAGTCTATAACATTGAAGGACTTCCATCGGGAAGATGGGACTGGATCCCCTTAGAAAGTGTGGATGGGGCCCAACGGGGAGATGTATACCTATTGACAGAACAGACCGCCATGGGGTTTCGAGTGGCGTCCTATACCATCAATGGCGATAAGACTGTGCTTAAGGGGCCAGTCACGATTCCCCGCACTCAAGGGTTGAACTTGATTGCCGTGATGTGGGGAGCCGTCACCTCCAACGGCTATATTATGGGCGCGATTCAAGATGTGCCCCCTGATGAGTTAGAGGGGCCTGCACCCATTCACTTTTTTGATTTGGATTTCAACCTTCAAGTTAAATCCCGCGCTCGTTATGACTCCAAGATCGTTCAACTGCCATTCCAAGTCCGATGGATGAGATTGGGCTCTACTTATCGACCAGCGTGGATCGGAGCCGGCTTAGAGCCCGATAAGAAACAAGATCTTTGGGATCGATGGGAAAATCGTAACCGTGTCGAGCGAGTTCAACAACGGCTTTATTGGTTAGATGAAGACTTTAAACCGCACGCATTGGGCGAAGTGGAGAAGAAAAAATTTGTGGATTTTGTACCGGGTCCACAAGACGAAAAGGGAGTGCTGACGGCATTGGTCGTCAAAAGCCAAGGACCCAGTTCACAACCGTCTTACGTGCAAGATGTTTCATTTGTTAGTTTTGGCGATGGAAAGGTCTTGAATGTCCATACAAGTTCGGAAGAGCTTTTCCGATCACTTTTGGAAGCTAAGCGAGGCCCTTTATTTAACCTCGATAGCACAACGCCTTATTCGCGGGGGATGTTCTGGTTTTCAGAGGGCGGTCTTCGCACCCAAAAAATTACAACATGGGATCAGATCAACAACCAATTTCAGCACCATGATGCCCGCTCAATAAGGGGACATTTTGACTCTGCCCTGTGGACGCAGGCCGTCTATAAAGGGGCTCGATCGGCAGGAGCCTTCGTGATTACCAACACAGAAGTTCAGTATCACAATCTTATGACAGGCCACGCCGTTCGAAAATCCTTAGAGCGTTACAGCTTCTTTTCGAACACTTTGCAAATTTTATTGGCATATCCACTGGTCATTCAGTCATCTGAAGGTCCTTCTGCCTATCGACCTGCACTATTTGCGACCGAAAACATCGACTTCGAACGTGGTGTCAAATTGGTTGTCCCGATTTTTGCAAAGGATGGAAAAAGTGAAGAAGTGGTTGAACTGGTGTCACCAGGGGCGCTTAACGTAAAAGCCGGAGCAGGCTGTAAACCCTTTAAGACACCAATTCAGCTCAGCTCGGGAGAGACGGCGATGGATTTTTACTGCGAGAGAAAAGAAAACGCTCCAGTTCAAACTCAACAAAAGGCTCCCCCTACGAGTGTAAAAGAGTTAATAAGAGTGTTTTTGAAGTATTAAACAACAATCATCAACAAAACCATAGGGGGTTTTAATGAAAACAATGAAGTGGCTAGGGGTCTCAGCCCTTGGAGCATTAATCGCCACAACTTACGTTGGCTGCGGAGGTGGAGGCGGTGGGTCTATCGCTGTCGGCGGTGGTTCCCATCATATCATCACTTATCCTTATGAAACCGTTTATGGAGACATGTGTGCCACTTATGAGGCAACTCCCGGATGTACTTTTTCGACATCAACAGGTCGCCGCATTACAGTCAGTAGCGATCCCGATTATGATCGTTACGGTTGGGGATCCGATGATCTCTACTTCGTTAAATTTGATAGCAGTGGTCGCGGTTATGCCTACGACGATTTAGGTTACAATACCTGTTTGGACATGGCCTCCTGTCATTGGGATTCCTACAAAGGGGAGTGGTACGTTGATGTAAGTCAATTCGCCGGTTGGGTTGGTGGTAATGTCATCGGAGTTGGCACCACTGGCTTGTTCTGGGAAGACATCTCGAATGGAACCTACTGGTTAGGTAAGAACGGTGTGCTTTACTCGGCAAACTGGAGTGATTCCAACTACGGTGAGGCGATCAACAATAAGAATGCAGGTAAGGCATCTGATGCTTCTGCCGCCGCACTGGCTTCTGATTCCAACAAGCGCTTAGTGGCAAAAGCCGCTGACAAAATGATGAAGGAATACGGTCTTTCCAAGTCCAAAGCGACGGCTGTGGCTTCTGCTTTGAACACTTGGGCGATCAGCTCTTCATCTCGTGGTTACACCACTACAAAAGATATTGACCAGACTTTCAAAAAAGTCTTTGGTGTTCCTTACACAGAGGCGTTGACAGCTGTTAAGGCTCTTCAATCTGGCGACACTTCTGGCATGAGAGAAGTGACAGACAGATCTGCTTCGGCTTAGGGGCTTAAACCTCACCAAGCTCAGAAATTCATCAAAGGTATGTATAAAAAGGCGTTGGCTTCCTACGGTGTTGATGCCGATATGCTGAACTGGTAATCTCGTCCTCGCTTAATGAGTGAGATTTAACATTACAAACCCATAAAAAAGCCCGGATCTATTCCGGGCTTTTTTTATAGGGTCATGGATGTCTGAATCGGGGACGGAATCTTATTTCTCTATCAGTCTTATTTTGATCCATATCTCTCATGTCTCAAAATCTTGCTTAAGCCCGACTGGCTAGAACCCAGGCATTGCAAGTAAACTGGATTTAAGTAAAATAATAGTTGGTAACAGTGGAATAGTAGAACGTATTGAAAAGGCTGAGAAATTTGCTTAATTTAGGGGCGACAAAAGACAAGCGCAATCTTTTGCGGATGCGGACCTACGTAATTTTGGCCGTCGGATGGATTTTGATCGCGGTCAATCTAAGTCAAGCCCAGATAGGGGTGTTCTATCATCTATTACCCATTACCGATGAATTTATTTGGACCGGCTTAGCGGGCGATAACAATTGGAACACCCCCGATAACTGGAGTGTAAAGGCTGTGCCTGGACCAACACATGTCGCTAAATTCAAAGGTGGATATTGTTCGGGTGTGGACTGTAATGCCTTGATTAATATCAACGTCAACGTAAAGGGTGTGGTGATTGATGCCGCCTTTGGGGGTACGATTACTCAAGGTGCTGGTCAAACGCTAGCTCTTGGTGAAGAGGGTTGGCTACAAGATGGAGGAACTTTTGCTGGCTCAGTGGATATGATTTCGGTGACCAATGGTCCCTGGGAAGTAACCGGTGGGAACTTTTCCCATGGTGGACTTCTCAAGATCGGTAGCCATGATGGCGCTGAAACAATACGGCCTGGAACCGGGCTCTACACGGACGTTGAATTCAACTTTCTGGGATGGGCCAGTCGGAACTTCCAGGCAGAAACCATGATAGTCGCAGGGGACCTAATACTTTCTGCTTATACTAGTTGTGGAGTTTTCTGCTCACTAAATAATGGGACTATTCAGGTTGCAGGTGATGTTTTTGTCGTCAATGGCGGAGCTCGAGGAACTGCAGTCGTCAAGCTGGCCGGCAGTACAGATCAAAGTATCGATACCAGTTCAGCCGCTGCTAGTGGTTTTTTACCGGGTTTGCAAATCGCTTCTACCGGAGGAATCGTGCATCTGCTTGGTACGGTCCAGGTAAGTCACAATTACGTATTTACCTCTGGAGATTTGAATGCAGGGACTTCCACTTTAAAGATCACGGGTCCAGGTACGATCATCCAGCCAGGAAGCGTAACCTATAATAATGTAGAGATTAGTTCTGAGGGCTGGATTACTAAGAATTTGCAGGGCGAAACCATGGACATCCAAGGTCATCTTACCCTATCAGCCTCTGCGGGATGTAGTACGAACTGCCGTTTGAACAACGGAATTTTGAATGTGCAAGGGAACTTAAGCATCGTCAATGATGGCTATCGTGGAGATGCTATTCTTCAACTTGTGGGCTCGGCAAATTCCACAATTTCAGCCATCAGTGGGATCAAACTTCCATCTGGCACGCTCACCATCAATAAAGATACAACGGCCACAACAGTAACTTTGTTGGGGGCTGTCGTGGTTAATTCCACGGGGCAGGATTTGATCCTTACTCAAGGAACTTTAAATCTGGCAGGTTTTGATTTGACCGTGAATGATACTCTCATGGTCGATCTTGCTGGAAAGCTTGTCTGCAATGGTGGCGTTCCCACTTTCAGTACTTTTATCGCCAATGGCGAAGTCATTTGTGGCACTTCGGTAGGGATTTCCTGGACAGGCCTTGTCGGTGACAACAACTGGAATACGCCTGGAAACTGGTCTGGGAATGTCGCTCCTACTGCTAGCGACACAGCTCTATTCACTTCTGTGTGCTCGGGAGCTCAGTGCAATGCCAATACAAGCACAAGCCTTAATATCAGAGGCTTGAATCTTCAAGCTACTTACCCAGGTACGATCACTCAGAATTCAGGACATACTATTACAATTGGCGCCTTTGGATGGAACCAACTGGGTGGAAGTTTCGCAGGTAGTGATTCGGCTATTACGGTTTCGGGACCTTACTTACTAAGTGGTGGATCTTTCAAGTCTACGTCGGACACTTTCACCATGGCGGGACATTTTACAATTTCGGGGAGCCCTGCGTTTAATGCGAATTCCGGGACCTT
The DNA here is from genome assembly GCA_964515195.1 of uncultured Pseudobdellovibrionaceae bacterium. Lineage (GTDB taxonomy): Bacteria > Bdellovibrionota > Bdellovibrionia > Bdellovibrionales > Bdellovibrionaceae. The sequence continues at coordinate 11,945 of CAZETK010000010.1, forward strand.
CCACTTCACAGCGTCTTCGACAATTACTCCCGGTACGGTCAATTTTAACAATGTCCTGTTCACGCGCACCGCTGCGGTCACTTACAATTTGAACAATGGAACGATGAACATTGATGGAGATTTGACAGTCGGGATCACCTCCAGCTCCGGCAGTCGATTTCTCAACAGCGGAATTCTTCGCGTGAAGGGAAATGTGGATGTTCACAGCTACGGCCTTCGAGGAAGCGCACTGATTCAACTTATTGGGACGACTCCACAGACTGTCACTGGAAGCGGCATACCAGGCTGGCTTCCCGGCCTTGAGATTGCTTCCTCCAGCACGGTCACCTTATCGGGATCCTTGTATATTATGGATGATTATCTCTATACATCTGGAAACCTTGTGCCTCCGACTCATCTCAAATTTGGAGATGAACTATATGGCAGTGGCGGTACCATTCGCCCCGGAAATTTTGAGTACAATGACGTGACTTTCGGAGGTTACGGAGGTGACTACGAGCTGGCTGGTACGATGAAGGTCAATGGTACTCTGACATTTAACGATCGATATGGATCGAGCACTTCTATTAATACAGGAACTATTGAAGCCAAAGGTGATGTGTTTGCATCTCCGTATGGGTTTCCTGGAACTGGCTTGGTGAAGCTCGTCGGGACGATAGATCAAACTGTGACCGGGGTATCGAACGCTTATTTTCCAAGTATTGAAGTTGCCTCATCCGCGAAAGTCACTTTCGTGGGAAGTATCAGAATTCATCGGAACTTTACTTATACCTCTGGCACCGTGGACTTTGGTACCAGTGCGATCGTTTTTGATAGTACATCGACGACAAATCGAACTATTCGAGCTCCTAGTTTAAGTTTCTACGATTTAAAAATTGGTGGGTATAACTCCACGACAACTTTGACGGACTCCTTCAATGTGATGGGAAATTTGACGCTAGCTGATACTTACACTAGTGGCGCTGGTTCTGTAAATGGCAGCACGATATTTGCTTACGGGGATGTGGCAGCCACCAATTCTGGTTTGACGGGTACCACTTTAATTCGCGTCTCGGGATCGTCACCTCAGCAGCTCAGCGGAACGAGTAACTCTTACTATCCAAGTCTTGAGATTGCCTCTAGTAGTACAGTCTCTTATTCCGGCACCCTGCGCATCGGTAAGCACTACACTGTAACATCTGGAACTATCGCCAGTGGAACCTCTACGGTGATCTTTAAGGGATCATCCGCCTTGCTCACCGTAGGGAGCGAAAATTATAATAATGTGAGCTTTGATTCTCGCGACGACACTCAGACTTTGGCTGGAAATATAACAGTGAATGGTGATCTCACTTTTGTAAGTAACTATTGTAGCAGCCGTTCAAGGCTCAACGGTGGAACGGTGATCGCAAAGGGTAATGTGGTGTTTTCGACCTGTGGGTATCAAGGAAACTCTCCCCTGAGCCTGGAAGGGGCAACTTCGACCACCATTCAAATGGGTACTTCCGCCTACGGCCCCCAAGGGACTTGGACTGTCAACAAGCCAGCCGCTGCGGTCACGTTGCTATCAAATCTTGTTATGAATGGGACTGGACAGGATTTGGACATTGTGGCGGGTACGGTTGACATGGCGGGGTACAACCTGACTGTCAACGACGCCATCACCAATAATGGCGTTTTACGAAGGGGGACCAATCCCGCTTGTGGAATACTATCCTACGGTGGCAGTTATACTGGAGCTGCCCCCATCTGCCCATAAGGGGATATCCCTGTAATCTTTACCTTGGTATTTAATTATCGACCGAGCTTCTTTATAGTGATTCGGTTTGACCCATAAAGGAGCTTTTATGAAGCATTTTATTTTAATCACATTTTTGAGTTTTATCGGATTGCAAGCAGCCCATGCCCAGAGCGTGAACCCTCACGCACCAAAGTTGGCAGATGTCGTGGCTATTTACTTTCAAGATGATCAGGAGTTCAGCCCCTATTTCTTTCACCATGTCCGTTATGCCGACGTTTTGTTGAATATGAAAATGGACCCCACTTGTCCAAAGATTGAAGTCAGTCGTGACCGACGTGTAATTTGTGTGTCTCCTTTTCGAAAAGTTCAGGTGGGGCTTTTAACAGATTCCCGTCCGGCCGGAGACTTTCGATTGGCCTTCTCCATTAGTTGGTTCAATAACGTTCAGATGATTGAGAGAAAAGGACCTCGAGGCTTCGAGTATTCTGTTCAAGTCATCCGATAGGACTCTACTTTTACGGCATCGCTAAAAACCAAATTCCCCCGCCATGGGCGGGGTAGAAAGCGTAGCCTTTCAGATTCGGTAAATACATAAAGCGAGTGTAAACACCGTTAATGGAGTTAGGAATGCCCTCTCCACCGGTCGTGGTCATGAGATTGGCTTCAAATGTTTCAGGATGGATACGAAAAACCTGCCCTCCGATTTGATTCTTAAAGATGTAAACATCAATCTGCGGGTCATAATATCCATACCCCTGGGTTGCGTCGCGGACCCCGCGAAGGCCAGGTCCTGAAAAATCCATTCTAGATAAAACATCCGTCGCAATATCGTAAATCAGGCCGCCGGACTCTATTCTGTAATTATCTTTGAAATAAAGAATTTTATTCCGCTTTGTATCGACAGCGCAGCCACCCCGAGAATCTTCATCAGACCCATGGCCGGGAGTGGGCGGCGATAGAACTGTGTAGGTGCCAGTCGCAGGATTGAATTTGCGGATTCGATCTCCATTTATATAGACCTCTTCTGTGACATGATTCTTACAGATGGAAACATCAATGACACCCGAGCGATTCGGAGTGATATCGGGCCAAGTCCCGGCAGGCATCCAATCATTGAAAGGGATAGAAAATGAATCCGTCTTGCTGCTACCTTCATTGCCGGTTCCCCACATTGATCCAGAGCCAAATCGAAAAATTGACTGCTTAGAGCTGATGAAATGAAGGGCATAGTAGGTGTGAGTTGATGAGGGCCTGCCATCTTTATAATAATCCGGAAAAATTCCTAATGTTACGTTTCCAGCCACGATGTCAATTGAAGGCGTTGGTTCACGCAAAAGTCGCCACCTGGGACTTTCGGTTGCCAAGTCAATTTCGTAAACTTCGTTACCAGAATAATCCGCATGTCCCCCATTGGTGGCTGAGTAAACCTTGTTTGTAACAGTATCGACGGCAAGGCCGTTCCAGGCGTTGATTCTAGCACTTAATGAACCGGGTACGCGCACGTCAGGAGTCACCGCCGACAGGTCGGATTCTTCAAGATGCCGCCACTGGAGTGATTTCATCTCCTTTCGCCAAGTGGGCCAGGTCGTCACAGCTTGCGGCGGCGGGGGAGGCTCGACAGGACATGGAACAATTTGGGCGGTCAAAGGATCAGCGCAGGTCTCAGGGTTTTGCCCACTTCCAGTTGAAGTTGAGTCCAGAAGGCCATTCGCGTGTGGTGCGAACTCGAACCCATCTCCGGCGCAATTTTGGTATAAAAAAAGTAGAACACCACCGAAACCAATCAATAATAAAGACCGCAGTTGACGCTTCCAAAGATTGAGGGATTGGAGTTTCATCTATTCCAGTGTAACACCATTAAGCAGCGGTATTTAATTCATTTTGAGATAACCTTATTCCATTTCGAGACGACCTCACAAAAAATACAAAAATCCAGTCCCGCGGGTGCACCAATATGAGAACAGGACTTAGGTGATAAGAGTGAATGCCGATAATAATGAAAGTGGGGGAGGAATTCTGTGGCAAATGCTCCGTGGGGAGATATCCCAAGTTGGGCTTATCATACAGCTCAAGCATTACTTCAATCGCTTCAGGCGGTTGACCCAATCACCTACCAACATTGTCTTCGTGTCTGTCAGCTTTCAAAGTATCTTGCAAAATCGGCCGGTCTGAACGAATACGACCAAAAAGTGGCAGAATTCGCTGGAATGTTTCATGACATCGGCAAAATTGGAATATCCCAGGACATTATTGCAAAGCCTGGCAAGCTAGATCCAAAAGAACTCGATATTATGAAGACTCACCCGGTAATTAGCGAAACCATTATTCAGCCTTTGGCTGATAACCGTTTTTTTGCAGATTTATTGGCTCCCATCCGCGGCCATCATGAACGGGTCGACGGTGAAGGCTATCCGGATAAGAAGATCGGAGATGACGTTCCTCTTATCGCGCGCGTGATTCTTGTTGTGGACACTTATGATGCGATGTCGCAGAATCGTGCTTATCGTAAGGGTCTTCCTAATGAAATTGTTTATGCGGAACTGAAGCGGTGCTCGGGTACTCAATTTGATGCTCAATTAGTGCGAGTCTTTCTGGAAGCCCACCGATTTTATATTCCAGGTGAGATCGACCGCGAGACACAAGAAAAAATTATCGAAGTCAATCGCTATCGAAAAGTGGGATAATCAACCGAGGTGCAGAGCCGTCCGAAGCTCATCTTTTGTAATAGCGTCGTCAAAATTAATGGCGCAGGAATAGTCGCTTACATGACTGCCCAACAGCAGTGGCGGCGCGCCTAATGGTCTCCATACTGATCATAAAATTCATTCGGTATTGACGAACCTGAGTTTGATAGAAGTACGAAGTGGAAATGACTGGGGCCATCGCTATGCCACCACTGAATTCAAACTCGAAACTGTTATTTTCTAAAGCCGTTTGTCCCAAGCTGCTAAAGTAGGTTCGTGTAACTAAAGCTTTTTCAAAGAGTTGAGCCCGTTCGTTGAAAATCTCTGAACGTTTGCCCACTCCAACGCTGAAACCGGTATCCGCTAACCAACTCATTACCTTCGATAATTTTTCATAGTCAAAAAAGAGACGAATGATAATTTTATTTTTCCCTTGGTCTTTCACGCGAACAAAACTGGCCCCAGCACCAAGCAAAAACCCAAGCTTGTGACCATGAGGAAAAATCACGGCTCGTTTTTTCATGAACTTGGAATTCATTCCAATGCCGGCAAAGGTAATTAGTCGAAACGAAACTCCATGGGCATTCGAGCGAGAAACAATGTGGGATGAGTCATCCAGTACGTGATTAAGTTCACCCACCAAGTCTTCGGCCAGGGGAGCGGGAATCTTCAACTTTTTAAAAATATAATCAATTCGCCGAGGCACATGTTTTCGTAAGCTGTCTATAACTTTGGCCGTGACAGGCCTAGGGAAAAGAGGCTCCGCAATAGGCTCTTCAATCTGAACTTCAATCTCATCAATCGTCTCATCGGTAAAGACCGGGGGAGTTTCAGAGGAAAAGACTCCAAATGGCACTAACAGTAAAAAGACAAAAGCAAACTTAACAATATACATATCTATCCTGGAAGGCCCATGGGGGAATTGCAAAGAGCAGGCTTCGAACGTAATAGGTTTGCACAGATAATGCCAATTTCAACTCAGCGATGCGAGCCTGGTTGCATATAGCCCACTCCTCGCTGTCAATATCCTCGACACAATGTCATAACAAAACACAATTCGAAGGGTCGCACCACGCTGACCAATCGAGAATCGATATCGACCTAGCGGCGGTTCGTGCTTTCAAAAATTTTGTCAGCAGATTTGGCAATGAAGCCTTGATAAAGGTTTCCCGTCGGAAGTGTGTAGCGCTTTGCAAACTCATAATAGCACGCAGGCACTGGGAATTCACCATCTGTAAATTGAATCGAGACTTCCTTAGCCATGGTGGAGCTTTGTTCTAGCAAGTCCTCCGGAGTGCCTTTGATCTCACCGCCTGCTGAGTTCAAGTCATAACCGTGGGATTTAATAAAATCGTTAACTTTGTTAAGGTCGTTGAACTTTTTAAGGGCATTCACATTCACGGTAAAGTGATTAGGCCTGAAACCAAAAGCCGCTACCCAAGACGCATACTCACTCATGGAAGCCAGTTGGGTGTAAACATCGTGACTGATTTTCCAGGGACGGCCACAGATTAAAATCTCTTCGGATTGCAGTAGAGGATCGGGCACTTGTTCCACCAGTTTTTCAACTTCTTCTTGGATAAACCGATCTACTTTTTCTAGCTCCAATTCGCTAATGAAAATTTTAGGAAGGTTGCGATCTGGATGCTCATAATGTTTGGCGAATAACTTCTTAGCTTCAAAAACGTATTCCCCCTTGGCCTCATAGCCATATTTTTCAAGATGGCGCGCCAGGGATTGGATACCCAATCGGGGGTGATTAAAAGTGCGATAGGCCACATGGTCATTGAGGACCGTTTCACCCTCACTTGTAAAAAGTTCAAATATTTTCTTAGCGGAGGGATTAAGCTTCGTATAATCTTGCCACATAAGATCTAATAATCTTTCCAAACCAGGGCGAAGACCGCTTTGATTTTGATCCCACGATTGCGAACCCATATTGACCTCCTCAAATCATTCTCAACGTTGCCTTAATCAATCCTAATTGTCAGCGGATGTTATGGAGGTGCCAACAAATAGCGTCAATTCGGACTGTCAAGTCTTTGTTATCGGCTGGTGAGAGGAAGTGGAAAATATCTCTCAAGACACGTGGCCATTATCACGCTCTGTGCAGATTAACAGGGGCGATATCTTGGATTCTTTACTTGGTCAGAACTCTAGGCAAGATGGCCAGGGGAGGTTGTCATTCCTCATTGACAGTTTTGCCACCCTTCGATTTATTGTGGAAATGTGGTTAATGGCACATAGACTCATGCTAACCCTCAAGAGGTTTGATCCGTTCAGCCGACCGAAGCTATTCGCGCGGGCTTACATTTTAGCTTTCATGAGGCTGTTATTAATTTTTGTTCCCGGCCTTTTTGCACAAGCGCAATCCACATCTATGGATACAAAGTTCAACACTCCGAAAAACGCTATGCCACTTTCCTCCGGGAAGGAAAAAGCTCTTTTAGGCTACATTCGCTTCGAGAACCTGCAGTACATGACCCGACTTGAAGAGGCTCCTGAGTTAAGCTCCAGCCAGTTTCTGTCGGGGCATCTTGAGGCTCGATCCTACAAGGAAGACCCTGGCACTTTTAACTGGGCGGCCAACATTTCAGCGGGAACTTTTTTTTCGCTGCGCCAAAGTTATTACTCAGTTCAGGAGGCTTTTCTTTCAACGCCGCTTGATGAAAAATTTGAAGTCACCGTAGGAAGACGAAAATACAATTGGACCGAAGTGGATCGCATTTGGTCGTTGGGGCTGTGGCAACCGCGCTACGCAATCGATGCTCTTCGCCCGGAAGACCAGGGGTTGACCGGTTTCTTTTTTGAACTTCACAGTGGCGCTGTTCAGTTTCTGGCGTTTGCTTCACCGGTCTTTATCCCAACAATGGGCCCTGATATTCGTGAAGAAAATGGACAGCTCAAATCAGATAATCGTTGGTACCGCCCCCCTTCCAGCGAAGCGGGCAATATCGAGCTGACGTATAAGATTGATACCGGGGATATTTGGAAGCTGGTTCAGCAGGAAAGTTACGGATTTCACCTGCGTCTGGGACAGGAAGAGTCAGGGCCTTGGGTGGCCGTTGCAGCAGGGCGCAAGCCCGTCAATGATATTTTGTACCAGCGATGCTTGCGGTGCGTGTCCTCGGATAGTTTGGCCCGGTTTATAGTGAATCCCCGAGTGGCTCATCATGATGTGGCGTCGGCGGACATCGGCTATCAGTTTGAAAACCTGAAGGCCTCTGTTTCTTACTACGAAGATCATCCGGAGCTTCTTTTGCCTCCGGAGGATTACGCCATTCAAAAAATTTTCCCGATCAAAGCCTATGCAGGACAGATTGACTGGGACTTGCAGGGTCTCGTGAACCGTTCGTTAAATCTGCAGGTGGGCTACTTGAGAACCTTTGGGGACCGCATTCAGGATATCGAGCGGAGCGGGGTGGATACGGAAGTGACGCTCTTTAGGGATCGCTATCGTTTTTCTAATGCGGCCCTCTTTCAAGCGTTAGGGGATTTGACGACATTGATGTCTCGCCCACTCGTGGCGAAGTTGAGTTATATCCGAGAGTTCCAGCAGGAAGGAAGTATCCTGGGTCTTGAGTTCCAGTATCAATGGGATCGAAAGTGGTCCTTCTTGGCCGGAGTGGATCTTTTGGGAGTCGACGATAAGAATAACGCCAAACCCGGCTTTATCAATGATTATCGAGCCAACGACCGTGCCTATGCAGGAGCTTCTTATGTTTTCTGACCGCAAGCTTCTGAAGATTTTTAAGATGGTCCTAACTTTGGCTGCGGTGACAGTTGTAGGTGGCTGTGTCCCGGAGTGGGGGGAAAAACCGCCCGACGACGAAGGTCTTCAGTTGGCTTCAACCCAATGTCTGAGTCGGGCGGCGACTCAGCTGAAAGGCTTTTTTGAAGCTGAAGCTACCCCAGAGAGTCTTAGAGAAGCCTGGGCCTGCGTTGAGCTCGCTTTTCTTCAGTTTGAAAAATACGTTCATGGACGCAATGAAGAGCACTACACCTCTCAAGAAATCGTCGACTTTCTGAAAAAAAACTTTTTCACCGACAGCGAGCTGGAAAAACACCAAATCACACCGCAACTGCAGGTGGAACTCATGCGGATCAAGCAAATTTTTGTCGGTGGGAACGTGGACTATGTGACTCGAGAAGAGCTGCGAAATTCACCGGTGGTGTTCCGACGCCTAAGGGATCTCAGCATCCAAATCAACCCTTACATGAAAATTATCATGATGAGCTGGAAGCCCAACTTGCGGCTTCAGGGCTCGGATGATTTGGAAGAGTTTGAGGTTTCCAATTTAGCACTTCAGGAATTTGTTAAAAATATCGCTGATCTGATCAAGGTGAATGAATCCCAATACAAGCTCGATTATGTTGTGAACCTGATTCGGGAGTTTGAAAAGTTCTTTGGAGAAGAGTGGGATTGGGTTAAGGATCTTGAAAAGTTTCTCCCAGGTGCGCGTAAGCTCAAGGTCACACTGGCGGGTGGGGGTGAAGATCATATCACCAACTTGGAATGGACCCCCGTTCTGACTCTGGGGGCTCGGGGATATTATCAGTATCTTCGTTATTATTACTTTATTCAAAATACTCACGAAACCGGCAGTGGAATCGGAATGGTTTATATTGCCCGGACCCTGGAGGATTCATTTTCGATTTTCCGCGATATGTTGGTGAACAAAAAGGCCGGGTTCATCTCTCGGCGTGAGATTTACGAGCTACTTAAGGCCTTTGAAGGGGTATGGGAGGACTTACGGGTTTCTGAACCCCTGATCCTGGAATTCATGAAGATCAAGCAACTTCTGATCGGAGGCTCAGTCGAAAGCTTTACGGTGGCTGACTTTGAGCAAGCCCGCTTGGATGTGCCTAAATATCGAAAGATTATTGAAGGGATCCTGCCTTACTACAGGATTTTTATTTTTGACTGGGAATATGATTTTTACACTCCTGAAAAAGCCCGTGAGATTTTTACCGAGAGCCGGGTGAGACTTCTGGAGGTTCTTAAAGATATCAGCTCTTTGCTTAAGAACAGCTATAGTTATCATGAATTGTTGTCCATTCTGCAAGAAGTGGGACATTTGTATCCCAGCGAAGACGGCGAAAGCCTGTACGAGGCGTTCAATAAGTTTGAACCTTTATTTATCGAGGCCAACCGTCTTTTGTTTGGTCAGGAAAATTCTGTTGTCAACAAGGAAGCTTGGTCGAAACTTTTGCCATTGGTGGGGAAATTCTACTCTCTATACCAGTATTATGATTACTTCATGGAGGGAAAGACCCTTCGTGCAACCCGTGCCCTAACTGACTTAGGTGAGGTCGTTGATGGTGGCGTTCAGCTTTTTCATGATATTTTGACTTTGAAAGAAGGGGGTCATTTTTCGCAAGCCGAATTGGTTCAGTTGAGCTTGACACTCTCAAAAGCTGATATTTTTCCCGCTACGATCCAGGAAAGTACTTACCAAGGTCTTTGGACATTGGCGCTTCAGCATCTCCTATTTGATCCGGAAAAAAGGCAGGCGGGCCAGAAAAACGAAAAACTTGGGCGCGATCAACTTCGTTCCTTACAGGGTAAATTCACAAACTGGCAACTGACTCAAATCGCTTTGAATAATGTTTTTAAAAACGATCCGAATCTTAGCCTCGAGCCAAATGAATTGCTGCGAACTCTCCACGGACTTATATATCAAACGGATCTCGGTCCCGTCGTCAAAGACGGTCTTAAAGAAGTGTTTGATCTGTTAAAAGTTGAAACTTCGCAGACTTTGGATTCGAAGAATCGCTTAGAGGTTTCGAATCGCAAGAATTGGCGTTACAAGCTCAATGGTGCATTTCAAGCGAATTTAAGTCGTGCCTTATCTCGACTTTTGATCGAAGCCTTTTCGAACGAAAAGGGCCTTCATCGCGTTGACCGCTGCGATACTCATTTAGCCTTTGAGTTGATCAATCCTTTGCTAAAGGATTTGGATTTATTTGATTTGGATATTGGCTTTATCGATTCACGATTTTTAGAGGCTAATATCTTCATGATCCGCGGAAATGGGGATCACTATCTGGATAAATTTGAGCTTGCAGAAATCACAACTGTGATTTCCTCGGGCTTGGTTGTTCATAAAGATCTTGAAGGTTCACTTAAAAAGAACTGCCGAATTTATCAGGACACTGAAGGCAAAGACTTTGTGACATTCAATTGTTTAAGCGAACACCATTATTTGGCAGTTCGTAAGTACATGGACAATCTTCCAGAGTTTAAAGCTTTCGTCGAGAAGATCGCCGCACAAGATAAGGGTAGGACCCATGGTTCCGATGAAGTCGCGACCCTCGCAGGTTACCCGAAATGGCGAAATGTTTTCCGTGCCACCATGAAAGCTACGGGCTGGAAAAGTAACTAAGGCTCTGGCGGCATTATAGAAGAATCCGTTGATGTAGACGACAACCTTTATTATCCATTTATCTTGCACTACTGGGAGATCCTATACGCAAAGTTTGATTACTCGCGGGTTGATGGCATTATTCAAACTTCGGAAGCTCGTAAGGCCTTTCCCACCTTCAAGCCCCTTCTTAAAGAATTGGCCCAGGACCAGATTGAATCCGGCCTTATCAGTGAAAGTGATTTACTGGCAGTTTTCACCTTTATTCTTCGTTATCAAGAAGAGCCGGGATTCTCTAACTTCATAAGGTGGTTGACCTGGAAGGCCAATCCTAAGAAGTGGGATGTCTGGGTCAGCCGAACCGAACTGGCTGGTATTCTGGAATACATCGCCGATAAGGTTTCCAGTCGTAGTCGGACATATTTGTCGAAAAATCGCTGTGACGGTAAAGCATCTAAGGACGATGCTGTGACGCCGATTCCGGGTGAGATTGATCCTTGGGCTCCGCAACCAACGGATCCGCCTCATACCCCAGCAGAACCGCCTGAAGCTCCAGGAACTCAGCCCCCGGCAGAGGGGCGCCCGGCAGAGGGGCGCCCGGGAGAAGGCGAGCCGCCACCTCAGTCAGATGATGATTTTCCTGATTTTGGAGATGATTTTCCTGATTTTGATGAAGAGCCAAGCCCTTTAGAGGCCGCCCCTTAGAATTGATTTTTCCACATCATGGATTCAGTGGGAGTTGGAACCACATCGTTATATTTTGCGGATTTTTTCTTGTTATAGGGAGTGAGGATCTCGCCTTTGACCTGAAAGTAAATCAATTGCCCGATGGGCATACCATGGTAAACACGAACAGGCTTCTTAACGGAAATTTCCAAGGTCCAGTAGTTGCAAAAACCCACATCACCTTTACCGGCGGTAGCGTGAATGTCTATACCCAGGCGACCGACGCTGGATTTGCCTTCCAGGAATGGGACATGCGCCAAGGTCTCGGTGTATTCAAGGGTGACGCCCAAATAGAAATTATCCGGGGTTAATACATAACCATCTTCCGGGATCTCAAAAGTCTCGATCTGATTGTGCTTGCGGGCATCCAATATGCTGTCTTTGTAGACGCCAAGGGTTTTCCCCAGATGAACATCGTACGAGTTAGTGCCCAAGCACTCACGGCGAAAAGGTTCAACTTTGATGGAGCCTTTTTCCATGCAGTCCAGAATTTCTTGATCGGTTAAAATCATGGATTACTTGGTTTCGCGATGAAGAGTATGTTGGCGCATATTGGGATTGTACTTCTTCTTCTCGAGACGACCGGGAGTTTTTGTTTTGTTTTTAGTAGTTGTATAGCGTGATACAGGCTTGCCGGCTGCTTTCGCTTCAGTGCACTCAAGAGTTACAATAATACGACCGGATTTTTTCGCCATGGTCCTTATCCTTTCTGGGAAAAGCCTTTTCGACTTTAAAGAAATAAAGTAAAGAAAGGTTGTAGCAAAACCAGGAGGCCTCTTCAATGGTAAAATTGGTAAGTCTTAAGATGCTGAGTATGATTTTCGCGTTTTCCTCTGTGGCCTGTGCCTCTGACATGATTTGGAACTCTCAAGGTGAGACCTCCAGCTATGAAGAGATGCTTCAGGGCCTGCTAACGCAAAGAGTTATCATATTGGGTGAAAATCATGGACTGAAAACCCATCAAAACCAACACATGCAAGTGCTTCAGTCTCTTCGCGAGGCGGGAAGTCAGGTCCACGTGGGCTTGGAATTTTTTTCATACCCTGATCAAGCCTTGGTGGAGGCCTATAAAGAGGGGCAGCTGACCGAGGCTGAATTTCTAGAATCCATTCGGTGGCAGTCCCCGTCCTATGATTATTACCGTGACCAGGCCTTATTCCCGCAGGCCGACCTGAACGAGAAAACCTGGGCTCTGAATGCGCCTCGAACTCTCACCAGCCAAGTGGCGAAATCAGGGATTGAAAGCCTTCCGGCAGAGTTGCGAAGGTTACTGCCGCCGAACTTTCAATTGGGTCGGGACTCCTACAGACAACGATTCTTGAAGGCTATCGGGGGAGATCACTTTGAAGATCCGACGGTGGCGGACCGTTACTTTGCAGCTCAGTCCATTTGGGACGATACCATGGCCTGGAGAATCCGGGGAATATTGGATCAATACCCTCAAGCCGTTGTGGTCGTGATTGTTGGCGAATTCCACGTGCAGTATGGAGGAGGCCTTCCAGATCGCCTTCAAGCGCGCGGGGTAGAAAAGGTTGCAACGGTTTCTCAAGTGAACTCGAATGGGCTCAGTTCTCAAGACCTTAAAAAAGAGGTTGATCCTGATCAAGAATATGGACCAAGGGCTGATTGGATTTGGACAGCACCTGCCGTAGAGTAGGGGTATGTTTCCTCAAGAAACTCGAATTTTAGTGATAGATGATATGCCCTCCATTCGCGATCTGGTGAAAAACCAGCTTAAGACAATGGGGTTCAAGACAATTTTCGAAGCGCAAGACGGCGAGGAAGGCCTGGAGATGCTGCACAAGTATCTGAAGGACGGCGAGCCCATTGAGCTGGTAATTTCAGATTGGAATATGCCAAAACTGAAGGGGCTGGAGCTTCTGAAGAAGGTTCGAGCTTCTCAAGAATTCAAAGATCTGCCATTTGTTTTGCTGACCTCAGAAGCCGAACGTGAACAAGTCACAGAAGCCGTTCTTTCGGGAGTCTCGCAGTATATTGTCAAGCCCTTCTCGGCTAAGATCTTCGAAGATAAATTAAAAACTGTTTGGGATAAGCACAAAAAATAATAGCTTCGTTTTTTCACAAAAAGTTCTCGCCTCGTGCGGGGGCCTGGTGGTCCTTTCTCAAAATTCAGACCTCTAGCAAGCGTGACGCGTTCCCCGCGCCGCAGGTGTGGGGATGCTGGCGAGGACAGGAGTCCGTGTCTGAATTTTGAGAAAGGACCACCAGGCTTCGCGCTGGAGAGTGGGTGTTTTTGGAAAGACTTGGCGGGGTTGATTAGGCGGCTTTCGAAGAGGAAGAAGGTGTCTGTTCGACAGGATGAGCCATTTCGTGCGCGACTTTCGGAAGAATAAAGATAAAGCTAGTACCGCAGCCCTCTTGGAATTCCAAATTTACCGTTCCACCCAATTTTTCGACTTCATGTTTGACGGCATCAAGTCCGACGCCGCGGCCTGATACATCTGTTACCTCAGTGCTTGTTGAAAATTGCGGTTCAAAGATAGACATGGCCAGATCATGGGGAGATAGGTTTTCAGTGCTGATTCCTTTTTCAATTAACTTCTGCTTAATTTTAAAAATGTTGATTCCACGGCCATCGTCGCTGATTTTGATTTGGATGTTGTCGCCTTGATCCTGGACCTCGATGCTGATCAGGCCCTCTTCACTTTTACCACAGGCTCGTCTTTCTTCGGGAGTTTCAAGGCCATGGTCGATCGCGTTTCGAAAGACATGAACAAGGCTTGTCACAAAGGACTTGTGAGGCTCATAAACCCAACGATACTCAGGGTTTTTGAACTGTAAAGGGGCCATCCGTTTACCCAGTTGCTCGGCTAGTTTCTGAGTCATGTGGGCATAGGCTTCAAAACTTGTTTTAAGGGGTTCCATGAGATAGTGCTGTTTTAATTGGGCGGCCCAGTCCTTTGTTTTTGACCAGGATTCTAAAATGTCTAAAATCCTGATGAGATCGGGCCGGGGGACTTCGACGTTGGACACGTTGGTGTATTGCGTTTCGCCCAAGAGATGATGAACAAAATTTTGAAACTCAGAGTATCTATCCGTCAGTTCGTGTGTAATTGCATCCCATTGGGGGCGAGAAAAGGCTTCAGGGTCTTCCTTGAGTTGCGGCAGCAACCCTTCAAGTTCATGCGCCAACGAAGTTATCTCTCGAATTGAAAAGCTTGCAGCCCCGCCCTTTAAGGTGTGCAAGACTCGAAAGAGGTCGTTAGCATTCCATTTCTCTTGGGGTAATGCAGTCAGAGCTTGGAGTTGACTCATCAAGCCTTGAGATTCTTCATAAAAGTTCAGGAATGAACGCTTTTGCTGGAACATTTTTAAGATCAATCCGGCATGAGCCTTTTCTTTTTCGGCTTGTTGTCGGGCTTCCACCAGGTTGGTGATATCAGTGGCCACCAAAACAAGGGCTTCAATCTTTTCATCCTGATTGCGAATGGGATAGTAGTCTAACTCAATATGCTTCCCTTTTGAATGTGCGAATCGTTGAGGGCCGAGTTCTACCAAGTCATCGAATGGAAGCATTTCGCCAAAGAGGGTCATTAGCCACTTGGTAAATCCCTCTCTCTGAGAGTCGGGAAGGTGAAGGACGTCCCAGATCTTTTGACCGGCGGGATTGGTTTCAAGAACATCCTCGCAAGCCTTAGAGGTAATCTCCCAGCAGTCGCCAGACTCATCAAAAATCAAAAAGCCCTGATCCAGGCTGTCTAATAGCGCGGTCAATTTTTGGTTTAAAGTCCGAACCTCTGCGGTCCTTTCTTCCACCATTTTTTCCAAATTTCGCGAGTAGTTTTCAAGCTCGGCCTGAGCCTTTCGAAGCTCGTCAATGACGCCTTCTTTGGCGTCCAGCTCGGCTCTGTATTTTTTTTGCAGGCGCTCTTCCAGTGTGACATCACGAATAAAGACGATCCAGTTTTCGGTATCAGGAAGTATCTGAATGGTAATTTGAACTTTACCCTGATTTCCCTCGAGAGTTTCGAAATTCACTTCTTTATAGGGGGTTGGATCTGTGACTGTCGTTAGGTTTTCTAAGCCATCGATGGGCTCGCTGAATTTAAAAATATCCGTGATAACAGGCTGCGTGCGTGTGACCTTTCGAACTGTAGAGGAAAGTAGAAGCGCTGCGGACTCATTGCAATAGACGATCTGTCTTGACGAGTTCAAGATAAAAATAGGCTCTAGCAATGTGTCAAACAAGGTGTAGCTTATGTTCATTCAAAAAAAATCTCTCGTTTTTTGTGAATCAAATAAAATCGATTGGCCTTTGACCAATCCGAATCAATTTTTTCTGTCTCGTTAAGGGATTTTACCCGCCAATAGTAGCGACCATAGGGTATGCGATTGGCGATCATAAAGCGATTGAGAGGTGTGTCTTCGCTAGCGATAACCCGAGTGAAGTCAGAATCAGTAGCCACTTGGATACGGTAGATCTCGGCATCTTGAACAGGTTTCCAGTCTAACCAAAGATAGGGAATATCATCCTGTTGTAAAAAGACCGTGGTTTCGCTGAAAGGTCGGACAAGCTGGGGAGCCTGCAAAAGATTTCGAACCTCATAGACGAAACGTTCGATATTTGAAGACGGACTAATTGGAACCCCTTCAGGGTTGGTGGCGAAGACTCGAACATGGTACTGGCCAGGCTTGTAGACATTCATAGAGGCGGGACCACGATCGGTTTCAAGAACTTTGGCGTCCAAGAAGGTGCCATCTTCAGAAATCTCCACTCGGTATCCCGACTGTTTCCCTCGGTGCGCCCATTTTAAATCCACTTTTTGTGGTCCAGTGACCTTGCCCGGAGAACGAATAACAATCTTGGGAATGTGGGCCAACTGAGGTGCCCGCGAGACGACCTCGAGAGTTCCAATCTCACTGGGCTCACTGACGTCTTGATCAGTTAGGCTGTAAAGTCTTACAAAGTAAGTTCCTGGTTTAAAGGCGCTCCAATGATAGTTGAAGTCCGGTGTTTCATAGCGGATGACCTGTTCAAAACGTGGCGAATCTGAAAGCTCGAGACGGTATTTTTGGGCCAGGGAAACAGGCTCCCATTTGATAACAGGTGGAAAATTAAAATCATCAGCGTGGCGGATATTTCGTGTCAGTAAGATCGGAGGAGGCAGCAGGCTGCGCTTTTTATCTAGCATCTGGAAAGAATGAGTCAAAGAGACTGCGGTTTGGCGGCGCTTTTCATTGTAGCCCTTCAGCCGTACATAGTATTGGCCCGCAGGAAGCTCAAAAGGAATGCCAGATTCCGTGGCCTTTGTCTTGAAGACTCTGTCCATAAGGGTAAAATCAGGGGTCGTTGATATTTCAACAACGGTTTCTTTGATCCCCGCCGTCTTTGCCCAGATCAGGTTTTGATAAGTGCGAGGGTCTTGCTTGTTGATATCAAAGTGGTTGGGGCTTTTCCAAATAATTTGATCCTGGAAAGCGTTGGCAGGTTGTCGCGACAGTCTCTGAAAATCTTGTCCAGCAAATGTTTTTTCGAAACGAAACTCTTTGCCGTCGGCTCCCTTGAGGTTCTGTAAACCGTCCTTAGTTTTGAGTAATAAGTCCGAACCATGGCTGAGATTCCCGGAAAGAGATCCTGACTTCAGATCTAGAACCAGCTTTCCTTCATACATCGAAAGAACAATCAGGGATTGATTGTCAATTTGAAAGATAGAACCGTCATCAAGCTTGATAGTGGCGGAGGAGTGCTCTCCAGTGAAAACACTGTCAAAAGCGTAAAGCTTATCCTGGCTGTGGGCTGGAAGCCAGCTGAAGCTTTCACTGGATTTCAAGCGGACATCGTCGCGTTTTTCAATTAACTCGGCAATGGGTGAGGACAGACTTGAACGCTCTGAAAAGAATAGCGAGTCATCGTACAGCAGGTACGAAAACAAAAGGATGACGAGGGAGCAAAATGCTAAAAGCCTTTTTTCAAATTCATTCAATTTCATAAGTGCATAAACCTATTTGGCATTTCGGAAAAACTGTCATAAAAGTTGACAGTCAAAGGTCCAGGAGAAGTCGAGAGGCGCTGCCGTCGCCAGAGATGGCATGAGAAGCTTTAAACTGTGAAGCTCCGCCAACTTTCTATTCGGTATAAGATTTTGATAATCTTAACGGTCATTCCGGCAATTGCCTTGATCGTGTATCTGTCTATTGCCCTCAAAGTTTTTAAAGACGACAAAGTGGCTTATGTATTCGATACGACCAGCCAAATGTCCGTTTCGATTGCGGGTCAAATCCGAAACCGCCTTGAAAATATCATGAAGCTAACCAGACCTATTCTGTTGGATCTGGGCCAGCATCAGGATTTTGGTCGATTGTCCCGGGCATTTTTACAGTTCGATTCTTCTTTACAGTCCATGGCGGTGATGGTCTGGGATCAGAAGTTGCAAAATTATCGTGTGGGTCCTGTTCTAGAAAAGGAAACCTATCTGTTTGAACGATTTTGGAGTCAATGGCGCTCGGCATGGAATCCCGCTCTGGTTCAGCTTTTTATTAAACAGACCGTTATTACCAATCCGTTTTTAGATGACAGGTTTGTGCTGGTGCAAAAAGTTGAAAGCGGATCGGAAAAACCTTTCTTGGTGGTTCTGCTGTTTAACCTCACCGAATTTGCCCAGCAATTTGAAACCTTATCGGCGCAGAATTTTTATCTCATCCAAAAAGATGGCAAAATCCTTTTGGGGAGTGAAAAAGACCTAGGGAAAAACTTGAAGGACTCACTTCCGGTGGGTTTTCTGAAACTCAATAAACAGTTGTCTGCGTCTGGCGTGGAGACTCTGGAAGACCGAGAAGGCGTGGAAAGGTTGGTGTCTTTCGCGGCTGTTGGGTGGGGAGACCTTTATGTCGTGTCGAGTGTGGCAAAGTCCAAAGCGCTGTACGCCGTTGAGATTCTGAAAAGAAAATCGGTCTTATTCGTTATTATTCTAGTGGCAGCGACAACTATTTTAAGTTTATTGGCTTCCAGTGCCGTCACGCAGGCCTTGACCCAACTTTTTGAAGCGACGGGACGGGTATCTAAAGGTGAATTCGACGTGAAAGTTGAAATAAAAACTGAAGATGAGGTCGGCGCGCTGGCTGCGAATTTTAACAAAATGGCCGAAGAGGTTTCACGACTGATGGAACAGACTGCAGAAAAGGCGCGGATGGAAAGCGAACTGCAGACGGCGAGAATGGTGCAGGAAACCCTTTTCCCAGCGCCGCAGGCTGACCTGGGCCCCATTGAGGTGGCAGGATATTATGAGCCCGCCAGTGAAGTGGGCGGTGACTGGTGGAATTACACGGTCATGGGAGATCACGTTTATCTTTGGATTGGAGATGCTACAGGGCACGGCGCCGGAGCCGCGCTGATCACGAGCGCTGCAAAGTCGGCTGCGGGCTTAATTGAGACACTTGGCTTTACGCCAGCCCAGGCCTTAGAAGCCCTAAACCGCAGCATTTGTGATGTCTCCCGCGGCAAAGTGATGATGACTTTCTTCCTGGGAAAAATGAACTTGAAGACCTTTGAAATGACTTATTGTAATGCCTCCCATGAGCCTCCATTTCTGTTTCGAAGAAAGGACGGCCCTTATAAGAAAAAAGACATTGAGTTTTTAGATGAGATCAATAATCCACGACTGGGACAGCAACGCAGCTCCGAGTACAAAGAATTCAAGATTCAGCTTTCGCCTGGAGATCTGATCTTTTTCTACACAGATGGAGTCCCCGATATTCGAAACCCCGCCAATGATGCATGGGGAGAGCGTGAATTCGTCAAATCATTACTGGCTTCAGTTAATATCTCGCCCAGCCCGCAAGAAGTTTTGGGTCACTTCTGCGAGAACTTCCAGGTCTATCGTCAAGGATCAACATTAGCGGATGACCTAACTTTTTTCATAGTTAAAAATAAAGAGGATCAACAGTACGAGGTAAAATCAAATGAGCAAGTTTCAGTGTAATGTCGACCGCCAGGGATCTAAAATGACACTCCAGCTTGCCGGAGTGATCGATGAGGACGCTGATTTTTCAGCGCTATCGATTAATGGGGCTCAAGAAGTTTATATAGACATGGACGGTATCAAGAGCATCAATTCATGTGGGATTCGAGAGTGGATCAAGTGGATAAGCGAAGGAGCCTCAGCCAGAGTGACCTATGCAAAGTGTCCTAAAGTCATCGTCGACCAGATGAATATGGTTGATGGATTTTTACCGACCTATGCCAAAGTCGAGTCTTTTTATGTCCCTTATTACAATGAAGATTCCGGCTCCGAGAAGAATGTTTTATTCCGATACGGCGTCGAGTTTCGAGAGGGGCAAGTTCAACCTCCTTCAGAAGTGAAGGATGAAGGAGGACAATCCATGGAAATGGATATTATCGAAAGTAAATACTTCAAGTTTATCAAGTCCAAAGGCTAGTTATAATGGCGGCGCCTCATGACAAGACGCCTGCCTCTCTATTCAGGAAGCGATCTTTCCGATAGAGACATGTGGCTGATGTCGGTAGTAAAATCCTTATAATTGAAGATGATAGCGCGCTGGGGCAGACGTTGCGAGAAGCGCTGACCCGTAAGGGGCATTTCGTCTTTCATGTCACCAAGCCGGATGAAGGCATCCAGATGGTGCAGAGGCAGAATTTTGATTTTATCCTCGTCGATTGCTTATTGCCACAAATGACTGGAATTGATCTTGTTAAGAAAATGCAAGACGAGTCCACCACGCCCCTAACAGCCAAAGTCATTCTGATGAGTGGTATTTACACGGACAAATCGTTTCAACAGGAATCGATTGAGGCCACCAATGCGATCGGATTTTTGTCAAAGCCGTTTCAATTCGGTGAGCTTGATAAATTTATAAAAGTAAATGAGCCACCAAAAACCGAAGTGGTGGAAAGTCCCCGCAAGCATCTCTATGAAATTTTCGAAAAAGAAAAAGTTTCTCCCCGCGAAAAGCGCCGTCTAATTGAATCCTTGGAAGAGGTGGATGGGTATGATTTGCCATTCATTTACAGCCTGCTCGCCGAGACGAAAACTTCCGGCCACTTGAATATTTTTAATGAGTCAGGAAGCGTATCAGGTGTTACTTTTTGCCAAGGACAGATTGTCGGAGTCGATGTCGAGGACCAAGCGACATTTCTGGGACATATGCTGGTGCAAAGTGGGTATCTGGATCCGGGTGACCTCAAGGAAGCGTTAAGTGATAAAAGTCCACGCCGTATTGGGCAAAAATTGATTGATCTATCCAAGCTAAGTCCGCACGCGTTTGATCTCATCTTAAATGAGCAAATGAATGTGCGTTTAACCCGGACTATTGTTGATGGAAAGGTCAAAGTGAATTTCGTAGCCACTGAGGTGGAAGAGCGAACTCCTTCAATTGATCTGGATCAGCTTCTGGAATATCTCCATGACTGGGTGGCCTCAAAAATCCCTTTGAGCTGGCTTGAATCTCTTTACCTCATGTGGTCAGGGCAAAAAATTCTCAAAAGCACTCAGTGGAAACCGGATCACCCTGTCTTCAAAACGTCGTTCTTAAAACGACTGACGGGGCTTCCTCAAAAGGTTGATCAGGGTATGACGATCAATGATCTGGTGACAGTGGAAGGATATGACGCCCTGTCGGTCTACAAAGCTTTACATCTATTGCTGCTTAAGGGCTTGATCATCTTCTCGTCTGAAAAAGTGACTTTGGATTCTGCAAGTCAGCGGCAACATATCAAGAAAATCCATTTACAAATTCATGGTAAGGAAGCCCGAGAGGTACTGGATTTATTTCATGATCTTTTAGTCTCTAAGCCGGAATCTGAGTGGCTTGATGAATTGATTAAGTTTATTGGACCCGCACCCCAAGATCCTGAAATACATAAACTATGGTCTGAAATAAAAGATAAGTTTGAAAAGGCGATGCAAATCCAGTGGAGCAAAGAAGACATCGAGGCGACGGCCATTCGCCATGCTGAAAATTCCAATAGGCAAATACAGGCCATCAAATACCTGGATGAGGCCAAATCGCTTTTGCAGTTGAACCAAGGAGCTAAAGCCCAAGAGATTCTGGATAAGATTCAACAGCTCAACTTTAATATTTCAGGTTATCGAATTTGTCGTGCGTGGGCCCAGGTGTGTTTGCTGGATCCCAACAAAAAACAATTTCAACTTAAAGAGATCGAATTAGAAATCATGCAAGTTCCACCAGATGAGCGCTACGATGCCCTTTATCCCTTTGTAATGGGTCTCTATCAAAAGGCCAAGGGTGATCTTCTTGCGGCACGTAAGTCTTTTGAAAAGGCTCAGGCGATAGATCCTTCATTCATTGCGGCTCGCCGTGAATTAAGTATGGTTCAATCAGCAGCCAATCAGCCTAAGCAAGATATTTTCAATATGGATCTTAAGGATGTCGTAGCTGGATTCTTTAAGAAAAAGTCAGGCTAGAATAATTTTACCCAAGCAGCTTCCAAAACAGCCCCGGTTAAATTGCTATCTTTGCTAGCCTTCAAGGTCTGAGAATAAGCCCCCAGGGAATAACGAAGGGCCTGATTGTCTTTCAGGTCTTGATACAATTTCCAACGGGCCATAATGTTCTGCTTTAAATCCAAAGAGCTACCGGTGGTGGGCAGGGTGTAGCGCAATTCAAGTTCCTGCCATCGAAACCCCTTGGCCCATTTGGCAGCATGACCATGCCAGGCGACGATGGGGCTGAAGGATTGAACTGTCTCGGAATCAAAAGAAAAATTCTGGATTCCTAAGCCTAGAATCCAGCTTGGATCCACCATCTGAAGCCCCGTTTTAAAACGGTAAAATAAGTCCAGCTCGGTGAGGATCGTCTTTTTATCACCTGTGATGTCCTGGTTATAAAGAAGACCTAAACCAATTCGCTGAGTTGTCCAGGTGTCCAGTAGGGGAAGCGATTCAATCCAAGTTTGAGCTTCTGCTCCAAGATAAAATCTCATATCATCCGAATTTAGCCCTGCGAAAACTTCAATGCGAGATGGAGGATAAGTTGAAACTGGGTAAGCTGCTGTGAACACATCAGAGCCATCAACAACCTGAATATAAGATTTGCGATCGTGACCAGTTGAGATATTTCTAGAAACCCAAGTGAACTTGGAACCTGAAACAAAGACCTCGGAATTTTCGCTTGAACTTTGGGGAGTGCCTCGTTCTCCAATGGTTCCCGTCAATGTCAGTTTAGAAGAGTAGGATTTTTTAGCCGAATTTCTATTAATATTGAGTCGATGGGCTTCTGTCGGCAAGGGACCTTGAACTACGAACTCTTGCCTTAGAGGAACTTCGCCTTCTCCCGCCACGTAAAAAAGGGGGCGCTCTTTCCGAAGAAGAATAGACCACTTATCGTCGGAAATCACTTTATAGCTTGTGGGGGCAATGGGGGGCTGACCCTCGACGGTTACTTGAATGGTATGATCATCGACTTGAATCACATCCGGAAAGCTTAAGTTAATTCGTCGGGTGTCCATCTTGAAAACGGCACCAGAGGCTGCTGTCGCGCGAAAACTTAAGCTCTCTTTGGTATCATTCAGAAAGACGATCCCATGGGGCGTGACGGATCGGCCATTGATTTGAACCGAAGCTTTTCCATTCGAACGCCGGTAGCTGGCTCGAAGGGACTTATCAGTACCACGGATGGTAAGTTCTGGAGAGCAGACATCCATTCCCGTACTAATATCGTAGTACCCCACGCAAAATCGAAAGAACGAATATCCCATAAGTTTCTGCAGAAGAGACATTGAATTAGGAATTGATAAGCTTCCATTGGATTCTTGACTGATGTTCTGAGACCAAATCGCGACGCCAGAGGGATTCAGCATGACCACTCGTCCAGACTCGATCACATTTATGGGCCAACGCAAATTAAGCTGAACAGAATTGGGCGACGGTACGATCTCAAAGAAAAATTGGTTTGTATCGATAATCCGATTTCCCAGCAAAAGTTTCGAAGCGTCACGCAGTGAGTACTCGAACTTCTGCGGAAGAGCCTGAAGGTTATTGAGTTCAGCCGGAAATTCTAGATAGTCTAAATTAGAACCATAGGAAATCGTGCCAAGAAAAAGGCTAGAAATAAAGACCCCTTGCAGGCTAGTCTTCAGAAGGCGTCGCGCTCCTTGCGACAAAAGTGACATTCGGATCAATTGCGACCCACTTCGCCAAGGGCGATAAAGTCATGCCCAATCCAGCGTACTGGTTTTTCAGGCGAATAAGAGTCATGGAACATTCCCCAACCGCAAGATCGGAATACAACCTCACTTAGGAGAGAAACCATCAGTTTCTTTTCATCCTTATGACAGTCGACAATGTCGCTAGAGATCTTCAAAAGCTTTTCTAACTGTCCACGACGGGAATGAGAGGGCCACTCTTCAAATTTAATGGTAGAAAGCACCTCTGGATCAGAATAAAACTCGTCGATCATTTTATAAACTTTTTCTAAGTCCTGGGGCTTTTGCAAGAGATCCGTTGTCTCATGAACGAGGCGGTGTGTTCTAGCCACGTCAGGGAATTTCTTTTGAAATGTTCTAATAAGAGCATAGAGAGGAACCTCCACGCCTTGGAAAATAGAACTGGAATTGGTTAAAATCTCGGGACAGTTGTAAACGCAAACCTTAACGTTTTTTGAGAACCAGTTTTTGGCCACATTTTCGAGTTTTAATTTTGCCCAGCCTTGAAGGTAGGGCGAATAGCTTTGCCAGCGAAGCCCAGGACCGATCCAGATTTCGGTGCCATGGTAACCATAGGCCACATAAGATACATGGCCGCCTGCTTTTTCGACCTTGTCGCGGAAGTGACGAGTTTCATCAATCAGAACATCAAGAGTGTTAGCGGTGACCTCATCAAAACTAAGCGCACAAAGTTCACCAAGGGTCGAATCCCAGAACTCGGTACTTTCCATATGCCGTTCGCCGGTCCCCTTGAACACACGGTTCATCAGAGGCATCACGATTTTAGCTCGCGGCACGCCTCCGGCCATTAAGTGGGCAAAAACAACTTTAGTCTTTTCAGTAGGAATGATCTTTTCAAGCTCTTTCACCCAGGCTTGCACACTTTGTCGGAATCGGGCGCGCCCCTTTTCAAGAGAGGTTTGCAGGGACCCCTTAGGCCAGGTGTGGTCCTTCCAATTTTTTAAGCTGAGATCTTTCAGTCGATCTACGGGAGACAAACCTTGGGCATCTTTTTCCATGTCAAAACCGGCCTCCAAAGGCACATTGATAAAACCATGGCAATCCGATGGCCTTTCTTCATCCCGCAGAGCTCTTAAAGTTTGATCAGCCTCACGGCGACCCACAGTGCTTTTGATAATTTTATAATGGTGCTGTTGCGCCTCTTCAACCAAACCATTGGCATAACCCCGATTAAAAAGTTCTCCAAAAAGAACCAAATATCCTTGGTCGTCGACAGGGCGTTTGTGGTTCAGCTCACGTAATGGACTGCCGGATTCTAAAAATGCATTTGTCATAGTAATAAGGTCTAAAACAATGCCGTAACAGGTCAAGAGCGTCTGCATCATGCCCGCCGGGCACCTAGCCGGCCGCACCTAGCCGGTCGCACCTACGTTTAAACTTTTAGGCGGTAGATCGGCTGGCCCAGCGTGCAAAGCCGAAAGTCCGTTTGAGGGACTTATCGCCCAGGGGTGAGGATACCTTCAGCCTCTAGAGCTTGGATGAGGCGTTCGGTCCCACCGACCTTGGCCCGAAGTTCCCGTTGTATATGAGCCCGAATTTGATCATGACTAAGGTCAAAGTGCCGTACAGCCGCGATGAATTCTTGAGAGTTTCCACACTCCATGACGAAACCTTGGGCTTTGAATTCTAAAGCTTCTCGGCTGTTGTGATGATGGGGGCCGACAAGAGTTGGCAGGCCTGCGGCCAAAGCCTCCATCACGGAGTGAACCTGTTTTTTAAATGAGCCTCCCACAAAAGCTAAGCGGCCCATGGGGTAAAGGGAAGCTAATAGCCCGACGCGATCCACGATTAGGACATCAGTTTCATTCCAACCAAAATTTTGAATACGGCTGAAGCGGCGAAATGAAATTTGCTTTTGGCGCAATCCGTTTTCTAGCTCGCGAAGATGAGATTCATCCACCTCATGGGGCACCCAAATCCATTTCCAGCCTTCTGCCTTGAGGGCGGCAGCCGCCCTAATCAGAACTCTTTCATCCTCAGGCCATGTGGAGCCTGCGACTATAAGTCGATCATAGGCAGTAAGATCCGGTGCCTCTGCGTGCGCCAGTCGAAAAAAGACCTGATCATAACGGGTATCGCCTAAAACTTCCCCTTGGGTTTTCGGGTAGATTTTCCTACAGAAATCCTGATCCGCCTTGCTGACGAAGAATATCTTTTGAAGGCGTGGTAGGGCTGTTCGTAGAAGTTGGCGGGACAACCAATTTGTTTTTTTCATTCCCTTTGAAAAAGTGGCCGAGAATAAATAAATGGGGATGTCGGCTCGATGCAGTTCGCGAATAGTTTGAGGCCAGAGATCTGTTCGAGCGATCAGGCAAGTGCGAGGAGACCATTTTTTTAAAAACTTTTGAATTTCTCGGGACTCGTCCAATGGGCTGACACCAAAGGCCTCGACTTTAAGCTTTGAGAGAGCGATTCGGGATGAAAGCGAAGTATGGGTCACCAAAAGAGGTATTTGCGGGTAACGGTTTTTCAGTTCACGAATGACCGATTGGGCGTACTCGATTTCTCCGCTTGAAGCGTGAATCCATATCGGGCGATGTGCAACAAAACCTTGAACTTGCCCCTGATTTTTAAAGTAATAGCGGATCTTTCCGTGAGGAAAAAATCTCAAGACTGGAAGCAGAATTCGAAAAGTTTTCAGTAACAATCCGTAAAGATGAATCATCGTGCATTCCGATTCAAGTGAGCCTTTAAAACATCCACTACTTCCTGAGGCTTGATGTCCCTCAAACAAGCTTGAAAATTGGGATTCACGCAAGGGCCTTGTCCGTGTTTGCTGCAAGGGCGGCAATAAAGATCGCGCTCTAAAATGATTGTCGATGGGCGAGATGGAAAACCGAAAGGGGCCGGCCCCATCAACGCAATGGCCGGATGTCCCTGTTGCTCGGCCGTATGAAGAACTCCTGTATCATTGGTCACCAACAAAAGAGACTGTTTAACCACGGCCCCAGTTTGTCTAAGGCTGGTTTTTCCAGCCAGATTTATGACTCGCTCAGGGGCTACATTTCGAATGTCTTCCAGGAATTGATCCTCTGGGCCTCCCAATAAAACAAAATGCAAGTCTGGCAGACGACGAATCAACTCCATCCAGTAGTCGGGGGGCCACCGTTTCAATTCGTAAGCGGCCGATGGAGCCAAGCTGACATAGGGTCGTTTCGGGATCAAGTTCTGCACGGACTGTAATTCATCCGGTTGCAAAAAAAGCTGAGGTGTCGAGGGTAGACTTTCCGTGACACCCCCTTTTGAAGTGGCTCTAAAAGATCACGTTGGCCACTACGATGCATTCGATATTTTGTAATGTGAAACTTGAACAGTAGAAAGCGGTGCCATCGTTTTTGGGATTTTCGAATGAACTGAAAACGTGGTGCCCGCGCTTTCAAGTAAAGCGAAAGGGTCCATGAGCGGGTGCTATTGTGAGCGTCATAAACATGGGTGTAATTCTGGTTTGCGAGTTGTTGGCCTAATTTCAAAATTTCTTGAAGGCCAGACCTGCGAGATAAGGTCCAAACTTTCTGAATATGAGGGTGGTCTTGAAGCAAGGGGGCGAGGTCTTCCCGAATCGCCCAATGGATTTCACAATTGGGGAACTTTTCGGCCAATTTGCTGGGAACACTTAAGCACTGTGTGACATCTCCGAAGCTTGAAAAACGCAGAATAAGGAATTTAAAACGTGTGGTTTCTTGATGGCCCGTGCTTGTATTAATTTCCATGGGTGGGGCCTATCGTGGCACATAAAGTCACGATTTGGCAAGTGTCGAAAATCTTGACAGTCAGCTCGCCGTGGGTTGGATAGCCCTCGGCACGGGAATTGGAACAGAGTAGGGTGAATGGGACGTAAATGGTGTTTTTTATTTATATTTCTGAGCCCAATTTGGTTGCTGCCGATCCCGGTTAAGGCTCAGCTGAATTCGCAGTTGCTTGTTCAAAACGAGTCTTTTTTATCTCCTCAATTTGAAGCCACAGATCAAAACCAATATCAATTTCTAGGAATCAAAATTCTAAATGGACTGGATGATGATATTCTTTACTTTGATTCTGAGGCTGTTATGGCCATGGGAGCACCAACTCTGAGCTACATCAAGGTCAAAGAGGCCGCTATTCAGTTTAAGAGTTCGGATACCGAGGTGTTGATTTTAGGAAGAAAGAAAAAAACATTTTCATCTTTGGATGAGCGTTGGGTTCTGGGAGTTGTAGAACCCACCTTTAAGTGGAACCCCCTGAATCGGGATAATCTGGGATTAACAGGAGCTTTTTGGTCCGTAGAGAAAAATTCGCTCCAGTTTACGGCTTTTTGGTCTCCTT
Organism: uncultured Pseudobdellovibrionaceae bacterium; assembly: GCA_964515195.1. Taxonomy (GTDB): domain Bacteria; phylum Bdellovibrionota; class Bdellovibrionia; order Bdellovibrionales; family Bdellovibrionaceae. Next base: position 39,905 of record CAZETK010000010.1, read on the forward strand.
TATACATTCCCGATCAAGGACCCAGTTTTGATGTCGGCAGTGACGGTCAATTCAAGCGCGTTAACCCTTGGTTTCAGATGCCGCCCAAGAGTTTTCGACCTTTTCCAGAATCCACAGCGGATTCGAAAATCAACTATTCAGTCCACCGTCCTCCCGAGTCTGAGCTAATTTTTCAGTCTAGTTTTGGTGGCTCATTGGAGGGTATGATTGACGACAAGATTCTGTGGCGAGCCTCTCACTTTTATAAACCCATGAATCAGTTAGCCTTGGGTTACAACGGCGTTTATGTCCTTTCGGAAAGGGAAGGAGATGTGACGGTCATTCCAGAGGTCGGCTATCATAACGTAACAACGGCTGATCTTGTGATCCGCAGTGGAATTTTCGAATATGGTCTGATGGCCATGCAAGACAAACCCAGCGACGTAAAATTCGAATCGGATTGGACAGCGCCCCAGTTCGAACAGGCTTTTTTGTATGGTGGTTATGCTCAGATGAATTGGCGGCGACAAAGTGTTAGTGTCGAAGTGATGAATATTGAAGGCGGAAGAGTTCGCGAAGAAGGCGACTTGGCCAGCTCAGATCGAGCTCCGATCTCCTCTCGTTACCCCTTTTACCAAGCTTATAGGGTCCGACACAGTTTCAGAATTCCTTTCGGACTAAGAGAGCGTCTGTCAGCCGAAACTTCCTGGACCCACAGCGATCAAAACCAATTTGATTTGATTCAGGTTAAAGGGCGCTTCGAATTCGCCAAACGTTGGCAGGCTTATACGGATATGCAGTTTGTTCGGGCGCACCCTTCAGACGCTAAGAATCAGAATGAAATTTCTTCCTATGAAAATAACGACCGCCTGATGGTAGGGATGGCTTATGAATTATAAAATCATAGGGCTTCTACCTTTCTTTGTATTTTCCGTTTCATGTTCCGAATTTTTGAGGGGCCGAAAGCAAGAAGAAAAGGTCTTGAAAATTCAAAACGCGCAATTTTCTTGTTTAAACCAGATACCAGAAACCATGAGAAGTCTGATGGATGAAAACTCCTCACCCGACAGTGTGGTTTCCAGCTTAGAGTGCCTTATCCGTTCGTTAAATTATTTTAAAAGTAAGACAGTGGGCTCTCACGCGAATCGTGATTCCTACACCAGTGATAATCTTCGCAGTTTTTTTGGTGATTATATAGGAGACCAGAATCGGATATCTGAAGGCCTGGCTTTGGAGCTTATGAAATTAAAACGGGCCCTTTTCGGCGGGGCACGAAGCTCACTGACAAAGGCAGAACTTCAAGAGTTTATTGACTTTTTGGAATCCATGAAAATTGAGATCGGAAAGTTGAAACCATATTGGCACATCATCCTAGCTAAAAAAGTTAACAAGGTCGAATTTGATCAAATTGAAGAGGCCAATCAATCACTGAAAAGGTCATTATTGACTCTTTTGAGTCAAACGCAGATTCACCAAAGCGATTATGCGTTTGAGGACTTTAAAAATCTTATGAATGAGGTGGATGGATTTATTTCGCGTACTGATCGGAATTATAGGTCCAAAATCACTTCGATTGTGCCTCTGATCGAATCGGTAAAGGCCATACTGTTTGGTGAGCAAGTGGATATGACCTCTCCAGCCCATTGGAAGAGTGCCATTTCGATGGTGACGGACTTACATCGGATTTACCTGTTGTTTAATTATCAGTTCAAGCAGGCCCCGTTTTACTCTAGGCAGGGACTTGCTATTTCCGATAAAATGCTTTCAGGACTCATTTCTGTTGTGGATCGGTCATGGGTATTGAGATCAGGCGAGATTTCCTTTGAAAGCGTGCGAAAGTTCTTTGAACAGCTTGAGAATCGCAATCTACTGCCAGACAGCCTAACTGCGGGTACTGTCTTTCAAACTTATCGGGCTGTTGTGATTCGAATCCTCGAGAGAGAAAAAAAATCACCCGAGCTGTCCGTAACTGGAATGGAAAGAAAACATTTGCGTGTGTTAAAGGGCGAATACGAGATCTGGAGGATGACACAGAAGTTTGTTAATCTTGTCAGGGACCATTCCTCTTATGAGGAGGTGATGAAGGATCTTGCTCACTTCAATGAATTTCGCCCCGAGATGTTCTCAGATGTCAGTCGGGATTTATTATTGTCAGCGTGGAGGGATTGGGTTGTTCACTTAAGCCAAAAGAACTCTCTCACTTACCTGCCAACTGGCGACTTGGTTATTGGTGTTGAATCTCAAAAAAAACTGGGTTGGTCTTGGGCGTCTTTGGCTAGGTTAAATGTTATGCGAACCCTGACCCGAGTTTTGATATTGGGCTACGGTCACTATCGAACCCTTGATGCCCAACAAGAGATCATTCGAGAAGAAGGCATGATTCGTTTTTATGACGACTTTGCGGAAATCGGTCTTGCCTTGAAAGCCTTTGATCAGCGCAAACCGAACGCCGGCATTCGATCTTTCTTTGAAGGTGATCATTTCTTGTTATCGTCAAATGGTGACGATCGCATTGATATGCAAGAGGCCTTCGAACTGGTTAATGTGATCTTCTCGGCTGGTTTGAGCGGTGTTGATAAAGTGATGGAGACGGTAAAAGCGGCAGGATGCAACCTTTCTGAAAATGATGAATTTGGCAACCCGTGGAATGATGAAGCCTGCTTTCAGCAAACCCTACGTTCCCATGCCCCACGCCTGTTTCAGAATTTGCCCGGACTTGCGACCTTTATCCAAGACATGGATGATCCTACGTGGGAGAATTTTTACAATGCAACCATGACCTTTGCCCGATTTGATCCAGCCCAGGTGGGAAGAGTCGAAACAGCGGATGTGCGAACCTTTATCGTGATTCTTCATTATGTCGAAGGTCTTTATGTCGAGTTTGATCGAGACCGAGACCAGCTTCTTTCTAAGGCGGAGCTGGTTCAGGCTTCGGATCGATTTTCACTGTTCTTTAAGAAGGTCTTTAAGTTGATGCCAGAGCCTGATGATTACTCCTTGAAGGTGATCTGGAAAAAGGGACTTTCAACACTCATCGATGACGGCTTTGCCTGCACGGTCATGGTAGGAAAGATCCCGACCATTTCAGAATGCATAAAGGCTCTTGTCGTCGACGCCCTTAAGGTCCCGCGGTACTCGAATAGAATCGATATTTTACAAACGTTAAATGCTTTCAAAAACTTCATACAATAGAGATTGAACTTGCGCTCTTGGGTATTCTCAAGTTCAATGGCCGCCATGATTTGGTCGTGGTTAATTCTAAGCTACTTGAGCCTTTTTATCTTAGGGTTCAGTGACAATTTGAGAGGGCCTTTATTTTACGAAGTGATCCAGCACTTCCAGGTCACGGATACAGTCGGAGCGCTATTCTTTTCGGTTTCCTCATTTTTAGCTTTCCTTTGTAGTTTGCTGGCCATTCCGCTCTTAAAATCCATGAGCTTTTTACGTTTGTTACAGTTAGCCCTTGTGATCATGGCTCTAGGACTTTTTGGTCTGTCACAGGCTCCGCACTACACATTGTTTTTAGTCAGCGTCGGAGCCTTTGGAGGCGCCATGGGCTTTATGGGGGTTGCGCAAAACGCACTGGCCTCCCAAGCGGCGCCAGAGCATTTGCGCTCGCAAGTGCTTTCAGGTTTGCACTCGATGTATGGTCTGGCCAGTTTCATGGCGCCCTTAAGTGTGGGCCTAGGATTAGGGCGAGGCCTAAGCTGGAATGACTATTTTGTTTTGGCATCCGCCATGGCGCTATTGGTTTTGATCGCCAGTTTTTTTCTTCCTCCTGCTCGAGCCGAGATCATCGAGAAAAACAGCTCGCCGCCACAACCCTTCCGGCAAAAACGGCTGGCTCTATGGGCCTGTGGCATGTCGGGCTTTTACGTGATTGCTGAAATTTTGGTGGGAAGTCGGCTTTCCTTATATGCCATTCGCGAGTTCGGTCTGACCACCGCCGAGGCCAGTCAGCATGTAACAGGTTTTTATTTAGGATTATTAAGCGGCCGTATCGCCGGTATCTTCGTGCGCTGGCCGTCGACTTATCGCAATCATCTGGCTTACAGTCTTGCAATTAGCTTCATCGGATATATTCTCGGGCTTTATTTGAACCCTTGGTTTTTTATTCTGACCGGGTTGGGAATGTCGGTCTTTTTTCCCACAGTGTTAGCTTACGCGGCTTCTTGCTTCCGAGGCCGTGAAGGGGTTTTATTTTCCCTCATCACCGCCAATCAGTCCATTATGATCGTCACCATGCATATTCTGGTGGGGGCGGTGTCAGATTGGTATGATATCAAATGGGCCTTTCATTTAGGTCTGATGTTTTTGGTCTTGAGTGCTCTTAGCCTTTGGAGATTCGAAGTTGAAAAAAACCGGCGTTCTTAAACCTGAAAATGTGAAGAGCTTTTTTCTTGTGGGTCCCTTGGGATTTGAAACTACAATGGCGGATGAACTGGCTCGGGTTCAACCCTGGATTCTGGGTGCCGACGGACGTCCAACTCCGAACAGCATCCGCATTGTGGCGCAACGGAAGGGAGGGCTTGAAATCCAGGCTCCATGGCTGGAAGGCTTGCAGTTGGTCCATCATTTAAAGACCCCGGTGCGGATGTTGTACCGCTGGAAGAGTAAAAAGATGACCCATGTCAGTGAGTTGAAATCCTGGTTGAGATCGCAACGTCCCTTGGAGTTAATCCCCCAGGATTTCAAATTGAAAATTCAATCCCGAAAATCTAAATTGCAAAATGAAAAAATGATTGAGCGGGTGTTTCACGAAGACTGGAGGATGATCCAAGAGGATTCTGCCCAAACTTTGTATGTGGATGTCTATAATGATCAGTTCACACTCAGTTGGGATGTGGGAGGAGAACCTCTTTATAAAAGGTCATGGTCAACTCGCAAAGGGGTCGCCCCCCTTCGAGAAAATCTGGCGGCTGCTTTACTGCAAGATTTAATAGGGGATTTAACGGGACCAGAGTTAAGTCAAATGTCTTTAATGGACCCGATGATGGGATCGGGTACTTTTCTGTGGGAGGCTGCCGGTATTCTTCGCCTCAACACGGATCGGTCCTTTGCCTATCAAAGTTGGAAAGGGCTTCCTGGGTTTTTAAAAACCTCTTGGTGGACCAACCTCAATCGCCCCGAAGCTTTTTTATGGAAAAATTTGTACGGATCTGACCGGGATCCAAAGATGGTGCAGGCGGCCCAAGAAAACTCAAAAGCTTTCACCTCCTTGCAGCTGGGGCGCAACTTGTTTCTCAAACAAGAGGACGTGCTGTCTTCTGATTCTGTTGGGACGACAGACCCCCTCCTGATGATAAGTAATCCGCCCTATGGCGAGCGATTGGCAGTGGACTCTGTTGAAAAGCTACTAACGGCGGCATTAGTCAAATATAAACCTTTTAAGGCCTTGTTTGTGGTTCCACAATCACCACTTTTTCAAGTGGAAGGATATAAAACCAAGCTGGTTCGAAAATTTTTGCAAGGCGGCTTAGAAGTTCAAGCTGTTCTTTTTTTAAGTTCTTGTTAAATACGAAATGAGGGCTAGCACACGAGGGGCACTTCATGCCATACCTTGAATGCGCCTGTTGGTGACTCCTTTGAGGAGCGTGTATGGCGCATCAACTTGCGGGCCACAAATAGGGGGTTTTTGTGAAGCGTTTACTCGGGCTTTTTTCTGTCCTTTGTTTAGTGGCCTGTCAGCCTAAAGACAATTCTTTAAACACTCAAAATCCAGACTTTAGAAATGAAGGGCGAGTGAGTTCGAACAATCTTCGAGTCGGCGCTTACGGTCTTCCGATTTTTGCCGCGCAAATATTAGAGCAATTGGGGGCCCTGACTTCAGACTGTCTCCAAGCCGAACCAGAAGAAATCAGAAGCTCACAAGAATCTTCTGATCTTCAGATCAAAAAATGTATTGTTCGAGTTCATGATCAGGATCGCAAAGGAGTTAGCGGGGCCCGAGAAAAATGGCAAATCCAGCTGGTCCTGAACTCTGCTGACAACCAGCTGGTTTCGGCTCAGGGCGAAATTCTGTCCAGCCAGGATTACGGTCAATTCAGATCCACACTCGTGGAGCTTCAATATTCCTATAAGGAATTTTTCATGAAAGTAAATCCCACCACAGGCCACTTAGAAGTCGAGATCCAGGCCTACGGAGAAACAAAATCGGAAAATAGTACCTTGAAATTCGATTACAATCTAAAGGCCCAAGGCCAAGAGATAACCCACTCCACAACTCAGTGGAGTTTTAACAACCTAAAATTCGATCTAAAAGTGCGCGACCCCAAAAGTCAGGTTAGAAACTTCCACGTCAGTTCAAAAACACTGCAACTCAACTGGAAATCTCCAAGATGCGCTGAAATCACAGGCGAAGCCGAAACCATGGATCAAGCCAAGCAAAAAGATAAAAGAAGCATTCGACTAAGTCCCAATAAAGCAGAACTCATAGCCACCAAGGGCTCGCCCTGGTCCCAAAACTACGACAGTTGCGAAGTGCGCAAGGACCCGCTAAGAAATTTTGAATTCCTATTCTACTAGAAACCGCCCCATCAGCTACGTTGGCTTTAAAAAGGCTATTCCGCGGGAACGACTCGTTTATGAATGCGCGCATAGAGGGGGAAGTGGTCTGAGACTCCTTCGCCGGTCTTTTTGTTGAAGCGTTTGGGCGATCTCCCTTTGTAAATTTGGTTGGGCACAAACTTTACGATATCGATAGATTTTTTATCCAGCTGATAAGGGGCCTTACCCTCTTCGCCTAAAGACTTTGAAAAGACCAAGGCATCCAGAAACGACCAGGTGCTGCGGTACTCATGTGTTCCGTCACATTTTTGGCAGCCGACTAAATGGGAAACCAAGCCGACACTGGATAAGTCTTTTTCGAAGAAACCGACCTCGTCCTCTTCATCTTGAGAGATATTGAGGTCACCACCTAAAATCACCATTTCGTCTTGCAGCTGTTGCATTCGATTTCTGACGAACTCCACGGATTGGGTTCGCCAGTATCGGGGATTTCCTTGGGAGGGAAAGTGGGCCGCCATCACTATCAGTTTGTGGCCATCTGGAAGCTTCAAGGGCACTTCTAAAACACCTCGTGAACGGTTCATTCTTTTTTGATCTTCAGGGGTTTTGCCCTTGTAAGGGATTTTATGAAGCACGGCTTTTCCCTCTACAGGAAAGCGCGATAGAAGAGCCACATCAATTCCGCGTAGATCTGGGCCTTCGATTAAAATTTGCGTTTGATAACCTGCGTTCTTCAAATACTGACGATTCAGATCCTTTAAAATATTTTCGTTTTCGACTTCTACAAGAATTACGATATCAGGCCCTTTCTGACCTTCGACGCTCAAGATTACTTCGGCGACATTTTTCAATTTCTGATTTACAAGTTCTTGAGTCCAATCCAGCTCGAAGCATTCACGCTTATAATAACCTTTTAATACACGACAACCGGTCTGCACTTCGGGAGTTTGCTTTAGGCTTAAGGGCAGGTAGGCAAAGTCCTCACGGTTCTTATCATGGACGGCATCGAAAAGATTTTCCACGTTATAGGTCATAATGCTGATCTCTTGTGGAGCCTTGGGAGCTAAAGCCGGAGAGTCGGAAATCTTAAGACTTTTAGTTGTGCATCCAGGAAGATGAAACACTCCTAAGGCAAAAAGGATGAAGACTGACAAAAATGTGAGATGTTTTTTCATGGTGCTCAACTTAAAAGCGGGGGAAATAGGGGGCAAGCACAAAAAGTTTTTGAGGATTTGGTCAGAACAAAAGCTTTCCTTGAATGTCGCACGGCGCAAGATCTACAAAATTAACTCGGATGGGAGGGGTTATGGGTTTCAACTTCAGAGGCCTTTTTTTTAAAGCGGTTCTCATTTTGTGTCCGGTGATCGGTTACTCACTCGAGGTAGCCCAGGCGGAGATTCAAAACTCTGAGTCTCTGCAAGAGCCAGCTCGGCAGACTTCTCGTGTGAAATTCCGTGGTTTCCAAAACGCCCAAGAGGACCTCCCCAATATGTCCGATAACTGGAAGGTTAGCTTTTTTCAGTTGGCAGCAGTTGAGGCCGATCGGCTAAAGGGCAATGAGCCAGCCAGTTTGTATTTCTACAATTACTTTTCATTTAATTACAAGCTAAGTGATGACGAGCGAATTGCCGTCCGTCCTGTTTTTGAAATGGAGTCTCCGGGTCGCAATAAATACAATGATGAAGTGGGAAAATGGTTGATCCGATTGGATGATCTTTACGTTAGTTACTCTCGATTCAATCTATTTGAAATTGGACCCTTTGGGACTCGGGCCAATTTTCGAGTGTACGCACCGACCAGTGAGGCATCACAAAACAGCGGTCTTATTACGCAGCTTCATCCCGAGTTTTATATGGAAACCAGCCTGGGTCGAAACTCTGGCATTGAGTTTCAATTCAAGGGCGATTATTTTGTGAACAGCAAACGGTCGTTTATTCTGAAGACTCCGAGCAAAAAAGAGATTCCGTTGACCAATAAAGAGACAGAGTGGGAAACGATCGTGGAGTACAAATACCGCGCCCATCGTTTGTTTCATTTGAAACCCCGGGTCAGCTGGCTGGACGAGTGGTATTTAAGCAGCCCTGAGAACAACTTATCAGGCCGCCACACCCAGGAATTCAGCGCCGGTATTGGTTTAGAGTGGAGACCAACAAGAAGCTTCAATACCACCCTTCAGTTTTCGAACGTGACAAAGATCTACGACACTAAGCGTGGTTTCAAGCGACCTGATCTTTGGTTGCCTGAGAATAATGAAATCGTCGCCCTTACCAATTATCGTTTTTAAGCACGGGATTAAGAAAGCGCCCCTTCCAGGGGAAGCGTAACTCGACACACTGAAGCCTGATGGATTCTTCGTCGGGCTTAGTGGAGCTGAGAGTCTTATAGAGTTCATCATCCACAATAGGGAATCCGAGGAAAGCCAGCTGAGCGCGGATCTGATGGGTCCGTCCTGTCAAAAGCTCAATGCGCAGTCGCGTGCAAGTGGAAAAGTCCTTTTTGGAGTGAATTCGAAGCTGACAAGATTGGGTCTCGCTTGAAGGTGTCGCTTGAAGAACTTTGGGGGCATAGCGTGACTTCATCATGTGATGTTCATAAAATCCAAGGTTCGGTCCTGGCGGCTCCACTTCCGCTTCATAGAATTTTTCAACCTGTCGGTTTTTGAGAAGCTCATGAAAGTGGGATTGGGCCTCTGGAGTTTTGGCGATGACTAAAAGGCCACCTGTGGGAACATCCAAGCGATGGGTCAGAAAATGGATCTGATTTAACTCTTGATTCAGATAGCTAAGAACATTTTCATGGGCATTATCAACCGTTGCATGACAAGGAAGGCCAGAGGGTTTATTGAGGATCAAAAGATCTTCATCTTCAAATTGGATTCGTGATTTCAATTCAAATGCAGGATAACGTCTTGGATGGGTGTGAATTCGCAAGTAGTCATCCGGCTTGATCTCACAATTTACGAAGATCCGACGATTGTTCAAATAGAGTCCGCCCAAATTCAAAATTTTTTGAAGTAATTCTTCTGATAGTCCAGTTTCTTGTGATACGACCTGAACCCAATAGCCTGAGCTGGTACTTATATAGTGGACTACACCGGTCTCTGTTTTTTTCCAAGGCATTGGAGACGGAATTAGCACGGCGTATCGAGTGTGTTCAAGTACAATGCTTCGGTTCACTATAGGAAAATATTATGGAGCTAGCGGATCAGGCCATTTATCAGTTCTTAGTTCAGTATGCTTACCAGCCCGAATGGGTCTATGCCGCTGTTGTCGGGATGATGCTGGCCAGTGCCTTTGGATTTCCGCTTCCTGAAGAGGTGACTCTGATCAGCGTGGGCACTTTGGCCTTTATGGGATCGCGACCTGATTTATTTCCGCCACCGGAGGTGGGAGCACGAGCCATCAACATGCATCATGCCGCCATCATAGCTTTCGTGGCCGTTGCCTTTAGTGATTTTCTTATTTATGCCGTCGGAAGGAAATGGGGAAGGCGGGTTCTCTATCATCAGCGTATGCGACGGCTTGTATCTGAAGAGTCGTTGAAAAAAGTGGAAACATGGACTCATCGCTATGGAATGGTAGCGGTCTTCGTTTTTCGTTTTACGCCCGGCGTGCGATTTCCGGGGCACTTAGTTTGTGGAATTATGAAGCTTCCAGCATGGAAGTTTATCACAGTGGATGGGATTGCGGCTTTAATCAGTGTGCCGACTCAAATCTACTTGATTGCCATTTACGGAGAGCCCATTCTGAAGTTTCTTCAAGAGGTGAAAATTGTGATTTTCGGCCTCCTAGTCCTTGGATTTCTGATTTACGTGGGCCGTAAGCTTTATCTTCGCTACCTTCGAGCCCATGCCCCGAAACACTCTTGAAAAAGAGGCCCCTTTTTCAAGCTCAACTTTTGTTGAGATGAGCCTATCCTCTTGACGTCGTTCTGGAATAGATTCTAGGCCACCTTATTTCTAAAAGTGTCGTGGGTCATTTGGCACGCGATCTGAAGCCGAGTGGGCTGATCCCAGTGGCGATCCTGATACTCATGCCAGAAAACTTTTTCGTAACCATTTTCCAATCCATAGATCTCTTCACGAATCTTAAAAAGAAGGCCGGAACCTGTTCCCATTAGCCAATCCATTTGAATCAGATAAAGAGCCTCCTCTAGATCTTCAGGACCTAGTCGGTTCAAAAAAGATGGCGGAAGCTGGTCAATCAAATAGCAGGCATTATGAACATGCTTTTTAAAGGCCTTAGCCATGGGTTCCACCAAAAGTTTTTCCACGCGAACATCACTCTTGGCACCTAACTTCCACGGGAGCGACCATTTTTGGAAGTTATAGTACAACATCGCATCGCTGACGACGTAGTCAGCTCGTGGAAGATAATCTTGAACAGAATCTACTTTTAAGCAGTCAAAAGCAGGCTCATTGACATGGGCATTATGGTCCATGGCGATGACACCTCTTAAATGAAAAAGAAACGAATCTAGGGCCTGAAGCTTTTCTTCAAAGCGAGGTGAAAACTTCACCTTAAAGTTGTAGATGAGGGGTGTGTTAAGCTGAGACTCAAACTTCTCGATCAGGGCTACAAGCTCACTCATATCACTGAATTGAAACCCCCAAGGTTTCTGAATGCTTTCAAGACAAGATGAAAACTCATCTTCAAAATTTTTGATGAGATCAGCGGGTACCGATCCGACCTCCTTATGGAGGGCCAGAACCCGCTCCTGGGAGTGACGAAATATCTCCAGATGTGGTTCAAACTCTGTCCAGATCTTGTGAGCGAAATCGAAATTGATAAAGGGAACGGCTAACGGAGAGGCGCAGTAGCTGTTGAGCCTTAAGAAGGACACGCCCAAAAGAAGATCGGAAAAATATTGGCTGGGTTCGACGGGGGGATTTTTTTCAAAATCTTGATCTCGCTTCCAAAAGTGGAAGGCGAGGGGTTTAAAACATGAGCCTCTTTGCAAGGTTAAGTGATAGCCAAGACGAATTCCATTTCGCTCCATAGATATGCCTCCGTAACCACCATATCGGCAATAGAGGAAGAATTCTAAAGTTGAGAAAATCGAAAAACCTCGTCTTTTTCTTTTCATTCTTTCTATTGAGGAAACCAAAAATATGCTACATCCCCAGAAGGGGCACCTAGCCGACCGCACCTCAGCCGGCCGCACACCAGAAAGGATCGGATTTTGCCTAGTCTAGCTACCTCGACCCAGTGGATTGATGCTCACTCTCATTGGATGGACCTTCGTTTGGATTCATCGCGAGAGACTTGGATGCGAGAGGCATTGGACAAAGGGATGATTTTCACTCTTCAGGGCGGAATCGGTCCTGAAGATTGGGAGCGGCAACTCGCCTTTCAGAAGGCCTATCCTTCTCAGGTGGGATTGTGCTTTGGCCTTCATCCTTACTGGGTGAATGAGCATTCGGAAGGTGAGTTGGAGGAAGCCCTAGATCTGCTTTCTCAAAAGCTAGCGCCCGCCCTGGCTATAGGGGAAACCGGATTAGACCTGCGCCCTCAATATGAAGACTCTTTCGATCGGCAAATCAACGCTTTCGAGTCGCAGCTTGAATTCTCTGAAATCACCGGCAAGCCCCTCGTTCTTCACCTGGTTCAGGCATTTGAAGAAGCTCTTCAAATTTTGGATTTCTGGGAGGTCGCCAGCCGCAGAGGCTTCGTGCACTCTTTTAACGGATCCTGGCCACAGGCTGAGGCCTATATCCAAAGGGGGTTGAGTATCAGCGTCGGGGGACCTTTGATCCGAGACTCTAATAAACGCTTAAAGCAGGCCGTGCAAAATATTCCCATGGAATTCCTTCTGCTCGAAACAGATCTTCCAGATCAACCCGGTGATGCCTGGAAGGGGGGACTCAACTCTCCTCTTAGCTTATTAGCCGTGGCCGAAGAAGTGGCTCGCTTGAAAAAGCTTTCCCTTGAAGAGGTCTTGCAAATCACACGTCAAAACTTTAATACTCTTTTTCAGGTGAGTCTTTAATGGAAAATGTGAAAATGAACCAATTAGAACAGGAAATCCCAGAAACCCCGTACACCCTCCATCGTCGTTTCGACCGTATGGGGCGGTTGGTGGGTGACCAAGTCATGGAAAAACTCTTTCGTACCCACGCAATGGTCATCGGATTGGGGGGTGTGGGTTCGTGGGTGGCCGAAAGCCTCGCCCGAAGCGGAGTGGGAAAGATCACTTTGGTGGATTTTGATGAAATCTGCATCACCAACGCTAATCGCCAGATCCACGCGCTTCAAGGCCTAGTGGGGCAAAAAAAGGCTTTCGTGATGGCGGACAGGTTGAAAAAGATCAATCCTCAGGCTCAGATTGAAGGGCTTCCGCTCTTTTATAATGAAGAAAACTCCCAGGAAATTATGTCTCGGCAGCCTGATTATGTCATTGATGCAATTGATAACCTCACCGCAAAATGCCACCTGCTTAACTTTTGCAAAGAAAATCATCTGAAGGTGATCACAAGTGCGGGCTCGGCGGCGAAACTAGATCCCGCTCGGATACGAATAGTGGATTTAGCTCAAACCGTGGTGGACCCAATGGCTCATCAAATCCGAAAAATTTTGCGCCAAAAGTATAATTTTCCAGAGGGAAGACACTTTGGCGTTCCCTGCGTTTTTTCAGATGAAGAGCCTCTACCTTCAGTTGAATTGAAATATGACAAAGGAGAGGGGTTCAAATGTGTTTGCCCTCAAGGTCAGAATAACCTTCACTCTTGTGAGCACCGGCCTGTGATGTGGGGAAATGCCAGTTTCGTAACAGGAGCCTTTGGTTTGCATATGGCTTCTTGGGTAGTTCGCGACATTATGGGGGTGACAAAATGATCGGATACACTTTGCTCGTCCTGATCGCTTTAGGGGTTGTGATTGTAGGCTCTATCGTGGTCGGCGCCGCGGTATGGAGTTGGCGGCAGGAGAAACAGCCTGAAGACTCTGCTAAAGAACTCACCTAGGATATTCGCCCAAATTTCCTTGCTCTTATCCCCGTTTGCTGATTTAAGAATGCCGCTTACAAAGCGTCAGACCGGAGGGAAAAATGAGCATTTCCAAATTTATTGATCATCATTATCGACACTTTAACGCCAGTTCATTAAAAATGGCCGCACAAGGTTACAAAGATCTTCTGGATAAGGGCGGTGAAATGTTTTTAACCATGGCCGGCGCTATGAGCACCGCCGAGATCGGCTTGTCTTTGGCCGAGATGATCCGCCAAGGTAAAGTGCACGCGATCACCTGCACCGGTGCTAATCTGGAAGAGGATATTTTCAATTTGGTGGCCCACGACCATTATGAACTGGTGCCTCACTACCGCGATTTAACTCCACATGATGAGCAAAAGCTTTTGGAAAAACATCTGAATCGCGTCACGGACACCTGCATCCCAGAGGGTGAAGCCATTCGTCGAATTGAAAAGGTGGTCTTGGAGGAGTGGGCGAAGGCTGATAAAGAGGGAAAGCGTTACTTCCCTCATGAGTTCATGTATAAGATATTGCTTTCTGGCAAATTGAAAGAGTTCTACCAGATTGACCCCAAGAATTCCTGGATGCTGGCTGCGGCTGAAAAGAATATCCCCATGTTTGTTCCCGGCTGGGAGGATTCTACTTTAGGCAATATTTTTGCGAGCCATGTGATTAAAGGCGACATTAAAAATGTTCACACGGTTAGAACGGGTATTGAATATATGGCATCCTTGGCCGAGTGGTATATGGGTACAGCCACCAAGAAGTCCGTGGGCTTTTTCCAGATCGGTGGCGGGATTGCCGGCGACTTCCCAATCTGTGTTGTTCCGATGCTGGACCAAGATCTCCAATATGAAAACGTGCCCTTGTGGAGTTATTTTGCTCAGATCTCAGACTCCACAACATCCTATGGATCCTATTCCGGCGCTATTCCCAACGAAAAGATCACCTGGGGTAAGCTGGGAATTGAGACCCCTAAATTTGTTATTGAGTCGGATGCTTCTATTGTTGCCCCGCTTATATTTGCTTATGTTTTAGGTCTTTAGGAGAGAAAAGGATTTCTGTAGACGCCAAGAAACGGCAGGTTTATCATGGAAAAAAAGTTTTTGAGCTACCGCTATTTTTTTGGGTCTCTGTTAAGTTAAGTGTCCCCGGTGCGCTCGTGAAAGGAAAGTAAGTATGAACAAGAAAATATATGTAGGCAACTTGCCCTACTCAGCCGGAGATGCCGACTTAGCCGATAAGTTTGGAGCTTTTGGAACGGTGGAGTCTGCTCGGATCGTAACCGATCGTGATTCTGGCCGCTCTAAAGGATTTGGTTTTGTGGAAATGGCGACTCCAGAAGAAGCTGGCCGGGCGATCGAAAGTTTGAATGGCCAAGACTTTATGGGCCGTAAACTGATGGTTTCTGAAGCTCGTCCTCAAGAGCCCCGTGGAAACCGCGGCGGTGGCGGCTTCGGCGGAGGTCGTGGCGGAGGTCGTGGTGGCTTCGGCGGCGGCCGTGGTGGACATCGCTCTCATGGTGATGGTGGATACGGCGAATAAGACCGTTCCAATTTGTTATAATTTGTAAAGACAAAAAGGGTTTTTTTCGCTAATGAATACTCCTCTTCTAAGGAGTTTCAGACATGAAAAAAACTCTTTTTATTTTCTCTTTTGGCTTTTCTCTAGTCTTTTTCTCTATCGTTTCTGCAAGCGCCTTCAATTTGTCATGTGAACTGGATCAATGGCAGAAGGTTGATGTCTTTCTGGATGCGGAACTTATGTTGAAAGACTATCCGACCCTTCAATATCTAGAAAATTCCCGGCAGTGGGCGCTTCATGTCGGACGAATGACTTTAGATTCTGCCAATAGTCAGTCTCAGGATCTTCGCAAGCGGCGGTTGAAACAATCCAAAAACAAAACCCTCATTACATTTTGGATTCGAGGCGTACGTTGGTACGACTTGGAAGTAGACCCTATCATGAAGTCGGTCAGCCTGTATTGGTGGGGAACCGTCAAAAGAAGCTTCGTGGCCAGCTTTCATTGCTCTTAAAGAGCGACTACCTGTTTGATTTGCGGAAAAGCGGCTTTCATCCTGTTTCCACTCCCTGTTTTAAAGTAACTTGAGAGCTAGGACAGCCCCAGCAAGCTCCCTTCATCTGGTGGGAACACCAGGAATGACAAAAAGCGCCGTTGTTATGTGCTGTTAACTTTCTTATTGTGAAAATCCGTTATAAGGTATTTTGCGTCTTTTACAAAGGAGAATCCAATGACCCCACGAGTACGTGAAATTTTGAGCTGGTATGGTGCGGATAACCCCGGAACCTTAGCAAGTCTCGCAAAATTAATGAACCACGGTCGTCTTAATGGGACAGGTAAGATGGTGATTCTTCCCGTGGATCAGGGCTTCGAACACGGAGCCACTCGCTCCTTTGCAAAAAATCCTGACGGGTACGATCCCGCTTATCATGTTGAGCTTGCGATTGAATCAGGCTGTAATGCCTATGCGGCCCCTATGGGCATGATCGAATCCGTCGCTCGGGATTATGCGGGTGAAATTCCTCTTATCTTGAAGATCAACAACTCGGACACTCTTTATTCTAGTAAAGCTCCCATTTCCGCTCTGACATCCTCTGTGGACGATGCTTTACGGTTGGGCTGTTGTGCCATTGGATTTACCATTTATCCGGGCTCACCTGAAAGAAAACAAATGTACGAAGAAATCGCCTTTGCCGCCAGTGAAGCCAAAAGGGCGGGACTGGCTGTTGTGGTTTGGTCTTACCCTCGAGGCGAGCAACTGAGCAAAGAAGGGGAGACTGCGATTGATGTGGTCGCCTATGCCGCTCAAATCGCCTGTCAGTTGGGAGCCCACATTGTGAAGGTCAAGCCCCCGACTCAGCATATCGAGCAAGAGGCGGCTCGCAAAGTTTATGAAGCCAATGGCGTCAAGGTGGGAACGCTTGCAGATCGCACTCGAAACGTGGTCCAAAGTTGTTTCAACGGAAAACGTATTGTGATCTTTTCAGGAGGAGAAGCGAAAGGCACAGAAGACCTTCTGCAAGAGGTAAAGCAATTGGCGATGGGAGGAGCTTTCGGCTCTATCATGGGCCGTAATGCTTTCCAACGGCCTAAAGCAGAGGCCATTACTCTTCTTCAAAGCGTGATGGATACTTTCGCAGGCAATAATCTGTAATTTCAGGAGAGCTGAATGAGCGAAAACCATGACAATCCCATCAAGGCGGAAAAGCGACGAAAGCTTCACGCCTTACGAGAAAAGGGGATTAATCCTTATCCCTATTCTTTTGAAAGAATAGGAAACTGCGAGCTAATCAAAAGTCAATTTGGAACAATTGATCCTGGTGAGAAAAAAGAAGATCAAGTTTTCCGTTTGGCAGGCCGTGTGATGACCATTCGGGCCATGGGAAAAGCCACATTTTTCAATTTACAGGATATGTCCGGCTCGTTGCAAATCTATCTGAAACGAGAAGAGCTTTCTGAATCTGAACAAGTGGCTTTCGATCATGTGGACCTCGGTGATATTGTCGGAGTGGAAGGTTTTGTGTTTCGTACGCAAAAGGGTGAAATCTCTTTGTGGGCCAAACGCTTTACGATGCTGACGAAGACGCTGGAACCATTGCCCGAAAAATTTCATGGCATTCAGGACGTGGAGATTAAGTACCGTCATCGACATTTGGATCTGATTTCCGATGTGGAGTCTCGCCAGGTCTTTGAGACTCGATCTAAAATCATTCGGGAAATCCGTCGCTTTTTAGATAATCGTGGCTTTCTGGAGGTGGAAACCCCGGTTCTTCAACCGGTCTATGGTGGCGCCGCTGCCAAGCCTTTTGATACCCACCACAACACTTTGGATATGAAACTCTATATGAAAATCTCTCCCGAGTTGTATCTTAAACGATTGATCGTGGGCGGATTTGAAAAAGTTTACGAAATCGGAAAGAACTTTCGGAACGAAGGGATCGACCGCTCTCACAATCCAGAGTTTACAATGCTGGAATGGTATGAGGCCTATACGGATTACAACTATCAGATGAAGCAGTTCGAAGATCTGATAGTTCACCTGGTGATGTCTGTTAAAGGCGCTTTGAAGTTTGAATACCAAGGGAAGGAAATTGACTTCACTCCCCCTTGGCGACGATTGACAGTCTATGATGGAATTCGTGAATACGCGCAGTTGGATCCCATGGATGAAAAAGCCCTTGATGTCTATCTTCAAAGGGAAGGCGACTTCAAAAAGAACTACAAAGTCATGAGCTTGGGTGAGAAACAGATCGCGGTATTTGAAACAGCTGTTGAGCCGCACCTCTGGAATCCGGTCTTTGTTTTGGACCATCCCGTGGAGATTTCCCCGTTAACCAAACACCATCGCCATCATCCACGTTTGGTCGAACGCTTCGAGCCTTTTGCGGCTTGTATGGAAATCGGTAACGCTTATTCGGAGCTTAATGACCCCGAAGAACAACGGGCGCGATTGAAAGAGCAAGAGGCCAATCGGGTCGTCAACGACGAAGCTCACCCCATGGATGAAGACTTCCTTCACGCCATTGAGACAGGTCTGCCGCCGACTGGCGGGGTCGGTCTGGGAGTGGAACGTATCGTGATGATTCTGACGGACCGACCCAGTATTCGTGATATTATTTTCTTCCCGACGATGAAGCGTAATTAAAGGCTGTCAGGGATTATATTCATAAACGGCTAGATAGGGGGTTGGGTGAAAAGATACTTAATGTTGGTTATCACTGTTTCATCGGCCCTAATGATTGGCCTGGGTTGCCAGCAAAAACCGACGCTGGCTGTTTCAGAAAACGGCGTCCTCTTGCAAGACCGTGATTACCGCAAGGTCATTCAGCAAGGAAGTGTCTTGTTTGATACGCGATCACCTTTTGACTTTCATATTAGCAAAGTTCCAGGCTCGATCAATTTGCCGCCGAACGATTTTCAGGTGAGTCCTGATCCTCTGGATGCCGCCCGGCGCTTATCACTGTATGGTGTGACTCCGGAAACCCATGTGGTTATTATAGGCAGTGGCGATCAAGAAGGTCATCTCCATCGAACCCAATTGGCCTGGGAGTTTTCGCAGCTGGGCTTAAAACGAGTGGAAACCCTTAAAATCGAAGTCTTCCGAACTCTCAACGTCAGAGATGAACCGCCTCGAAAGAATGTACCACTCTGGAAGCCCGAAGAATTGTACGGAGAATTGGAGACAAGAGAGTTTTATCAGATGCTCGAAAAGTCACGGCCAAAGCCGACAACCGGGGCTCGGGCCACTGTTTTGCAAAACCCTGCGGCTGCCCGTGTTCTTCGTGATCGAGTTTTGGTGGTGCGAACTCCCGATATTTCTTTTCCACAGTCGAAATACGCTTATGCCACAGAACGTATCTTTGAAGAAGGTCTGGAGATATTTGATGAACAGGGCCTTTTAAAAGCCAATCGTGATTGGGGCGAATTTCTAAAACGATTTGATAAAGTGTACTTGATCGATAAGTCACCAGAGGCTTCGGCGCGCGCTTATGCCTTGGTTCAATGGGGCGCAAAATCCTTGTGGCTTGTTAATCACTAGCCTTACATTTTTTAAATTTAGCCTGGCGCAGTGATGAGGCTTCATCTTGCCTCCAAGGAAATTTGGGTGGAAGGATAATATTCGATGAGAAATAAAGAGCTCCGAAAATTAGTGGCGGGATTCAATCGTTTTCGAACAAAGTATTATGTGGGCGAGGACTCTCTTTATTCCAAATTGTCTACCGGGCAGAATCCTAAGTCCCTCGTGATTGGTTGCAGTGACTCTCGCGTGGATCCAGCCCTGATCACTTCAGCTTCGCCCGGCGAGCTTTTTGTAGTTCGAAACGTCGCCAACATCGTCCCGCCTGTTGAATCTTCAAGGGTGGGCTTTCACGGTATCAGTTCCGCCATTGAGTTTGCAGTGGTGAATCTCAAGGTCGAAAATGTCATCATCTTGGGCCACCGCCAGTGCGGTGGCATACGTGCTCTTGTCAGCGGCCAGCCCCAAGAGGAAAACAGCTTTATCAGTCGCTGGATGCAAATCATTCATGGTGCACTAGAGCGAGTGAATGAACGATCCCCCGGTCTTGATTTTGACGAGCAATGTAAGGAATGTGAAAAAGAGGGCATCGTCACTTCATTGGAAAACCTGAAGAGCTTTCCCTTCGTCCAAGATGCCATCGAGTCACGAGGAATGCGTCTGTTCGGAATCTATTTTGATCTCGAGCAGGGTATCCTTATGGAATACGACGAACCCACAAAGACCTTTAGAGAAATCAAGGCGTAGCCAAGATTTTCCGCTGAGCCAGAGCTTCGATCGAGGGCCCACATAGGGCCCTGTAAAAGGAAAAAACAAATTAGGCGTTGGCAGTTGTGAAAGCGGGTGCCTGTCTTGGGCGAGTAATGGCTCTCATATCAAGAGTGTAGTTTTCGTTTCGGCGCGCTGCTACGTAGCCGCCTAAGACTGAAGAAATCGCACCCAATACGATCAGAAGGAAGGAACTCCATCCTGCTGCTTTCAGTGCCGAGGCCGAAGCTTCGCGGACCTCGTTGAGGCCTTGAGTTATTTGTGTTTGTGCGGCTGCGATACGTTGATCGGCCTGATCGGAAGTGATTCCAGCTTCCCGTGCCAAGTAGTTTTTAGCGGATTCTTGATCGCCACGTAAAAGCCGAGAGGCCACACCGCTGACAACGGCCTGAGGCTCGGATTGCAAATTCAATCCCGCGATCGAGTCGGAAATTACATCTTGAACCATGGGATTTTGGGCCGTTGAGGCTAAGCCACTTCCGGCCATTCCTAAGGCACTACCGGTCAGTTGTCCTAAAGTTCCGACAAGGGCGAGAGTCTGGAAGATGAGAAAAAGCATAAACAGCGATCCTACTAACAGACCCTGACTGGAACCAACAGCCTCTGCGTTGATACGGGCGAGACGTACTGAGAAATAGCTTCCTGCAAATACAGAAAGAACCGTAGCAATCAAAAGAAAGACCGCCGCGAATGTCCCGGCTGTTTGCGGGCTGGTCTGATCGGCAAGTCCGATTCCTCCAAAAGCAACGGCTAGGGCCAAAAATGCGAAGTAAGTCAGAAGTGAAATGGCCAAGCCCGCAATCGCGGATCGCCAAGACAAGAGAGGCAAAAACTTAAAATTTTGACTAACGACATTTGATGTTTGAAAATCTGTTACCATTTGATCCATCCTTGTTGGTGTTATTGTTTACGACTTACATAATAGCAAAAACAAGACCAGGCTGACTTAGAATGAGTTCTTATTGTGAGCTTACAGGTTTAAGGGCTTTCGGTTTAAAACTCCCCATGGAGCGTTGATTTTCGCGACATTGAGTATAAACAGAACTTTGTAGTGTCTGTAAAGCTGCGGCCACATTTAACATTCCTGGCAAGCCTCTTGCTTATCAAATGAATTAAGAAATCGCTCATTGCCTTCATATTTACTCTTCGATTGGGCCTTCGGTATGTTCAAGAAGAATCTTCGGCTTTGGCGTTTCAATGTATTTTGTTTGGATTCTAAATTTATTCTTATTTTGAGGAGGTAACTATGGCCATTAGACGATTTACATTAGTAATGGGATTACTGTTTGTGTTTGTCGGAATTTTTGCGTTTGTCCCAGGAGTCACGGCTCCTCCAACCTCTATGGATCCAAGCCTTGCGGTGGAATCCTTCCATGGCAGGCTTTTTGGTCTATTCCCAGTGAACTTGCTTCATAATCTGGTCCATTTGGGATTAGGAGTGTGGGGACTTGTGGCAGCCAAAGATGTCGCAAAATCACTGCTCTACTGCCGTTCAGCGGCCATTATCTATCTTGTGTTGGCGGTCATGGGATTCGTGCCTGGACTGAACACATTGTTTGGTTTGCTGCCACTTCACGGACATGATATTTGGTTGCATATTATCTTGGCACTTCCTTTAGCCTACTTTGGATTTGTGAAGTCAGACGTTTACGCTGGCTACCGCAGAGACCAAACAGCAACGATTTAAGTGCACTATTGACATTCGCTTTTCAGTAATAGAGACCAATGCAAATTGCTCTGTTGGCAAAAAAGGACTTACGAACATCGTAAGTCCTTTTTCTTTTTACTCTTTTGAGATTTGATGGAAGATCCACCCTTGAGCTAGAGAGACGTTAAATGTTTCCACTTTTTTTAAATTAAGAGCCTTCATGTAGCCCAATACCAACGCCAGATTCGAGGCTTCAGTGGAGCTGAAGTCTCCGCCGATTTCCTGATCGGTAAGTTTGGATTGTTTTTTCAAAGTCCTTGCCACATCGTCTTGGGTGAAGAAGCCTTGATCCTTAGCCACCTGTTCTTGTACTGAAAGCGCCAGGACTCCGCCAATGCCAAGCCACTGCGCCCTGGGGCCGTTCTTTTGAAAAAATTCGGGGACATCGGTTTTAGCGTACTTTTCAGCGAGGACTACGGCTTCCTTATAGTGATGTCTGAGAGGGTTTGGCGTCGAAAACTTCTTGAGATCCTGTTTATGGATCCGTTGAATAATCTGATCCTTAAAGCTGATAGAGGCTAGATCACCCTTATACAGATGAGGTTGAGATGACTGGGACTCCGCCCACATTTGCATTGAGCCACCCCCGATATCCCAGACGATTACAGGTTGAGTGCTATCAGGCTTCTCGGGCAGTTGAGAAAGAGCGGATTTTGCGCCCACCAAGGCCTCTTCTTCTTGTGTAAGTACTTGGACAGGAATTTTTATGATTTTAGAAATCTTTTGAGCGGCATCAGCACCATTGGCAGCAGATCGAAAGGCGGCAGTGGCAATGCCGCTGATAGTTTTAACCTTTTGCTGACGCATTTTTTTGATGAGTTCGGAAATTTTTTGACTGGCTTGCTTAATAACGACATCTGAAATCCGATTGTCAGGCGACCGGCTCAGATCTTCCTTAAATGCCAAAGAAATTCTTTCGTCGAACAACGGTTTTATAATTCTCTTTTGGCAAGTGTCGACAAGGGCCGCATAGGCCTTCGTTGAACCCGATCCTATGTCCAAGGCTCCCATTCGCTTGTGGCAGGGATCAGCTTCGACATTTAGAGAAAAAAGACAGAATAAGAAAGTTAAACCAAAAGTTGAAATGAATTTCATACTGAAGAGTCTTCGTTTTCACCTTCGGAGGGTTGATCCAGGTGGCCTGCCGTTCGCGGAGTCACATCCTTCATGGGACGATAACCCTCTTGAAAATCCTCAACATCCTGATGGCGGTAGTAGAAACGAAAACCAGGTCCTGTCCATTGACCAAAGTATTGATTGGTTCGTTTCTCGACTTGTTTTTGAAATTTCCAAAGAAGAATGTGTCGCAATCCGGGGATGATCAAAAGAATTCCCAGGACTCGCGTTGAAATTAGGGGGATGGTCACCAAAACAAATCCTGCCAAAATTAATGCACGATGCAGTTGCCGTGGTAAATGAAGTCCCGTCGAGCCCGGAGCCAGTGATGCCAAACTTCTCGCCATGGAAAGCAAGTAAGGAAAAAAAAAGACCATTAAAAATGTAGGAATCCAGTAGGCACCCAAGGTGTTCAGAAAACCGTATTCTTCGGCGAAAAAAGCGAACAAAAAAACTTCCATTACGGCGAGAATGAAAAGAGGCATGCTGTTTTGTAGTGGAAAAACCGGGAAAAATCAATGGAACTTGAAAAAAACGGCAAGAGCTCGGACCGACGAGCTCTTGCCGAGTAGACCCCTCATCCTCATTGTAATTAACTCCAAAAGCAGGGGTTTCCTTAAAGGCTTTTGGATTAGCTCGAGCATCCTAGCTCCATATCCGCGCGACCAGATTGGAACTCAATCTAAGGCAATTGATTTAAGATCTCGAGGTTCTTTCTTGACGGAATTCAAAACCTAGTGTCAAAAACGGGGCATTAAGACCAAGGCACTATTGTATTGGAGTAGGCCTAGTTTGTTTGACAAAAATAGGTGATAATTGACAATGGGCATATCGCCTTTAAACGCCAATTTTTACAACCACTGACAAAAGGTAAGACACTTTATGATGTTAGAAACCAGAAGAGGAAAAAGCGCTAAAGACTCGAAAGATCAGTATATCGAACGTATCATGGAAGCGATTATTGAGCTTGAAATTACAAAAGGTCATCTCAAATGGCGCATGAGCGACCTTTCCCGCGTCAGTGGCGTGACTCGATCTTTGCTTTATTATTATTTTGGACAAAATAAGGAACATCTTTTAAAACAAGCGGTCCAATACTACACAAGTGAATTTTTGGATTTTCGTTTAGAGCGATATGAGAAAATTAGGCGCGGTGAAATTGTGGATCTGATCGCAATTTCCCGTAAACGACTTAGAAAAAGTCCCTATCTTTTGCAGTTTTACGCTAAACACCGCCTGGAAAAGACCAGCGTCTCGGCGGTCTTTGATCAGGCTGAAAAGGCGTACTTCGAAAATTTAAGAGCGACCTTGCCCACACGTTGGCGCCCCTTTGCTCGTATCCTTTGGGCTTTTGTTTTTGGGCTTGCGATGCAACCCAATCTTACAGAAGAGGAGCTTCGAACTGCGGAAACCATTATGCGAAGGGCCTGGCCTCTTAAGCGAAAACCACACTCTTAAGGCTTTATTAATATGCGAGAAAATGAATACACTAGTGAAAGAGCTCAGATTGAGATGGGTTATCGCTCGGTTCAGGTTGACCGCGAGCCACATGATTTAAAAGGGCTTGGGCGTCTCGGATAAGCCATTGCCGTGTGATCTCTATGGACCAATTCGGGTTAAATTGGGTGTATTCTTGCATCTCTTGAAGTTTTTGAAGGGCATCTGGGGTGGTGCGCGCCAGAGCGTCTTTAAGGTCTAGAATATAGGCATTGGCCTCTCTCATAAAATCTCCATAATCCTTTTCATATAAATTCTCCATAGCCTCAATAAAGATTCGAAGACTCTGCACGTGGTGGTCGGGAGGCGTGGGATGAGGATGTCGGGCCTCTTCAAGGCTTGTGGATTCGGGAGTTAAGTTTTGAGCGACGGGAGCGTTGGGCGAGTTTTTTACCAGTTCAGGATAGATACGTACGTCAGTCATGGATCTCTCCTCGTCAAGGGTTGGACCTAAAAGAAGCCGCTTTCAATTTAGTAGAATAAAGCAGGGGGCCTGAGGATTCTAAATAAAAGGCGGTTTGTGCGAACTGACATATGGATATGGGCGTTGATATATATTCGCATTTATTTCAAACAATTTAGAGCTTTGGATTTCTGAAGAGACGCTCCGATTTCGGCGAAAATTTTTTCAGCCTGGGATGAACGCTTAAAATTTTCCACGCAGGCGGTGACTAGAAGGCCTTTAGATTTCGTTTTTGCATCCCGAATAAGACCGACATTGCACATTCTACGAAGCTGAGTTCCGGTTTTTTGAGCGAATTTTAAATGAGGAGGGAGGCCCGACTGAATTCGGCGCTTGCCCGTTTTCATCGTTTCCATAATATGCAGAATCAAGTCCGTGGACTTTCGGGATAGCAGTTGGTAAGTAGAAAGTTTTTCGAGGAAAACTCCGTAGGCGACTAAAGTGGCGGAGTTTTTACCCTTCTTATAATAAGCTTCAAAAGCGTCGTTAACATGGGAATAGGCCAGAGATTTGACGGGAACTTTCGCAATCTGGGCGAAAGCCGCCGCCCGTTTCGAAAGAGGCGACCGTTTGATCTTGATAAAATCCAAATTGCTCAACTGGAGGGATTGAGGATGAAGCTCAGCATAGGCCTCTCGGCGCACGTCTATGATGGAAGTAAGGGGGCCGAATCCCTTTGTTATTTGATTAATATCTTCGTTGATCTTATCAATACCCACAAGACGGATCAGCATATCGGTCGCCGTGCTGTCGCTGTACAAAAGCATTTGGCGAAGTAGATACTCTACACTCAATTGGCTGCCGGATTTTTTTAGCAAAACCGGGCCAGAGCCATCCACAAAGTCTGATTTTTTAAGAGTCAGCTTCTGATCCAAGCGAATCTTTTTAGCTTCAACTTCTTTCATGAGGCTATAAGCCACCAGAGTTTTAGTTGTCGATGAAAGATACCAGCTTTTTTCAGCGCGCAGTGAGTAGTGTGTTCCGTCCTCCAAGCATTTTACGTAAAGACCAAAGTCTCCATCTGCTTGCTTTTCCAATCTTAGCATTTGAGAGCTGAGCTCCTGGGGCCAATTATCTTTGGCTTGGCTCATATCAGGGTTAAGCAAGAAAGAAAGAAATATTATTTTCCAGGCCCACTGGTTAGCGGACAACAAGTTTGGTCTTTCCATCTATAGCTCCAGAGGTCCAAAGCGCGCGGCCGATTGTCTTTAAAGCGCTTTCCGCTTGGGCGGTTGTTTTAAATCCACGCGTACAGGCCGCAATAATGAGGGGCGATGGATTGAAAGTCGCTGGATTCCAGATCACACCGAAATCGCAAACCCTTTGGTATTGTGTTCCAGTTTTGTGAGCAAAGGTTAAATCAACAGGGAGTCCTGCCTTTATTCGATTTTTTCCGGTTTCAGCTCGTGCCATGATGCCTATCAACAGCTCGAGACTTTCAGGGGTTAGAATTTTTCCCTCTAACATCGATTCGATAAGTGATCCGTAGCCTGATAAGGTGGCTGAATTCAAATTTCGAGAGTAATAATATGTGAAAGCCTCTTTCCAATCTGAAGAGTCATCAGGTGCGGGAGCTTCGCAAATTTCCCGGATGCGTCGGGCTTTCTCTTTTTCCGTCACTCCAGCTTTAATATATAGAAGGTCTTGGCCCTTTAACTTTTTAGCTTGAGGGTGAATGCGCTGAAAGGCCTCACGGCGAACATCCGCCAAAGAAGTGATCGGTGAAAAGCCTTTGATTCTATGGGTGCGAAGCAGCTTGTTAACATTGCCAAGACCTACTGTTCTGATCAAAAGATCGCTTGCCGTGTTATCGCTGTGGATCATCATCTGTTCGAGTAAATAATGAACTGTCAGTTTTTTACCTGGGCGAAAGAAGTTTGTAGGGCCAGCGCCATCCACAAAGTCATTCTGACTGAGTGTGACCTTTGTTTTAAGAGTAAGTTTTCCCGCGTCCACCTGACGAAGAGTTTCGAGGGCGATAGGAAGCTTTACACCTGAGGCGATGTACCAGGACTCGTCAGAACGCCAAGAGATGGTCTCCCCCGTCTCGATTTTTTTTACAAACACGCCAAACTGGCCTGGGTACTTTTTTTCTAAAGCTTTTAGTTTTTTTCTGAAATTCGGAATCCATGACGAGGAGCTGGTGGCTTTTGCCGATGGATTCATAAGCAATAATGACGAACTGATGATGAGACGGGGAATTGCTAGGCCGAGGAGGACTTTTTTAATACCCACTTCCGTATCCTTATCCAAATAGGAGTCAAAATTAATAAGAGCAGGGCCAACTGCAAGGCCTTCTCATAGGGGATTTTCTGCCATAAACCCAGCAGATGTCTATAAATTATAAATATGACGAAAATATGGAAAACGAAGGCGTGCAAGGCATCCTGCCCAATGATGGTGATAGGCTTTAACCATCGCGCTAGGGTTTCGCCTCCTAGTAAAGACAAACTCATCAGAAGCAGGGCTCCAGCTGAACTAAAAAGCATGAAGTCGAGTTCTGGAGGGTGTTTACCTTTGTTGAAGGCGATCAGCCGCAAGGCAGAATAAAGATCCTCTTGATTGAGATAGACGAAATATCCTCCTAAACTCGAACCCACCAGTAGAAGAAATACGGCCCCGTAGATTCTCTTTTTAACTGTATGATAATTTTGCGCTAACCATTCGCCCATCAAAAGACCGATCATAATAAGGGGAGCGCGAGAGAGCTGTCCCCATGTGTAATGATTGGTATGCTCGATGAATAAGGCTTCAAGAATTTCATTTCCCCAGAAGTCAAAATGGTTTCGAAGAATGACCATCGCCATCACACAAATGATAGGAAGGGAGATGCGCACCCAAATAGACATGAACGCCCACCGCTTCAAAAACCAGGGTATCCATAAAAGCGCCAAACCATAGAAGCCCAGAATTTCGACGTAACTAGGAAATGACTTATACAACAAAGTGTCCAGAATCTGTTGCCGGCTGTAGATGGAAAACATTTCTATGAATGTCAGTATCTTGTACCAAAAGAGGATGACACCTCCTCTGACCCACAATTTCAGGCGCTTTTCGGGCCATTTCTCGGTGTCGACGTAGGGAAGGTAGGCGACGGCTAAAGAAATACCAAAGACAACGATGAAGAGTGTCGAGGAAAATTTCGTAATGAGATGGATAGGAACTAAACCCCAATCCGTAAATTGAGAATAGTTAAGCATACCTTTAACGCCGTGGCTGAGAATCATCAGGGCAATGGCAATCCCGCGAGCCAAATCAATTGGGGATATCCTCTTTTTGGAAGAGGCTTCTAAAGCGGGAGAAGATTCAAATAAAAACACTTCTGAAGTCTGTTGCATAACCTCTGACGGTAAAGAAGATAAAATTTCAAATTCAACTTTTCCATTCTATCACTCCGGCCCCCCCTGAAGGCAAATCATGAGGCCATTGATTGGGAAAACTTAAACATTGGTCCCTAAGTTCACTTGTTGCGATCTTTTGTCGCGTAAAAAATCACTCCTGGACTTTTGTATCGTACAGATCTCGTTTAGTATTCTTCTTTAAGTTGATCTATTAGAGAAGGAGTTGGACGCCTCATGCAGAAAATGTCAGTCAGGGTTTTTCTTTTTGCCGCCCTTGTTGGCATTGTATCCTGCACATCCCAAGAGAAGCCCGTCGGGGTCGGAAAGTTTCAGACTTTTTCATCAGAAAATCTTTACAGTTCAGAGGAAGCTCCCCGGTGTAAGTTTTTATTGGATTCCTATTGCTCATACCTTCACTCACCGGAAGCTCAAGGCAACATTATGGTGAAACGCGCCTTGGGACCGATCGAGATTTTACAGGGTAATACTGAAAATGAATTCACCCAAGCGTACTATCGATACTCCCAAGCCAAGATGAAGAACCGCGAATTTCTGCCAAAGGACTTTCGCCGGGTGCTCGACAGATACAATTATTTCGGAAAGCTGCAAAGTTTTCTGCAACGCCCTCCGCGCAGCCTTATGAGCCTATCGTCGCGATTGAACTCAGAAAACTCTGACTACGAGTTGGGATATATTTGGTCAGCCGCCATCAATGAAGCCGTTATTCTTAGGATGTCTAAGAAGTACAAGGGCTATCACAGCCTTTCCGAAAAGGTGATACCGATTGAGCTCAAGCTGGAATCCCAACGGGAAAAGCGCATTCTTATCACGGAAATCTCCCAAGCCCTTTGGAAGAACGATCAAAACTGGAAACGTGTTGAGGTTGGATTTGAACGGCTGCGAGAGAGTTTTCTGGCCATGATTCCAAGATTGGACATTCCTGAGGACGTGCAGAAAGATTGGGCCCAGCGCATTCAGGACGTGCGTTTGGTAATGCCTGGATCTTTACCTTCAATTGCAGATGGAGAC
>CAZETK010000011.1:0-13706 GCA_964515195.1 uncultured Pseudobdellovibrionaceae bacterium
GTGTTCATCCCGCCCATGCCCGGACCTCCTTCCATGTCAGGCGGAGGAGGAAGATCGGGGGGTGGTGCAAAGTCATTTTGTGCCATTGAATCTTGGCCCATGTCTCCCATTTCGGGCATTGGGGGAGGCGGCGGTAAGTCATTCGTCCCCATGTCTTCAACTGGCGGCATATTGGAATTACCAGATGGCGCCATTTCCGCGAGTGGCGAAGGGGCTCCGCCACCTAGATGGGCGTTAGAGTCCCAATATCGCAACTCTGTGCCCTCAGCAATTTCTTGTTTAGATTCAACCCCGGGATTATAAGACCAAACCTCTTTCCAAGCTTCAGGGTAGCCCAGCAACTCGCGAGAAACTTTACGAATGTTGTCACCCGATTTAGCTACATAGCTTTGAGATGGGATGTTCTTCTCTTCAAAGTAGGTTAATACTTTTCCGTTATCGTCAGGCCGGATTGCAGACGCGTAGTAAACCTTGTCACCAGGCCTAACACCCCGTCGCTTGAATGTGGGGTTGATTCGTTTGAGCTCGGAAGTTCTATCGTCGCCGTAGATCGCTTGGCTGATGGATTCTAAAGTGTCACCGGGGCGGGCAAAGTAAATTGCATTGACCCACTTCGATCCAGACTTCCACGGTTCGCTTACCACCTTTTGTACGGGAATGTTTTTAGGCCTGTCGTCGTTGGTTGTCTCTTGAAATTCACTGCCGGAATCTGCCATGTATGCCGGAGGTGCTTCATCAAGTGTCGTTGTTGTGGGTGGTGTGATCTCATCCGCTGGCGGCGCCATCATTTCATTCGTTGTGTCTGTTGCCGCCATGTCGCTTGTTCCCAAATCCATTGGCTCTGGCGCGAGCGGCTCTTCTGTGGCACCTGGCTCAGGGACAGGCTCGGCCCCTAAATCCATATTGGTCATGTCTGTGCCTTCTCCGAATGAATCAATGGTGAGCTGATCTTCAGACGCCGTGTCAGCCACGCTAGTATCAAGATCTAGCGACAAATCATTGCCATCGCTAGACTCGGCAAAGCCCCCGTCACCGCCATCATCGAGAGCCAAGCCCGCCAGCTCTTCCGATGTTCCATCTTCAGCAAGAATTTCATCTTCGCCTCCGGAACCTTTTGAAGTACATGCGGGGATCGTTGAAAGCATTCCGAGCGCGGCTAGTAAGAGTACGAATTTCCTAATCATGCGATCATCCTTGATTCTGTTTAGGTGAGACTACGATCTCACCTTGTTATTGGAGCATGGTTCTAAGCGGAATGTAAAATCTTGCCTATTAGTTCGCGACAGTTGTCTAGTCCCACACGAAGGCGTCTCCAGTCTTAATGCGATGCGTCTTAAACCACCCCTTGGGGACTTCCAATGCATATTTCGCTGGCTTGCGGCTTGGATAGTTAGGGTAGGAGACCTGCATGGGAGACGTCGCCTTCATGTCGATCACTTCCAACAATTTTCGATTTTTATCAAAATAACCTATACTTAGATCTATGTAAGTGTTTTTCATCCAGAATGATCGATAGTCCTCATCTGGAAATATAAACAGCATGCCAGAGTTTGGAGCTAAGCTTTCCCTGAACATAAGCCCGCGCTCTTGCTGTTGGGGAGTTTCGGCGACCTCCACGGTTAATACAACATTGTTGATCTTAATCTTCTTCTTATGGAACTCAACCGCCGAGGGTTTTGCCTGTGCATAGATACTAGTCAGAAGTAGAGACGCTATCAGCCAATTCATAAGCCAGGCCATATCGAATTCCTTTCGTCGAAACAAAAAAGCCTCCTAAGCCAAATCTTTTTAGGGTCTCTTCCAGAATAACGGTTCCAGCAAAAATAATATCGGAACGCGCCCCTAAGTTGTACTTTTGGTTTTTTTCTGCAACGCTTGTTGTCCGGAATTTATCAATCCACTTTGTCAAAGTATTAACGTCTAAATAGTAACCGTCAATTTGGCTTGAGTCGAATTTTCCTAGAATTGAAGCGACCAACGCCGTAGGCGTTCCAGCAACAGCTAATATCTTCTCGGGCTTTTCTTTCTCGAAGGACCTCCACGTCATCTCGCTATTTTTGATGATAAATTGCCTCAATAACAATTCATCCCGGGATAGGACTGGTTGGATAGAGATAAATTTCTCTGTTAACTTTACAGCGCCATAGGGAAGGCTCTGGCTTAAATAAATCCGCCGCTGGCTCCCGACAATATATTCAGTGGATCCTCCTCCAATATCAATCAATAGGCAGCGAGAGGCCTCTGTCGGAGACACCGCGCCTTTGTAGCTCATTTCCGCCTCTTGCTTTCCAGATAAAGTTCGGACTGGGATTTGATGCTTCTGGACGATCGCCATAAAGTCTGATGCGTTTTGAGCTTCCCGGGCCGCCGCCGTAGCCACAGCCTGAATTTTTTGAACATTAAATTGTTCCATTAGGGCCTTAAAGCTTGTCAAACATTCATCAGCCCTTTTCAAGGCTTCTTCTTGAATGCGCCCACCGCTTTGAAGGCCTTGTCCTAATCGCACAACGACGGATTCATCTTTTAAAACCTTTAAAGATCCGTCCGCCAATACTTCTGCGATCAAACACAGAAATGAGTTCGTCCCCAAATCAAGCGCTGCAATATTCACTTAGTACCCTTTAATTTCTCCAGCAATATCTTATTTACCATCGCAGGATTTGCCTGGCCCTTTGATGCTTTCATAATGGCCCCCACCAGAAATCCTATCACCTTTGTTCGTCCGGCCTTGTACTCCTGTACCTGCGTTGGGTTTTTTGAAAGGACGTCATCGACAATTTCCTCAATCAGCTTATCATCAGAAATCTGCACCAAGCCTTTTTCTTTGATGATGGCCTCAGGGGCTTTTCCAGTCTTCCACATTTCTTCAAAAACTGTTTTTCCGATTTTTCCCGAGATGACTTGCGAGTCGACTAGCTTAACTAGCTGACCCAAGTGGGTCGGCGTTACGGGAGACTGACCTATTGCCAAGTCATGAGCTTTGAGTTCACGTAATACTTCCGTCATAATCCAATTGGAGCTGGCCTTATGATTGCCGCTGACACGAGCCGTTTCTTCAAAGTAATCCGCAATCTCTTTTTCAGTAGTTAAAACCGTTGCATCATATTCAGGAAGCGCGTGATCGCGGATTAATCGCCGCTTTCGGACCATCGGCAGCTCGGGTAAGCCAGATCGCAACTCTTCAATTCTTTCTGGCGTTATTAAGACCGGCAATAAATCCGGCTCTGGAAAATAACGGTAATCTTGAGCATCTTCTTTTGATCTCATTGCGACAGTTCTATTTTTATCGGGATCGTAAAGGCGGGTTTCCTGATTAACCTTGCCGCCGGTTTCAAGAACGTCAATTTGCCGGTCGACTTCATACTCCACGGCTTTTTCTATAAACCGAAACGAGTTGATGTTTTTAATTTCCACTTTTGTTCCCAGCCGGCTTTCGCCGACCCTGCGAACACTAACGTTAACATCACACCGTAAGGACCCCTCTTCAAGGTTGCCATCACAAACTTCCAAATAGCGCACAATCTGTCGAATCGCGCGCCCATACTCAGCGGCTTCCTGAGCCGATCGGATGTCCGGCTTGGAGACGATTTCTAAAAGAGGAATTCCGGCACGGTTTAAGTTAATCAAAGTGTACTCGCCGTGATGGGTAGACTTTCCAGCATCTTCCTCCATATGGGCCCGCAGAATACTCACCCTTTTTTCTTCTCCATTAACTGTAAACTCTAGAAACCCTTCCTCACACAAGGGCTCATCGTGTTGGGAAATCTGGTAGCCTTTCGGCATATCCGGGTAGAAATAGTTCTTTCTGGCAAAAACAGATCGTGTTCGTATACGACAGCCTAAGGCTAAACCAACCTTAATAGAAAGCTCGATAGCTTTTTTGTTTATTACGGGGAGGGTGCCCGGCATGCCCAGTGTCACGGGAGATGTGTTTTCGTTGTCAGCCGAATTAAAATCCGTTGAATCGGAGGAAAACATTTTGGAGTGGGTTTTTAACTGAACATGGGTTTCCATGCCGATCACCGTTTCGTATCCTCTATATGACATGAGGTTTTTCTCCTTTTGTCGAAGATGCTAGCTCTAACACTGAGCCCACATTAAAAACGGTTTGTTCATCAAAAGCTCGGCCGGTTAGTTGAAGACCAATGGGAAGTCGCTCCCGTGAGAGGGAAAAGGGAACGCTGATGGCTGGCAAACCTGCCAAATTAACAGAGGTTGTGAATAGATCATTCAAGTACATCGAAAGGGGGTCTTGAAATCGATCTCCCAACTTAAAGGCCGGTGTCGTGGTTACGGGACTAAGAATGATGTCACATTTGGCAAAAGCGTCATCATATTCGTTCTTTAACAATCTCCGCGCCCGACAGGCTTTTTGATAATAGGCATCGGAGTATCCACTGGATAAACAGTATGTGCCGATCATAATTCGTCGCTGCACTTCTTGTCCAAATCCTTGACCGCGCGTTTTTGAATAGAACTCTTCAAGACTCAAAGCGCTTTCCTGCATTTCGGCGCGATATCCGAACCGAACGCCATCGTAACGAGCCAAATTCGACGACGCCTCGCTAGAGGCGATCAAATAGTAAATCGAAACGCTGTACTGAAGAAGCGGTAGTGAAATCGGAATTATTTCCGCCCCCGCAGACTTCAATGCCGCAATGCCATTCTGCATCGCTTTTTCTACATCCGAATGAAGTTCTTCTTGAAAGGCCTCTTGTAAAACTCCGATCTTAAGTCCCTTGATGTTCGCTTTAATGTTTTTAGAAAACAATGGGACGCTTCTTTGTGATGTTGTCGCATCAGCCGTATCATGCCCGGCTATGGACTCTAACAGAATAGCGGCATCCTCTACGGTTGAAGCAAAAGGGCCCGCTTGATCTAAAGAAGATGCAAATGCAATGATCCCAAAACGGCTGACACGACCATACGTCGGTTTTAATCCCACGACGCCACAAAAGCTAGCGGGCTGACGTATAGAGCCCCCGGTGTCCGTGCCGATGGTGCCCACGGCTATTCTTGCTGCCTGCGCGCTGGCCGAACCTCCTGATGAGCCGCCAGGAACATACTCAGTGTTCCAAGGGTTACGGGTAGGACCAAAGATGGAGGTTTCATTTGATGAGCCCATTGCAAATTCATCCTGGTTTAACTTCCCCAGAATGATCGCGCCCTGGCTTTTTAACTTTTTAACAACGGTCGCATCATAGGGTGGGATGAAATTTTCCAGAATTTTAGAGCAGGCCGAAGTCCGCATGCCTTTTGTGCAAAGCATATCTTTAATTCCTATCGGAATCCCCAAAAGGGCTCCGCCAACTTCACCCTTTGAAATTCTTTTATCTAGTTCCGCAGCCTGATTTTGAGCTTCTTCGTTAATTAAAACGTAACTATTCAATTGGGGGTCCAGCTGAGAAATGCGCCGTAGGTAATGATCTGTTAGCTCTCGAGCAGAGATCTTTTTAGTGCGAATGGCTTCCGATAGGTCTTTTAAACTGGCATTCGTTAAATCCATAGGGCTTCACACCACGGGTGGGACTTTAAAAAGATGGCCTTGTCGAGAAGGCGCATTCTGTAACATTTCTTCTGAACTATATGATATTTCCACTTCATCGTCCCTCCAGTATCCTTCGATCTCTGTCGGAGTTATAAGCGGTGCCACGCCGTCAGTTGCAAGGTTGGATACTTTTTGAAAGTGGTCCATCACTTTACCAAGCTGCTCGGCATATTCTTGGGCTTGTTCGTTGCCAATCTGCAACCGGGCCAACTGAGCTATGTGTTGAATAGTTTTTAGATCGATCATCAATGCTCCGAAACCTTTGAAGTTTAGTGCCTTCGTTTTTAGGCCTTTTGACGCTACGGAATCATCTCCGGTTCATACTCTTAATCTACTCGTCCCCAGTCAGGGTAGCAAGCGTCGATATTCTGGGGGAAACTTGACCCTTTGCAAAGTGAAAAGTAGGCTTCCGGCTATGAAAGAGCGCTATGACAGGCTAAAGAAGCTGATCGAATATCATAATCAACTTTATTTTCAAAAAGACACCCCCGAGATATCCGATTACGAATACGATCAGATTTTTAAAGAGCTCATAGAAATAGAAAAGGCCCACCCCGAATGGGTTGATCCTAACTCACCCTCCCGTCGGGTGGGGGGAGAAGTTCTCGAGTCTTTTAAAAAAGTTGCCCATCGCATTCCTATGCTCTCCTTATCTAATAGTTATGACCCTGACGACATCACCGCCTTCGATGAGCGCATTAAGCGATTTTTAAATCACAGCGGGGAATGGGATTATTTTTGCGAGCCAAAATTTGACGGCTTGGCCGTTGAGCTCATTTATAAAAAAGGTCACCTGGTTCAAGCCATCACTCGTGGCGATGGCTACACTGGCGAGGACGTTACTCACAATATTAAAACAATTCGTTCGCTACCCTTAAAATTAAAAACCGCCCAACCTCCTAATTTGCTTGAAGTGCGAGGTGAAGTTCTTATTTTTAAGGAGGACTTTCTTAAAATGAATGAACTGCAACAAGAAAACGGCAAGTTAACATTTGCCAACCCTCGCAATGCTGCCGCCGGGACGGTGAGACAGCTCGATTCTAAAATAGCCGCCTCTCGCCCTCTTCAATTTTTTGCCTATGGCGTAGGAAGTGCGGAAGGATTAAGCTTCCAAAATCAAAGTGAAATGACCAAGTACTTTGGAAGTGTCGGCCTTCCTGTTGCTGAACGGTATGTGAGGGTTTGCAGGACTATCTCGGAGGTTTTGGACTACTATCATAATATTGAAAAGCAACGCTCTAAACTTGAGTTTGATATTGATGGTATCGTTGTTAAGGTTAATTCGATTCGAATCCAAGAAGACTTGGGAATGGTGGCGCGATCCCCGCGATGGGCTACCGCTGCTAAGTTTAAGCCTGAACAGGCGATTACTAAGATTGAAGCTATTGTGGTTCAAGTGGGAAGAACGGGAGCCCTTACTCCGGTTGCCATTATGAAGCCCGTCCACGTGGGGGGCGTTACTGTCACTAACGCTACTCTTCATAATCAAGACGAAATTGATCGTAAAGATGTGCGAATTGGTGACACTGTGGTTGTGCAGAGAGCCGGTGATGTCATTCCCGAGGTCGTGCGCGTAATTCTTGAAAAGAGACCGCCCTCATCCACACCGTTCAAAATTCCCTCTAACTGCCCCGCGTGTTGTCAGCCTGTTCAAAAACCTGAAGATGAAGTGGTCAGCCGATGCGTGAACTCTTTGTGTCCTGCTATCGTTAAGGAGTCTCTTAAGCATTTTGTCAGCCGCCGGGCCATGAACATCGAAAAAGTCGGCGATCGACTCATTGAAACCCTGGTCGACAGAAAGCTTGTAAAAAACTATTCCGATATTTACCGTCTTAAACAAGAGACTTTGCTTGAGCTCGATCGAATGGGAGACAAATCTGTCCAGAATATTCTCAACAGCATTGAGAACAGTAAAAAGACCAATCTGGCGCGCCTTATCTTTGCTTTCGGAATTCGGTACGTGGGCGAACAAACTGCCCGCCATTTGGCGGATCACTTTTTGTCTTTGAAAGCCTTTATGAGTGCGACCTACGAAGACCTTCTTAAAGTTCCCGAAATTGGCCCAAAGGTCGCCGAGGCACTTGTAAAATGGCTGTCGAATCCTGTTGTTCAACAAGAGGCTTATGATCTGGTAAGTTTAGGGGTGGAAATTGCTTCACCCCAGAGAATGGCCAGTGGGCCCTTAAGTGGTCTTAGCTTTGTTATTACGGGCACATTACCTTTAACGAGGGATGAGGCTAAAGATCTCATAGAACAAAACGGAGGCAAAACGATGTCCTCCGTTTCGTCAAAGCTCGACTACTTGGTCGTGGGAGATGACCCAGGCTCAAAAATCGACAAAGCCACCTCGTTAGGTGTAAAGATTATCACTTGGAGTGATCTTCTGAAAATGCTTTAGATGTGATCGATAACGATATCGCGATCCATGACAGTCTTACGACCGTCTTGCTTGGCCTGCTCGATACCTTTTAAGCAGAGTCTTTCGACCGCTTTGCTCAAAATCTCAACAGTAGCTGCTGAGGTGTTCATTCCACCTTGGTCTTTGATCAGCTTCTTAACTTTGCTCGTAACCACCAAAACTTCAGCCATGTTTAATCCTCCGTTAAAAACGAAATGGTTAGACATTGAGAGTTTCGCGAGTCATCGTCGTTTTGACAATGTTATGACGCCTCATCGTCGCGCTGCGGCTTTAGATTTCTTTTGAATTTTAACAATTCAGCCTTACGACCCCCCTCAGCAGGGCTGATCCAGACATAGTTTCGCTGCTCAATAGGAGTCTTATGCTCCACATCTTTAAACGCAGGCGACCAAGTCCCAGAGTTGAGGTGTTCAACGGCACCGATGATTTCGTGCCGTGGAAGATGGGTGTGACCATATACGACGCGCTTCACCTTTGTAATGAGTGCCGTAATCGCCAATATGCGATCATCCGGTTCTTTATAAGATGAGACCATGGAAATAACGGATCGAGAGTAAAATAAGAAAAAAGGAAGAAAAAGAAACAGAGGAATAAAGGCCCAAAAAAGAGAAATCCCAAAAGCGGCTTTTAGAAAAGTAAAAATATAAAAAATCATTACAGTAGATAAAAGAATAATAAAGGCTCGATCCAACCAGAGTTCGCGGGCAATTAAGAAAGGGTTTGAGGACGCCGACGGAACAATGAGCTCCTTCATCTCGCGGATCATGCGGGGTTCTGCATTGGCTTTCTCAGCCATCTTGGCGATCCTGGTTTCAATGGTAAACGCATTCTTGGTGGGGTAGGCCATCCTGTCCCGAATTGTCCGTGCTAACGTCGCCACAGAGCCGCCAAACCAGGTAAATACCAATAGCGGTTGGGCCCGAACCATATAGCGCAAAAATATGCTGATGTAATCCTTTAGGGTCATGATGTAAGCCCCCTCTGTGTGAGGGTTAAAAAACCCTAGCCCATTCATAATATACCGGCATGCAATGTTTCCAAACGGAAGCTTTAAATAGATGTGATTGTAGCCTTTTACAAAAGGATTCATGGGGTCTTCACAAAGACAGTAGGGATCATACTGATTTCCATGTTCAATCAAGGTATCTTGATTGCTGATAAAGAACCACTCGACAAAGCGCAGTCGCTCTTGCTCGTAGCTTGTTAAATTCAATTGTGTTCGAATTTCATGTTGAACGGCGGGAAAATGCAACTCAAGATCATGGTTTCCGATAACGAAGACAACACGATTTCCGCGACGGATGAATTCTGACATAGCCGTTACAAACTCTCGATGATCATTTAAAATTTTCTGAATTTTAAATCTCGATTTTTCTTCACGTGGCTCAAGTCCTCTTTTCTGCTCCCACCACGAAACTCTAAAAACAGGGGATTCTGGAATAGCTGTTACGCTATCGAAATCAAAAATATCTCCATTTAAGATCAGCTCTACCGGCTGCCCATGAGCCTGCTGTTCTATATGAAGCAAAAACTCGCACAGATCTTCGTCAAAAAAGAACTGCCGAGTTTTATACTTTTTCCACAGGGGATACTTAGGATGAACCGGTTCTTCTTCGGTTAAATGCAGATCACTTATGATAGCCGTATAGGTTGCTTCTTTAAACTGGTCAGCCATTGCATTGTAGTTTAGAAGAGCTTATCTTAGTTTTCCAAGGTGAAAATGAAACAACCAATAGTTATCGTCGGAATGGGTAAAAGTGGTCGGGCCGCGCTTCGTCTGTTGAGGCTTCTTGGCCACCCAGATCATCAGCTTAAAACCTTTGATTCAAAGACAGGCGCCGCAGATTTTTCTCAACCCGAAAAAGTATTGGATCTTAATCCCGCTTGCCTTGTCGTTTCCCCCGGAGTTGACCTTAAACTTCCCTGGATTCAAACCCTGTTACGGGCCGGCACCAAGCTTACGAGCGAGCTAGACTTAGCGGCCCAACAACTTAAAGACGAGAAACTTGTGGGAATTACAGGCTCTATGGGGAAAAGCACCACGACAACTCTTCTTGGAATCGGTGCAAGTTCCTTTAGCCAACATGTCTTTACGGGCGGCAACTTGGGCACTCCTCTGTCTGATTATATTGGTGATGTTCTTGAGCGCCAGCGCCCGCGTGCGGAATGGATATTATTGGAGTTATCCAGCTATCAGCTGGAAAATTGCCCCTCCTTAAAGCTCCAAGCAGGAATCATCACCGCTCTTTCGCCCAATCATTTGGAAAGATACCTCACCCTTGAAGATTATTATCTTTCTAAATGGAGCTTCAAAGGTAAGATCCAAGGGCCTCTTTTTCTTAATTTTGACAACGAAGAATTAAAGCGATGGTCAACCCCACGTTTAGATTCACAGTGTGCTTGTGTTCGCGCAGAAATCACCGATCATGATACATTTTCTCTTCAAAACGCCAAACTTGTGGGAGCTCACAATTTACAAAATCTAGCATTGGCCACGGAGGTCGCCCGCCATTTTAACTGGCCCACCTCCGCCATTGAGGCCATGAAAAACTACCGAGGCCTCGAGCACCGACTGGAGCGCGTGGCCACAAAAGAGGGCGTGACCTTTATCAATGATAGTAAGGCCACCACCATTGACAGCGTGATCGCTGCTGTTCATTCCTGTCTTCCTCTTTTAAATGATTCGCAAAATAAACTTCACCTGCTGCTCGGGGGGCGAGACAAAAGCCTTCCCTGGGAAGACCTTCAGCAGTTTAAAAGGCATCCTCAATTAGAATTCTATTTTTTTGGAGAATGCGGCGAGGTGGCGCAATACAAATCGGGCCTCAAGGGATCATGTTTTAAATCTTTGTCGGACACATTGGGACAGCTCAATCGCTTTTTGCGGTCGAACGACTTGGTTCTTTTAAGTCCAGGCGGTACTAGCCTTGATGAGTTTAAAAACTTCGAAGACCGTGGCCACTATTTCAAAAATTGGGTTCAAGGCTTGTAGACTACTGAACGACCTGAATAACGCTTACAACGCCCGGCTGGGTCGGAGTGTAGTGAACCTGAGCTTCCTTTTTCCCGGCTGTGCTGACGGCATACTCCACTATATCACTTCCAGGATCCAAAATTAAAAAGCCCCCACCGGCGGCTCCATAATTTCCTTCTATCACCTGTCCCCGCGAATCAAAATAAATAATTTTTGTATCCTTCGAACCAATGGCTTCCACTCTGAAAGGAGAATCGCCTCCAATCCCCAAAACGATTCTTGATTGAACCGCACTGGAAAGCCGTGCCTCTGCGAGCAGACCCTCCATCCAGGTTTTTGATATTAATGGAAAGTTGAATTGATTTTGGTCAGGATGCAGAGCGTACTGTGTAGTCAGGTAATTTCGATCAAGCGGATTTACTATAGCAAAAGCCATATCTTCCGAATCCTGCACAAATACCTCTTCACGGCCGTCTTCAATGACCAGGTCTTCTTCGTAGTTTTGCAAAGTGACGACTGCGCCCTGGGAGGTGCGATTTAAAAGATCGTAAACTAATACCAGAGCGCTTTTTCGCCGAAAAGTCGATTCAATATCCGCGAGAGCAATTGCGCCTCTTCGAACAGAAGCATTTTGGAAGCCTACGAAATGAGGCCCCTGTTGAGCTCGCAAGGCATACTCTCCATCGGGTATGCCCATAAAAGTGTAAAGTCCGTGTGTCGCAGTAACTTTTTGATTAGGATCGGGTATGTAAAACTCATTGAGGTACAAGGGTTTAATATCTTCATGGCCTTCAATCACAACGTCGACACCAGCAAGCGGCTTTCCATCTTTTCGCGCCTGTCCCCAGATCGTACCCATGCTAAACGCACCACCAGTCGCATATCCCATTTCACGAGCGATGTTATGGGCGGCAACATGGGTATCGTTCTGCTGCATAAAAGCCCCGTGCCGAGCGCGTTTGATATTACTCACAATTCTTGTGGGAACGTAGCCGGGAGACGAAAGTGTTGTGACCAAAGAAGAATAGGTGTCTTCATGTCCACCGACAGAATTGCTAACACTAACATCAGGCAAAGGAGAAGGGTCCGGAGAGGCTAAGTCAAAATAGTCAATAACGGCGGGACGGGAGCGGGTAGGGTTCACGTTGGTTCGCTCATTAGCGGCCACAAGCTGGTGGGAACTCATAGTTTCAAAACCCATGGGCGTTTTGATTTCTGAGGCCGGCTGGGTAACCTCGGATGTCTTCGCCAAAACCTCTTCGTATTTTGAAAGACTTATCAAGGGGCCACGGCTATCAGATTTTTTCTGTCTTTTAACCGACTCAAGCGAAAAACATCCCTGCCCTAATATTTCATGCCGAGAGCCTCGAAGACGAGCACAGAGATGTCCTTCAAGCCCAGTCAGTTTGATCGCATATGTTCCGTTCTCTATGTTGACATCGCCGAACTCTACAACTTGTCCATTCGCTTCGCGGTGAACTTCAATACGATTGTTATCTGTCAAAGCCAATCCCTGCTTTAGCTCCAATGGGCCTATCAAGATTCGATTCTTAGATTGATGAACATCTAATATGGTTTTTGAATAGTCAGCCAATCGATAGCCGATAGTTTGCACTTCTGGCTTTATTCGTTCATTTAAATATGAGTATCCAGCCGTATCATCAGCGGGCGTGAACTCTTGGTAAGTAAGAAGGTCCTTTTCTGCTGCGAACACGGGTGAATCAACATCTATAATAAAATCAATAGAGTCAGAAATGTTCACAAATGGGACGGACGACACCTTTGCGGGCAAAAGCATCGTCATCATTAACCCTGTGATATAGAAAACCAATAGGCGTATCATTTCACCCCAGAAAATACTGAATACTCATATAGTATGGTATTTAGAAGGCTCTGAAGTCGTCAATAACGTTACGATTCTTAAGACTTTCGTTAAGAGCCCTCTCGATCTTCTTCGCAGTTTTCTGAGCCAATTGGGCATCTTCGCCAATGATCTGATACTGCTCTCCCTCGACTTTAGTCTCTTGAAAGACTTCCACGCGGATGTTGTAAGGACGCCGATCTCCTAAAATTGTGACTACGGTGTAGTAGCGGCTTTTGGCGTTGGCCAGCCCTTCGTCGATTCGACCCCGCTTATCATGGAACTTTGAAGTCAGCTCCCGTCCACTATGACTAGTATGCCGAGGTTCGCCCAGAACGATGACCGCGGCTCGTCTAATGTCTGACATCGAGGCCAGGGTGTCCTTTATATAGATTCCCGTCTGGCAACCCGTTATCGATAATATAGTCGCGAATAGTCCCAGTAGTTTAGCAATCATTTCTTTCCTGACTTGTTCCAATCATCCAAAAACATCTTAAGGCCCTTGTCGGTTAATGGATGGTGGGTCATTTGCTGCATGACCTTATATGGGACTGTTACAATATCAGCCCCCATAATAGCCGCTTTTTCGATGTGCAAGGGGCTGCGGACACTGGCCACTAAAACCTCAGTGGCAAAATCAAAGTTACGATATATTTGCACAATTTCTTCCACCATTGACATTCCGTCGACTCCGATGTCATCCAGCCTTCCCACAAAAGGGGAAACCATTGTCCCGCCGGCCTTGGCCACCAAGAGCGCTTGGAGTGGATTAAAGACCAGGGTGACGTTGGTCTTGATGCCGTCAGCGGCTAGCCTCTTAACGGCTACCAGTCCCTCTTCGATCATGGGAATCTTGACCACAACGTTAGAGGCAATCTTCGCAAGCTCAACCCCTTCTTTATAC
>CAZETK010000011.1:13716-61499 GCA_964515195.1 uncultured Pseudobdellovibrionaceae bacterium
ATACATTTCATCGGCTTGGGTGGAAATAACTTCGGCGGATACAGGGCCTGGAGTCTCCTTGCAGATCTCGGTAATCACTTCTCGAAAGGATCGTCCACTTTTTGCAACAAGGGTCGGGTTTGTCGTTACGCCATCGACCCAACCCTTTTTGTTTGCCTGACGAATTTCTTCAATATCTGCACTGTCGATAAAAAATTTCATAAGAACCTCTTTATGCCAAAACTTTAATCAAGGCTTTCCCTTGAGTCAAAAACTCCACGGAATCATTTGTTAAATTTTTATTCGAAAGGGCCTGCAAAGTTTCATGCTTCACGCCATGTTCCCAGTAAGGAGAGCATTCTGCCGCCATCTTCAGCACGAAGAAATCTAGCGCAAGAAGGGGATGCGGCAACGCTCTTTCCGGATCCACTCGCATTTCGCCCTCTAACGCCAAAAGAGTAGTCTGCTGTGATTTAAGCTCGTAATAAAGATTGTCAAGATCCTGCTCAGGAATGTCAGCCTCTAGGACCACTTCTATACGATCCTTTGGATCTTCGCTGTGGTGCCGCTTGTAAACACTCGATGCCTGTAATGGTTTAATAAATTTCCTTAAATAAAAAACTTTTTGTCGTAGTTGAGTGAGTCCTTCGTGTTGGGACACGTACAAATAAAGCAGCCCCTTCCGATTCATACTTTTAAAATATCCTTCATTTCAAAGTAACCCGCCTTATAGTGGAGCGTTTGTTGTGCGGCCCAAAGAGCCCCTTTTGCAAAGACCCGGCGATTCAAAGCCGTGTGCTCTACCGCCACGATTTCCTCATCTGAAATGGCCTGGACGCGGTGAACACCGTAAACTCCCCCCGCGCGAATGGAAAGAGGCGCGGGAGTGTTTCGTCGACCCGTGACTTCTACAAGCTTATTCTGCAAAAGCAAGGCGGTTCCACTTGGTTTGTCTTTTTTATGGCGATGATGGATTTCATCAATTTGGAAATCGAAATCTGAATAACCGCTAAACGCCTCTAACATTTTCGATACGATTGCGATACCAACGCTCATGTTGGGAGCCCAAAAAACTGGAGACTTCTTGGCCAATTTCCTTAGCTTTGCAAGCTGACCTGCCGATATTCCCGTTGTTCCCGAAACCAGAGGCGCAGGATTTTTCGCAAGATAGTCTGTGAACTTTTCCAACACAATCGGCTTTGAAAAATCAATCCAAGCGTCGGGCGATTCATTGTTAAGGCTCCGAATAAATCCCGTAAAGTTTCTGGATGTTAGCTCATGAAGAACTTCAAATCCCATTGCGGGGGCCATGGATTTCACCTCATAGCCCATTCGCCCCGAAGCCCCAACAATTCCAATTTTTAATTTTTTTGAAGACCTCATAGCAAAAGCCCCTTCTTTTGCATTTCGATTTTTAATCTCTGTTCTGTCGAAGCCTGAGCTTCCATCAACGGCAGACGCAGGCTTCCGGTTTTTAAAACTCCCATCAGTTGCAAAGCTTTTTTAACGGGAATTGGATTGGCTTCAACATAAA
The DNA here is from genome assembly GCA_964515195.1 of uncultured Pseudobdellovibrionaceae bacterium. Lineage (GTDB taxonomy): Bacteria > Bdellovibrionota > Bdellovibrionia > Bdellovibrionales > Bdellovibrionaceae. The sequence goes on from CAZETK010000011.1 coordinate 15,230, forward strand.
GGGAATCGATAAGATTTTTATAATCGGTCTGAAGTTGGAAGGCCCTTTCGAACTGACCCTGTGCGCTCAGTTTTGTAACTTCCAAAAAATAGCGCGGAACAATGTGGGATCCGACTGAAATAATACCATGCCCTTTGTTTTTCAAATAATCAGCGTAGGTGCCATCATCACCGGAAAGGCGAAGGAACCCTTCTCGGACTTTTTTTTCAATTTCTTGGGCCACCTTCATATCTCCCGTCGCGTCCTTGATGCCGATAATATTAGGAAAGTAGGACAATTCGACCGTGGTTTCTGGACTTAATGAACAGGCCGTGCGCCCTGGCACGTTATAGAGAATGATGGGGGCTTTAGTTTCCTCGGCCACATGTTTAAAGTGCTGGAACAGTCCCCTTTGGGGAGGCTTGTTATAGTAGGGAACTACCACCAAAGCGGCATCAGCTTTCCATTCCACAGCCTTTTGGGTGTTCTCGATCGTTGAAGCTGTGGAGTTAGTTCCAGTTCCCAAAATCATGACAGTCTCGGGTGACACCCATGAGCGAACTGCCTGCCAAATATCTTTGATCTCGGACGGTTCAAGCGTGGGGCTTTCGGCCGTGGTTCCGTTGATAACGAATCCGCTTATACCCTCTGCCATTTGAAATTTTACAAGCTTCTCGAGAGACGCAAAGTCAACTTTCCCGTCATTATCAAACGGCGTTACAAGAGCTGTTAATACGCCTGAAATTTTCTTACTCATGTTCCACTCCCTTGCCATTCTCCCAACTTCGTTACAGGTCCGGTCATACGCCAATGAGACCTGATTCTTTTAACAAGAAGCAAGCCCCCTGGCATTTTAATTCGAAATTGATTTTTATCGGCTTGTTGTTGGTGAGCCCACAGGGCGGCCGCCAAAGCCCCGGTACCACAGGCTTGGGTAAAATCCTCGACTCCGCGCTCATAGGTAGTCGCCTCAAGATACTCACCTTCATTTCTCTGAACCCAGGTAACGTTGGCCCCACGGCTCCCTAGATCGGGGTGAAAGCGCAATTCCTTTGATAGCGTTCGATCCAACAGGCCAGATTCATTAATAACAACAAAGTGAGGCACCCCTGTGTCACACCAAAGCCCACTATAGTCTTTTCCTCTCACGGTCAGGGTGAATTCTTGCTGAAAAATCTCGGCTTTCGGCATTTGGACCCAGTGGGAATCACTATGAAAGAAGGTTTCAATTTCGCCAGATATAGTTTTATGGATCGCCCGATCTTTCTGTAAGACCTCGTAAAGATAGTACTGCGCACATCGAGCTGCGTTTCCGCAGAATTCTGCCGATGATCCATCCTTGTTAAAAAAGTTCCATTGAAATTTCTCATGGCGCTGACTCATGAGACCTAGATAGCCGTCTACCCCATGCTGCCTACAAAGATTTTGAATTTGCGCTTCAGATGGAGCTGTTTTTCCATCGGTCAAAATCTCAATTAAAAAGGTGTTGCCGGCGCCGGACAGTCTCCAAGGAGTCATATATGCCTAGCTTTATGGTGTTGTTTCTTCAGGGGCTTCATAGCGAATCCCTTCGACTTTTTTTAGGGGAGGTTGTGGCTTACCTTTAACTCCGCAAGCATTCAAAAAAATGGCTCCTGAAACTAATACCACTATGAAAAATCGATTGCGCATAAGACAGCTCCCCAAAAAAATAAGGAAGGTTTTAAAAAACCTTCCTTACCTTAACTCAAATCTGTCTGAGTTGGGACGAAAATCCCTTATCTCTTGATATAAGACTTTAAAGTGATAGTAATCTTACCGAATTGGCTTGGCTGAACGATCTTTAGCGCGCCGCCAAGAGATACTTTCTCGGGATTGATCCAAGCCTCTGTGACGTCACCCGATTTTTTGTCTTTGATTTTAACATAAATACATTCAAATTGGCCGGCTGGGACATTAATGCTGGATTCAGTGGCTTCTAGAATCTCTTGTTCCCCTGGCTCAGGAACTTTTTCTTCTTTTCCGTTCACAATAAAGCGCTTGATTTCACCCGTTGCCGGATCAATCAGCTGAGATGCGGTCTGTTTACCAGCAAATCCCAGGTCTAAATCCTGGTCCATCCATAGGCCTTCGGAAGTGATCTCACGAACTTTTTGAACCATGGAGCCTTTAATAAATCCCATGTCCAAATTGTAAGTATTAGTGTCGCCCACTTTCCAATCGATAAGGTTGTGAACTTCGACGGTGGAAGAAGCTACTTTTGCGAACGTTTCAGAAAAAAATTGATGAGTTCCGCCAGCCCATGTGCTCCATGCCAGCAATAATGACGGTACGATTACCTTAAACATACACCCTCCTTAGTTTTGGTGATGTGGTAATCAGATCACGTCGTGAGAAAGTGTCAAGTATGACTCTTGCCGACCCTTTATCTTTCGCTCAGATCGTTAACCAAAACTTGACGCGGCTTGCTGCCGTTCGCTGGGCCCACCACCCCTTGGTTTTCAAAAATTTCAATCAACCGAGCGGCACGAGGGTAACCAAGACGAAACTTTCGCTGTAGGAGGGATGCGCTCACTTCCTTTTGGGTCGATGTCCAGGCTAGAATCTGATCATACATCTGATCCTGCTCCTCCTCTTCATAGCCGCCGCCAGAGCCCATTCCATACTCAGAAGTCCCATCTCCGCCGCCCTCCAGGGCTCGCAGCGCTATAGGATCGAACTCTGGTTCTCCTTGGTCCGCCCAAAATTTCACTACATTTTGTATCTCGGCATCTTTTAGGTAGGGCCCATGGTGACGCATCGGAGTGTTAACCCCTGGCGCTAAAAACAACATATCTCCATTGGGTAATAGTCGCTCAGCCCCTGTCGCATCTAAAATAATCCTGGAATCTGTTTTTGACGCCACCTTCAAAGCAATGCGGCCGGGAATATTCGTTTTGATAAGACCTGTCACCACATCTTTTCGGGGCGATTGTGTGGCTAAGATCAAGTGCATGCCGCAGGCCCGTGCCATCTGAGTGAGCCTCTGAATCGGCTGCTCTACATCTTGCTTTGCGACAACCATAAGATCTGCCAACTCATCAACAATGATCACCATAAACGGTAGAATTTGATAGTGATAACTCTCACCACGCGTCTTGGGGTCTGACTCCAGTTCTTGATTGATTTTTTCATGCTCCGCGATTTCTTCATTTGAAAGCGTCATGATTTTTTCATTAAACTTTTCAATTTTTTCAACACCGAATTTTGATAATGAACGGTAACGCTTTTCCATTTCTCGGACTGCCCATCTCAGGGCCCCCACCGCTTTACGTGAGTCTGTGATATGGGGAAGCGCCATATGGGGAACCTTCGAAAAAGCTGCCAAGTCCACCATCTTGGGATCAATAAGGACTAGCTTAAGTGTTTTGGGCGAATGCCGAAAGAGCAGCCCTGAAATGATGGAGCCGACGAAGACAGATTTTCCTGAACCTGTGGTTCCAGCGATCAACATATGGGGCATCTTTCTGAGGTCTACAATTTTCGGCTGCCCATCCACTTGGCGGCCAAGGGCCATCGGTAGGATGATATCCTCCCGCCAAAAGTCATCTTCTGCGACTAAATCTTTATAAAAAACGGTTTCCCTTTTGGCATTCGACGTTTCTATACCCACAACATCTCGCCCTGGAATCTGTCCCACGTAGCGAATAGAGTCCGCGCTAAGGGCCAGGGACAAGTCCTCTTCCAATTCTCCAATTTTGCTGATTTTAACATCGTCATTCGGCTTGAACTCGTACAGCGTCACTAAGGGGCCCGGCTTTGCGTCTATAACCTCGCCTTCGACGCCAAACTTTTTTAGCTTCTCCACCATAAGTTCGGCCTTGCGCTTAATCTCACGTTCATCAATTCGTACCCTGGCGGCTGGTGGGTCTTCTAGCAGTTGAATTTTCGGCATATTCCAATTTTCCACGCGTCTTGGCGGCTTGGCCTTTAAAGTGACTTTCCGCTTTGTTAGGCTGATTGAAATTTTAGATCTTGAACGCTCCTCAGGCAAATCATCTGGTTCGGCAAGCATCTCGAAGGTTTTCTGGTCTTGTTGGGATTCTCCCGATGTCGCGTCGTTTTTAAACAGCAGCGTTTTCCGCTCTTCTTGAAAAAAGGAGGCAATTTTAAATTCTTTCTTTAACACAGGCTCGGCGTGCGTTGTCTTTGCTGAGGCCGCATTCAAGACTAAACTGTTAGCTTTGAAAACAGCCAGTAGGTTTTTTGTTTTTTTATAAATGGAGCCTAAAAACCTAAAAACCAACTCTGTTAGCTCGTGCAAGTTTTTTTCAGAATAAAAGACAAAAACAATAGCGAATGCGGACCATAATAAGACTTGCACGCCAACGAAATTAAACCCTCTTAAAAGAATTTGTGAAACGCTTAATCCCATTAGGCCACCAATGTGAATTTGGTCGCCAAATATTTTAACTTGCGGCCAATAAAGAGCTAGTAGGCTGCATGTTGTAATGCACAGAAGGGCGCTCCACAAACTTCTCACATTTCTAAGTTGAACGGTTTCACCTTGAAAGGTTCGATAAGCCATTCGCGCCAAGCCCACAACAATCAGCCATGCGGGAGCCCCAAAAAATTGATAAAGAAGATCAGCCAGGAAGGATCCGACCACCCCACAAAAATTTGTGGCCTTCAGCGTTCTACCAAGCGAATTGAACGAGGGGTCCATGGGGGAATAGCTGTAAAGGGCGAGCGCGATGAACACGCCAAGAGATAAATAGAAAACGGCCACAATGTCGGTTTTAAACTTCCGGAAAATCTTACTCATTTAAATAAGTTAATTAATTTTACAAGATGACGGTAGTCATCACGGTGGGGTCTTGACTTCAGTCGATAGGATCGGCAAGACCTGGGTCTGGATATGATCAAAATCAATGAGATTTTTTACAGCATTCAGGGAGAAAGCTCATACGCAGGCCTTCCCACCGTCTTTGTGAGGACCACGGGGTGTAATCTGCGCTGCACGTATTGTGATACACAATATTCCTATTTTGAGGGTTCACAACTTTCCGTTGAAGACATTATTGCAAGAATTAAAGACTACGAAACTCCTTACGTATGCGTAACCGGTGGCGAGCCCCTGCTGCAAAAGGAAGTTCTCGTGTTGATGACTAAGCTTTGCGACCTTGGATTCAAAGTTTCCTTAGAAACAAGCGGTTCAAAGAGCATTGAATCTGTAGACCCTCGTGTAAAAGTCATTTTGGATGTAAAAACTCCTGATAGTGGCGCTAAAAATTCTTTTCTATTAGATAATATTTCTTGGTCTCAACCCTCTACAGAATACAAGTTCGTGATCTGTTCTGATGAAGACTTTGAATGGGCAGAAAACTTTTCTCGTCAACATGAATTATCCAAAAATTTTGCCGTTTTATACAGTCCATCATATGGCCAAGTTAGCGAAAGATGGTTGGCCGAAAAAATTTTAGTGAAAAAATCAACTGCACGGTTGCAATTGCAGCAGCATAAGTATATTTGGTCTCCCGAAACACGCGGAGTATGATAACAATGACACCAAATTTGAACAGTTCGGATCATCTTTTTGTGGCAAACTTGCAGGCGGTCAGCCTTGAGAAGCTTGTAAAGAGCAAGTTGGAAGTTCTTTTCTCGCAACAAAAAGAGGCTCAAGTTGAGCTTAACGGCCTTTATGACATTGTTATGGAACAGGTCGAACGCCCTTTGTTAGAACTTGCGTTGCGCTCGTTCAATGGTAACCAGGTGAAAACAGCGCATATGCTGGGAATCAACCGTAATACCTTGAAGAAGAAAATTGACATCTATAAGATTAAAGTCAAAAAAAATAGCTAATCTATAATTTTCATTTATAGTAAGACATCAGCGGGCCATTTTAGTCTTGGCATCTTGGGGGGAGCCCGCAATAATTTATTGAGAGAGTTTCTTCGTTGATAGTGGCCATTTAGAGGGGAAATATGGCTTTTGGATCACAAAATCCGCCTTTTGGCGGGTCGAGCATTCGAGTCCCTCCGCAAAACTTGGAGGCTGAACAATCCATCTTAGGTGGATTGATGCTGAATCCTGAAGCCTTCGACTTAATTTCTGATCGTATCGAACCTGAAGACTTTTACGGACCCGCCCACCAGAAAATCTACATTGCTATTCGAGACCTTCAAAGCAAGGGAAAACCTATAGATCTCGTAACGGTCACAGATCAGTTACAGGTCCGCAACGAGTTTGATTCTGTTGGCGGTTATATTTATCTGGCCCAGTTGCTGGAAAAAACGATCTCTTCTGCCAATATCCTTACTTACGTGCAGATCGTAAAAGAAAAGGCTCTTTTGCGTAAATTAATTTCAACCAGCACGGGTATTATTGAACATGCGTATAAAAGCGAACAGGATGTTCACACAATTGTTGATATTGCTGAAGGGGAAATCTTAAAAGTGGCCGAATCCAAGGCGCAAGAGGGCCTTGTAGATTCCATGCAAATCGTAAAAGACTCAATTAAGCGAATTGAAGAGCTTTATCAGCGAAAAGAGGAAATCACAGGTATTCCCACCGGCCTGACACTCCTGGATAAGATGACCTCTGGTTTTCATCCGGGACAATTTAATATTATCGCCGCTCGTCCCTCTATGGGTAAGACTGCTATCAGTATCAATATTGCGACCCATGCCGCCCTCAGGGCCAAAAAGGCTGTAGCTTACTTCTCTCTTGAAATGAGCAAAGAAGACCTCATGATCCGAATTCTAGCTTCTGAGGCCCGCGTCCACATGGGCTCCCTTAGAAACGGGCGCCTTCAGGATTCCGACTGGCCGCGCTTAATTGCGGCTGCTGGGGCCATCTCTGAAGCCAAACTCTTTGTGGATGATTCGCCCGGACTGAGTCCCCATGAAATCCGCGCCCGCGCCCGTCGTCTGAAATCCAAGGGCGAGCTTGATATGATTATTATCGACTATCTCCAGTTTATGCAGCTCAAACAGGTTCGTGAAAGCCGAGCCGTTGAGGTGTCAGAAATTTCAAGACAGCTTAAGGCCATGGCCAAAGAGCTTCACATTCCGGTTGTCGCCCTTGCCCAGCTGAATCGAGCCGTTGAGGGACGCACCGACCGCAGACCTATGTTAAGCGATCTTCGAGAGTCTGGCTCGATTGAACAAGACGCCGACATTATTATGATGCTCTACCGTGAAGACTATTATGATAAAGAAGATCCTGAAAAGAAGGGAAAGTCCACCTTGATAGTGGCTAAACAGCGGAATGGTGAAACCGGTGATGTCCACCTCCGATTTGATGGGGCTCATCAGCGCTTCCGAGATGTAGAACCTGAGCCTATCAGCCCTTTACCTCCTCCCCAGGCGCCTCCTACAAGTTTTGGTAAACCTAAAAACTTTGCTCCGGGCGCTAGTATTTAATCGGCAATCTGTATATGATCTTTCCATGGTCTCAGAATTATGGTCTCAACAGAAATTCGATATTGAACGTTTAAAATCTCATTTTCGGGAATTTGTATTGCCCCTCGAGCCTGTCTATCAATCTCCAGCCTTTGGCGGATGGTCCGTGCTTTCCTCGAATGGTTCTTACAAAGATGGTTGGCATAGAGGGCATCGGCTTTTTAATGAGGATGAAAAAGATCGTGTTCTTAAAGATTTTTCTAAATCTGGAATTAAACGAGCCCGCGAATACGTTGTTCCAACTGAAATTTGTCACGGATATTTACAAGATGTTGTTGATACGGTTTCTTCCTTAGGCCTGCAACCCTGTCGGGTACGAATTATTCAACTTGCCGCTGGACAATCTAGCATTTGGCACAGGGACTATGCCGATCATGAGTATGGGGTTCGCCTCCATGTTCCTATTATTACGAATTCAGAATGCTTCTTTGAAACAGAGACTGAACGAGAGCACCTTGCGGCTGATGGCTCTGCCTACTTTATTGCTGTAAATCGAGTTCACCGCGTTGTAAATGGCGGCTCAAGTCATAGGTACCATATAGTTGCTGATATTAAGGACACTCAAGGCGTTACTCGATATCATCGTTTTAATTGAACCTTTTTATTAATACGAGAAGAGCTACATTTTATACATTGAACCCGGTCGTCATCTCCTTTAGGCTAGTCTTAACTCAATATGAGCAATCGTTCTATTCCCAGTTCACAAAAGCCTTCCTGTTATGTAGACGTCGTCAGCGAGCTTCACCAAAGTGAATTGACGGCGTTAAGATGTGCTTCCTACCAAAAATATTATGGCGAAGACGTAGACTTGTCCGCACTCCGTTGGAATCCTTGGGATTTGCGCTTTTTTAGTCTGGGTGTTTTTGATAATGGACGGCTAATTTCCATACTTCGGCTCGCTCACATCAAAACCGCACAAGAATTTCAACAAATGATGTTATCAGATTTCGACTCTAGTATTCTATCTCTACCAGTCGTCATCTTAAGTCGCGCTGCCACCCACGAGGACTTTGAATCAAGAGGGTTTCATACTCTTCTTCGATATTATGCGTTTTATTTAGCTTTCGCATCAGGCGCAAATTGGATTGCTGGAACTTTTAAAATGTATTCAATAAGGACCCAGCAGCTATACAGTATGGGCTACGAACTCACGGTAAATCCTATTCCTTGGAATGATTTTCTTAAAAGTCACGACCCCACCTACATGGCTACCATAAATCTACCGCTGCATTTTGAAAGGGCCCGATTAAGAATGCGGAAATCAATTGAATCTCTTCTTAATGTTTATCCTCCAATTTACTCACGCACTGTCTTATTGGAACGAATGAGGCAAGCTTAAATTTTTTGTGGTTGCTTAATTAAGTGATCGTCGATAACTCTACGTTTACTCGTAAAAAGCAGACCATGATAGGGCTGTCGATTGGCTTTCTGCTTTCTAAGATCCCAAAATGGAAGATTTGGGTGCTCGTGATGTGTTCCGTGAAAATGAGTCGAATATGGAAAAAACAGAAGTCGCTCTACCAGGGGACAGTCAAAATCGTAACTTATTACATCTGTCTCGCTAAGATAAGGCCTGTAATGCTCTCCCAAAAGCCGTAGCCGAGCAAAAACAATCAGAATTGTAAACGTGCTAAAATACCAAAAAATCAGAAATAATCCATACATTGGAAACAGAAAAGATAATGAAAGGTTTACGGCCAGAAACAAAAGGAATGACCTGTAATCAGATTTAGATTGTTTGAGCTTTCGATAGCTGTTTCGAATCCGCATAAATTGTATAGGAACCTGAATCACTGGAGACAGAAGGATCGAAATAGCAAGATCCCATCTTTTTTTAGGAAATTGCCATATGAATTTATTCTTTCTAAAATGAAGCTCTGGATCTTTATCGGTTCCCAGAAGCTCGTGATGTTTAAAGTGGTACTCTCTAAACATTTTTGTGGTCGAAAGAAACCAAAACCCAGCCAAAAAATTTGTCAGAATATCATTCAATCTAAGATCTGGTGAAATGTGGCGATGAATTCCCTCGTGAAATAAAAGTTCAAGAGCATGTTGCCTAGACCCAAAAACAACCCATAAAAGTATTTTAATATATAGGGCGCTTGAATAAACAAATATAAAGTAAAAGCAAAGTGCGATTAGGCTCCATTCGATACTAAAATAAAGAAAGTATCTAAGTGTCTTTGCGGATAACATCTTACTCATTTTCGATTCTTCCATGAAAGTATTTTCTATACTTCATTTGCAATGAATACCTGCGGATCCATAGAGGATGTCCGTGCGACTTGTGTCCCATGAATGCTTCAAAAATATTATATGAACTTATTTCTCCAGGATTATAACTTTCCTCGACATAACAAGTGTAGCGATTCAAAATTGGAAAATTTTTTGAGGGTGGAATATCTCCTGTTAAAATCAAAGATTGTATTTGCTTCGGACGGGCCAATGTACACATAAAAAATGTAAAACGCCCCTCGCTGTGCATTTGATCTAATAGGCTTTTTAACGTGCTATTTATGTATTTTGCAGCTTTGATCGGGCTTAATTCACCCTTGAGGGATAACAAATTGATAATACTGAAATATGGCAATTCTCGCCAAAGCTTTGCCCCAACAAGGACGACAAGCTCGCCTTCATGAAAGCATCCATAAAACCGAAAACTATTGTCAAAAAAATCCCTTTCAATGGAAGAGGCTTGTCTTTCAAAAGGAGCCTTGAAAACTTCATTGCTTAAGAGCCAGAGGGCTTTTACGCTTTGATAATCGTTTTTGTCGAGCGACCGAATTACTGGAGCGGCTGTTTGATCTGGTTGCCCACAAGTTGAGCTCATTGCGTTATTTCGTTCCTGTGCACCGTAAAAGAAGTGGGAAGTCTCTAAAACGCTTGTTTATTTTCCATAGCTTCCGCATACTTAATTAAAGATAACATGAAAATCCATAATGGACATCAATTTTTTTTCCTAGCCTTGCAAGCAACATCGCTTGTAACGATTTTTGTCTTCTGGGAAATTTTTTTTTCTAATATTTTTATAGTTTTAGGAATTTACGCTCTTACAACCTGTGTGGGTGGCACTGTTTTTTATCATCGATATTTGTCTCACCGAACCTTTAAAGTGCGCCCCTGGTCTTTTTATTTGTTTTTAATAGTCAGTTTTTTAGGAATTTATGGCTCGCCAATCTCCTGGGCTGCTGTTCACCGCGAACATCACCGACATACAGATACTAAAAAAGATCCTCATTCTCCTTTGTTTAGACCGCTTTTCGAAGTTCAGTTTTTATCCTTTCTGGCAACGCCAAAGCTATTTTATGTGAAAGACCTTCTTCGTATTAAGCCCTTGGTTTTTGTGCATAAGAACTACTTCCGCTTACATGCAATTTTAGCTATTACTCTTCTTCTAATCAGTTGGAAGCTCTTTCTCTATGCTTATCTGTGGCCATCTTTCCTTACTTGGCATTTGGCGTCTTTAGCTAATTCCTTTGGACACATCTATGGGTATCAAAATTTTAAGTTAAAGAATAATTCGAAAAATAATCCCATCATTGCACTTCTTACATTTGGTGAAGGTTGGCATAACAACCACCATGCTTTTCCTGGAAAATACTCTTTCAGACATAAGTGGTGGGAGTTTGATATTGGTGGACTGGTCGTCAAGATATTTCAAAGCAAAGCACCGACTGCGAGGTAGTCGTTATTATGAATAAAAAAAGCGCCTTACTTAGAAGAAGAGATTTGCCCAGCTTTGGGTATTTAAAGTCCAGGCACTTTGATATTCAACAGGTTCTTGAGCTTTGTGAAAATTTGAATTTGTTCGATTATGAGCAGTATAAGGACATTCAGACAGACTCGGATTCTAAAATGGCTCCGTATATACGGGCTTACGCAGATTGCAAAGAAGCTTTTTTTTCTGAATCTGCAACCTATAGAGACGGGGAGAAGTACCGTCAAAAATATTTAACATTCCCAAATTTTGATACATCTTTGCTAAAAGAAGAGTGGGAGAAACCAGTTCCGTTAAAGCAAAAATTAATTCGTCTGCGAGGATTACGAGGACAAAAAAATCCCGTGGTGGACGAAATAAATTATTCCGTCCAAAATGAACTTGTTACTGGCGTCTTTAAAGAAATTTTGGATTCGTTTAAATCCAAACTTACACGCGTTAGGTTGGCCTATCTCGGTCCAAAATATTCTATTCGGCCGCATATTGATGCGGATACAAATTTGATCATGCGATACCATTTTCCCATAATTACCAATCCATCCTGCTTTATGCATGTTAAAAGGAATGGTGAAGAAAGACGAGTCCACTGGCCCGCAGATGGCAGGCTTTATTTTTTAAACGCGGGGATCGTACACTGGACCTCGAATGAGTCTGACCTTCCACGACTGCACCTTATTATAGATGTGCATGGTCAAGATGAGGTAGCGGACCTAGTTCCAATAGAATAAGTTTTTGCTCAGCGGTTTGTCTTATTCTAAGACGCTAAATACGGACAATGTTTTTGTTCATATTTAGTCGCCTCCTACAATCTACGAAAAGCTAGACTTATAGCTGACTCAGGGCCTCGCAAGGCAAACAATATCAAATTGAGAATATCACTTTTGCTCGTTTCTACTCGCTCCAATAGAAAATACGGATACAGCACTTGAAATAAGCAGAGTAAGCATGAAATACTATTATAAATCATTTGGAGGACTGCCTATGAAAAGGCGCGGTGTTATAAAGTTTTTGCTGCTTGCTTTGGGGGGCGTGTTTCTGAAAGGGGCTGTTTTTGAGCGTTTTACCCAAAAACGCTTATATACCAAACAGGTAACAATTTATTTTCCAAACGGAAAATCTTATGAAGTATTTATGCAAGAGCTAGACCAATGGGTTGATTTAGATAAGTGGTTTGCTAATTTACGTTTTTCCCAAAAGACAGGCCTCTTGGTAGACTATGCGAAAAAAGTCTACCGGGATAGAATTGTCCTAGAGTTTAGATTTGAAGATCCCCATCAACACCAGGCTTTTTTACAGCAACTTCACAATACAAAGGCTATAAGTTTTGATACTCGAAATAAGCTTGGTTATTTTGGCGCAACCGTAGATAAGATCGTGGCTTAGGTTTACTAATCAAGGAAATAGTTTTACTTTTACAACCTCCTCTCAAGGAGTAAGACTTCCTCTGCGGTACAATATTTATTTGTCTCAAAATCAAAAAACTCGAGCGCCCGAGGCGTCCATATTCGAATAGGTTCAAACTTAAGTCTCTTATGAAATGGTAAAAGGTCAGTGGGGGAAAAGCATAAAGCCCTATCTGCGCTTCCTCTATACAGCCGAAGAGACTCTTCGAGGCATCGGCGCATTAGGCCCTGTTGTCTCCATTCGGGCTCACAAAAAAAGCCTCGCGGGCGAATTACTTTGGGACTTAGACGGTAAATGCCGACACAACATGCAATTTGCTTCTCTACGACCAGCGCGAAGTACCGCCTCTGTGGTTTTTCTAGGACCTCTCGTCCTACCCATTGGGATGAATAAAAAATGTTATTAGCCACACGAGCCCACGGCGTTTTCATTGCCGCCTCTATTCGCCTCATTCGCATAAACCAATCTTTTTCTGAAATTTCAGCATGAAAAAGACTAGGACCCATACAGGCTTCTTTCGAGTTTGTTGTGTGGGCTCTGGCATCGGAATATTTTTTCAAATAAGAGGTGTAATGGAAATGCGGCCTGCTGTGGTGGAAATCGGGGCTTCAGGCTTTTAGACCAAGCTCCCAGATCCCACTTCATTTTGTGAGTGCTTCCAGAGAACGCTCCTAGGCGCCTCAGTTCAGCTAAAAAAAGTATTCGTTCGGCCTCATAATTATGTGGTCCATTCCTGAATTCCATTTCTAACCACTTTGTAATTTCAGGATGAAAAAAGTACGACCGAAAGAGGGTTGGGCTCGACAGCAAAAAGTTCCAACTCATCCAAATGCCTAATTCCAACTGAGCCACTCTTAACCGGTGAAATTTTTCGTTTTCTACGAACACAAAGTATGGCTGCCCAATTGATTCTCCCCGAGATCTAGAATAATTGACATTTAATATTCGGCACTGCCAACGGGGAAAAAGCAGCGACTGCTTAAACTGATTTCCCGCATATAACCCTAATATCATCTCAGGATCATCAAGTTGATACTTTTCCTGACAGAGGTTAATAAAATCGCGCTCTGGCTCGGGTAGATCTTTCAGATTAACAATAGTCATCTTAGCAGATATGGCTTTGATTAGCGCAGCTTCAAGGGATCCATCGTCGACAACCGCAAGATCAGAGCGCTGTTTTTCTAACTCTTCAAGAGCGCACCTTAATTCTTCATGGAAAGGCCGACTATCCGTTATTGGCAGAATATCGAAATAATACTGATCAAACTCGGGATTTGTGGCCAAACTCCAGGCCAAACCATTAAATCCTGACTCAAAAAACGGAGTCGTTCTTAACAAAATATTTTCGACGTCCATGAGTGACATTTAATCTTCTTGAGCCTTGCTAGACCATGAATTTCAAAATTCTACGCTATGCGCCTTTAGTCTTCAGAAAGACTCTCTAAAATTCTTGTAGTGCAACTTCGGAGATTCGGATTTCATGTTTGAGTACACATTTCATAATCATTTCCAGTTCGGATACCAGTCTGATCGGCTGTATGCAGTTCGATCCACCTCTGACGAAATTTTTTATGCCCGCTACTCCCAGCCTTCTCGGCCCATAACTTCCTGGCGTGAGGCTAACACAACTGCTTGTCTTGAAATTTCCCGCAAAGCTGTTGGTGATATCTGGGTTCTGCTGAGCGGCGGTGTTGACAGTGAAATCTGCCTCCGCAGCTTTTTGGAATCCAAAATTCCAGTCCGTGTCGCGTCTCTGCGGCTGAAAAACGGTCTTAATAATCATGACATGGCCTACGTAAAAAAACTTGAAGCCGAGCTTAGTCTTCAAGTTACCTACTTTGATTTAGATGCCGAGGCTTTTTTTAATAGCCAGGATATGGAGTCTATCGTCAACCCCATTCAATGTATAAGCCCTATTTTAGCGGCACATTTATGGTTGGCCGATCAATTGGACGGCACACCCATTATCGCCCAAGGTGAGCCCTACTTTATAAAACAAGTACCTGAAGATTATATTCCAGGTGAGAGCCCCTATTTACCTTCTTCCTGGTTTCTCGTCGAAAGCGAGAGTCTATGCAGCCTGTACCGACACTTTATCCTTCAGGATCGGCCTGCAATCCCTGGATTCTTCCAGTATCTTCCAGAGCAGTTTTACAGCTACATGAAATTCAATCCTATCCTTTTAGACCTTGTTAACAATCGAATTGTCGGCAAACTGGGCACTCGAACAAGCAAAAATAAAATAGCTTACCAATTTTACCCCGAACTCGAGCCACGAGAAAAGTATAACGGCTTTGAAAAAATTCAATCCATGGTCGATTTAAAACGATCGGAGCTGACCACACGGTTTCCCCACAGTGATCAGTTATACTATATTGGTTATGATGAACTTTTGTCTCAATTAGAGCCTTGTTGAACTTCTGAGCGAAATGCCCCAAATCCAATGCTTTTATAAGTACATTGAAATTGCACTTCATTCTTTAGTCCAGCTCTGTCTACACCCCTCCAGACCTGTGTCTAAATTTGGCCTGGCCCAGGTTCAATAATGGACATTAAATGCACCACTTGCTTTGATGGGGTTGTCTTAAATCATGAGGTTTCTGCATGGAGGCGGAGAATGAATGGATTGGCTCTATATGAGTTGTTGTATGCTTCTCTTGATTTACCCGATCAAATCAAAAGCGAACAGATGAAAAAGCTCTTGGATCAGCGCCAAATTAGTCCGAATGAGCTGACGATGGAAAACCTACGAGAGATTGTGGCGGATCTTCTTCACACGTTGATTTTAGAGTCTGAGACTTGTGAGATCGAACAATAGGGATGAAAAAGCAAAGGCCCAAGGGTTTTGAGGCCTTGGGCCTTTAATTCTAATCTGCTCAAAAAATAATTAAGCTCTTTCAACGGAAACGGTAATACCCGCTTCTAAGCCTTCTCCATAGCGAATAAAAGCTTTGTGTTGACCCAGAAACTTAATGGGCTCTTCAAGATGAATGTCTCGACGATCCACTGAAAAACCGGCCTTTTCAAGCTCCTTGGAAATTTCAGTCGTGGTCACAGTTCCAAACAGCTTGTCTGTATCACCAGCCGCCATGCTGAACTTTAAAGTGGTGCCATTCAGCTTGTCCAGGAGGGCTTTCCGCTCAGCCATAGCTTTTTTCTTCTTAGCTTCCGCCATTTGTTTCAAATGGTTGTATTCTTTAATACGCTTTTCTGTTGCCTCCGCTGCTAATTTCCTTGGAAAAAGGAAGTTTCGAGCAAATCCTTCTGAGACTGTCACTAAGTCTCCAACTTTACCCACATCTTTTACATCTTGGGTGAGAATCACCTTCATAATATCCTCGCATTCTTGTTGTCTTCATTTGCTGGAGCTTTACGGAAGCGACTTCTGAAATCCACCCAGAAGTCGATAAACCCGACAAACGCTAGGACAACGAACAATTGAAATACAAATAAAAAATAGCCTAAAGCTCTGAGGAGTATTCCGACCCGCAGGGCTTTAAAATAAAATTCCAGGATGGCCAAACCCTGAAAAAAGAAAAGAGCTACACAAACATTTAATACATTTATAAAGACCCACTGAGCTTGGGACTCAAATAGAGAGCCCAGAAACGCCAGCATTGTGGTCCATACAAATGCGTCTGGCAGCTTAAACTGCAAAAGTCTAACTTGAGAGGCGTATCTTTCGTAGGCCATTCGAAACCAACTGCAAACCAGTCTTTCGAAAATAAGGCCATGAGCCAGCACCACTATTAACAAGATTACGGCTATAGATGGAGCTTGGTAGATAAGGTTCTCAAAATTAAACTCTGCCGGTAAGGTCCATTGAGCGCGCTCAGAAAAGAATGTTTTGACTGCTTCCGCTAGTTCGACCAAGGTCGAAATGCCTTGCATGGAAAGAGCTCTGTAAGCTCCCGCTATGAGAGCTGCACTTCCCAATGTCAAACTCAGTAAACCACTCCAAAGCCAACGCGTTCCTCTAGATTCGAGTTCTGAAAAAACCCCTATCGTGAGCCAAATAGAAGCTCCCATGAACCACAAGGGTCCCATGGCAGCACTAAAAATGATCCCGGTCGGCCAAAAAGTTTTGGGGCCGTATCTTCGATACATAACTCGGATGAAGGGGGCGCCTAACAATACAGTCGTCCAAGTTAACAAATAACTTGCACTGAACATGATTAAATAAGTCACCCAGGATTTTTTCATGGCTTAGAACCTGAAACCTTATTCACTTCTTTCAGATCGTTCTGATCTCTCAAATCTCTCGGATCTGTCGCCTCGATCTCCTCGATCTCCTCGGTCGGCCCGGGCTGCGGCCATCGCTGCTTTTCTCAGCTGTGCTTTAGCCTCGCGCTCACGCTCACGATTAGCCGTCTCGGCCAGGCCTTTCTTAAAGTTCTCGTAGTGCTTCGCCAAAGGTAGGCGCTCATCAAGACGAGTGTGTGCAAAACGCAGAACTTTATCGTTAATGCGCATGGTGCGCTCAAGCTCTGCAATGGAATCACCAGCCGCTTCGAACAAGGTGTGGAAGAAAAGAGCTTTCTTGTTTTTTCCGATTGGAGTTGCAAGAGTTCTTTTTCCCCAGCTGTCTAAAGAAAAAATAGAACCCTTGAAAGACTCAATGGTTGCCTTATTCTTTTTAAACAGTTCTTTTTGTTGTTCTGTTGTGGCGTCAGGATGAACAATAATGACCGCTTCATAAAAGCGTTTCGGTGAATTGGACATTCGGATCCTTTCGGTTAGTGCCATCTCCCCCATGGAAATAGCAAGGATTTTTAAGTCCTTAGGGGTTATCACGGCTCTGCTTTGGGAGCAAGCGTGGTCTAACAGGACTTGGCCGGTTCTTAAGACCCCTGTAAGCTTTTCGTATGATTTATTTTCTTAGAGGCCTCGAGGGCCCCTATCAGAATCGCTATTTTCGTTTAAAGCCAGGGATGGCTCTTGGTCGCAAGCAAGGTGATATTCTCTTACAAGAAGACCCCACAGTGTCATCTCTTCACGGCTATGTTATAGCGCGTCAAGACGGGAGTCTTTCTCTGGAAGATGCGGGCTCCCAGAATCAATTCCTGGTGGGGGGGCGCAAGGTGCCCAAGCTCCACCTTAAGGCAGGAGTTATTTTTCAGGTGGGTCAGTGTGTTTTTGAAGTCCTTTCTGTTTCAGAGCAAGAGGCAAAGAAATTAACTCCCTTAAAAAGCTGGCGTGAAATTGTATTTGAAGCCTTCGAGCGAAATGTCGGCCTGCCAAAAAGTGCAGCCCAACCTTTTTCACCATCTCTGAGGGTGGAATGCCTACAAGGCCCCAATGCCGAGGATTCCTGGTTTTTGGGTTTTGGCCCTCGGCTTTTTGGCCCCTTAAGTGAGGATATAGAAATCCTCGAAAAAGAAAGCTCTGATAGCGCCTTTGAAATTTTCCAGAAGTCCGACGGCCCTTATATTCGGTCTCTTTCTTCACAGCTAACGCTTAATCAAAAACCTCTTAATCAAAATTCAGAATCCCGCTTATCTGATGGAGACGAAGTGCAAATTGGTGTAAGTATCTTTAAGGTACATTATTCATGAGTAGAATCGTTAAAAAAGAAACCTTTACCATTCCAAGCTTTGATGGAACTCCCCTTTACTACGAAGTGCGCGGTGAGGGTCCGAAGACGCTGGTGTTTGTCTATGGCATTGCCTGCCTGATGAACCATTGGCATTATCAGATCGAGCATTTTGCAAGGGAATACACGGTTGTAACTTATGATCTACGTGGACACCATAAAAGCACTCCTGTTCGAGAACTAAAAAATCTGAATGTAACGACTTTAGCTCAGGATCTTCTACACCTCCTTGATCATCTAAACAGGGATTTTAATGTCGGGATCGGCCACAGCTTTGGGGCTCCTGTTCTCCTTGAGGCGCATAAAATAAATCCGCGTGCATTTGATAGTTATGTTTTCATTAATGGCTTCCAAAGGAATCCTATTAAAAATATGTTTGGGCTGGATGTTGTTGAGCCCTTCTTTTATTTTGTAAAAGCACAGTTTGATAAGAATCCCTTATTTTGGAATTCATTATGGAAGGCGGCTGTCGATAACCCTATTGCCATGAGACTGGCGGCGATTGCGGGTGGTTTTAATTTAAAGCTAACTGAATTAAAGGACATCGAAATTTACGCTAAGGGTGTTGCCCAGCTTGATTTAGAGATTTTTATTCCACTGTTTGAATCACTAATGGCGTTTGATGGATCTCAAATATTGCCAACGATTAATCAACCGTCTCTTGTTATTTCGGGTGAAAAAGACAATATCACTCCAAAAAGTTTTCAATTTGAGTTTAAAGAAAACATTCCACACTCAGAATACGTAGAAGTTCCTTATGGATCTCACTGTACTCAGTTAGACTTTCCTGACTACGTAAATCTGAAACTAGATGATTTTTTGAAAAAGCTAGCAACTTAAAGAGGTCTTTTCACTTCCACACAAGCATCGAATTCCTCAACTCCATGCTTGTGAATGGAGGGCTCAGATACCTTCTCCACCCGTGGGCTCAGGCTTCTTGTTGAGAGACGCTTTCAAAAGCTCTCGATTCATTAACGCGATACTGGTCAGCGGAATATCCTTAGGACAGGCCGCCGAGCAAGCGCCCGTGGTTGAGCATGAACCGAACCCTTCCGCATCCATCTGCGCCACCATATTCAAGACACGATTCTCTCTTTCCACTTGCCCCTGGGGCAGTGAGGCTAGATGTGCGATTTTTGCCGAGGTAAAAAGAATGGCAGAGCTGTTTTTACAGGAAGCCACACAGGCACCACAGGAAATGCAAGTCGCATTGGCAAAGGCATCATCAGCATCCTGTTTCGGAATGGGAAGTGAGTTGCCATCTTGAGCATTGCCTGTGTTTACAGAGATAAAGCCGCCGGCTTGAACTATTCGATCCATCGCTGATCGATCCGCCATTAGATCTTTGATGATCGGGAAGGCTGTGGCCCGCCACGGCTCCAGTAAAAGAACTTCACCGTCTTTGAAATTTCGCATGTGTAATTGACAAACCGTCGTCGATTTTAAGGGTCCATGGGCATTACCATTGATCATAAATCCACAAGATCCGCAGATGCCCTCACGACAATCGTGATCAAAGGCGACAGGATCCTCGCCATTTTGAATCAATTCTTCGTTGAGCTGGTCTAACATCTCTAAAAATGAAGCATCTGTGGACACGTTTTTAATCGCGTATTCTTTAAACGCACCCGTTTCATTTCTGTGTTTCTGCCGCCAAATTTTGAGTGTTAGGTTAATCTTTTTTTCCATTCTCACACCTCAATTATTTGTAACTTCGTGTAGTCAGTTTGACGTTTTCAAACTCCAGCTCTTCCTTATGAAGGGTCTGCTGCTTGTTGGCCCCTTGCCATTCCCACGCAAAGGCATTGCAAAAATTCGTATCATCGCGCTTTGCTTCACCATCAACCTGATGTTCTTCACGGAAGTGCCCACCACAAGACTCATCCCGAGTCAGAGCATCTCGACACATCAGTTCTCCGAGTTCTAAAAAGTCAGCTACGCGCCCCGCCTTCTCAAGTTCAGGGTTTAAGTAGTTGAGCTCGCCCGGTACACGCACATTATGCCAAAACTCTTCGCGAAGCTTAGGAATTTCTTCCAAGGCTTTCTTGAGTCCTGCTTCATTTCGCGCCATTCCACAATATTCCCACATAAGACGGCCTAATTGCTTATGAAAACTTTCGACTGTACGTCCACCCTTAACAGACATTAATTTTTGCAGCTCTGTATTCACGCTGTTAGCGGCCGCTTTGAACGCTTCATGACTTGGCTGCACAGGCTCTAGTTTTGTGCCCGCAATATAATTTCCAATAGTGTAGGGAAGAACAAAATAACCGTCTGCCAATCCTTGCATCAAAGCAGATGCCCCCAAGCGATTGGCACCATGATCCGAGAAGTTGGCTTCTCCTCCCACGAAAAGACCGGGTATGGTGCTCATGAGATTGTAATCAACCCAGAGACCTCCCATTGTATAATGAGGCGCTGGATAGATCTTCATTGGCATTTTATAGGGATTTTCACCCGTGATTTTTTCATACATTTGAAAAAGGTTGCCATAGCGTTCAGAAATTGTAGCTTCACCAAATCGTTTGATGGCGTCTGCGAAATCCAAGTAAACTGCCGATTGATCAGCTAATACGCTGTGCCCCTCATCACATCGGTACTTAGCTTGCCGAGAAGAGACATCTCGGGGTGCCAGGTTGCCGAAGCTTGGATAAATACGTTCAAGGTAGTAATCACGTTCACTTTCAGGAATTTCATAGGCCTTGCGTCTATCGCCTTTAATTTTTGAGACCCACACTCGCCCATCATTTCTAAGTGATTCCGACATCAAGGTTAGTTTCGACTGGTTCTCACCATGGACGGGAATACAGGTGGGATGAATCTGAGTGTAGCAGGGGTTCGCAAAGAAGGCGCCTTTTTTATGGGCTTTCCAAGCGGCCGTTACAGCACAGGCCATGGCATTTGTCGAAAGATAGAAAACGTTGGCATAACCGCCAGTCGCTAAAATCACGGCATCAGCTTCGTAGCTTTCAATTTCGCCAGTCAGTAGGTTTCTAACGATGATTCCGCGAGCTTTGCCATCAATAACAACAAGATCCAGCATTTCTCGTCGTGTGCGCAACTCGACATTTCCCAGGTTAACCTGTCTCATCATCGATTGATATGCACCGATCAGGAGTTGCTGGCCCGTCTGTCCACGGGCATAAAAAGTGCGCGACACTTGAGCCCCACCGAAGGAGCGATTACTCAACATACCACCATATTCACGCGCAAAAGGCACTCCTTGAGCCACGCATTGATCGATAATGTTCGCAGACACTTCCGCAAGCCGATAAACGTTAGCTTCGCGCGCGCGAAAGTCTCCGCCCTTAACGGTATCATAGAAAAGTCTGTAAACAGAGTCTCCGTCGTTTTGATAGTTTTTATCGGAGTTAATGACCCCCTGTGCCGCCACCGAGTGGGCCCGCCGAGGAGATTCGTGCACGCAGAACGCTTTGACTTTGTAGCCCAATTCTCCAAGAGAAGCCGCGGCACTTGAACCCGCCAGTCCGGTTCCCACGACAATCACCGTGTGCTTGCGCTTGTTGGCCGGATTGACAAGTTTCATATTAAATTTATGTTGGGTCCACTTGCTTTCAATAGGTCCGCTTGGAATTTTGCTATCGAGTGTTGCCATTAAAACTCCTTAACGAGTTAAAAATACATACAAGGGTTGAGAGAGAAAACCAGCTGTTACAATGATCGCGTAGGCCCAACTGGCTATATGAATTCCTCTTTGATAACCGGGATGTAGTAATCCGAATGATTGAAATACCGAACCGAAGCCATGACTTAAATGTGCAAACAGTAAAAGAAGGCTTACGACATACCAAGCAACAGCCAAAGGCTGTGAGAAAACTTCAGTGATAAGTCGAGCCAAATCTCTCATAACCACGCCATTGACTTCTGTTTCGTAGTGGGTTCCGTACTTAAATGTAATTAGATGCGTGATGATAAAAACTAGAATGATGGACCCGTGTATCACCATACTGCTAGAGGCGAAGGACAGCCGCTTGGCTCCGTTGGGCTTAAGTGCCCAATGTTTTCCTTTGGCTTTTTTATTTTGGATCGTCAGACGAAACGCCGTTAATACGTGAATAAAAAGCGCCGCCAACAAAATGGCCTCGGTGCCAAAAAGCAATAGCTTATTGCTGACGATGGCGTTTCCGTAAGCGTTGTAAGCGTCGGGGCTGACTAAAATCAGCATATTTCCTGCCATATGGCCGAATATAAACCCCGCCCACACCAGGCCCGACAGGCCCATTAGATACTTTTTGCCGATTGTGGTTCTAAAAAATCCCGTCATATAAAGACCGCTCCGAATTCTTAAGAATGTTTAGAAAAGAATCGTGAAACCCTAACCTGTAAGGCGACCTGAGTTTCTCTTTATTTTCTCAATTCACTTTCAACTTGTACTCCTGAATGTGGGCTTTTGTCTATTCGTCAGTCCGCATTCTGAGGGCATTTTGCGCAACGTTAAATACAAAAGATCTTTGCTATTTGGGCCTGTGGTATAGGAAATAAAAGCTCTATTTTAAGGAGCCGTCTTATGAAAATTTTTGTCTGTCTTAAGCAGGTCCCTGACACGGAAACCAAAATTAAAATCCGACCCGATGCCGCCGGTATTGAGGCTGCTGGAATTAAATGGGTGATGAATCCCTATGATGAATATGCAGTGGAAGAAGCCATTAAACTTCGGGACGCCAATCCAGGTTCTCAAGTTTATGTTGCAACCGTCGGCCCCAAGGAACGAGCCGTCGAAGCCCTGCGTACGGCTCTTGCTATGGGCGCTGATGAGGCCCTCATTGTTAATTCACCAGAAGTTTTGGATGCCTATTCCACAGCCAAAGCTCTTGCAGAACTCATCAAGAAAGAGGGTGGGGCCGAAGTGGTGTTCACCGGAAAGCTCTCTATTGACAATAACCAGTCTTCCGTGAGCCAGATGCTGGCGGAATTTTTAAATATTCCTCACGCAACTGTTGTTTCTAAGTTTCATTATGAAGGTGGAAAAGTCACAGTTGACAGAGATATCGAAGGCGGCGCCAAGGAAAGAATTGAGCTTCCTGCCCCTTGTTTGGTGGCCGCCAACAAGGGCCTCAATATGCCTCGTTACGCAAGTTTACCCGGGATCATGAAGGCCAAGAAAAAAGCCATACGCGAATTTGATTTGGGCTCTTTAGGTGTTTCGGATTCAGATCGCAAAGTAGTCTATAAACAATACACTCTACCACCCGAAAAACCTGCTGTGAAACTGCTTCAGGGAGACGCTTCAACTCAAGCGACTGAGCTTGTAAAATTATTAAGGGATGAAGCAAAGGCCCTTTAGGTCCACATTCACTATCAACATTTACTTTTAGAATTTGGAGATTGAAATAATGGCGACTACGATTGTCTTAGTAGAACATCAAGATGGAAAGATCAAAAGAAGCTCACAAGAGTTATTACAAGCCGCGACCCAGGCGGGCCAAAAAACTTTAGCTTTGGCCTTCGGCTCTAGATCTGCAGAAATCGCTCTCGCCTGTGCCCAAAATGGAGCTCAAGAAGTTCACCTCTTTAAGGACTCAAAGCTTGACCATTACAATTCCGAACTCTATGCGGCGGCACTTACTGAGGCCCTGAATCAGCTACAACCGGGAGTTGTACTAGGATCTGCCTCTTCGATCGGGCGAGACCTGTTTCCTCGTGTAGCCGCCCGGCTAAACTGTGGTGTCATCAGTGACGCTACTGAACTTCACTTCAATGGTGATTCTGTAAGCGCCAAAAAACCTCTGTATGCTGGTAAATGCTTTGCTATGGGCGAGTTTAAGAATTCGGCTCAACAGTTTGTCTTGATGCGAGCCAATCAAATCCCATTGGGGCAGGTGACCGCTGGCGCGGGCACTGTTGTTGAGCACGCTTTGCCGGCTGTTGATTTGAAAGCGGTCGTAAAAGAAGTTGTTAAAGGCGCTAGCACAAAGATGGATCTGACAGAGGCCAATATAATTATTGCGGGTGGCCGCGGACTCAAGGAAGCTGGAAATTTTAAACTGCTTGAAGATTTGGCTGATGTTTTGGGTGCCACAGTCGGGGCCTCGCGGGCCGTTGTCGATGCTGGGTGGGTTTCTCATGATATGCAGGTAGGTCAAACCGGAAAGACTGTCGCTCCTACGTTGTACATCGCTGTGGGCGTGTCTGGTGCAATTCAACATTTAGCTGGCATGAGCGGCTCGAAAGTCATTGTCGCCATTAATAATGATGCCAATGCGCCTATTTTTCAAAAGGCCACCTATGGGATTGTCGGCGATCTATTTGATGTTTTGCCTAAGCTGACTGAGGAATTTCGCAAGGTTCTGGGTAAGTGAGAGCTTGGCTTTTAGGTCATCTGGTTTGGATCCTCTATAGGTCTCTAAGCTTGACCTGGAAAGTTACTGTTCATGAGCCTCCCGAAATGAAATTGCGTCTTTCAAACAAAGAGGCCATTATCCTGGCGCATTGGCACGGCGATGAGCTCGCACTTCTTCAGCTTACAAAGCGTTACCGCATCGCCACCCTGGCTTCTAAAAGTAAAGACGGCGCGATTATGACTTTAGTCTTGAAAAAACTGGGCGCCGAGGTATCTCGAGGATCTTCCAGTCGTAATGCCGTGAGTGGCTTCATTGGTTTGATCAAGCTCATTAAGCGCGGATACAGTGCCAGCTTTGCAGTCGATGGGCCCAAAGGTCCTATTTACAAAGTAAAACCTGGCGTTGTCGAGACCTCGAGAAAACTTCAAATCCCCATTTTTTGTGCTGGGGTAGCCTGCAATCGCGCTTGGGTTTTTGAAAAGTCGTGGAATAAGGCTTACTTGCCAAAGCCTTTTTCACAAATCACAATCTATTGGAGTGGCCCTCTTCAGGTTCCATCTACTTTTGAAGAAAATAGTGATGAGGTCTGGGTGTCGAAGGTCGAGTCCGCACTTGACGCCGCAAAGCGGCAAGCTGGGGAATTCATTGCTGATTCACAAAGCAGTTGTTAGCCTTTTGTTATGACTCTAAGGACAGGAGACACGATGAAAGGCCTTGTGTGCTTATTGATTTTCGCCTCTCAGTTTGGGTGGGCCCAATCCCCCGTGGTAGCAGAGGTGGCCGGGAAAAAAATCACATTGGATGTGTTTAATAAGAAGTACAAAGAGGTTCTTGATGTCGTCAGCACCACTGGCGGACCTACACCCTCAAAAGAAGATTTTTTAGAAGATCTAGTCCGTTTTGAACTGGGCTTAGCAGAGGCTGAAAAGAAAGACTTAAGCAAAGATCCGCTTGTTATCGAGCGCTATAAGCAAGAAATGTACAAAGTGCTTTTAGAGCGCGAGCTCGGTGATAAGGCTCAAAAAATCACTGTTTCTGAAAAGGAGATGCGCGCTTGGTACGCCAAAAACCCATCTATCCGTTGGCGTAACATTCTTATCGAAGTCAAGCCTGGTGCAACTCCTGCTCAGAAAGCAGAAGCCAAAAAGCGCGCCAATGAAATATTTAAGGAAGTCAGTTCTTCCAAGCGCCCTTTTGAAGAATTAGTCCGTCTATACTCGGATGATACCCTGTCAAAGCAGTTTGGCGGAGATTCGGGTTGGCAATCCTCGGTGACAGTTATGCCGCAAATTTATGAACTCGCTAGGAAAGCAAAAGTGGGGCAAATTATTGGCCCTATTGAAACCCTCTATGGCTTCCATATTATGAAGATCACGGAAAGAGCTTCTTTCCAACAAGCCAACCGGGTCCAGATCCGACAAGGTGTTTTCAATGATAAGCGCCGTCTACTTCTTGATAGTTATTTTAAAAAGTTAAAGACTCAGTATCCGGTTAAATCCTATCCGAAAAATTTGAAGTAGAGTTATGTCGTATGTTACTAAACAAAAAAGCCTCAGCATTATGGGGTTATTTTGTTTAATTCTGATGTTAAGTGGCTGCCCTTCGCGCACGCAAAGCCTTTCCAAAAAGGTCGTATTACAAGTTAACAGCCACACTCTTAATGTAAGTGAGTTTTCTAATCAATTGGCTCGCCGGCTGAAAGACTTAGATTCATTTTCAGCTAAAAGCACGCAAACCGTAAATCTACTAAAGGAAGAACTTCTTCGCGCCTTTATCACGCGTGCGCTTGTGCTGGACTACGCGCGTACGCAAAAAATTACGGTTGATTCCGCGGAGCTAAACAAAGAGGTGGAGTCCATTCGGGCCTCTTATCCTGACGACGTTACTTTCCGCAGAACCTTGGCCCAAGAAAATATTTCATTTTCAGAATGGCGCACGCAGCTTCAAGATCGAATGATCGAGCAAAAAGTATTCCAGAAGATATCAGAAAAAATCAAAGTTCCAACTCAGGAAGAGCTTAGACAATACTATGATCAAAATGGCTCGCAGTTTAAAACTAAAGAACGGGTATACATTCGTCAGATTGTTATAGAAGAGCAGGCCAAGGCTGAATACCTTAGAAATGAACTTAAAAAAGGTTCGTTTGCCGATCTCGCCAGGAAGTACTCCATTGCCCCTGAGGGCAAAAATGGCGGAGTTGTGGGGTGGATTGGGAAGGGCGAAGTGGATTTTTTTGATCCTGTCTTCAACTACAAGCTCGGTACGCCAGGCCCCATTTTAAAAAGCCCTTTTGGCTATCATATTATTCTTGTTGAACGAAAGTCCCCCGCAAGCCAGCTGTCCTTTGAGGAAGTAAAGGCAAGGATTGATCGGCAATTAAGGGCTCAAAAAGAACAGGCTCTTTTTACAGAGTGGCTAGATGCCCAATTAAGAAGCAGTCGCGTCTGGCGTGACTATAGTTTGATCAATTCCATCGGCGTTGATACAAAATAGAAATGAAATTTCTGCTGATATTTTTACTGCCTCTGCTCGGTTTCGCGGAAAGTGTTGATCGCATCGTAGCCGTCGTAAATGACGAAGTTATTCTTGAATCTGACTTCACTCGACTGCAAAAAAAAGCCAATAAACCTATGCTGATTGAAGAGATTCTATTAGGTGGCCGCTCCATCTCTGATCTTAAGAAGAATCGTGAATTGCAGTTAGAGTATCTGTTAAATGAAAAGCTTCTAGATTCGGAAGTTAAGCGCTTGAATCTTACTGCCTCTCCAGATCGTATAGATCAAGAAATAAATCAAATGGCTCAGCGCTATCGCACGACACGTGATGAAATTATGAAAGCGGCGAAAGCGGATATGGGCTTTACAACCGAGGAATACCGGCGCTTTCTTAAAACCCAGATTGAAAGACAATCCCTTATTGAAACAGAAGTGTCCCGGACAGTTCATGTATCAGACGAAGAAGTTTATGCTGAATATAAAAAACGCAACCCTCATCACAAGCGAATAATTTCCGAGGTCACCTTAGCCCATATCTTCTTTAATCCCAAAAAAGGCGGTCTTAGCAAAGCTCGTGAACGTGCCGAGCAGGCTTTGGCTCGAATTCGTCGGGGTGATACCTTTGAAGTTGTGGCTGAACAAACATCTGAGGATCCACAGTTTGCCAATAATGGCTTGTTGGGTACCTTTAAGTCGGGAGAGCTGGTGCCCGAATTCGAAAAATCCATAGCTGATCTTAAAGTCGGCGGTGTCTCGGATATAGTCCAGTCAAAGCAAGGAATTCATATTTTAAAAGTTCTAGATGAGAAAGCTGTTAAAGATTCTGAGTTCGAACAACAAAAAGAAAAACTTCGCGCGATGATGATGGAAAGAAGTTTTGAAAAACAATTCCGCTCTTGGTTAAGTCAAAAGAGGGAAGAAGCTACAATTAGCCATTATTTAAAAAAATGAAAAAGATATCTTTGACCTGTGGCGATCCCAACGGAATCGGTCTTGAGGTAACAGCCAAGGCGCTTGAATCCTTAGGTCCTCAAAAGGGTGTTCTGTTTTTTCTTTTTCGTTCTGCCAATAGCGAGCTTAAACAGCTTAAAAGAATAGACCGTCACTTTCAACGTATTCAAGTTGACTCACTCCCTGACGCCCTATCCTTGGCAAAGGATTTTAAGAGTTCGCGCTTCATTTTGGACATAGAAAGTCACGAACCCGCGCCTTTCTGGGTTGAGACGGCAGCGACTGCTTGTAGCAAGAAAATTCTAGATGGGCTCGTTACAGCACCGCTTTCTAAAACCTTGATTCAATCTTGTGGTTTTAAGGCTAAGGGTCATACAGAAATTCTGCAAAATGTTTCCGGTATAAAGAAGGTTAACATGGTCTTTGTTGGCAAACATTTTTCAGTTTTATTAGGAACAGGCCACATTCCGCTATCCCAGGTTTCTACACGGTTCAATTCACAAGAGCTAAGTCGCACCCTAAAGCAGGCCGTGCGATTCAGACGCTTATTAAGACCAAACGATCGGAAAAAGCCTATCGCCGTCTTGGGTCTAAACCCTCATGCAGGAGAGGGGGGGCTTATCGGTACAGAAGAAAAGCACTTTTTCCACAAAGTTCTACAGGATTTTCCACAGGCGGTTGGCCCCATTGCGCCCGATATTGCCTTTTTAAAGAAAAATTGGAAACTCTATAGCTTGTATGTTGCCTGTTATCACGATCAAGGGTTAATTCCCTTTAAGATGATTCATGGAAGCGAGTCAGGCTACCATTTAACGTTTGGATTACCTTTTATTCGGACAAGCGTTGATCATGGGACCGCATTTGATATTTTTGGGAAAAATAAAGCTGATGGCTCTTCGATGAAAGATGCTATCCTGGCTTGTATAAGATTATTGAGGTGAACTATGCACAAACCTTTTATTTTTCGTGAATACGATATTCGTGGCGTGTACCAAAGTGATTTTGACGATGACTTTGCTTATGATTTGGGCCGCTCGTTTGTAACTTATCTTGCAGATTCTGGAGTAGCTTCCCCTCAAATTACAATTGGGCAAGACGCAAGATTATCCTCGCCCGCTATCGTTAAAGCCTTATCCAGAGGAATTCAGGAAAGTGGTGGCAAGGTGATCCTTTTGGGACTCGTTACAACTCCTGTCTGCTACTACTCCACTTTTGCTTTGGAAAACATCGATGGAGCCGTCATGGTCACGGGTAGCCACAATCCACCAGACTACAATGGTTTTAAAATTTCAAAGGGACAGTGGACAATTTTCGGCGAAGAAATTCAAAAACTCAAAACAATTATCCATGACAAAAGATATTTGAAGGGAAGTGGTACTGAAAAAAGTTATGATATTAAGCCTCAGTACTATGCCCGTTACAAAAAGGAATTTGATCAATTTCCACCACTCAAGGTTGTAGTTGATTGTGGAAACGGGGCAGCTGGCTCTATCGTGCGCGGTTTGTACACAGCTGTCGGTTTAGAACCAGTCATTCTGTTTGAAGAACCTGATGGAACCTTTCCCAATCATCATCCAGATCCAACCGTGGAAAAAAACCTGGTTGCTCTTAAACAAAAAGTTATCGAAACCAAAGCCGTCTGCGGGATTGGCTTTGACGGCGACGCTGATCGAATTGGTGTCGTCGACCATAATGGGAAAATGCTTTACGGTGACGAACTCATGGTTATTATTGCTCGTGGAATACTAGCAGAAGACAAGGGCGCCAAGATAATTGGTGACGTTAAATGTTCGGACCGGATGTACCATGATATAGCTAAACGTGGAGGTCAGCCTATCATGTGGAAAACAGGCCATAGTTTAGTTAAAGAAAAAATTAAAATTGAAAAGGCTCCATTTGGCGGCGAAATGAGTGGGCATGTCTTTTTCGCAGACCGTAATTACGGCTATGATGATGCCCCTTACGCTGGTTTAAGGCTTCTGGAAATTTTAAGCAAAACTGGAAAAAATATCCCGCAACTGCTGGAAGGATTGCCTCCGGCGTTTAATACTCCTGAAATACGTATTGATACGACCGAAGAAAAGAAGGTCCTAATCGTTGAAAAAGTGAAAGAAGCTTTCCCAGATACCCCTGGTGCCGACTATAAAGTTAATCTTACAGATGGTATTAGATTGAGCTTCAAAGATGGATGGGCCCTTTGCCGATCCTCTAATACTCAGCCCGTGTTGGTACTTCGGTACGAGTCCAGCTCGCAAGAAGGTTTGGATCGCATTCGTAGCAGGATAGAGGCTGTTATTAATCCTTATTTGTAATGATCCGCGCACTCGGATTTTTTAGTTTTCGAACCAATAAAAAAGGGAGCCTAAAAGCTCCCTTTTTTTGCGATCATAGTTTCTGCTAAGATAATTATCGCAAGCCAGGAATAGTCAAGAAAGCGATAATGAAGGCCAAGATCACAAGAGACTCGATAAGAGCCAAGCTCAAGATCATGGGTGTGAACATCTTATCCGTGGCAGAAGGATTTCGTGAGATACCTTCCAAGGCAGAGCTAGCTGCACGACCCTGAGCAGATGTGCCGCCAAATACTGCAAGTCCGATAGCAATTGCAGACGCGATAGCCAACCAGCCACTAGTTGAAGTTGTTTCAGTAGTAGCAGCCGCTTCTTGAGCTTGTGCCGCAACAGAAACCAACATAGCAGACAGCATAATTGCAAGTTTATTGAATGTTTTCATGTGGTGTTTCTCCTTATTGTTTTTAATGATCGCTGGCCTGCGCGAGTGCAACATAAACCATTGATAATAATGTAAATACAAAAGCTTGAATCAAACAGACAAGAAATCCGATCAGATAAAATGGGATCGGAACAATTAAAGGAACTAGGTCTAAGAACACGGACAGAACAGTGTGATCTCCTGTCATAACGTTCGCAAGACGTAGACCCAATGTAAGAGGCCGTATCACATGAGAAATCAGTTCTATCACTAACATTAAAGGTGCAAGCCAAAGTACGGGCCCTAAAAAGTGAGCCAAATAGTGAGTTCCCTGCTTTTTAATTCCAATAAAGTTGTAAGCAATAAACGAGAATAAACCGAATGCTAAAGTCGTGTTGATATTTTCTGTTGCGGGCGTCATCCCGGGAAGAATGCCGATATAGTTATTAAATAAGATAAAGAAAAATACGGAAGTGAAAAAAGGGACGTAGTGCTTTCCCTCATGACCAATGACTTGGTTAGCCAGTTTATAAATAAACTCCGTTATGATTTCAAAAAGTCCACGAATAGAAATTCTGCTCGACGGGACAATGGCTGTTTGACCGCTTCCGAGTTGTGCGCGTGCCATGACACCCAAACCTACGGTGGCAATTGTTGCAATACCGAGTGTGGCTACGTGGGCGTACTCATGGCCGACACCGGGAATCAATTGTGTCCAATTAAAAGACATGTTGGTTTTCCGCTTTCTTAATTTATGGTTTTTTAGTGCCAGTCACACCGAATAGAACTAATGCCAGTGAGTTTCCTATAACACCTAAGGCAAAAAAGGCCGTCGCCTTAATGGCTAAGGGAGATAAGATCCATAACACAAGTCCTAAAATCGCGTATTTACTTACAACACCAATTACAAGGGGGGCAACCTTTTTTTGGCTATAGACAAGGGCCCACACCCCATACAGCAGTGTAAAGTTCAGCGCCGAGAGCAGAAACCCTCCCCATAGATATAGACTAAGCTGACGCGCCGAATCCTGTAGGCTTGGTATCCAAACCAAAAAGTTTATTACGATTGTGATAAATACTTGAATACTGAGTATTTTAATAAGGTTTTGCAGCATTATTTATTCAGCTTTTTAAGGAGTACGATCACGCGATAAAACCAGCCAGCCAGTCCTCCTAGCACAAACACCACGGGCCAAAGGTTTTTCATGGGGAACCACTTTTCGACCTCTATACCCACCCATAGGCAGACCAGGACGATCCCTATAAGCTCAAAACCAATTCCAATAAAAGCCGCATATTTTTTCATTTCCGATAACCCCGAGCTCCAGGCTGGTTTTTAGCCCGTTGTTGGATCCGTTTAATTCTTAGCTCTAGATAATCTTTTGGCTCATACCTATCTTTGATTGAAATTAGCGTTTCAATAGCTTCGGAAAAGTCTCCATTTTCTTCCAAAGAAAGAGACAAAACTAAATGAACATTTTCATCTGTGGACTTATCAGGAAATTTGCGGATAAGTTGCTTGAAAGTCTCTGTAGCCTTTTCAAATTCCTTTTGAGCGATATAAACGTTACCTCGTAAAAGCTGTGCTTGAAACTCAACATCTTTATCAGACTTCAGTTTTAATATTTCAGAAATTTCACTTAATGTTTGGAAATAATTTCCTAAGTAATAGTAACTACGTGCCACAGAAAGTTTGTACGTAGCTTTTTCAGAGTCTACTCGACTGCTAGTGGCCAGTTTTGAGTATTCAACAGCTGCCCTCTCATAATCCTGTAAGCTATCAAAATACAAAGATGCCAGCTGTTTCTGCCCTTCTAGCCGCTCTTCTTCTATTGCTGAAAAACGTACGATTTTTTGATAATAGCTTGCGGCTTTTTTGTAATCTTTAAACTCTAAAAAATAGAGCCGTGCTGCCTCTTTCATAGCCTTTATGGCGATCGGTGATGAATCATTACGACGAATTGCCTGTTCAAGATATTTGGCTGCTTTTTTATTGTCTCCGCTTTTGATATAGGAATCAGCCCTATTGAAATCGGCCTCTTGTGAATTCGTACAAGAGGCCAAAAAAAGAAATACTAACATGCAAACTATTGAATTAGTGAGTTTCTTCACCAGCCCTGTCCTCATCCATGATGACTGCAAGCCCTGTCACAAACTCCTGCTTATCATCCAGATTAATAAGGCGGACACCTTGCGTATTACGACCATAAATAGATATATCTGACACCTTCATACGAATAACTTGACCCTGGTCTGTAGAAAGAATCACCTCTTGAGTGGGAGATACTTTTCGAGTTCCTACGACCTGACCCACCTTATCCGTTGTTTTCTGGGTGATAATGCCGGAGCCCCCGCGGCTTTGGATTCGATATTCCATCAGTTCAGAACGTTTACCATAGCCCTTACCAGTCACCATCAACAGAGTGTCAGCCGTATTCTTCTCTAGAATTTCCATGCCGACAACGACATCACCTTTCGAGAGAGTAATGGCCTTCACGCCGCGGGCGCTACGACCCATAGGGCGCACATCATTTTCATTAAATCGGATTGACATACCTTCACGAGTGGCAATGAAGACATCGCTTTGGCCATCTGAAACTTTGCAATCTACTACGCTGTCATCGAGGTCAGTAGTTAAGGCAATTATCCCGGCAGTTCGAGGGTTCTTAAAGGCATCAAGTGATGTTTTTTTAATAATACCCTTTTCTGTCAACATGACGATGTATTTATTGGCGACGAACTCTTCGACAGGAAGAATCGCTCTCACTTTTTCTCCTGTTGAAAGCTGAACTACGTTAGCGACAGATTTACCTTTTGATGTTCTTGTGCCTAATGGAAGTCTATGAACTTTACACCAGTACGCCTTTCCCTTGTCTGTAAACACTAAAAGCATGGTTTTGGTGTTGGCGGTAAAGATGTTGGTTACATAGTCTTCTTCACGTGTTTCCATGCCTTTGAGGCCTTTTCCACCACGTCGCTGAACTCTATACTCGTCAACTGGGATGCGCTTGATATATCCAGTGTTTGTAACCGTTACGACCATCTTTTCATCTGCGATTAGGTCTTCGTCTTCGATGTCGGTCATATCCCCTGTGATCTGCGTTCTTCTATCATCACCGTAACGATCCCGGATTTCTTCAAGCTCATTGACGATTATTTTATAAATTTCTCGAACATCACTTAAAACAAACTTCAACCATTCGATTTGTTTGATTAAATCATTTAACTCATCAAGTAACTTCTGGCGCTCTAAACCTGTTAAACGCTGGAGACGCATCTCTAATATCGCTTGAGCTTGCACTTCCGAGAAACCAAATTTGTCCTGTAGGGCTACTTTTGCGGTAGCCGCTTCTTTAGATGCCTTGATTGTCGCTATAACTTCGTCGATATGATCCAAGGCTTTTGTTAGGCCTTCTAAAATATGCGCACGCTGTTGGGCCTTCTTAAGATCGTAGATACATCGCTTGGTAACCACATCCCGTCGATGGTCAACAAACGCCTCCAACATTTGTTTCAGATCGAAGGTAACTGGCTGGTTCTTTTTATCCAGCGCTAGCATGATGATGCCAAAGCTTACTTGCATTTGGGTGTACTTATAAAGACGATTTAAAATAACATTTGAATTTTCACCACGTTTGATCTGAATAACAATCCGCATCCCTTCACGAGAAGACTCGTCTCGAATATCAGAGATTCCTTCGATTGTTTTTTCTCGCACCAAATCGGCGATACTTTCAATCAATCTAGCTTTGTTTACCTGATATGGAATCTGAGTGACAATGATTTCTTCATGATCTTTTCTCTGCTCGATCTCGGCAACGGCCTTAAGGATTATGACGCCTCGGCCTTTCTTGTAGGCTTGCAGCACACCTTCCCTTCCAGCAATAATTCCGGAAGTCGGGAAGTCGGGTCCTTGTATGTGCTGCATAAGCTCTTCAATGGGAGCTTCTGGATTTTGGATTAGATGAACAGTGCCATTTATAACTTCTTTTAGATTATGGGGTGGAATATTTGTGGCCATACCCACGGCAATACCCGCAGACCCATTGACCAAAAGATTCGGAAATTTGGCCGGCAAAACTAATGGGATTTGTAAGGAATCGTCATAGTTAGGACCGAAAGGTACCGTCTCTTTTTCAATATCGACTAGCAGTTCTTCTGCTAGTTTAGTCATCCTAATTTCGGTGTAACGCATAGCTGCTGGACTGTCGCCATCTACAGAGCCGAAATTTCCCTGGCCATCCTGCAAGGGATAGCGCAATGAAAAATCTTGCGCCATTCGTACCATCGTATCATACACAGCTGTATCCCCGTGAGGATGGTATTTACCGATCACGTCCCCAACGATACGAGCTGACTTTTTGTACGGCTTATCGTGAGTGTTGCTAAGTTCATTCTGTGCAAACAGAACGCGACGGTGAACTGGCTTCAAGCCATCTCGCACATCAGGAAGAGCACGACCAACAATCACACTCATGGAGTATTGAAGGTAGGCTTCGCGCATTTCTTTATTTATATCGACCGTTGTTACGCCTTTATCTTGAGTGTCCATAATTTTTTACCTATACATCCAAGCCTTTTACAAAAAGGGCGTTGTCGTGAATAAATTGTCTGCGAGGCTCAACCTGCTCGCCCATCAGAACACTGAATGTTTCGTCTGCGGCCAGAGCATCATCTATAGTAACTTGTAGAAGTGTTCGGTTATCAGGATTAAGAGTCGTCTCCCACAACTGTTCAGGATTCATCTCTCCCAATCCTTTATAACGTTGAATATATTGGCCCTTCTTCGAGGCTTCCATGATGTAGTCATAAAACTCTGAATAAGTTTCAAACGATTTTTCTTCGTTACCCACTTTGATCGTAATCGGCAGCTTAGAAATTGCTTGGAGAGAGTTCCAAATGGTTTTGAGCTCAATAATTTCCGATTTTTTCGTAAAATCTTTATTAAGGCGTGTCGTTTTTCGATCAGCATACCGTACGGTGTATAAATCTGCTTCAGGCTTACCTGTTTCCGGATTAGTTTTAATATCGAACTTATATTCGGTAATGCCCAAGCTCGGATTAGATAGAATATAATCTCTAAGGTCCTCGCCAACTTTTTTAATAGCCTCTTCGGATTCCAGGATAGGATCTAAGTTTTCTATTTTACTCAGCAGGAAATACAATACGTCAGAATCATATTTAGCTCCGGAGTTCTTCAAAATTTGAAAGAACTTTTGAACTTGTAAAATAAATTTTCTGGTTTCTGCCTCGTCCATTTCTTGGCCTGGAATTTTAAAATGATTAATTCCTGATTTCATAAGGTGCTCTGTTAAAGCAGCCTCATCTTTAAGGTAAACTTCAGAGTTTCCTTTTTTAGCTCGGTAAAGAGGAGGTTGGGCGATATAGACATACCCCTTCTCAATAACCTCTGGCATTTGCCGGTAAAAGAAAGTTAAAAGTAAAGTTCTGATATGTGATCCGTCCACGTCTGCATCCGTCATGATAATAACTTTGTGATAACGAATTTTATCGGCATTCACATTGTCTTTCCCAATTCCAGTTCCCAGCGCTGAAACCATCATCCGAATTTCTTCATTTGAAAGCATTTTATCAAAACGGGCTTTTTCGACGTTTAGAATTTTACCTTTCAAGGGTAGCACGGCTTGGGTTTTTCGATCCCTTGCCTGCTTGGCAGACCCCCCCGCCGAATCTCCCTCTACCAGGTAGATTTCACATAAAGCTGGATCCTTTTCTTGGCAGTCCGCCATCTTTCCCGGCAGTGAGCCGCCATCAAGGGCTGTCTTACGGCGAGTTAACTCACGAGCTTTTCGTGCCGCCTCCCGCGCCCTCGCGGAGTCCACACATTTCTGGATAATTTGTTTGGTCGGATTTGGATTTCGATCAAACCAGTCTGCCAGTTTTTCATTCACCAAAGACTCTACAATCCCTCTGACTTCAGAATTTCCTAATTTCGTTTTGGTTTGACCTTCGAATTGAGGCTCCCGCACTTTTACAGAAATAACCGCCGCCAAACCCTCACGGATATCTTCGCCTTCTAGACCCGCTTTCAGGTCTTTAAGCAAATTTTTCTGGGCTGCATAGGTATTTGTAGTTCGAGTCAAGGCCCCGCGAAATCCCATTAAATGAGTTCCGCCTTCAATGGTGTTGATATTATTACAATATGTAAAAATAGATTCTGAATAAGAGTCGTTCCATTGCATGGCGATTTCAACATCAACGCCTTCTTTTTCTCCACGGAAATAAACAACTTCGTTATGCAGCTGTTTTTTGGATTGATTCATGTAGCCGACAAATTCAGCAAGACCATTCGCGTACTGAAAATCTTGTTTTTTCCCGCTTCTTTCATCAATCAAAGAAATGTGAAGCCCAGCATTCAAAAAAGCGAGTTCACGAAAACGGTTAGCTAATGTTCCAAAATCAAAAATCACAGCTTCATCTTTAAAAATTTCTCGATCTGGTTTGAAGGTGGTCTTAGTACCCGTTTTAGTGGAAGGTTCTCCCTTTGTCACAGGAGTTTGAATTCTTCCTCGCTCGTAATTTTGAGTCCATACGTAGCCATCACGATGAACTTCAACTGAGCATCGGGATGATAAAGCATTGACGACAGAAGCTCCGACACCATGGAGTCCCCCAGATACCTTGTAACCACCACCATCAAATTTTCCGCCGGCATGGAGAACGGTCATAACAACTTCGAGGGCTGATTTTCCATTTCTGTGGGTATCCACTGGAATGCCACGACCATCATCTTCAATCGTTATGGATTCGTCTGTGTTGATTGTGATGTAAATATGTTTACAGTAACCCGCAAGTGCTTCGTCCACCGAATTGTCCACAACCTCATATACCAGATGGTGGTATCCCTTAAAGCTTGTGTCGCCGATATACATACCTGGTCTTTTGCGAACCGCCTCGAGTCCTTCCAATACTTGAATAGACTCAGCTCCGTAGTTATTAACTTCGGTTCCTTTTTCCTGCGTGGATGTCATAGAATCCGACCCTCTTTCACTTCAAAAACTTTTGACTCACTCATATTCATTTCTTCAGGTAAGTGAAGATCTGTCGTTGTCAAAAAAATCTGCGTTTGTGTGTTGTGAAGAAACTCTATGAGAGCGCCTCTTTTCACAACATCTAGCTCAGACAGAACATCATCTAATAACAAAATTGGATAAGTTCCGTGAACCCTCCTATGATACACTATTTGGGCCATTTTGAAAGACAATATCAAGGCTCTTTGCTGCCCTTGCGAGCAGTAAAATCTTGAGTCTTTTTGATCATATAGAAAGACGATTTCATGCCGGTGGGGACCCACCAAGCTGGTACCTGCGGAAAGCTCGGCTTCAAACAGCTCTTGGTGCCTTTGTCTAATCGCGGCATCGACCTCTTCAAGGGACTTTTGCAAAAAATTCTGCTTGGAAAATCGGTATTCCACGGAGATATCCACAGCTTCTTTAGAAATATAAGCCATGGATTCTTGCAGGTCTTTTACAACCCCTTGAAGAAGCTTCAGGCGCCTTCCAATCAAGTCCATAGACAGTCTTAGGTAGATCGGCTGTAGGCTCTCCATTAAGCCCAAAACCTGATTTCTGTTCGTAATACCTTCGACATGATCTTTCAAAATTCTATTTCTTGTTTTTAGAGCTTTTCGAAAATCGATAACCGTTTGATAGCCAAAGGGGTCGGTTGAGATAACCGCTTCATCAATTAATGATCTTCTTTGATCTGATGCCTCCTTAATGAACGATAAGCTTTCTGGACTAAAAACAATGCATGAAAATTTTTGCCTGATTTTTTGATGGCTTACTTTTTTTGTATTCCAGACCAAATTTTTACGACTTTTTAAAATTTGCAGTTTGATATGGTAGTCAAGTCCATGACTCTCCAGTAAAGCCTCCAAAAAGGCAGATTCTTGATTAAACCGAATTAGATTTTCGTTTTCGGAATATCGAAAAGATTCATTGAGTATTAAAAGTGAAATGGCCTCTAGTAAATTTGATTTACCTTGCCCGTTCTGTCCAATCAGGATGTTAAGTCTATTGGTGAAGTTAATTTCGACATTCTCGAAATTGCGAAAATCCTTAAGCCTTATGCTTTTTATGCGCATCAAATTCTCATCGGCATTACGACACAGGTGTACTGTAAATCCGCGTGCGGTCGAATTAAGCCAGGGGACAATTGATCATTGAGTTCAATATCAACTAATTCCTGATCCATATTCGTAAGAATGTCAGTGATATATTTCGCATTAAAACCAATCTTTAAATCTTGACCTTTGTAATCGACTTCCAATTCTTCTTTGGCGTCTCCTAATTCTGGATTGTTGGAAGATATTTCCATCTTTCCCTGACTTAACATCAGCTGAACAGCTTTTGATTTTTGGTTCGCTAACAACGCGACTCGCTCTAAGGATTGTAAAAATATCTCTCTGGGCAGACTCATTTTCAAAGGTAATTTTGCTGGTATAAATTGTTGGTAGTTGGGATATTTTCCTTCAATAAGGCGTATCATCAGAACTGCGGATTGGCTGCGAAGTATGAATTGAGAACCCTCTAGCGCGATCTCCACAGTTGTGTCCACACCCTCCAAAATTTTCTTAATTTCATGAAGGCCCTTGCGGGGTATAATCACGCCCTGTTGAACAGGTGATTCAAGATTTTCTACTTTTCTGGTCACAAGACTCATTCGGTGCCCATCTGTAGCCACCATTTTGAGACCTTCTTTGCTAATCTCAAAAAAGACTCCGTTCAGGTGATAACGTGTTTCATCAGAAGACACACTAAATATAGTTTTATCTATCATCTCCCTTAACGTTTTGGATTCAATTTTATTAAAAGATTGTGGATTATACGTTGGAAAAACGGGATAGTCTTCGGCGCTCACTCCCACAATTTTTGATAAATATCGTCCTTGCTTAATTTCTAACCAATTATTTTCTTTTCGAGTTAGTGATATTGTTCCATCTGAAAGTTTTTTTGCAATCTCAAAAAGGTTCCGCGCACTCACTGCTACTTTTCCAGGCTGATGAACTCGAACTGGAACTTCATCTGTTAGGCTTACTTCCAAGTCTGTTGCAAAAACTTTCAATGTTTTTTGATCAGCTTCCAGTAGAATATTAACCAGCACTGGCATTGTGTTTCTTTTTTCAACAATGTTTTGGGTCTTACCAATCAAATTAAGAAGATCTCTTTTCTCTATTTCTATTTTCATATATATATCGCCTTCTTAGTAGGAGCGTGGAAAACCTATCAAACCTCTTAAGTACTTGTAAATTCTAAAAAAGTACTGTGGATTAATGCTTTGCATAATTATCTGGAGACCCCTTCAAAAATGGGGATTAATCTTTCCCACATTTTTATGTAGTCGGTTTCCACATTAAAATCCACATTCCCCATTCACACCCCTGTGATATTGTGGATTCTTGTTTCTAACTCTTCAATATCCTTAAATAAATCTTGGTCATTCTGCTGTAGATATTGAACCCTCTCAAGAGCATTCATAACAGTGGTGTGATCTTTACCTCCGAAGGCTTTACCAATATCCACCAATGATTTATCTAAAAACTTTTTAATTAAATACATGGCGATCTGACGGGGAACGACAATGGGCTTAGCCCGAGTTTTCGACTTCAAATCGCAGGGCTTAACATTGAAGTGATCACACACAATACGCATAATTTCTTCAACACTAATTGTTGACTGCGTTTCATGCTGTGCAAGTACCCGTTTTACAAGTTCGTAGTTAATTTCTAGGCCTTGCAATTCAGAAAACATCTTGATTTTCTTAAGGTTTCCTTCCAATTCCCGAATCGAACGCTTTGAGATCTTCGCGACATAAACGACAACATCTTCAGAAATACGTAGACCCAATTTTTCAGCCTTATACCTTAGAATTGCAATTCTTGTTTCTAGGTCTGGCATTGTAATATCAGCAATTAAACCACGTTCTAAACGGGTTCTATTTCGATCTTCAATATTCAGAATATCCTTAGGCATCCTATCACTAGCGACAATGACCTGTTTCTTTAAGTCTATAAAAGTATTGATAATATGGAAAAATTCGTTCTGAGTGGCTTCTCCCTTACCTATATACTGAATATCGTCCACTAATAATATGTCTGTATTATCACGGTACTTGAGGCGAAATTTATCCATTTGATGGTGTCTCATGGCCGCAATACATTCATTTAAAAACCGCTCAAAAGAAATATAAGTAATTCTTAAATGCGGATAATGTTCGCGAATGTAATTACCGGCCGCATGAAGCAAGTGCGTCTTACCCATACCAACGGGACCAAATATAAATAGAGGATTATAATCGTCAGCACCCGGGTTACGGGCCACGTTGTAACAAGCTGCATGGGCAAATTCCGAATTTTTTCCCACTACAAATGTGGAAAAAGTCATTTCGTTATTGAGTGGATCAGAATGATTAGCACGTCCCTCTTTGGAATAACTAAAACCCGATTGTTGAGTCTGAGGATTGGGTTTTAAAAAAGCCTCTTCAAAAGCTTGAGGGCTTTCTGGTGGAAGAGGCAATGATTGACCTGTAATAACGAACTCAACATCAAATGGAGACTTAAAACTATCTGAAATTTCTGTAATTATTTTATCCTGTAAGTTTTCTACAACATAATACTGGTGAAGAGGGTTGGGAACGCCCAGGATGAATTTAAGACGGTCGTGGACTGTTTTAGACTCTATAAATTGAATAGGATCCAACCAAGTGGCCAAAGATTTGTTATTCAGATTACGGCCCTTCATTTGGGATTTTATTTGATCCCAAAATTGGCTATTCACTTCCACGTTTGCACCCCTCTTACAATTGGGCCGCAATGGGCCCGACACGCGTGAAATTTTTTGATGTTCAACTAAGTTCCGAGGTCTTAACAAGGGGTTAGAAGGTTATCAACAGTTGACCGTCATGCCGCAATGTGATTTATTGCGACCCCACGTATCTAGTAGTTTCTGAAACTCTTGAGTGGAATCCCTAGAGATAGGAAATAGTACAGCATTGTGATGCGTTAAATTTTGAGGTGAGAAAATGAAAAGAACCTATCAACCTAGCAAGCGTCGCCGCGCCAATAAACATGGCTTTCGTAAAAGAAATAGCACAGCTAATGGGAAAAAAGTTTTATCTAGTCGCCGCGCTAAAGGACGCAAAAGCCTGACAGTTAAAAAGGGTGGAAAATAAACCCAAAATCAAGAACTTAAAGAAAAACTCGGACTTTCTTGAGTTACGTAAAAAAGGGCTTCGAATTAATCCTTCAGAGTGGTTGCAAATCCAGTATCTGAAGTCTAATGATGAGGTCTTATTTATAGGGGTAACAACGGGTCGTAAAGTCGGCACAGCTGTTATCCGGAACCGACTCAAACGATGGTCACGGGAGTTTTTCCGAAAGAACCTTTCGCAGCTAACTGTCGCCGGTAGGCTGAATGTGGTTTTCAAACCTCGTCAGAGTCAATTCTATAAGGAACTCAAACATGAAGATTTGGACCGACTTTTGGAGAAAGCGTGTGAGCGGATTCGAACGCCACGTTAAATCTTGTCTGATTTTTCTTGTTGCTGTTTATCGCAGCGTTGGGTCACAACACCTAGGTGGCCAATGTCGATTCGAGCCCTCATGTTCCCACTATGCAGTCGAAGCTCTTCAACAGCACCCCTCTTTAAAAGCGATTTTTCTGATTATGAAGCGGATATTGAAGTGCCAACCCTTTGGGTCATCAGGGTGGGATCCTGTTCCTCAGGGGAAAGGAAATAAATAGATGTTAAACAATCAACAGCCCAAAGCCTTTGACTCAAAGACAATCATGGCCATTCTATTGATAGGTGTTTTCTATATGGGATGGCAGCAATATCTGGCTAAAAAATATCCAGAACACACCCAGCAACAAGCCGTCAAACGACAAGCGGAACAAGAATCTGCCAAGTCCGAACCGGTGCCCCAAGCGGCTTCATCAGAACAAACTGAAGCGCAAGATCTTCAAGTTCCTCCCAAAGGATCAAGTGATATCAAACAAGTTAGCAAGCCTGAGCGGCTATACAAATACGAAGACGACAAGGTTTCTTTTAGTGTTAGTTCGCTAGGCATGGCTATCGATGATTTTGTAAGTAAGGTCTATTCTGACCGGCAAGGTAAACCCGTTACCTTGACTCCTCGTGATCCTGGCTTATTTCAAATGACGTGGGGGTCTGAGCGTATTCCGGTCTCTTTTGATATCACCCAAGTCGAAAAGAATCTATTTAAAGGCGAGGCTCAAATTGGCTCCCTCACAGTCGAGCGAACTCTTGAATACCACCCAGAGAACTATTCTTTCAGTCAGGCCATTAAAGTCATTAACCCTGAACGGCGCCCAGATCTTTTTTCTTTGGTTAGCTATGATAATATACAACAACCGCAGTCCAGTTCTTTCTTTTTACCTTCCTATGAACATCAGGATTTTTTGACCTTCGTTGGTGATGAAGAAAAGAAGTTTAATATATCCCACGAAAAAGAAGAACTGGAAGAAACGATTAAAGCTATTAGCCTCTACTCACTTGGCTCGCAATATTTTACAGTCGGTTTTTTGGACCATAGTGAGGTTAAATCTGATCTGATTTTTAAGACCGATGTTAATACCAAGGCAGTTGTCCACTCGGTAAACTATAAATTGCCTCAGCGAGAAGAC
The DNA here is from genome assembly GCA_964515195.1 of uncultured Pseudobdellovibrionaceae bacterium. Taxonomy (GTDB): domain Bacteria; phylum Bdellovibrionota; class Bdellovibrionia; order Bdellovibrionales; family Bdellovibrionaceae. Next base: position 58,473 of record CAZETK010000011.1, read on the forward strand.
TTCTCGTTTACTCAGCAGCTATTTATCGGACCCCGATCTGTTGATAGTCTTAAATCTGCCAATGAAGCCTTCGTTAGTTTGATGGATTATGGGATGTTAGCATTCATTTCTAAACCTATGATGAGTGCCATGAAATGGTTTTATTCATTAGTGGGAAACTGGGGTGTCGCTATTATCCTGCTGACCCTGCTTGTTCGGGCGCTTGTACTTCCATTTAACTTAATGTCCTACCGTTCTATGAAGGGAATGCAGAAGATCCAACCCATTCTTCAACAAATTCGAGAAAAATATAAGGATGATCCTGCCAATTTAAATCGCGAGATGATGGCGGCCATGAAAGAAAATAAAGCCAACCCAATGGCGGGTTGTCTGCCCATACTCTTACAGCTTCCGATCTTTTTTGCGCTTTATCGAGTAATTGGTTCAAGCGTCGAGCTGTATCAAGCGCCGTTTGCTGCATGGATTCAGGATCTAAGCCTTCATGATAAATACTATGTATTGCCGGTTTTAATGGGGCTTACTATTTTTATCCAACAGAAACTTACACCGACTACTTTGGATCCTGTTCAGGCCCGAGTTCTAACGTTTATGCCAATTATATTTTCTGTGTTTATGCTCAACCTACCTGCGGGTCTTACATTGTATATGGTGGTGAGTTCAATATTTGGATTAATTCAGCAAAAAACATTTATGTCTGTGACGAAATGATGAAAGGCTAGGAGGATTTTAAATGGCCGGGTTCTTGAAAAAATTATTTGGTGGTAAAAAAGAAGAAACCAATGTTGAAAACCTTGTAGAACAAACTCTCAATGGAATCATTGAAAGGGGAGGCTTTGAGCTTTCGTTTGATATCGACTTCGAAGGTAATGTATTGAGCATCGAATTTTCAGGTGCGGATGAAGAGCTGCTTAAAGATAAAAAAGGCCAACTTTTGGATGCATTTCAACTACTAGTTAAAAGGGTAGTTCAGCATAATTTCCCAGAGGACAAGACCAATATTTTGGTGGATGCCGGAGGGTATCGCAAAGAAACTGAACAAGCGTTGATTGACAAGGCTGAGGACTTAAAACAAATGGCTCTCGATCAAGGACGATCCGTTTATTATCGCGCTCTACCCCCAAAAGAGAGAAAGATTGTGCATCAGTATCTTTCTCAAGACCCACGAATCAAGAGCCGCTCTTTAGGCGACGGTCTTTACAAAAAGATCAAAATATATCCAGTAAAAGAAGCGAAAGCCGAATCGGCTTCTCAAGAGTAAAGCCATGTTGGGGCCTGACCGAGACGATTTAACTATTTGCGCGGTTGCGACCCCTTCAGGTTATGGTGGTATTTCTGTAATTCGAGTAAGCGGGGCAGATGCTGTACCAGTTTCACGCAAGGTATTTCCCTCCTTGCCCCAAAAAGTCGAATCTCATAGAGCCTATTTCGGGACTGTTCGAGACGTCTTGACATCCGATACTATTGACCAAGCACTGGTTCTTTACTTAGCTCAAGGACATTCTTATACAGGTGAGGACACTTTTGAAATCTCATGTCACGGCAACCCCGTCATCTGTGATCGGATTTTAAAATCCCTCATCGCCGCAGGTTCTTCGGCGGCCTTGCCGGGTGAGTTTACCTATCGCGCCTTTATGAATAATCGTCTGGACTTAATACAAGCTGAAAGTGTCCTTTCTTTAATAGAAAGTCGCTCTCAAAAGGCTTCAATATTGTCTTTTCGGCAGCTAGAAGGACATTTATCAGAAAAAATTGAGGCTCTTGAGCATGATATTACCTGGTGCTTGGCGCATATTGAAGCCAATATTGATTTTTCGACTGAAGGCCTTGAGGTGTCATCAGCCTCTGAGTTAATAGAAAAAATTCAGAACAGTATCAATGAAACGGAGTCGTTGGTGTCGACCTACCGTAAGGGTAAGTTGATTCAAGATGGCATTCGGGTGGCTTTTATTGGGCAACCTAATGTTGGGAAAAGCAGCCTACTTAATCTTCTTTTGGGTTTCGATCGCGCAATCGTCGATTCCACTCCGGGCACCACCCGTGATGTTGTAGATGCGGATTTTGCCCATCAGGGGCAGCGGTATATTTTTATCGATACTGCTGGGTTAAGGGAGCAGACTCAGGATCATATCGAAAAAATGGGTATTCAGCGCTCCCAAAAAGCGGCCCTGGAATCAGACCTGATATTGTTTGTTATAGACGCAGAATTGGGGTGGTCTGAGGAAGAGGCCAAATGGTTCTCCACTCTGCCTGAGGGTCATCCGGTGCTTTTTTTGATCAATAAATCTGACAAGGTATCTAGTTCGCAAACTCGTGATAATATTATGAAAAATGTTCAGATCGCAACGAAAACTTTAAACTCTCAGATGCTCTTTGTGTCGGCTCTTGATAAAAGAGATCGAGAGCTTATTTTAGACAGAATCCATGGTTTGTTGCACTTGCAGGAGTCAGCAGAAAATGAAGTGTCTCTGAGTCAGGCGCGTCACTATGAAAACCTGAATAAGGCTCTTGGTTTTATGCGGCAAGCTGTTGAATCACTCAAACGCGAAGATGGAGCCGAATTTATAAGCTTGGAGTTAAAAGAGGCACTTTTATGTTTTCAAGAAACCTTGGGAAAATACTTTGATGATCAGATCATGGACAAAGTGTTTAAAGAATTCTGTATCGGCAAATAGCCTCTTGTTGGGGTGTTTTAAATGAGTCATTTCGATATAGTTGTTGTAGGCGCAGGTCATGCCGGTATCGAGGCGGCGATGGTCACTTCAAGTTTGGGCCTGAGCACAGCTCTAGTTACTACGAATACAGCACGAATTGGATATATGAGCTGCAATCCCTCCATTGGGGGTTTGGCAAAAGGACATATGGTTCGTGAGCTGGATGTTTTGGGTGGTCAGATGGCTATAGCGGCTGACAAAACTTGCATTCAGTATAAACGACTCAACTCGTCTCGTGGGCCTGCTGTTCGCGGTACCCGTGTACAAAATGATAAAGCTCGTTACAGCCAACATATGTCTAATATTATTCACGCAC
>CAZETK010000012.1:0-60666 GCA_964515195.1 uncultured Pseudobdellovibrionaceae bacterium
ATGTTTATGAGAACAATATATTGTTTTATGACACAAAGTTAAGTGCGTTCGGCCTCTTCAACCGAGGAGTCACCCTCGTGGGCCTCTGGAGGTTCTTCTACTAATTGAGGGCCCTCTATGGTGATGGCACTTGTCTCGTAAAGGGCATCTGCGATTGTTGAAAGCACCTGGCCTCTTTGAGAAGCTAACTGGGCAGAACGAGCCACTTCAGGAGGCAGGGCACTTCTGCTCGCATTCCATCTCACCCCCTCATTGGAAAGGCGGATGTCTTCCCGAGTGCGTGCGCGACTGGCCGTACTATACCCCCAAATAAAATCAGGGGTATGGCGGCTGTACCATTCACCTCCAACCAGTTCGAAGTTTTCATCGAGTTCTAGATCGTAGATGAAGGTTTTCTTTGTCGTCACAACCCGTGTGGCTATATTTCGAGTCGGAACGGTAGAAGCTGAGTGAAATGTATCCATTATAATGCCGACTATGTAAGCGGTCTTAGGGCTGCGATGACCTTTGTAAGGGTCATCAAATTCACTCACCTTTCGCAGAGCTGACTTAAAGTTGTGGGTAGGCATATAAGTTTTTGGATCAAAGTAATGATAGTCATATCCGACAAGAGGGTAATTCCACACTTCAGGGCCGTTTGCGGAATCCATGACTAGGCTCATTCCATGCAGTCCCATCCGATTTGCCAAAGCCAGGTGCCAAGTCATTGGATTGGAATCAAGACATGCTGGATCTAAAGGTCTTAAATAGGAATCTGTTATGACACGACCCTGGCGACAGCGTTTACCTGCTAAAAAAGTTCCAGGTGAAGCCTCGGCCCAAAGATAAGACAAGAGTGCCTTAATATCATTCGCATAAAATTTGATATTATAGCGGCCTGTTACATCCCGTACAGTCACGTGGGAAGCTGGCGGCTGTGGATGAATGTGCGCTGCGGCTGCCCAGCCATGACAAATTCCAGTCCATCCGGATACAACTCCAAATGTTTGAAGATCGCGTAAACCTTTTGCCCACATGGCTCTTGTTAAAGTCCAATTCGAATCACCAACTAAGAGGTCATACTTTTCAGCCGGCGAAAGTTGCTCCGTATTTCCTGAATAAACAAAAGTCTCCGACGGGTAGGCTTTATAACTATTATAGTTATTTGTGAATGTGCGGGAATTAGCGAAGGTGCTGCTTGCGTACCGGGCGGCGATCACTCCTTTATGAATGGGCCAATACGACCCGGACCACGGGTTAATGCTGGCGTTTCCGCGCGTTAGACCGTGCTGATCAAGAAGTTGAGCATTTGTGATGTAGCTTAAGTTTTCTAGAAAGTGGGTGAAAGTCTCATCAGGAAATGGCTCTGAATTGGGAACCACATGAGTTACAGGATTGGCGTTGGCAGAAAGTGCGAACAATAAAAATACCGTAGTTAAAATACCAATACCAACTCCTGACAAGGCGACAAAGAACTGCGCCATGTAAGTCGCAAATGCCATAATAGAACTCATTTTTTCAGTTTTCACAAAGACCCCCTCGCATGTGTTGTTGTTAAATTTCAACTAAGTGTGAAGGTGCAATTCCCATTCCTTATTTGAATGATTCTTGAAATGTTGTGAGGAAAAATTGGACTCCTTTTGTGCCTCAACAAAATAAAATATGATGATTTTTTCCCGATCGGGATAATTCGAATATTGCGTTATCTTAACATTGACAGGCAGGCTAATTAACAGGCATTCAGAAACAACCATGCGAACAAGCAAACGAAATCTTAACGAAACAAAAGTGAAAGGAGTTACTTTGATTCGATACATAAAAGTTTTAATGCTCTGTTCTTGCTTACTGTTCACAGGTCCCCTGTGGGCCCAAACGACTTCCTCTGCTAAGCAAGTTTTGAATATGGTAAACAAAGAACGTCGCAATCGTGGCTTGAAACCTGTCGTAGGGAGTTCAACTTTAGCTCAGGTTGCCAATGGTCATGCCAAGGACATGAACTACAATAAATACTTCAGCCATAACTCCCGTAATGGCGACGATTTGGGTGATAGACTGCATGATGAAAGAGCCCGATATCGAGTCGCAGGTGAAAACATTGCTCGTGGTCATAAGACCGCTACTAGTGTGATGAAAGGCTGGATGAAATCTCCAGGTCATAAGAAAAACATTCTAAATAAACGATTCCGACGCCTAGGAGTCGCCAAATCTGGGACCTACTGGGTTCAAGTGTTTTCAGACTGAGCCTAAAAAATAAGAGGCCCTACGAATCGTGGGGCCTTTTGTAAACACTCTAGATAGCTCTTTGTACACTATGAACATTATCTTCAAAGATTATCTCATGATTAACTCCTGTTTTTCTCCAATATGTTTGATCCTTGGCATATTCATCCCTGAAAAGTTGCAGTTCAGAAGGTTATATTTGTATATTCCAGCTGAAAATAGTTTAAATCCTATGTGCGAATTTGATTTAAGTTTGATTTAGTGCAATCCGAGTGGTGGCGTTGAGCAAAAGCCTGATGGCGAAATGAGGGCGGTAAAACATCAGAAGTGAATCAAGAAGATGGATGTGACAGAAATAAATTTTGAGACAACATTTAAAAGGTTTCCAGGCCTATATTTGCTTTTAAGTCCTGACCTTGAAGTGTTAAGTGTGACAGATAACTTTTTAAGCGTGAGTGGCCAAAATAGAAATGAAATTGTAGGCCAGCATCTTGTCGACCTGTACCCAGAAAAAGCCCAGAGCCTGGAAACCCAAGATCCGAATTCAAAAATGTTTTCACCTATCCTTGATCAGGATGGCAAAACACAGTTTTTTATTCTTAGTTTTGAAAGAGAAAAAATTTCCAAGAACCCCTTTTTAAGCTACCACAAGGCCACTCTTGATAATCTCCCGCAGTTAATTTTTATCGCTAACCCGCAAATGGAAGTGACTTATCTTAATGAAAGATGGAATGGCTTTTCTGGCCATCATCATGACGATAATTTGCACCGTCAGGTATTCGATTCACTCCATTGCGATGACGGTTTTAAAGTTTTGGATTCATGGAAACGAGCTTCTTTGATGGCGCGGCCCTTCGAAGTTGAGTGTCGGATTTTTCGTGCCAGTATAAATGAATACCTTTGGCATTTGCTCCGATGTACTCCTCAACTTAGCGCTCAAGGAAAAGTAGAATATTGGGTGGGGGTCCTAACTGAAATTGACCGACAAAGAAAAGCTCGAGAGTACTATGAGGCCAATGGCGAAAAATTCCGTTTGATCACTGAAACCATTCCACAGATGGTGTGGCGAGCCAATTCAGATGGAACGATGGATTACTTCAACCAGAACTTTCTCGACTATTTAGGCTATCCTATCGACAAAGTTCTTAGGTGGGGATGGCTTGATCTTGTTCATGAAGAGGACCGGTCCCGTGTTGTTTTGAACTGGAATGAGTGCCGACAAAATGAATCCTCCTTGGATGTGGAATTCAGAGTTCGTCGCTCGAATGGACAATATCGCTGGGTTCAGACGCAAGGAAATCCTTTTCGGGACAAATCTGGCCACACTCGTAAGTATTACGGAACGTGGACTGATATCGAAGCGACAAAGAGGGCGATCGAACAAGCCGAATTAGCCGTACAGTCGAAAAGTGCATTTTTAGCGAATATGAGCCATGAGATTCGAACTCCTTTGGGGGTTATTCGCGGATTCGCCGATATATTAGAAGAAAGTCCATCGACATCTGAACTGAATAGAGCTTGGATTTCAACTATACGTCGAAATGCCTATCATTTATCTTCTTTGGTAGATGAATTGTTAGATCTTTCCAAAATCGAATCAGACCAATTCGAGGTGGAGCATATAAAGTTCGGTCTCGAAGACTTGCTCGAGGACGTGACTTCTTTACTTAAGCGAAAAGCTCAAGAGAAAGGGCTTGTGTTTAAGGTAATACCGGAGGGCTCTTTACCTAAAAGAATCGTCACGGATCCCACTCGCTTGAAGCAGATTCTAATTAACTTAATTGGAAACGCGATTAAGTTCACGGAAGTTGGCAAAATCGAAGTTAAGATTAAATTTAAATCAACCAAGCAAATTCCCGCCATGTTGGAAATTCAAGTCAAGGATACCGGCATAGGGATGACACTTGAACATCAGAAGCGTTTATTCAAACCCTTTACTCAGGCCGACAACTCCACCACGCGGAAATTTGGCGGGACAGGTTTGGGCCTTTACATTTCGAAAAGATTGGCCATGGCACTGGAGGGAAACCTGTACGTGGCGAGCTCTGCTCCAGGGGTTGGAAGTGCTTTCACTTTGACCCTTAATTGCGGTCCTCTAACAGCCGAAGACTTTCACGAAAGCGTAACTGATAGCAATCGAAATCAAAATTCCCATGTAGAGAACCGGCTTCATGGGACTCATATTCTTCTTGTTGAGGATTCGTTGGACAACCAGGCGTTGATCAGCCTCTTTTTGACACAGGAAGGCGCCCGCGTCACTGTCGCGCAAAATGGTTTGGAAGGTATCGACATGGCCTTAAGACTTAAAGATGTGGATCTTATCCTGATGGATATTCAAATGCCCGAACTAGACGGGTTCGGGGCGACGCAATCCTTACGTCAAAAGGGCTATCTTAAGCCAATTGTAGCTTTAACGGCGCACGCTCTTAAACAAGAGCGGGATCGCTGCTTGCGCTCAGGCTTTGACGATCACCTTTCAAAACCGATTCATCGTGAATCTTTGATCGCAGTTGTTTCGGCGTACAGGCATCTTACATCTGGATCTCTTCCGCCAGGGTCCGTAACAAGTTCCTCTCCCTTTTTACTGCGGAATTCATTTGCGAATTGATTGCTCTCCTAAAATGGTAAGAGGTCTTCGAGCTCTTACATTAAGCTCGAGTCCAAAGCGATGCAATGCCATTCGATGAATATATTCTACAGCCTCATCCACAGAATCCGTGAAGAGGATTTTTTCTGAGTCCTCGGCATCAATCGTCTTAGCCTGGACAAATTTTTCCTGAATCTGAGCTCGAAGAGGCTCCCAAAATTCACGGCCCAATAAAACGACAGGAAAATCTTTAACTTTTTGCGTTTGGATGAGGGTTAACAGACTAAAAATCTCATCCATTGTTCCAAATCCACCAGGAGCGGCAATAAATCCATAGGAGTATTTAACCAACAAAAGTTTTCGAATCATAAAATACTTAAATTCGACCCATTGGTCTAAATAAGGATTTGGCTTTTGCTCGTGCGCCAGTGTGATGTTAAGACCAATTGAAAATCCATTGACGTCTTTGGCGCCTCGATTGGCGGCCTCCATGATGCCAGGCCCCCCGCCTGTCATCACCGTGAACCCCAGTGAAGCCAACTTTTGTCCGACCTGACGGGCGCAGATGTAGTAGTGGGAATCCTCCGCCACCCGGGCTGATCCGAAGACTGTTACGCAGGGACCGACAAAATGGAGCTTGCGAAAGCCACCGATCAGTTCAAAAAAAATTTCAAACGCACTTTTGAAGTCCTGAAGCCGTGTTCTAGGCCCAGCCAAAAAGCTGCTTTCGGCGATTGTTCTAGAAAACTTTCCCCAGTTCCACCACTTCAGTCGATTCGACTTCTGTTCACTTGAATTTGCTTTGTCCATCAAGGGCGATTCTTTCACAGAAAAAGAATCATGACAACTGACGGTTAGAGCCTGTACTTCCATGTAAAATTGTAAACAAGCTGCCGGCGATTACCAGATCCTTATTGGCCATTAAGGCCTTAAACCCTTTTTCTGCGACTTCAATGGCCTCGGTTTTTTGACTTTGTAGAGCGTCTTTGGTGTCATCCATTCTGGTACGGCTATAGAAATTCGTATCCGTCGGCCCAGGCAACAGGGCGGTGACAGAAATACCTGTACCTTCCAGTTCAATTCGTAGAGCTTCCGAAAATGAAAGAACAAATGCTTTCGTGTCGCCATAGACTGCCATAAATGGGCTTGGCAAATATGATGTGATAGAGGAGGTGTAAAGGATTCGCCCTTGTCCACGCTGAATCATGGCAGGCAGGACTCGTTTCGTCAGATGAACAGGTGAGATAACGTTAAGCCGAATCATATTGATTTCATCATTAAAGTCTGTTTCTCGGAAAACTCCACCGACGCCAACGCCGGCATTGATCGCCATTGCATCAAGTGGACGCTTAGCTTCTTCGATTTCACGTACTAACTTTTCAACCCCATCGTAAGTCGCCAAATCGGTTTGGACACATTTCACTGCCGCGCCACAGGCTTCGAAGGCTTGTGCGGCTTCCTCGATGCCCACATCTTCGGAGGTCACAAGTAAATCAAATCCATTTTGAGCGAATTGTTTGGCAAGCTCGTACCCAATTCCGCTAGAGGCTCCAGTGACCACCGCAAACAACTTCGTGCTGGATGACTTTTCGAGTTCCCCCATCTTTAACCTCTTGTCTCGTTTTAGTTTCTAGCGATTTATAGATTTCGGAATCTATAGACCTAGCCAAATTTTCGAATAGAACATAGGCAGGCGCTAGCCTTCCTTTTGGAAATTGTAAAGGGTCATGGAAACGGATGATTTCGAACAATCAGATTCAGAATCTTTTTTGGATGTTAAGAACCTGCTCTGATGCCCACCGCTGGCCTAATTAAGATAGCTCTTAGTGGCGTGGGCCGATCATAGACCTTCGTGGAACCTCAAAAATTTCTTTCTGTGTGACTGCATAGATCTTTTGATTCTGTTCGCTTTGGATCTCACGGCCGTCATCAAATAATCCGAATGAAGGTAAAGTCAAGGACTTCGAATTTAAAACAAAGCAAGGCAGTCGCAGTTCGACTGGACCTTCCTTGATGACAATCATCGGATGAAGGCTACCCTGAATGATGAACTTCTCAGAGTCTTCCTGTCCATCCGAGACTTCTTCGTGGGGCAAAGTGAAAGTGATAGAGCCAACTTGAAATCTGTTTTCAAATATACGGATCGGAAATGGTTTTAAATAGTCCAGTGTTGAGCTGTCCTGCGAAGAGGTCACAATCGTCCAATTGATATTTTTATGAAGCTCAAAAAATTTTTGGATATTCAGTATAAGCTCTCGGGTCCAATAATCCTGTTTGTGAATCCAATTGCCTAGGACGAGAACTTCGTGAATACAGTATTTTTGAATGATATCCGTCATTCGATCCAGATCAGCCTGATGCACACTCGTGCGAGGAAGAACGCTCATAGATTGAAGACTCTCGGCTCTACCGAGGTGAATATCCGAAAAAACCAACAAGCTTTTTTTGCGCCATAAGAATGCACGTTCTGGCAGCAGTTCGAAATTCTCGCCTTGAAGTTTCAAATACATAAGGGAAGTGTAAGAATAATCTTTCCAACTAGCCAAGTTCCTCAATTAGTGTTGTTGCAAATCATATTCTCAGAACTAGCGAATGAAAGAACTTGAAATTAATTATGGCATTTTGTTTGCAGAATCCGTTTCAGAGGTGAGTTCATTTTTTTATTCAAGAAAGATTCAAAACGTATTTACATTCATCTAACAACACTCAACAAAGGAGAAAAGTATGAATCCTCAATCTGGAACTGGAATTAACTCTAAAGAATCCCTTACAGGCACGTTTCCTAAGGAAGGAAAATTAACAAAGTCTGTTGAGAAGGTTACAGCACAAGTCCCTTCATTAGGTTTTATGGGGATAGCGTTGGGAAGCATGGCGGTATCAGCTGGATTAGCTATGTTCACCAAACGAAAAGACTTAGCGAACTTTATTGGACTATGGGTTCCTTCCCTTCTTGTTATTGGACTTTACAACAAGCTTGTAAAAGTCGAGGGTTCCGAGAGAGCTGAGCATTTACATTGATTCTCTTTTGACCAGTCTAATTCCAATGGGGCAATTTTCAGTTATAGATTGAATTTTGCCCCTTCTTCTTGCAAATGCAGCCACAATTATCTCATTTGTTGACAAAGAAAATCCACACTGCAACCCTTGGATGTCATATAACGGCGATGCGAAAATATGACCGCCGTCATATGATTATGACTTTAGAAGTCTGTAATGTTGTTCATCAAAAGGTGGAGTTAAAATGGACAGAAGGTATTTATCAATTTTCTTTGTTGCATACGTTTTATTATTGTCTCAGGCCGGATGGGCGCAAGAACCTGTAAAGAACTGGCAGTTTAGCGCATCCGCTCGTTACCGATTTGAGGACTCAAGTTACGCCAATCTGAAGGATCGGCGGCAATTTTCTCATCTGCGGGTTAACCCCCTTGTGACTTTTGATGAAAGCCAAGGAGTTAAGCTGGTTTTAGAAGGGCAATACGTAAAGATCATGGGACAGAGCTATTTGGAGCTTACCGATAGCGGCGCCCAGTTGATAGAGACCTCGTCGAATTCCAGCTACAGAGGAGATTTGGATTCATTTTGGATGCGGCAAGCTTACCTGGATTTGGAGTTGCGGGATGATTTAAATCTGCTTCTAGGTCGTCAGAGTTTATTGTACGGAGATCAATTGATTATTGGCCCTTCCACATGGGGAACTTACGGACGATCGTTCGATGCGGCTCGGTTAAGATGGTCGCAGGGAAAATCTTGGGCTGACGCCTTGTACTCAGTCTTAAGAGAGAACACGATTAATAACAGCCAGGACCAGGGTGACAAAACCCTGTCGGCTCTGTACGTCTCTTATGAAGTTAGCAGCTTTATTCCGACTTTGGATCTCTATTATTTTTATTTATCCGAGCAATCCCGATCTGCCACAGGGCCTAATAATCAGCATTTTGGTGATTATGGAACTCGAATTCTTACTCAAATGGGAGATTGGGGATGGAAAATTGAGTACGCCCAGAACTTTGGAACGGAGGGCACTAATTTCATCGGGGCAGGAGAAGACTCTCAGAACAATATGTTGGATACTACTGTGACCTGGAAGCAAGAGCAGCAGCAGTGGGCCTTACAAGCTTTTTTTGCGGGTAAAAATTGGCGTGAGATGTTTCCCACAACCCATGCTGTTTTAGGAAAGACAGATGTCCTGGGTCGAAGAAATTTAGCAGGCGCGGCCCTTCGTCATAAAGGTCAATGGTCTGATTTATGGTCCACAGAGCTTAGCTTTTATTATTTCACTCGTAATGATAATGATACTGCGGCCTTTGCTCCTAATTCCGTTTCTCCTTTGGGTGATCCAACTGAAAAATCCCGCGATTTGGGGACGGAAGTGGATTTGATTGTAAAATACAAACTCAATCCAAAAACTGCCGTATCGGCTTCAGTATCAGCTTTTCAGTATGGCGAGTATTTCAGCAACAGCGCCAGTGTTGATGATGATAAAACGCCTTTGTATTCCTACATAATGGTAGAGACACAATTTTAGTCTGAGTCTTAGGTTGACGTGAGGATGCCGGGTCTAACCCCATTGAGTAAAGTTAGACTTGGCTATCGTGCCAATTTAAAAAACTTCCCGTAGAGCGTACACGGCTGATCCGGCTAAAATCCACGGTATGGATAATCCATGAGGGCTGATTCACATCGCCCTTTGCGATAATTCCGTCTTCTGGGAATCCAAGATCGGGGGGGCCACAAAGTAATGCCTGACCGGTATGAAAATCATAGACGGGAGACCATGGTGCCTCACCCGTTGTTTGGCTGACTCCGACATAAATTTGATTTTCCAAAGCGCGGGCACGGCTTTCCAGGTGGATTCTATTCATGCCGTAGAAGGTTTCCGTGCAGCTAGGTACTAAGAGAAGTTTAACATCCGCCTTTGCCAATTGATTCGCGAACAGTGGAAACTCGACATCGTAGCCGATATTGATGCCAAACCGGCCGAACTCTGTTTCGAAAGCAGTTTGAAAGGGACTTCCTGGGACCATTTTCCATTCGTCACTCTCGAACCGGGTTAGTTTGTGTTTATCTTGAAAGCCCATTTCGCCCATCGGGCTGAAAACATGAACTCGGTTGACGGCGCCCCCTGATTCCAGAACAGGAAAGCTAGGGGCAACCACGTAGGCATTGATTCTCTGGGCCAGTCGTCCGTAGGTTTCTAGAAATAAGGGAATGAACTTTTGCATTCCCTCGATTAAATTTTTTGCCCGTCGTTCCTCGGGTTCCAGCAAAGACGCAAGATCGAGTGATCCGTATTCAGGGAACGCCAAGATCTGGCAAGTGGCTGCAAACTGTCCGAATCCCAATACATAGTACTTCCATTCAGTTTCACTGTGGTGATGAAGAAGTGGGTATTGGGCTAGGGCCAGTTTGAATGTCTGCACAATGAAAGGCTATATCAGGGCTAGGAACCCCTCTAAGGTTTTTCCCAAAAATTGACAAGATTTAAGTTTACGAAGGGCTTCTGAAGTTACGTCATGTTTTGACAGCGCGAAAGGTCGAAAATTCAGTTTCAATAGACAAATCTTGGCAAACTTTCGAAAGATGATAAATACCAAGGCTTGAAAAGGAGTTAATATGGCGGCAAAGGTATCGGATATTTTTAATTCCGAGTTCTGGGAAGAAGTACCAGGCTTTAATTTTCAAGATATCACCTACCATCGAGCTCGCCATCAGGGCACCGTTCGAATCGCTTTTCATCGACCTGAGGTACGAAATGCTTTTCGTCCTCAAACCGTAGATGAACTGTATGTGGCTTTGGACCATGCGCGAACATCACCGGATGTCGGAGTGGTTTTATTGACTGGCAACGGCCCTTCTTCGAAAGATGGTGGCTGGGCATTTTGTTCGGGTGGAGACCAGCGTATCCGTGGAAAAGATGGCTACCAATACGGACATTCAGACGACCCGATAGCAAGAGCAAAACTGGGTCGCTTGCATATTCTGGAAGTTCAACGCTTGATCCGCTTTATGCCAAAAATTGTTGTTGCCGTTGTTAACGGTTGGGCCGTTGGCGGGGGACACTCGTTGCATGTTGTTTGTGACCTAACTTTAGCCTCAAAAGAACATGCGATCTTTAAGCAAACCGATCCAGATGTAGCAAGTTTTGACTCAGGCTATGGTTCAGCCTACCTGGCTCGCCAAGTAGGTCAAAAAAGAGCCCGAGAAATTTTCTTTCTAGGCCGCAACTACAGCGCACAAGAAGCCTTTGAAATGGGGATGGTCAATGCGGTGATTTCCCATGCTGAACTTGAAAAGGTAGCCCTGGAATGGGCTGAAGAAATGAACAGCAAATCTCCTACCGCCATGCGTATGTTGAAGTACGGCTTTAACCTGGCAGATGATGGGTTGGTGGGACAACAATTGTTTGCGGGCGAGGCCACGCGATTGGCTTATGGCACAGATGAAGCTGAAGAAGGACGTAATTCATTTTTAGAAAAGCGCCCCCGGAACTTTAAAAAATTTCCATGGCACTTCTAAATCAAGTTCCCGATTGAGCACCAAAACTAGTATCTAGCCGGCTACAGCTTAGACTTGTAAGTGTTCGGCGAGGAGAACCCCTTTTTCAAGAAGCTCTGCTCTCCAGCCCAAAACTATTTTGTGAAACTGAGCTTCGTCTTTGTCATTCAACCGATTTGGATATTGATCTTCGCTCCCTTTATATCTGTTTTTAGAAGCCTGTGCTTTCATGGATTCCAATAGTAGGGCTCGCAGTGTTAAAAACAAATGATAGGGGTGAGAGTTCATGTCGGAAATCAAATATTCAAACCCACTCTGGTTATGGAGCGCGCGCAAAGGAAAATCATTCCAGTGCCGAAGTAAGAATTGATAAAATCCCACTTGCCCTTTCCAGTTGAGGGGGTCTTCGAAAAAATGGTCAGCGTGAATCAGGTCGTGAACTGTGAAGTCCCAAGGATTTTTGCCATGATGTTCAGTGCGCCACTCAGATTGTTGCAAAAAAACGGTCACCACGCGTTGACCTTGAGCTTGAAGCCTCAGCAACTCTAAGGGTGTTGGAATATGGAATAACAGTAGCAGAGGGTACTGCTTATGGTGCCATTTCAACAAACTACGCCGAATGCGGTCTGAATAGCCTTTCCATTGAAAGGTGTTCAAAAAGTCCATGATCTCTGACAGGGGCGAGTGGGCCAAGTGAGGATACATAATATTTTTTTGAAACTGCAAAGGATGTGTCAGTAGATATTTGGCAACGAACTCAGAGGGGGAAATTAAATTCTCTTCTAATTCCGCTCGTATTTTCAACAAAAAATCAAAGTTAAAATGACGCATGGTATTTTTCACTTACGAACAAACTCTTAACTTGAATCCGCTAAAAACTCCAGGGTGAAATAGAAGTTGTGAGGGGGAAACTGCATGGGACAAAAAAGAAGGTTGCTAGTTGTTGCACTTCTTGGAAGTTTGATCTTTCCAGCATTAGCCCATAGTCAATACTATACCTTCAGTGAAAATCACCAATCCCGTTGGCAAGATCCCCATGAAATTTTCAATCGCGTCCGGCAAGAAGCCGTAGAGCTTTTGAATTGGTCTTTTCATGACTCCAAACGACCCGTTGGAAAAGAAAAATACAATCGAAAAAAACACTTTGGTTCTTGGATTGTAGATCAACGTCAGGATAACTGCTACAACACGCGTGCCCAAGTTCTGATCCGCGATAGTATAATTGCTGTGAAGTTTGCAAGTGCCAATCCCTGTCGAGTTGAATCGGGGCGATGGGCTGATCCGTATGGTGGAGGCATTTACAAATCTGCCGATGATATTCAAATTGACCACGTCGTAGCTCTTAAAAATGCCTATGATAGCGGAGCCTGGTCTTGGAAAAGGCCTATGCGCTGTTTATTCACGAACTTCATTGGTCATCAAGAGCATTTGATTTCGGCCTACTCCAGTGAAAATCAGGAAAAAGCAGATAAGGCTCCTGATCAATGGATGCCTTCAGATTCAAGATTTGCCTGTCAACATTTGCATAACTGGTTGATGGTCAAATATATCTGGAATCTTAATATGACTGAACAAGAGGCGAGCGCTATTTCTCGCCTTATTCAGAAACATCAGTGCCCGAGTCCTTTATTTCAGCCTTCTGTGCGAGAAGTGGCTCAAGCCCGACGTGCCATTGAGAAGGATATCAGCATTTGCCAATAAGGCATGATTTTGAGGTAGGGACGCCGGAAAAGCTTTGGAGAAGGGCTTTTTAGAATAGTGATACTGAATCGGGTTGCCCAGATAATTCAAGTTACCTAAATGACTCATTTTGAGTCGGATATTGGCGTTACGACTTAAGTCTAGTTCGGTTTATGTCGAATAGTAGAGGATGAGAGCGGGTACGTTTTGGCTTCTCATGCCTCTTATTTCTATGCTGTTAGGTGGTTGCTTGCAAAAAGCAAAAACCAGTATCAGCGCTTTGGGTTCTGTTTCTTTGCCATCACCTCAGTTGGATGCGTCAATGCCTCCTGATTTTGAAAATGCTCAAGATAAAGGATTTGTTCGATTCCGCGGTAGTTGTCTTTTTGTTATTAACGGCTTTCAGATTCAATTTATACAATCCAATGGTGAAATCAGCGACTGGTTTAATATCCCGGCTGCAGCACCTGCTGAGCTTCGTGAGGCGGTGAAGAAAAGCAGTTATCCATTGGTTAGCACGGAGTATGACTCAAGTTGTGAGGAAGATGGGCGATATGATTTTTGGGTTACTATGAATCAAATTGTGGATTGGGTGGGTGGTACTTTGGAAAATCTGCCTGAGGTTTCAAAGATCAATCTTCGGGGCATTTCACCATTTTTAACGTCAAATGTCCTTCAACTTCCCCTCCATGATGACTCGTCAGACCCAGAGGCCAATACGTTTAACTTTTATGCCGGAATTTATCCTGTACCAATTGGGGTCGGATATTGCCAGCCCTTTAGCGTGAGTCTTGGTCATGAGGTGGGTACGGCCATTACCTTCAAAGTTAAAAATAGTGTTGTTCGCACATTTGATCTGACTCTTGAGAGCGGCTTGACATTTGGAAGTGATTTTATTCTTTATTCTACTCCTGATTGTTCGGGTACACCACTCCCTAATATGGCCACTGCCGTAACTTTTCCAGTTGGCGTGGAGCATCTTCAGTACTCCTACAAGGTCATGACAATAGTTTCGCCTGAGAAGAATATTACACTATCAGAAAATTTTAACGGGGTGGAGGTCACGCGAGAGTTTAAAGTGAAGACCGATACGGCCCTCCCTTCCGTGTATAGGGTTATATTGGCGCCGCAAACTTTTGAATTTACAGGCGGAGACGAATGTAAGAGGGCGGATTTGATTGTTGTGGGCTCAAATGGAGTGGCAACGAAGGATTACCCCTCCAATATCGTCATCAATGTCTTGAATCCAGACATCTCTAAGTTTCAATTGCGCTCAAGTTGTGATGAAACGGGGACTTCCCTCTCATCCTTGACTACGCTCGAATTTAAAAGTGGTCAGGATTATAAGAAAACCATCTATGTTCAGTCCCTAGCCGGTGTCAGCTCCTCCACAGCCGGAGAAATTTCACTCGATGAAGCAACATCCTATATATCACAGGATATTCCTGACCTTTACATAAACGCCAACTTGAACGCCGACCACTTGAAGATCACCCGTGCAGAAAGCTTGGATTTCCTTTTCAACCACGAGTGTTATCCATTTGGAGTAAGTTTAGTGGATGCCGGTGGTGTTCCGATTCCGGCCAGTCATCAAATTAAATTTAAATTTACGACTTTTGATGAAATTCGGATATTTGAGGACTCGGATTGCTCAATTGAAGTCGTAGCTGGATCAGAACGATTCATACTGCCGTCACAGACACAAAATGAGTTTTACTGGTCAAGAAGACAGCTTAGCCCAGTCTCATCCGCTTACCTGGCCCCTACCAGCAGTAGCCGGGTTGAAGTTGATGTTTTAACGCCCTCGTTGATGGAGCGACCCTATTATGTTGATAATGCTTTGTGGAGCTTGCCGCTCCAGAAGTCACCACTAGATTGGCTTGATCGCGGAAGAACACAAATATTCCATTGGTATCATCTGCCCATGGCACCATTGCCTGAATTCGACATTCCGGAATTCTACTCTTTTGAATCTTCCGAAATAAACCAGTCAGGCTCATCTTTAATCGTATATAACGCTCCAGTTAAGAGGAAATATTTTAATGAATTCACTGAAGGGGGAGGTTTGATTCGAAAACTTTTTAGAAATATTTTTGATCTAAGCCCACCTGAAAGTTCGCCATTCCTTTGGGCTGCTAATACGAATTATAATGTGAACCTTTCTTCAGGCTCTGGAAACGCCGCCTTAATTGGGTCATACCTTTCTATACCAAGTTTGACGGTGTCTTCAAAGCAGCAACTGTTTGGAAGCTTAATGGGCAGTGGATCTGAAGAGTTTAAAGTTATGATTAGAGATGATGGCGGTCTACAGGTTGAATACTATGATCTACCAATGCAGTCCACTCACTGCGCTACTCTCTCTGGCGTGATTCAAGAAGGTAAATGGCACTCTATTTTTGTTCGATTTTCTAATATTAGCGGTGTGAGTAAATGTGCCATTTTTGTAGATGGAAGCCTGGAATCACCTGAGGAGACTCTACCTGCGGCGCTTCAGAAATGGACTCCTCGAATGGGAAGCACTGAGACTTCTGACAGTCTTAAAGCCCAGATACTGGAAATCCTAATCGATAAGGACTTGACCTCTGGTGGAACCAATCGATATCGCGATTCTGTCATCCAGGATATCCACAACGAATATTTTGAAAAACGCTACAAGCCTTTTCCCTAAACCCTTGCCGTTTTTGAGTGAGTGCGAGATGGTGGGCTATGACAATTGCGACCTTTTCCACGATCCTTTTTGCCGTTGCCATTCTTCATACTTTTTTAGCCTCTAAGTTGGCGCACCTTTCTCATCGATTTCCTGAAAATTCGACTCGGCGTGCGCTTTTTCATTTATTGGGTGAAGTCGAGGTGGTCTTTGGTTTTTGGGCGGGTGTCTTTATCACAAGCCTTGCCCTTTTTGAAGAGCCAAAGGCCGCAATTGAATATGTGGAAAGCATTAAATTCACAGAACCTATTTTTGTTTTTGTTATTATGGTCGTTTGCGCCACTCGCCCTATTATGATCATGGCTCGAGACATGATGTCCTTCATCTCCATGTTATTAAATCGGATACTACGACTGCCCGCCGTGTTGGCGGATGTCTTCGTTCTTTTAAGCATAGGTCCTATTTTGGGAAGTTTTATAACAGAGCCCGCAGCCATGACAGTCGTGGCTCTGTTATTGCGTTCTATGATCGCACAACCTTCGCCGCGAGTTCTTTACGCCCTGTTGGCGGTTCTATTCGTGAATGTGTCGATTGGCGGCTCCTTAACACCATTTGCCGCACCTCCCATTTTAATGGTGGCTGGTAAATGGGGTTGGGATTTTAGCTATGTTTTTACAAATTTCGGCATTAAGGGCATGACGGCATGTACTGTCAACGCTGTCTTTTTTGTATTTGGTTTCCAGAAAGATATTCTAAACGGCTTCAAGTCACTTTCTAAAGTTGAACAAGAAGGCCAAGGAGCTTCTAAGAACGTTCCTCTGTGGGTCAAGGTCATTCACTTGATCTTTTTGGTTTTGATCGTGCTCACTCATACCTTCTCTAATGTCTTCATGGGGTTATTTCTATTTTTTATGGGTGTGACAGTCGCAACCCGCGCTTTTCAAGAGAGCTTACGACTTCGTGAGGCCTTGTTGGTTTCATTTTTTCTGGCGGGTCTGATGGTCTTTGGTGAGTTTCAGCAATGGTGGTTACAACCTTTGCTGGCGCAACTTTCAGATACAGCCTTATTTTTTGGGGCCACACTTCTAACGGCTGTGACTGACAATGCCGCTCTCACTTTTTTAGGATCTCAGGTTGAGGGATTATCCGACCTATCTAAGTATTCGCTGGTGGCCGGTGCTTTGGCGGGTGGGGGCCTAACTGTACTGGCCAATGCGCCCAATCCAGCCGGTTACTCAATTCTTGTGAATAAATTTCCGAACCAAACTGTTAATCATCTTAAGTTTTTGGGGTTTGCGCTTCCTCCCACCATCGTGGCGATATTACTATTGTGGTCATAGTGATTTTACGCTTCAAAGAACGATAGGAGGTCTGGTAGTATGCGGGAATTCAAAATCGTGATTGACTGCCAGGTCTGTTCGGAGTTTTCTGGGTAGGTGCCTGATATCTGGAGGTTTCTATGAATTTAGGGTGGACAGAAATTATCGTTATTGTTGGCTTAGCCCTTCTCTTTTTTGGGCCCGCCCGCCTTCCTGGTTTAGGCAAATCCATGGGAGAAGCTATCCGTGGCTTCAAAAAAGGTCTGACTGAAAAAGAAGACCCCCATCCCTCCCGCGACGTCAGTGAACAAATTACTCATGATTCTAAAGGGAGCGAGACCGGTGCAAAGGGGTCTTCTGGACAAACCCAGACAAGTGATGATAAACAGCGTCAATCATGACGCAAGATGAAAGTAAAGCTCAGAGTTCTTCTCTCAAACTGACTCAAACTGTTCAAAAAGGTGGATGTGCTGCCAAGGTAGCGGCTCATGAACTGAGAAATATTTTATCGCAAGTTCGGTTCCCGGCGGCTTCGAAGCAACTTCAAGTGGGTCCGCAGACTTTTGATGATGCCGCCGTTTTAGTGTTATCTTCCGAACAACTTCAAAACCAGGGTGCCCTTGTGCAAACATTGGACTTTTTCACGCCCATCGTGGATTCGGCTCGATGGTTCGGAAAGATCGCAGCCGCCAATGCTCTAAGTGATGTTTACGCTATGGGAGGAGAGCCCGTAACCGCCATGGCTATCTTAGCTTTTCCAATGGCAACTTTGGATTCTGAAGTGGCAGTAGAGGTTCTACAAGGAGCTTGCGATGTGCTTGAAGTGGCCCAAACTCCCTTGGTGGGAGGACACTCCATTGATGATGATACATTAAAATTTGGTTTAAGTGTGACGGGACTGGTTAATCCCCAGAAAACGTGGTCCAACGCCGGTGCTCAAGTGGGTGATAAACTTATCCTCACCAAGGCTCTAGGGACTGGAACGCTCACAGCGGCTTTGAAGCGGCAATATTTTGAAGAAAATGATCTTCGTCCTGCCTTGGAAAGTATGTCGCAGCTGAATCGGATTTTACCAGCGCTAGGCCAGCTGCGAAGTTCCATCCATAGTGCGACGGATGTTACCGGATTCGGGATCTCGGGGCATGCCTCCCACATAGCAAAGGCCAGCGACGTGAGCCTTCTGTTCCAAGCCAATCACCTTCCAGTTCTAGAAGGAGCTTTGGAGTGCCTGAAAAAGGAATTCCTCACCAAAGCTCATCGCTCAAATAGGCTTTATATCCAGGACATCAGCGACTTTGGTCAGCTGGACTCCTGTCAATTGAATTTGATTTTTGACCCCCAAACAAGCGGGGGTTTACTATTGAGTGTGGAATCGGAAAGTGCCGAAGATATTTTGACGGCTCTTCGTAAAGATTTCCCTTCGGCCGCAGTCGTGGGAGAAGTTTTACCACGACAGGAAAAAGTCTTAATCTGGAAGTGATATGGTCAGCCTTCAGGAGCTTAAATCATGGGCGAAACATCATCAGGTATTTATTGATGTTCGCTCACCTAGTGAGTTTGCACAAGGGCATTTGCCAGGTGCCGTGAACGCGCCGATCCTGAACGATCAAGAAAGGGCCGCTGTCGGTCTGACATATAAGACCAAGGGACGAGAAGCCGCTCTTGAGCTGGGTTACAAAATTGTTTCCGGTGAAAACCGTGCTCACAAAATTATTTTTTGGAAGGGACTGGCGGATCGTAAAGGGTCCGTTATTTTAACCTGTTTTCGGGGAGGGCTGCGCTCACAGATTGCCCAGCAGTGGCTTCGGGAAGAGGGGTATGACTTCCCTTTGATAGCAGGCGGTTATAAGCAGTGCCGTTCGCTTCTAACTGCGGCTGTGGATGACTATTGCAATAACAATAAATTTTTATTGATATCGGGAGCGACCGGGGCGGCTAAAACTCGGTTTCTGAAAAAGTTGGCATCTTCGTGGCCGACACTGGACCTTGAAGGTTATGCGCACCATAGAGGAAGTGCCTTTGGTAAGATGGAGGGCCCTCAGCCCCAACAAGCTGTTTTTGAAAATCGAATTGCTTGGGACTTATTAAGAAATATCGACCAAGCCGAAAGTGAAAATCTGCCCTTTTTGGTGGAAGATGAAAGTCGCTTAATTGGCCGATGCGTTCAGCCCGTTTCGTTCTACCAGACTCTTCGCGAATCACCTATCGTGTGGTTGGATGTTTCTTTGGACGAGCGAGTGGAAAACACTTTTGAGGACTATATCGAACTTCCTTTGGCGCAAAAAACTTCAAATCAAGACGGTCTTGCTCTGTTCGCCCGCTATAAGCGTGCCTTATTTGATATTCAAAATCGGTTGGGCGGAGCGAGATATAAGGAACTAGCGGATCTTATCAATACCAGTGAGGAATCTTGGCTAAAGTCCAGAGAGACAGGCTCGAATCGCCTTTGGATCCGATGCTTATTAGAGGAATATTATGATCCTCTGTATTTTGGTTCGTTAGACAGGCGGGAACCCAGTATTCAATTTAAGGGTTCCACAGCGGAAGCTTTGGACTTTTTGGCTGGCATTAAAAGTAACAGTAAGGCCAAGGTCGTCAAAGAGAAGGCTACCACTACATAGGAGCCTAGCTTTTCGTCAAACAAGAAGCTTGCCACAACGGCGGCCATCACGGGTTCGGCCAATTTTCCAGTGGTCATCATGGTCACATTTAAATGTTTCATCAGATACGCAATTAAGGAATGCCCCAACAGGGTGGGGAAGAGGACTTGAGCAATAATGCCTTCCCAGGTATGGCGGGGATAGTGAGTCCAGCTGTAGTTTTGAAAAAATACGGAAACGGCAAAAAAACCCGCTGTGATGATATACATCAGGGCCGTAAATGTAGAATTAGAAAAATAAAAGCGGCATCTTTGGCTTAGCAATATATAGGCAGAGAAAAACAAAGATGACGACAGTGCTGCTAAATCCCCCAACAGTTGCCCCGAAGATTCACCTTGGCTTTGATGAAGCAAAAGGCCTAAGGCTGAAAGAGCTAGAATATACGAAATAAAAAATCGTAAGGTTGGCTTTTCTTTTCGCCAGTACCAGCTTCCCAGGGCCACAAAAATCGGACTGGTGGTGAACAGAATCATAGTATGGGAAATGAGTGTTTTCTGCGAAGCAAAGAAGAATGTCCACAAATGAAGAAAAAAGAAAACCCCTGTAAAGACAATCCACTTGATCTCCCGCTTTTGCTCTCGGATCTGTCGACGAAAATCAGTTTGAAAGTAAGCCCAGGGTAGGACGATAAGTCCTGCCATGAGCAGGCGCCAAAATCCAATGATGTCCGGAGGGGCCGCGGCCCATTTTGCCATGGAGGCGGATTGGGACAGGCAAAGGAGGGCCAAGAGGTAGAGGAAGATGCGCGTCACGCCCCCGAGACTATCGGCATTAATTCTTGTTTGCCAATTAGTTTTTTTTGACTCAAACTTTAGGAGTTCAATAACAGCTGAAAAAGGAGCTTTATTTATGTTTTTGAAAACGTCCTCCTTTCTTGTTGCTGCAGCTGCCATCTTTGTAGTGAGTGGCTGTACCAAGAAACTTGATACAGATGAAAAACGCGCTAGCTATGCCATTGGTCAGCAAATCGGTCAGAACTTGAAGAATCAAAAAATTCAAGTGGATGCTGATATTGTGGCAATGGCCATTATGGATGCTATCGGTGGCAAAGAAAGCAAGTTGACCAAAGAGCAAATTCAAGAAACCATGGCCAAATTGCAAGAGACATCCATTAAAAAAATGCAAGAAGAGGCCGAAGCTAATAAGCAGCGAGGAGCTGAGTTCCTTGAAAAGAATAAGACAGCCACTGGTGTAAAAGTCACGCCTTCGGGTCTTCAATATCAAGTGGTCACTGAGGGGACTGGCGCAGTTCCTAAAGCCGACGACACGATTCGTGCCCACTATCGCGGAACTTTAATCAATGGCGAACAGTTCGATTCCTCTTATGATCGCGGTCAACCAGCAGAGTTCCCTGTTAAGGGTGTTATTCCTGGTTGGACAGAAGCTCTTCAAATGATGAAGGTCGGATCTAAATTCAAGCTGTGGATTCCACCTGAGTTGGCTTATGGCTCTAGCCCTCGTCCCGGTATTCCGCCGAATTCTGTCTTGGCTTTCGAAGTGGAGCTCCTGGATATCGTAAAACCCGAGCCAAAGAAGTAGTGACCCATGAAGTTTGATTTTGGACGTGATCCACTGGCTCACTTTCAAGATGACCTCAGGGAGGCACAAGAAAAAGGCCTCCCTGAACCAACAGGAATGACCTTGGCAACAGTGAGTTCTCAGGGTCAACCTACTTGTCGCACAGTCCTCTTTAAGGGTCTTTATCAAAATGGGCTGACTTTCTATACCAATTATGAAGGCCGAAAGGCCCAGGAACTTGCAACTCAGCCCAAGGCTTCTGCCAACTTTTGGTGGCCGCAACTTGAAAAGCAAGTTCGGTTTGATGGTGTTGTTGAAAAATTGCCTCGAGATGTGTCGGAAGCTTACTTTGCAACAAGACCACGTCTTTCGCAGTTGGGAGCATGGGCTTCTCATCAAAGTTCTGAAATCTCTGATTGGGAAACACTGAAACAGAGACTTGAAGAAGTGCAAAAAAAATTTGAAGGTAAAACCGTGCCTTGCCCGCCACACTGGGGAGGATATGTTCTACGGCCGCATGAAGTGGAATTCTGGATTGGTCATGAGGGACGACTGCATGAGCGTTACGTGTATCAACGCCAGGGTGAAGGTTGGAAGACTTTCATGCGAAGTCCATGAATGAAAATGATAGAATTCTCGTAACAGGCTTTGAGCCTTTCGGCGGAGAAAGCCTCAATCCAAGTGCTTACATCTTAGAAAAAATTCATCAAGATAATAAGTTATCCATGCAATGTGATACCCTGCTTTTACCAGTTGATTTCGGGGAGGCCCATAGGCCTGTACTAGAAAGGCTCAAGGCAAATCAGTACAAAGCTTGGGTGGGCTTTGGCCAGGCCGGTGGAAGAAGCCGGATTTGCCTAGAAAGAGTCGCCCTAAATTGGGTTGAAACAAAGCAGGCGGACAATCGTGGTTTGGTTCCAACTAGCGGACCTCTGGTCCATGGGGCCAGTGCTGCATTGTTTTCAACAGCTCCGCTGGAAAAAATAAAATCAGTATTGGAAGTTGCGGGCCTTCCTGCCGAGATTTCTCACTCAGCTGGGGCCTATGTTTGCAACTCGTTGTATTTTCACGTGTTGAACAATCTGGCCACTGAGTCCTGGGGATTGTTTATTCATGTGCCCTATATGACAGAGCAAATTCAAAATAAAGGAGAAGCTGTACCCTCATGGGATTCCAGCGATTTGTGGCAGGCTACTTCGCTGGTATTAACAACAGTCCTTCATGCCTAAGGCTAATATTTAAGGCTTGGACCGTGCTCTTCAAAATGGGTTCAGCCGAGATGCGATCCAGGTGAGCGCGGGCTCTTAATGGAGGGCTTGCGGGCTGATCATCCAGAATTCTGGAATCTCCACTTGGGCAGAATTTCCAGACTCAGTGACAACGCTATAGAATCCCTTCATCGAGCCAGTAGGCGTGGGTAAGGGGCACGCACTTTCGTATTCAAAGAACTGTCCTGGTTGAATCTTAGGCTGAAGGCCGACGACTCCGGGGCCTCGAACTTCTTCATTCCTTCCAAAGGCATCTGTGATAATCCAATGACGGCTCATCAACTGAACCATTTCCGAACCCTTATTTTGAATTCGGACCTTATAAGAAAAGAAGAAGTAGTTTTGGTCAGGCTTGGACTCTTCATCAATGTAGGTTGGGATGACTTGGATTTCAAAGCTCACGGGCAGAGATTTTTGCATGCTCATACATTCATCTTTCTTACCAAATGGGCAATTTTTCAAGCTCAAAAAAAATGGGATAATGATCTGAGGGGAGCTCGAGTTTTGCTTCAAGCGTCATAGGCCAATCTTTTTCAAATCCGTACTCGTCTTTGTAGCGATAAACCTGAACAGAACTCTTTTTTACCTTCTGCTTGAGATCAGGAGTCAAAAAGATATAATCCAGTTGTTTACCGTCGACCCGGCCTCCCCCCAACCTCACCTGACAGAAAGTCCATCTGTTTTCGGGTTTGATTTCGGCGATTTCGAGGACATCCTCCAGTTGAGTTTGTTGATAAATATTCTGAAATTCTTCATCTGTGCCGTAGCGAGAGGCATTGCCATTGAAGTCTCCGGCTACTAGTTGGGGTGTATTAGGATAGGTCTTTCTAAGCTCCTGATGGATCTCGAGCAATGTGTTTAATTCGGCCCGACGGCGAGTAAAGCCACGAGGGTCCACACGTTCCGGGTCAAGGTGAGATTTCAAATGCGCCAAAAGCAGAATCAGAAATGGATTTTCGCGATTGGAATGGAAAAGCTTTAATTCGGCAACATCGCGAGAAAAACTTAAACTTGATGGATTTTTATCCAGAAGGGTTGTATGGGCGTAATTGAAGTTAATCGGACGATTCTTGTTAGATTGCAGATCAAAATAAAAAGGCAGTTTTTTTCGGATTAAAAAACCAATGTCGATGTTGCGATCTGAGTTGCCTTCAATGATGGCCGTCGAATACTGGGAGTCTAGAAACAAGCGGTTAAAGTTCGCCAAAGATTCGGGCCCACCCACCTCGCATAGCATGACTAAATCGGGGTCCAATGCTTGAATGATTTTTCGAAGTTCTAGGATTTTCTTCAAGGGTTTGTTTTCGTAGATAGAGGAAGAAAGCTTTTGCCATTGATGCTCTTCGAGGGAAGACGCTATTTCGACGGTCTTATCGTCAAGGAGGACGAATAGATTTTCTGCGTTCCATAGAAGCAGTTTAAGATTTTGAGCGGGTTGCAGATTTTCGGGCCACTTCATACTTTTATTTTCAGGAAAAAGTGTGCAACAATCAATGCCCAGTTGACCTAGTAAAGATGAATTGGAGGAAAATATGATGCTATCCTGGCTGGAGAGTGCAAAAGTCTGGAGTCCTGGTAAAAAGACGAAAAATGTCGCACGGGCTCATGTGCACGTAATCGGGTTGGCTGCCAAATCTCTGGTCTCTTCTTTAGTAGAGTCTCACAAAGCAGGATGGGATGCCGAGTCGCTTCTTCAGAACGATAGAGAGTGGCTTCAGTTTCAAGGTCTTGAAGGTCCTGTCTGGATCATCAAGCCTCAAGCCGGTAACGGTCGTCTTGATGAGTCTCTGTATGCCAAGTGCCGAGACGCTCTGGGTACGGTTTTGGCTTCATTGAAAAGTTCGAATGTCAAAGAGGTGATTGTACACTTTCATGACACGGATGAAAAAATGGAATTGGGGGCCTTAGTCGGTGTGGATATGGGAGCTTACTCGTTTAAGGATCGAGAAAAGACCGTCAAATCCCTCTCGTCTAAGAAATTGTATTTTGAAAAAATCGGAAGTGAACTAAATCCTCAAGTGTTAAAACAGGCGCAAGTTCGGGCTGCCAGCGTGAATGTGGCTCGACATTTGGTTAATTGTCCTCCCAATATGATAAACCCAATTGAATTCGTGAGCTTTGCCAGAAAATTGAAATTCACCAAGTCATCGACCTTAACAGTGTGGAATGAAGCAAAATTAAAAACGGAAAAGTGTGGGTTGATTTTGGCCGTTGGACGGGGATCGGAAACTTCTCCTTGCTTGTTTAAAATTTCCTATCGACCTCGCAAAAAATCATCCCGTGCTCCGGTCGCCATTGTGGGGAAAGGCGTTACTTTTGATACGGGCGGATTGGATATTAAGCCTTCCGCGGCTATGCGATTGATGAAAAAAGATATGGGAGGAGCTGCCTCCGTTCTGGGTCTAGCCTATTATGTCGACAAAAGCGGTTATGAACACCCGGTGGATTTTTACATGGCGTTGGCGGAAAATAGCGTTGATGCCCGCTCTATGCGACCGGGAGATGTTTACACCTCACGATCCGGCCTGACTGTTGAGGTCGACAACACGGATGCAGAAGGAAGACTGGTATTGGCGGATGCATTGGATGTGGCCATCACATCTAAACCTGAGCCAGAGCTTGTAGTAGATATGGCCACGTTAACAGGAGCCTGCCGTGTTGCCTTAGGCGTTGAGATTGCGGGTCTTTTTTCGAATGATGATGACTTGGCCGAAGAGATTTCTGAAGCGGGACAAAAATCTGGTGATTTAAATTGGCGTCTGCCGTTGATGGAAAGGTATTTCTCGTCTTACTCATCGCCATTTGCAGACTTTAAGAACTCAGGCGAAGGATTTGGCGGAGCAATCACGGCGGCTCTCTTTTTGCAAAAATTTGTGAAAGGGAAGAAGTGGGCTCATCTCGACATGTATGCATGGACAGATCGTGCTAACGGAGCCTTTCATAGTGCTGGTGGAAATGGTCAGTCTGTGCAGGCCTTGATTGAGTGGCTTGAGAGCCGTTAAATCCCCAATTATAAGTTTTCATGTTTTTTTAAAGCTGTGCTCTCGTTAAATAATTGTTAAATAAGGACGGCAGATGGCTTATTTTTTAAGCCACTTTTTGGATTTGATAAACGAAACCACAGCAGGGGAGACTAGCTTTTCCCAGGATCTGTCTTTTTTTTCGATTAACTTACGGATTTCTTCAGAGTGGTGAAAAGACTGAGACTCGTCACATCCGCTGATGTCCACAATTAAACCATTCTCGTAGAAATGCTCAAATAATTTACGGGATTGAGGTGTGGCGTGGAAAGAGGCAGCCGTCATACAACTGTCTTTCCTTTTATAGGGGAAAACATAAAGACGGCTGTTTTCGTCCAAAAGCTTTCCGAGGCCTTCAAAAATCCCACCTTCTAAATTCCGATAGTGCTGAGGATCGAAAATTTTTTCCAAGTGGGAAGCATTCATCACCAGGATCATGGGTTGCTGGGTAAATTTTCGAAGAAAAGATTTAAGTTGGTAATACAACGGGAAATGGGTCACCAGAGTACGATGACCTAAAGAAGACAGGCACTCAATCCGTTTCAAAACATCGTCCAGGTCATTTTCCTGAGAGACTTCAATTTCACAAAGAGTCGTCAAGTCCTGTGACTTGAGCTTCAGGCTTCTGACATCTTTTCGCAATTGTTCAAGTCCCCTGTTCATCATTTCTTGATGGCTTAAGGTCATAGGGCGATAGTAGCCTCGTTGAATCAAGATGGATTTTTGATATAGCGCATCTCCCATAATGGCGATGGATTGGTCTGGCTCAAAAAGGACGGCTTCCGATAAACGCCGTTTAACCAATCGAAGATTGATGCGACGGTTATCAAAATTTTTAAGCTCAGGCCCCTTCGCTTCAAAATAGTCAATCAGGATTTGCCCTGGCTTAATATTGTCGATGAGATGATCAATAAAATTTTCGGCCGTATCTCGGTGATAAAATACAGAATGCACCAGGTTGGTGCCCAAAATTCCCAAAGCTGCCTGTTGTTGCAGGCGATGGGGATCCATCATTCGTACGTGCAGAATGACATCATGAGGCTCACCACCTGGCTTTGTCTGAAATCGAATACCCATCCAGCCATGGCAGCGGGGTGTTTCAGCTGGCCCCGTGGCCACGGTGTTGGCGAATGCAAAAAAGGTTGAGCGTTGACCGCGATGTTTGGAAAGCCGACGCAAAATCAGATTGTACTCTTTATCCAACATCTTAAGCAGGCGAGGCTTACACACGTAGCGCCCATTTTTTTCTTTTCCGTAGATTTCATCGCTGTAGATCATGTCGTAGGCAGAGATGGTTTTTGCAATTGTCTGAGAGGCTCGGCCTGCGAGAAAGAAATGGCGAGCCACTTCTTGGCCAGCCCCGATCTCGGCAAAGGTGCCATATTTTTCCGGATCCAGGTTGATCATTTGGGCTTTCGCCAAAGGGGGCATAGGGTGCTCAACGCTCATGATTCATTCCCGTTCATTTACTGTCGCGGCCAGAGTCAACTTTGACCCATCCAGTGAGGGCTAGCTGTAAGGCTTTCTCCACGGGAATATCCAAAGGCTTGACCATCGCTTTTTTAAACAAAATCGTATTGCCACCCAATCCATAACTGAAGGGAATAAAGACAGCGAGCAGATCGTTGTCCTGCAATTGGGGAATATCGTCGAATTTATCTCGAGTCACAAGGCCCACCGTATAAGGACCGTTTACACTCCATTGAACTAGGACGACTCCATGAAGGTCCTGCCGAGCCTGTCCTGAAAATAAGTTCATAAGATCGCGAACTGGAGAGTAAACCGCTTTGATTAAGGGAATGGATTTAAGCTTTTCCTCAACTTTATTAATTAAAGTTTGATGAATAAGCGTGTTGAGCATCAACCCGATCAGAAAAATTAGGATAAGGGTCAGGGCAAAACCAAGTCCTGGGATGTAGGTTTCTTGAGGCATTATCAGCCGGAGAAACCCTCCGAGGAAGTCCTCAAAGATCACAATTCCCGTATACAGCACGAAGATAGTAACGGCTATTGGTAGGAGGCTGAAAAGCCCCCGTAAAAATATTGTTTTGATTCGATCCATAAGGCCTTTTTCCACTCTGAAATAACAGTCTCATTATGATATTCAGGTCGTTTTTGGTAGGTCTCAAATTGAATCTTCAGGTTGCTGGACTTTTGGCCGAAGAGTAAAGAGTATGTTGATGTACTGGTTGTTAAGTACAGCATTGGCGCAGTCTATTCCCTCAGGCTTGGAGGCTGTGCCAGGCGAGTATCTTATTAAACTCAAAAATTCCCATTCCGTACAAAGCCTGCACACCAAGGTGTCTGGAAAGCTGTCCCTTAAAGGCCAGCTTTCCAAGACGGGTATTTATCACCTTAAGTTGGATAACGCCTCAGATTTCCAGACGCTATCCCATGACTCCGAAGTTGAGTACATTGAACCTAACTATATACTGGCAAAACCCAATACATCATTATCCGGAGCTGACTTTAAAGTTTTAAGCGACGATGAAGTTCGAGCGATGGCAGGGTCTACGGGCTTTTATCAAAATTATGCCTCGGTTCAGGTTCCAGCTTCTTGGGCTCAACAATCGAGCTACGACCCAGCTAACCGACCTGTCGTCGCCATAATTGATACCGGTGTTGATTTAGATCACCCGGTCTTCACCCAGTCTCAAGCATATTGGGTCAATCAGGGAGAGATTCCTGGTAATGGTATCGATGATGATTTCAATGGATATGTGGATGATGTTTACGGCTGGAATTTTTTCGCTAACAATAACTATCCGGAAGATGACGAGGGGCACGGCTCTCATGTGGCTGGAATAACGGTTGGTGCGGGTCTTGATATTTTTGATTCCCCCCGAGATCAATCTAAAATCCGTATTATGGCCCTCAAGTTTTTAGATGCAAATGGTTCAGGCCGAACCAGTGATGCCATCCGAGCTCTTTATTATGCTGTCGACAACGGGGCCCATGTGATTAACTGTTCCTGGGGTGGTGGCGGTTTCAGTCGTTCTCTGTTGGATGCTCTGAATTATGCGTATCAGCGGCAGGTTCTAGTTGTAACGGCAGCGGGCAACAATAGCAGTGATAATGATCAAAACCCCATGTATCCGGCTTCGTATAATGTTCCTGGTAATATTGCGGTGGCTTCGGCCACGGACACAGATAGTCTTTCCTATTTTTCCAACTTTGGGGCTGACTCTGTGCATGTGGCCGCTCCTGGATCCTATATATT
This sequence comes from uncultured Pseudobdellovibrionaceae bacterium, assembly GCA_964515195.1. Taxonomy (GTDB): domain Bacteria; phylum Bdellovibrionota; class Bdellovibrionia; order Bdellovibrionales; family Bdellovibrionaceae. The sequence continues at coordinate 28,614 of CAZETK010000012.1, forward strand.
TAGCACTTACAAGGAGGGTGCCTACGCCATTATGTCAGGCACCAGCATGGCCGCTCCCTTTGTGGCAGGTATTGCGGCTTTATCTTGGCGTGAGGCTCCTCAGCTAACGGGCTATCAGATCAAACAACTGATCATGGCCTCAGTTAATCCACTCTCATCTATGCAGAATCATGTTTCAACTGAAGGGCGGGTAAATGCCTACAACCTGACTTTGATGGCTCAAGACTCTGTTTCTACCCAAGCTTCACAGCCTTCTTACAGTCCAGATTACAGTATGCGAGAATTAGCTTCAGCCGAGTCTGCCAGTGGCGGCGCTGGTGGATGTGGCCTGGTTCGCGCACTGAGTTCAGGCAAAGGTGGCAGTGGCCCTGGAGCCGCAGGAGCTGTGGCTATCACATTTGTTTTGCTGCTCCCTTATGCGGTTTGGCTTACTTATCGCCTGAAGGCTTCACCCGTTCAACGACGACGTCACGATCGCTTCAATGTGGCCTCAGAAATTCGTATCAATCTAGGCGGTCGTGAAATCACGGGTCAGATGAAAACTCTGTCGGTGGGCGGCTTGTCGTTTGACGCCAACGACCTGATCGAGAAGGGCTCCTTAGTGACAATGACGATCCAAAACCCTACAGGTCAGGGCGAGATTGAAGTGCAGGGCCGGATCGTCTGGAGTGCCGAACAAAGGGCCTATGGGGTTCAATTTCAAGGGACCTCTCAATCCATGGTCAATCGTATTACCAACTGGACGAAGTCATTAGCTAAAGCTTCTTAGTTTTGTGCTAGATTAAAACTCCACCAAGAAGCAGGCTTGCGATTGAGAAATAGATAATCAACCCCATAACATCCACTAAGGTAGCGACAAAAGGAGCTGAGGCAGAGGCCGGGTCAAACTTCAATCTTTTAAGAATAAAGGGAAGCATCGATCCTGTTAGAGTTCCATAGGCCACGACAAAAATAAGCGTGAAGAAGACTGTAAATCCAATTCGAATATATTCAGGTCCATAGATAGCTTCGCTAGTCGGCCAAAATAAAATTCGAAATAGTCCAACAGTGCCCAAGAGAAGCCCTAAGCAAAGACCCATAATCAACTCTTTCCCCAGTACGCGCCACCAATCCCTGATGCGAACTTCACCCAGTGCTAAAGCACGAATGACAAGTGTCGAGGCCTGAGACCCGGAATTGCCTCCACTGGCAATGATCAAAGGAAGAAAAAAAGTTAAAACCACGGCACGTTCGATTTCAATCTGGTAGTAGCTCAAAGCGGTTGCCGTTAACATCTCACCAAAGAAAAGAACCACCATCCAACCGCCACGCTTGCGGAACATTTCCGAAAAACTTAGTTTGAGATAGGGAGCTTCCAGACTTTCCACACCCCCGAATTTTTGGATGTCTTCGGTTGCCTCTTCCTGGATAACAGAAGCAACGTCGTCGAATGTCACAATCCCTTGCATGACGCCGGCTGAGTCGATAACAGGAAGGGCCATCAGGTTTTGCTGTGAAATAATCCGGCCGATTTTTTCTTGATCCATATCCACTGGAATTTGAATCACTTCTTTTTTCATGATGTCTTTTACCAGTTGGTGTGGGGCCGCTGAAAACAGCTCACGGAAGGAAACCACACCCAGAAGAGCCTGGTGAGAGTCTAGCACATAGGCGTAATAGATAGTTTCCACCTGTGTTTTGGACTGTAGACGCAAGTAACTGATGGCCTCGTCCACCGTCATGTCAGGACGCAAGCGAGCAAAACGAGAACTCATAAGGCCACCGGCCTTATCTTCTGCATACGCCAGAAGAGCGGTCACTTCACGACGAGTCTGGGGGTCCAAAAGATGCAGGATTTCATCTCGTGATTCGAGTCCGAGCTCTTGGATCAAATCCGCTACATCATCTGGCGCCAACAATCGCACCCATGAGCGCTTTTCCAGTGTGCTGGGAATATCTTGTAGCAGTTCGGCTTGATCTTGAGTGTCGAGACTCAAAAACAACTCTTCTGCATCTGTGCGCCCTAGAGATTGAAATTTCTCTCGGCGCTCTTCACTTCCCATAGCGGGCCAGGAACTAGCTAACAGCACAAGTTCCGTCTCGGGGAGAATAACACTCTCTTCCGCTTTGGTGATTTCGTTTTCATCATTCGACATGCTTGAAAACCCCAGTCATTTTCATTGGATCGATGATCTTTTTTTACTGAACTGATCGGCCAAGAGCAAGGCAAGTCTTGAGGCTAGTTCAAGGTATTCTCGGCACGATTCCTAAATTGAGACAATACATCTTGGGGTTTTCCCTTCATTCGGATTCGTCCATTGTCCATCCAGAGGATTTCATCGCAAAAATGTAGGGTCTGAAGTCGATGGGCGACAAAAATCAAAGTCTTTGATTTGTATTCGTTTTTCAGAACATTCAATACGATAGACTCTGTTGTCGGGTCCAGGGCGCTTGTGGCTTCGTCAAGAATCAAAATCGGAGCATCTTGCAATAGGCAACGAGCCAAACCTAGAAGCTGCTTTTCACCAATGGACAGATTTTTCCCTTTTTCCATGAGCTCAAAATCCAGATTTCCTCCGATTGTTTTAAGCCAAGGACCTAATCCCACCTTGAGCAAAGCCTGAACCAGTTCATCATCTGAATGTGAGCTGCTAAGATCCAAGTTATCACGCAAGCTGGCTTTAAAAATAACGGGATCTTGAGGCAGATAGGCAACAGTTTGTCTTAAAACTTGAAGATCACCGCCTTGCTTGGGGTTGTTATTCCCGATGCTGATATCGCCCTCAAAAGGGTATAAATAGGACAAGCATTGAAGCAATGAAGATTTGCCGCTGCCCGTGCGCCCGACAATTCCCAAACGCTGACCTTCCGGAATTGTAAGATTCAGGTTTTTAAAGATCCATTTTTGATCGTTGTCGTAGCGAAAATTGATATTTCGGAACACGATTTTAAATCCTTTAAACGAATGATTCTGACGAGTCTGTTCCGCTTCTAATGTGTCCGTAGGGTGTGGCGTGGGAAAACGAGTAGTTGACGGAAGGCTCATATATTTTTCGATCGGTCGGCGAAGATAATCGTCCATCCGCTCGACTCCCACAACCCCTTCTTCCAATTGAGTCAACCATTCAAAAAACATCTGAATCGAGTTAAAGGAAAATAAAATGAGTCCCAGAGACACTCCCACATCACCAATGGTCAAGAAGCCTTGACGTAACCCCCACCATGAGTAGAGCCCGACAATTAAAAACCATATCGTAGAAAGAATATTCATTTGAAGGACATATAAAATTATACGCGCGAAAGTTTTCCGTTTAGCCTCGAGGTAAACTTTATCAAGATTCGCAAAGTAATTCTCAAAAAGCTTTTCCTTTTCAAAAAGACGGATGGTAATGGCGCCCTGGGCCGTTTCAGCAAAGTGGGCGATTGAGGGCCCTCTTTGGAAGGAAAGTTTTCGTCGCGCTTTTCGAAGACCTTTTCGATTCAAAAAGTAGACGGTCATGTTCGCAATAGCGTAAAGAGTCATTAAAATGATGTAAGAGGGATGGACCCAGGCCATCAAAATGACTAATGAGGTGAGATCAAAGAGAATAGAAAAGAATTCGGCTAAAGGACCACCGAATAATCTAAAGATGTTACTGTAGTCAGAAGAAAACCTGGTCATGATTCGGCCTAGTGGGTTGCGATCAAAAAAGCTCATGGGGGCGCGAGAAGTGCGTAGTGTTGTCTCGTCATAGAGAGTTGATACTGCTCGTGAGGACACTCGGGAAAATCGCACCCGAAAGGCCATGGTTAGAACGAAACCAAAAGCCGTCAAAATTCCCAGGGTTTTAAGAAAATCAGAGGAATCCCAATTTTTAAATAGATCCGGCAAGTGGGGGCTTTTAGTTAGGTTATCCACCCAGTACCCGATTAAGTTTGTATTAGCTAAGGCCATCAAACGCCCTAAAAACCCAACAATTAAAACAAAGATCAAAGATCGTGCATAAGGTCGGTAGGCGACATAAAGAGTTTCAAAGATGGACTTCTTGAAGCCCCCTTCAAAAACTTTCTCTTTTTCCATTCCAGCCGAATTCATAAAGCACTATCCCCAGGTTTGAGTCGTCCTTCTGACATCTCATAGACGGTGTCCACGAATTTCAGCGCCGTTCGTCGGTGAGTGGTTAGAATAACGGTCTTGTTTTTAAGGGGCCCCTGAAAAAGCTCTTCTAAGATTTTTTGCTCTGTTACGGCGTCGAGTTGGCTCATGGCATCGTCGATCAGGATGATATCACGACTTTGGGCAATGGAACGGGCCAGGCTTAATCGTTGTTTTTGCCCACCCGATAGATTTACACCACGCTCACCAATGGGAGTATTAAGACCTGAGCGAAAGCCTTCGAAGTCAGGGTCAAAGTCAACTCTTTGAAGATGCAATTGAAGTTCAGAATCTTGAAGAGGAGATTTTTCATATTCAAAGGAAATGTTATCCCGCAAGGTGGAATTCATCAAAAAAGATTCCTGGGGAACATAATTCATATGGCGTCGCAGCCGCCTCGAGACCACGCCTTTAACGGGTTCTCCCTGATAATAGAACGAATCAAAATGTCCTTGTAATTCCCCAAGTAGGCAAAGGAGCAAGGCGGACTTGCCGCTGCCCACTTCACCCAGGATTGCGATTTTTTCTCCTTCTCTGATATCAAGATTCAGATTATTTAAAATCAGCCCTTGTTGATTAGACCAACGCAGGCCTCGAAGCTGCAGTAATGAAGGTGCCGGAGAAGCTGTATTGGTAGAGACGGCTGAAGATTTATTATCCGGACCAGGGTGGGGATTAACCCGATAATCCGTGAAAGATCTTAGATTGAAAAAAGATTGCAGTCGGCGGCTAGAAGTCAGGGCATCGAAACCAAAAGTAAAGAACCAGGGAAGTTGGCGCAACGGTCGATTTAAGAAAATACCTAGAACCCAGAAGACAGCCCAAATTTCTCCGGCGCTAAGTTCACGGTTTTGATTTAACACTAGAATGACACCCGCAATGATATTAAACACAAATGGCGCGTGAGACGTGATCGAGTTCATAATTTGCCCATTGGTCACCATGCGCAGGCGATTTTCAGTTTCTTGTTCGCGAATGGAAAAAATCTTACTTTCAAACGGTTGCAGCCAGTTAAGAATTTTAAGCGTACGGATATTCTGCAGCCATTCATTCACAAACGAAGTTCGCAGGGCCGCTAATTGTTTAAAGGTAGAAAAATATTGGCTTTGGCGAAAGGCAAGTGCGGTATTGATGGTTGCCACGATGAAGACCGCGACAAAGGTTTCCCACAGCGGATTTCCAATCAGGGCATTCAAGGCAAAGGGGGTCAGTAAGATCGGGAAAAATGTGCTAGCGCCAAATGGCAAGGTTTGTTCTAACAGAATTGTCGAGGCGGGAATATCCGTCGCATAAAGTGATACTACCTCTCCAACGGTGCGTTTTTCCAGACTCTCGCTTTTCAAGGTGATCGCTTGCGAGTAAAGATCAGCCGACAGCTTTCGCTGGCTGATCAGGCCTTCGCGAATTCCCAGGTAATGGTTGCTCTGATTGAAAATACTCGCAAAGAGAAAACATCCAAATGCTAACAATAAGACAGAAAGTTCATGGGACGTGGTTCCGAACGTTTCCAAGCTAGTCAGTGAATCTATAAATACTTTCTGATAGTAGGCGGCAAGAAGTCCTAGTACAGCGGCTAAAAAGGACAAGCCCAGAATCAATAATCGAAACTGTGGACGATCGAATAAGATTTTTTTAATTACCGGGTTCAAGACTGAACTCATCTGTACTCTTTTATCTGTACCCTTTTACTTGATCTGCTATTGGGCTCTTTTTTGAAGCCAATCTGTTAAAATCAACCTGCCAAAAATGGATTGTTACACTTCATAATAGAGCAGGCCACTTTTAAAAACCACAACGCGGTTTGGCTTAGAGCCAGCACGATTTGATAGTTGCTCAAATAGTCATTCATTCCCTATCATGGGGGTATCTTTTTAACTAGAAATTTAGAAAAGGTGCAGTTTGACTTGTTCTGATCCGAAAAGACGCCATTTTTTGAAGCAATCACTGGGAATTCTAGGGGGTAGTGGTCTCTGCGGCGGTGCGCTTTCAACCCTTGCGGGCTGCTCCAGCCTCGATTCTCTTTTTGCATCGGACAAGCGAGAATTCGAAGATGAGGTTTTTATCATTGGGGCGGGAGCTGCCGGCTTGATGGCGGCCTATACATTGAAAAAAAATCGAATTCCCTTCCGACTCTTTGAAGCTTCAAACCGGCCAGGCGGACGTCTTTACACATTGCAGACTTCTGATGGAATTCCTCTTGAGATGGGAGCTGACACCTTTGAATCCCACCATCGATTAGTATTTGAACTCCTTAAAGAGTTCAATCTCGAGTGGGAGGAGTCAGTTTGGGACCCTCGCCAACAAGCACTGTGGCGTGCGTCTTCCGGAGAGATTTTAACCGACCTCGAGTACCAACGCGTTTCTGCACCGTTGATTCAAAAGATGATACAGGACCGTGTTAGAACCTTTGGATCTTCGGATCAATACCAAATTCTTGCACCTTTTTTAGCGCAAGAACTGGACTCACTCTCCATGGCCCAATATCTGAAAGTCAACTGGCCCACCCCTGATAATCGCGTGGTACAGTACTGGGATGCTCTAGCCCGTTACTATTACTCGGCCGAGTCAGAAAAGGTAAGCGCTTTAAGATGGATTTGGGATCAACAAGTTGATCGCAAATCCAGAAATCTCTACCGAGTCAAGGGAGGATGGCGAGAACTCAACACAATAATGTTTGATCGCATAGCGGGTGTGATTCCCAATCACCTCGTACGATTAGGGTGGTCATTGACTGGTCTCCGAAAAACCGAAACAGGTTTTCGTTGTATTTTTAAAACATCTAAAGGGACAGAAATTTTAAAGAGCCGCCATTTAATATTGGCGATGCCCATTAATCAATATCGCAAAGTGGATGGCCTTTTTGATCTAGACATATCCGCAGAAAAAAAAGCAGCTTTGAAGTCTGTTACCCTAGGCGAGGCTGCGAAGCTATTTGTGGCATTCCCAACAGGCACAACAGAATCACAGAATCGCGTATTTCTTCGTGATAAAGTTAAGATGTCATATATCAAATCTTCGAATAAGGAATGGATTGGGGGACTTCGTGGGGGAGTCAATTCACACTGGACAATTCCTGATATTGAAAACTGGCGAATCAGCTTGATGAAGGATGCCTCGCAGATACGAGAAGGAGAGTTCGAATATCACGTTGTTAATTGGAAAGATCGCCCCTTTATACAGGGAGCTCGGAGTTTGTGGGGCCCAGGTCAATGGGGACAGTACTCCATCGTTTTTGAAATTGGCGATTTTAACGGAAGCCTTGAGTGGGCCGGTGAACACGTGCCCAGCACTGAAAAGAGCACAGTGCATGCAGCCCTGTTAAGTGGCCAGAAAGCCGCACTCAAAATGACTGAAAGAGTTCGTACTGTCCAAGTTTAAATAGCCATTGTCCCTCGGCTGGATCTTTTATGCTATAATTCAAAAGTGTAGACGGCCCCAGCGCCGGATTGGCTAATAAAGTGATCCATCGCAGGCTTATCGATAATACCAAGAATTGAGTAATCTGTTAGTACATTGGCATCAGGATTCGCCCAGGTTACATCTGGCCTATCCGATAATGTCAGCACAATCATGTTATAGGATCCACGAAATGGCTTTTTGTCCAATTGAACCGTAGGGAATTCAACATCGTTACCTGTCACTTGGTGAGTGTAGGTCACGCGGATTGTAAAAAGATAGGGAACAGGAGACGCATTCAAAAATCCGTGGCGGCCGATGGCGTAGATCGCATGAATGTATTTGCCGCCAAGTCCTTGAGTGTTGGTGACCTTGATCGCGGGAATGGTGTCAATGCGTTCAGCATCCGCTTGCATTTGTGCTTGGGAAAAGCTGGCCACTCCTAGGATTAAAAACATGATGGGAGCAAGGTTCATCCTGAATTTCGAAATCATAATCCCTCCCGGGATGGATAGCTTCTACCTCTGTAATTCATGTAGAGCATAAGTTGGCCCTGAGAATCCATCTTGAGCATCGAGTAATCTAAAGGCACCCCCCATAGGGAGTTAATCAACTCAAACTCTGCAAGCGGGCCATTACTACCGCAATCCGACTCGGATGACAAGACCTCCCGAATTGTGCTGATGACCTTGTCTTTAAACAACTTTCCTGTCCAGGTGAGGCTGCTGTCATGGACTTGTAATGTTTTCAGATCAGGTTCCAGCATATAAATTCCGAGTTTTGCAGATTCGGTCTGAATAGGGCGAATCAAGGCCTGATACTTCATGGTCAGGCGGATTTTCCCTTTTAAAGGGCTAAAAAGACCGCCCGTGTGCTCAGGGGGAGCATCAACCTGGGCATCAATATGAAAATCGATAAGGGCACCTTCCTTATCCTGAGGATGACGGTTTCCCGCGACGTCCAGAGAAGGCGCATTAAGCAGCTCAACCGTGGGGCCGCCTGGGCAAGTGGTCAGGGCTTTAAAGTTGCCGCGGTTGAAACTGAGGTGCACAAGGCGGTTGATCAGAGCTCGATCCAAAGAAATGCCGATATCGTAGTCGTTAGGACTTGTATGATGAAATATGGGTTTTCCCCTGGCGCCCGAGCCTTTCCAAAAAGGAGTGGGGTTAGCAACCGAGGTGTCTTCTGCAAAAGCCGCAAGTTTTATCAGAATTTGGGAATTCTTTAAGTTTAAGTCGGTCAGGCGAAGACCCAGAGATAAAGGTGGACGTTTATCATCAGGCGTCGAGTTGGCAGCTGGAATGCTTTGTAGCTGCTCAAGGTCCTCTTTCAGACCCGCTTGAACTTGCTGATTAAGAATTTTTGGAAACTCATTTTGTAAATAGCTACGGACATATTGACGAATCAATTTTAGTCCCTGTGGAAGCTGCTCATCCACTAGTTTTTTAAATTCGGGTTCGTTTAATGAAACTTTATAGGATTCTGGTTGGTTTACGATTTTGAACTCAAACTCGGGTAAGATAAACTTTTGATATCCAACCTCAATGGGGACCACGTCTAAATTTTCTTCAATCTTAAGAGCCTCAAAAAACAATCCGCCCTTCCCATCGGCTTTTACATAAAAAGGCATTCTTACTTTTAAAGGACTGTTCTTCTGGCCGATTTGCAAAGTGGGATCCGTGATGCTGACTTGCCCCATCCAAGGGTTTCCCAAATCTTTGAAATCTATTCGGTTAGTCAGTGCCTTTATGCTGGTGATACTCAGTTCAATCGCGAGAATTGCGCCATCCGATTTACCTAGCGTTGTCATTAGATCTTCATCCGTCACCAGAGATAGGCGGTCAAATTGGGCCACATACTCAGAGGGTCCCAATCGGATGGAAGGCTTAAAGTCATTGAATTGAATGCCCTTTAGGTATTGCCGGAAAAACTGCCTAACTTGGACAAGAATTTTAAATTGCTCTGGTTGGTTCTCAGCTAACTTATCGATGGAAATGGGCTCGGGGCTAATGTAGTTAAATTCTGGAAAAAAGTTTTCATTTACCACGATACTTAAATTCGAGAGGATTTGGACTAGGTCTTCCGAAAATAGCCGCTGTCCCCGAGGCGTGATTTGAACTTGAACGGCATCTTGAAGCCATACGGGGTTGGCCAAAGCGGGATGTTCAGGCGGGAAGTGCTGAATTTCAACGGAATAGGACGCACTGGCTTGAAGTATTACAAAGATGGAAATCAGGAAATTTCGAATCATCATAAATGAGGTCCCTCCGGTCGTCGCTGTGGCCAGGTCTTTTATTAGCGAAAGGCATTCCGTGCGAGCTGCATTGAGTTCCAGAAGAAGGCCCATCGGCTGTCTAACAATAGGACATGGGGCCGATTTGGGTCTGTAATCCCTTCACATTTCAAGCCCTTGTGGATTAGGGGGTCACAAGTGTCGTGGGTTATGCTATGGACCAAGTATGACAAAAAAGAAAGCGCTTTTGAAAGGAACCCCAGTGTTACAATCACCCTGGGTAAAACAAATTCTAAAAGATGTCATGCCCAGCCCTATAGTTGGCAACTCACTGACTGAGAGTCAAAAACTTAAGATTATTGAACGGCACTTTCGTGAAATTATGATTACCCTTGGCCTGGATTTAAAGGATGACTCCCTTAAAGACACGCCTTGCAGAATGGCTCGTATGTATGTTCGTGAGGTTTTTAAAGGGCTAGAGCCTAAAAATTTTCCGAAGATCACAACTATTGATAATAAAATGAAGTACGACCAAATGGTTTTGGTTCAAGATATCGAGCTATTGTCGACCTGTGAGCACCACTTTCAGCCGATTCAGGGTTTCGCGACAGTGGCCTACATTCCGGATAAAAAGGTAATTGGTCTGTCTAAGATTAATCGGATTGTCGAGTTTTTTGCGAGGCGTCCCCAGGTTCAAGAACGCTTAACAAAGCAGATTGCGGACTGCTTGCAGCTGATCCTGAAAACTGAAGATGTGGCTGTTCATATTAACGCTCGACACTTCTGTGTGATTGCAAGGGGAATCGAGGACGCGCACTCCTCAACGGTAACCAGTGATTTGCGTGGAGAATTCAAAAACAGTGCTCAGACCCGCCAAGAGTTTCTTATTCATTGCAAAGCCCATTTGGCAAAAGGGTAATTAGAGCAATAGCTCTATTGGTTTTTATTGACCCACCCTTCTGCATTGCCTAAAGCATGGTCGTGGAGATCAATATGAAAAAAATTAATTTTTTATCTCTTTCCGTGTTCATGACATTTCTCATGCCGCTCCTGGCGCAGTCAGCTGAAACCTCTGATAATACCCCAGATGTAAATGTGATTTCCACAACTGTAACTCCCAAGTGGAAGGCACGAATGGACTCTTACTTCTATGATTTTCAAGGAGAGCGACCCCACGAAAACGGTCTTTATGAATTCGGTGATACGACTTTAAAAATGCAAATGATGTCCCTGACATACCAGATAAGTTCTCAGTGGACTTTGATGATGCTGGCGCAGCACTATGAAAACTTTGTTGTCACAAAGATTGGGGGAGTGTCTTACAAAGACAGCTCCAGAGGGCTAGCGGATACGATATTTTCTGGGATTCATACTCGCGTACTGTCTCCCAGTCTTTTTGTTATGACGGATGTGGGAGTGTCTCTTCCTACAGGTTCAATCGATGAGAAAAACCCTCTGGATCCCACAGGTGAAACCCGTTATCCCTACAACATGCAATTAGGATCGGGAACAGTGGACGCGCTTGCAGGTGTCACCACTCTTTTGATGCAACCTTCGTTTCAGGTGGGGGGACGCTTATCTTCAATCCTGCGCACTTCGGGTTATAACAAAAATGGATACCGTCTTGGTCACCAATACAAAGCTGATGCTTGGGTGGACATACCAATCGGAGCTACGGGATTAGCGCCACGACTAGTGGGATATTACAAGCATCGCAACGGAATTCGAGGACAGGATAAATCCTTACGAAGTCCGGCCCAAAGGACTTTCCTTGAGTATTATTATCATGATCAAATTAACTGGGATGTGTCGGCCGCCCTTCGCTTTACGAAAAGCTTCAGTCCTACCTTTTCACTGACAGCGGAAGCTGGCGTACCACTGGCACAAGACTGCATCAATTATGATGATGTTGCCATCTACACCCAATACTATGGTACCCTCGGTTTAGCCGGAAGTTTTTAAATCCGGCTTAAGAGTTCTGACACATTTTTAGAGAGATCACGAACCTTCAAAGGTTCCAAAGCACTTCGGACGTCATCTCGCAATTCTGGAGTGAGTTTCGGAACAAAGTTAAAGGCCGTGCATAAACGCGCTGCCACCTGCGGATTGATCTTATCAATAGTTGTGATTTGTTCCGCATACCACCCATAGGGGCGTTGCTCCATATCGTAGAAGTTAAAAATATTCTGACCAAAAGTGCGAATTAACGAGTAGACCTTGTTGGGATTTCTAATATCGAACAGAGGGTGGACGGCCAACTTTTTCACAGAGTCAAAAGTGGTCGGGTGGGTGCTAGCCGCTTGGACTGCAAACCACTTATTCATCACTAAGCTATCTTGAGCCCAGTCATGACGGAATTTTTCAAGGGCCTCAGATTTGAAACTTGTATTTTCATGGCATAGAACCTGTAAACCGAAGAGTCGCTGGCTCATATTGTTGGCAGCCAAGGCCCACTCTGAAACATGTGAATGGGCTTGTGGGTCTTCGGTCTGTGACCAGAAGTAGAGAGCGGCTCTTTGCAACTTACGAAGTCCAAAAGCTTCAGCGCTCAGCTCACCGGTGTCTTCTAGGCTCTGGTATAAAGACTGCCAGTCTGAACGTAATTCCCGGGCAATTTGCTGGATAAGTCCATCTCTTGATGAGCGCAATACGTTAGGATCCAGCACATCATAGCGTTGCGCTAACAAGCTGTCCGACGGAAAGTTGAACAACTCCGCCTTTAAACTCGGGCTGATAGAGGGGTCATGAATCAAATGCCGATAAGCCTCAATGAGCTTCGGATCCACATCCATTTTGCCTTCTAAGACACGGCCGTCAAAATATTGAAATAAAAGCTCGTAGACGGCCTCACGTCGGTTGAAACCATCATGATCGTACTTCATGACATGGATCCACTCATCAGCTTGCCGACGCCACTTAAGCACAACAGGAGCTGAGAACTGGCGGTTCAACGAAAGAACTGGCTTTTCACTCATACCTTTAAAGGTAAATTTTTGGGTCTCGTTCTTCAGTTCGAATAAGGTATCGCCATCACTATTAACCGTGACGTCGTTGTTTTCAAAACGAATCGCCTGGCCCTTCGAATCGATCAGTCCGAATATCAAGGGAATATGGAGTGGCTTTTTTTCGGGGTGGTTTTGAGTGGACAAGTGTTTTTGGGTTAGCTCCAAAATATAGGTTTTATTAGAAGCATCGTACTCTTCACTGACGACAATCTGAGGAGTTCCCGGTTGATGATACCATTGCTTGAAGTGGGTCAAATCCACTTTGTTGGCGTCACTGATGGCCTGGACAAACTCTTCAATTGTGACAGCTTGTCCATCATGTCGCTCAAAATATAAGTCCATCCCCTTACGAAAACCTTTTGCCCCGACAAGATTTTTCATCATTCGAATGACTTCAGCTCCTTTTTCATAGATTGTCGCAGTGTAAAAGTTGTCCATGGATTCGCCAAAATCGGGGCGCACAGGGTGCGCGTTTGGCCCCGCATCTTCTGAGAACTGTTGTGAACGCAAAGAATCCACATCTTGGATTCTTTGTACGCTTCGATCATTCATGTCCGAAGAAAACTCTTGGTCGCGATAAACCGTGAGACCTTCTTTTAGTGACAGGTGAAACCAATCTCGACAAGTGATGCGGTTACCTGTCCAGTTATGGAAGTACTCGTGTCCGACAACAGACTCAATTCGAAGAAAGTCCGTATCACTTGCACTTCTAATGTCGGCGAAAACAAGGGATGAGTTAAAAATATTAAGACCCTTATTTTCCATCGCCCCCATATTGAAATCTTCGATTGCCACGATCATGAACGTACTCAAATCGTATTCGCGTCCAAAAGCGTCTTCATCCCATTTCATGGCTTTCTTTAAGGAATTCATGGAATGTTCACACTGGGCCTGCTTTCCATGAGGTGCGAAAATTTCCAGTTTCACAGGTTTACCAGAGCGAGTGGTAAAGGTATCTTCAATGACACCGAGATCACCGGCCACCAATGCGAACAGGTAGCATGGCTTCTTAAATGGATCTTTCCAAATTGCGCGATGTCTTCCATTTCCGACGGATTCTTTTGAAAGCAAATCACCGTTACTTAATAAAACCGGATATTTTTTTTCATCAGCCGTGATCGAGACCTTGTAGGTGGTCATGACATCGGGACGATCAAAGAAATAAGTGATGCGACGAAATCCCTGGGCTTCACATTGTGTTGTAAACAGACCTTTCGACATGTACAGCCCTTCTAGGGCCGTATTAGTGGAAGGATTGATTTCGGTGATAATCTTTAACTCAAATTCATCAGGTGTTTCTGGAAGGATCAATTGAGAGGCCGTCACCTTGGGGTTGATCATCCGGCCATCGATTTCACAGCTAATAAATTTCAAATTTTCCCCATCTAACAGGAGTGGCTCGGGTCGAAGTCTTTTAATCTGCATCGTGTTTATTACGCGAGTCGCCTCTTCATACAGATCAAAGTCTAGAAATAATGAAACAACTTCGTAGGCAGGGCTCTTATAATCCTTCAAATACATTCTTTCAGACTTCGACATGGAGGAACCTCTTTTGAAAAAAATAGTTTCTTATTTCGGGAGTCAGGCTCACTAGTGCTTGACATACATCATCTTGTTCGTTGTGCTAAAATCCATGAGCCCGAAGCTGTTACGTATCACACTCAACTCAAACCAGCCAGAAGATTTAGTGCAATTCTATTCTGCTTTAGGCTTTAGTTTCACCAAGCGAGAGGTCGACAAGGGGAGCACTAGCTGGCAAGGCAACTCTCAAAATATGGTGATGGAAGTCTACGGTATTCAAGAGACTTTTTCGCGTAGCATTCCAGCCGTTCAGTTGAGTTTTGCAGTTCAAAACCTTGAAAAAATTGTGCAGAAAATAAAACAACTGGGCTGCCAGGTCATGATGGAACCATTGGAAACAGATAGAGGTTGGATGAGCTACCTGCTAGATCCGGATGGTCGCTCCATTGAACTTTGGCAGGACCGTAATTAAGACCCCATCTGCCCTAATAGAGGAGTTAGAAGCATAAAGTCTAACCCATATCTTTTTAGGTCTAAACAGTTTCTACAGAGTTCCGCCACCGGAAAGTGTCACAAAAACCTGATTTTCGTCACGGGGAAGAGGTCGACCCTCTTTATCTTCACGGCTGTGGGTGTAGCGAATGGCCTTAATACCTCCACCAATCTGAATTCCTCCTAGACGAAACCCAAGTCCAGCTTCTCCGAAATGGGCGTTGTGCCGTTCACTGGCAAAACGGGCTCCAGGGCCAGCGAAGATCTTGAATCCCAATGTTCGGCCTTGATTAATCCACTCCTTCTGCAGACGTAGGGATGTATCCAGGCCATAAACACTGTCTTGATCTTCGGCTTGACGATGGAATCCGCTGTTGCGCCAAATAAGCCAATCGCTGAAAAACCAATTTACGCCCAAGTTGATTTCCTGATAAGTGCGATCATTTAAGGTGGATTGGGAGCCCGATACATCATAAGTCAGGCGGCTGCCCTTAGTGCGGGAAAAAGCCAGAGATGATCCTAATATTAAGATAATAAAAAAAGCGTGTTTCATATAAAAATGGAAACACGCTTTTTAAGTTTGGTCAAATTGCCTGGATTCAACTAGAGAATGGACTGTGCTATTTTAAGAGATGTGAGGCCTTTGGCAACAGATGCAATACGGGCCAATTCATGAACTTGATCCGCAGAAACTCCTTGATCCACTAAAGCTTTTTCGTGCGAGGCAATACACATCGGACATCCATTTACGATAGAGACTGTCATTGCCAGTGATTCAAATAGTTTTTTACCGATGGTCGGCTTTCCAAGAGATTGCATTCTTAGGCCTGCTCTTTGGTAGTTGTCCTTCACATCAGCGGGCAAATATGAACGAAATTTATAGTAAGTGTTGTTCATGCCCATAATACCGGCGGACTCTGCGGTCTCTCGCAAAGATTCTTCCGAAAGACCTAGTTCTTTTAAAAGCCCTGCTGAAAATTTCATGAGATCAGAATTGTCCAAAGCGACAGCGGCGGCTAAAAGATTTTGTAAGCGTTCGACAGGCTCCCAGGGACCTTCTTCCATTAGTTTTTTAAAGTTCAGGGAAAGGTCCCGATAGATAGGAGACGTTAGTCCGGGGTAGCTTTGTTCTAAAAATGTATCCACTTTTTCAGAGATATCCATGTTATTCTCCTTGAGCGAGTAAAGATCTCAACATCCAGGCGGTTTTTTCATGAATTTGAATTCTTTGAGTCAATAAATCCATAGTGGCTTCATCATTGCCTTTCTCGGCAGCGTGAAAGCCTTCACGGGCTGTGCGTGCAATGGTCTCGTGACCTTGAAGAAGTTGTCTCACCATATCTTCAGCTTTTGGTACGTCTTCAGATTCTTCGATGGTGGTGACTTTGACAAATTGTTTGTAGGATCCAGGTGCATAGTGACCAAGGGCGCGAATTCGTTCTGCGATTTCATCAAGGGCGTTCCATAGCTCCGTGTACTGCTCCATAAACATCGCATGAAGGGTATTGAACATCGGACCCTCAACGTTCCAGTGGAAATTATGCGTTTTAAGATAAAGAATGTAGCTATCGGCAAGTAGTTTAGAAAGATGATCTGTGATCACTTTTCGGTCTGCTTTCGGGATTCCAATATTTAGTTCCATAGGGCCTCCTGTCGTCTAATATAATTTTTGTTTAATTTATAGAGTTTTGTGTGGCGCTTGCGGCCCCTGAAGCTAACTCAACATGGGTCCGGCTCATGACCAGAGAAGTGTCTTTCAGAGTCAAAACCGACTCTGAAAGAACATAAATGGTAAGTAGCTTATAGTGTTGCTTGACCCTTTTCCCAGTTACAAGGGCAAAGCTCGTCTGTTTGTAGAGCGTCAAGAGTTCGGACGACCTCTTTAACGTTGCGGCCGACACTCAAGTCATTGACAGAAACCCATCGGATGATGCCTTGAGGATCAACAATGTAAGTGGCGCGAAGAGGAACAAGATCTTGAGGATGTAAAATACCTAAGGCGGAGCTAAGTTCTTTTTTGTTGTCAGCCAGCATGGGATAGCCCAGGTCCCGAAGGTCTTCGTGGTCGTTCCTCCAAGCTAAATGAACGAATTTAGAGTCGGTTGAGGCGCCAAATAACTTAGTTTCACGAGCCTGGAAGTTTTTAAGCTCTTTATTGAACGCGGCGATCTCGGTGGGACACACGAAAGTAAAATCCAGTGGCCAGAAGAAAAATACAGACCACGAATTTTTGATATCATTGTTTGTGAACTCGGCAAACTCCTTTCCCTTTTCTCGGGATACGCAGGCGTCGAGTTTGAATTCAGGAAATTTTTGTCCAATTCCTAACATTTTTTTCTCCTTTTTGAGTTGTTACTGTTTAGTTTTTAATTTCACCTTTCAAGAGCAACTCCATTCCGTTGACTTTGTACTTTTTAGGCAAATTCACATTCACATGGATGGATTTTGCTTCAATGTCCATAATCCGCTGGGATTTTTCGTCAAAGAAGTGGTAGTGATCTTCGGTATTGCAGTCATAAATCAGTTTTTCCGAATGGGGAAACTTAAAAGTTCGAAGTAATCCCGCCTCTGCTAAAGCTCCTAAGGTGTTATATACAGTGGCTTGAGAAATTTTATCCAAATTCTTTTGCGACCACTCAAAGACCTCTTCAGCGGTTGGATGGTTGGCCTCGCAAAGTACATAGCGGCAGATAGCAATCCTTTGCAGGGTAGGTTGCACCTTATGAGCCACAAGCTTTTGCTCAATTTCTTCAACCGTAAGGGACTTTTTTTGTTGATGTTTCCGTTCCATAATACCCACCCCAGTTCTAAGGTTAGAATAGTTCTAAAGTTAGAATATGTCAAGACCCGAACCAGATTCGTATTGAGTCAGAGCGTCTCGCAACGGAGTCTGTCAGGCAAGACTCATAACAAGAGTGCCGCAAATTGGCATAGAGGGCGAGAATAATCGACATAAGTGCTCCGGTGTGACGGATTCAGAAAGAAATAAAGGCTCTCAAATCGCCCTAATGCAGTGTTAAGTAAGATTTGAAGGTTTATCAGATACGGAAAGCCCTTTGCTAGGTCCCAAGGGTGACCTTAGAGAATAATACGGGATGCGTCTAAAATGTAACGAAGAGGAAGAATGGATCATTTAAAATGTTATTTTTAAGCTTATTGGTGGCTGTTATAGCGCCCTTGACGGGCCATTCGCGAAGTTGCGATGATAGAGTTCTATTGGCCGCTACGGGTGATATAATGGTTCATAATGAACCCCAGAAGGCAGCCCATCGTCATCCCGAAAAATTCTATTTTCTATGGAAACCGCTGAGTAGCTTTCTTCAGGCTGCCGATTTGACTTATGGAAATCTGGAGGCCCCTATTGCCCTGGGAATTGATTCTCAAGGGAGGGATCAGGGGGATATTGGTTTTATCTATGATTTAAAGGTCTATTCCGGCACCAATATGGTCTTTAACTACCACCCTCAGGTTTTAAAGGATTTGCGTAAAGTGGGCTTCAATATTTTATCGACGGCTAATAACCACTCTATGGATCGACGTAGCCTGGGAGTAGATCGTACGCTGGACGAACTAGTTAGGGAAAAGTGGCACTTTACCGGAACACGCTTTTCCGACGGGCGCGGAGAATGGGGAACGGTGACCGAAGTCAAAAATAAGAAGATATTTTGGTTGGCCTGTACGGAACATCTTAATGGTAATCAAGATCCTCATCATCAGGTCTTGAACTGTTATAAGGATCAAAATGAAATCGAAAAAATCGTGCAGGATGCCGTTTACCGATATGAAGCTGTTATCTTGCTGCCGCACTGGGGTGATGAGTACATACAAAGTCCTAATCACAGACAAAAAAAATGGGCTCTGCGAATGGCTTCATTGAACGTGACCGCAATAATTGGAAGTCATCCCCATGTGTTGCAACCACTCACATGGATCTCGAACACTTTAGTGGCCTACTCTTTAGGGAACTTCAGTGCTTGGCAAAAAGGAATCGAGAGAAAAACGTCTGCCATTTTGTATTTAGATTTGCGAGGGCCACAAGATCAACGTTTGAAGATTCATAAGGTAAAGGCCTTACCTATCAGTCGGATCGATAAGGTCATGTATCCATACAGTGAAAAAATTGAACGGTCTGCCCTTCAATACGTGGAAAAGCACTTGGGAGCTGCTGAAATTGTCCAAGCTGCTGACTTTCAGAAGTCTATACTGAGTTGCGAATAAAAAATTATACTAATTGCGCCCCTTAAAGGCTTTTTTCAAATCTTGAAGGGCGCTAGTACGAAGGATACAGGATTAGTGTAAACTATTTTGATAGCTTGATTTCTAAGTTTTGAATCGTTTGGCCCTTTAGATCCTTTAAAGATACGGTGACTTTGCCGCGCGGCAGATCCAGAGCGATGACACCATAATTTTCATTCGGATAAGAATCGCTGGGAAAAAGCTGTTGGCCTTCCTTCACTGTGACTGGAAGATTATAAGAACCGGCGGTTATCTCATAAAGGGTTCCAAATTTTTCAAGTTCTAGTTTCGAAATTGATCCTGTTCGGCGATCTCCACTGAGCAAAAGTAAATTCTTAGGCTTTTTTCGTTTAATCAAATTTAAAAGCCTGTTTCGCTCTGAAGGAATTTGAAACCAACTATCCTCTTGTGCGTTTTCTGTGAGAACGGGAATTGAACTGACTAGGATTTTAAAATTGGCTTTTTCATCCAGTTGATCCTCAAGCCAAGCCCATTGCTCGCTTCCTAGAAGCGTGGCATTGGTAGCGTCAGGTGCGGTGCGGTTCCAACGGGTGTCCAGCATGATAACATGAACGCTTGGAGTGGTGCGGGCGCGGCGTCCTCGGCCGACTCGGATTCCGCCCAAAATTTTCGAATGAAAAATTCCGGATTGATCCAACAGTGTCGAGTCTTTTACGTAGGGATATTGAAACCAGAATGCTTTTCGAGCTTCCTCTTTGTCTGGGTTGGAAGCGCCGCCTTGGTTTTGTCCGTAGTCCAAGTCATCCCAAGTGGCCATGAACGGTATACTTTCACGTGCTTTTTTATAGGCTTCGTTTTGGACAAGCTTCTTGTACTGATCAAGGATAGGACGGCGGTCCGAGGAATCTGCTATAATATTGTCACCCATTGTAATTAAAAGATCAGGTTTTTCATTGTAATTGGCAGTCCAAATCGGCTGCGGTTGATTTTGATCTCCACAGCACCCAAAGACAATTTTTTCTGGCGCCGTTGCCAGATCTAGGCCCCTAGGTATTAAACCAATCACTTCCCGCTGTTTGCGGGGAGTGGCGGACTCATAGGGATTCTGGGACCCATTCTTAGAAGATTGACATGACAATACAAAAGCAGCCAGCAGAGGTAGCAACCACTTCATATGCGATTATCCCCGCTCACTAAGGGGCTTTACGGCTCGCTGCTCCGCACCCACGTATTCACTCAAAGGACGGATAATCCGGTTATTCGCAGCTTGTTCCATAATGTGAGCACTCCAACCTGTTGTGCGCGCCATTACAAATATAGGAGTGAAGAAATCAATTTCAAACCCCATCATGTAATAAGCGGGGCCGGCGGGGAAATCCAGATTGGGGTAAATCTTTTTCTTTTCAAGCATAACGCGCTCAAGCGTTTCATACATCTGCATCCATTTTTGATTATTAGTGATGTCCGCCATCTTCTGAGCGTACTTTTTCATTGTGGGAACACGCGAATCTCCCTTCTTATAAACACGATGACCAAATCCCATCACTTTACGCTTCTGAGCCAAGGCCTCCAACATCCATTTCTCAGCTTTGGTGGGATCAGCGATTTCAAGCATCATGTGCATCACCATCTCATTGGCCCCGCCGTGAAGTGGTCCCTTCAGGGCCCCAATACCAGCTGTCGTGGCAGAGTAAATATCGCTTTGAGTGCTAGTCACAACCCGCGCTGTAAAGGTAGAGGCGTTAAAGCTGTGTTCGGCGTAAAGAATCAAGCTGACATCAAAGGCTTTAACAATAGCGGCATCCGGGACTTTTCCAAAACACATATGGAAAAAGTTTTCCGCCAGGGATAAGTCTTGGCGGGGGGCGATAAAATCCATTCCCTTTTTGAATCGATAGTCGGCGGCTACCATGGTGGGAATTTTGGCCAGCAAACGGGCGGCCTTGTCGAAATTGGTTTCAGGAGAATCATCCCAAACGCGTTCGTCTTCGCAACCTAAAAAGCTAACACCTGTGCGAATAGAATCCATGGGATGACAGTTCTTAGGTAAGGCCTTTATCACTCCTAAGTTGTCCTTAGAAATGTCACGATAAGAGCGTTCCAGCGCTTCAAATTCGGCAAGTTGAGATTTATTGGGAAGTTCACCTTTGTACATCAAGTAGGCCACTTCCTCAAACTTGCAATGCTCCGCAAGGTCCTGAACGGCGTACCCACGATAAATCAAAGAATTCGTATCAGGATTTACTTTAGAGACTGCCGAGGTATCAATGACGGCTCCTTCAAGACCCTTTTTAGTATTCACCTTGTCTGGTTCTGGCACGTAGTCGGGGTTAACGTAGTCTTGGCTCATGAAATCTCCCTTATTTAGAAATACCATCTACATGGTCATGTTTTATTTCAACTTAAATGTAAAAACACTTTGGTCAAAATCATTGTAACGTTCGTACTCAGTCAATTCGTAAAGCTCTTGACGGGTTTGCATCTGAGGTACAACAGCTTCCTGAGAGCCTGTCTTCAAAATTGCATTCAGGCCATTTTCAGAAGCCTTCATCGCTAAGCGCAAGGTAGTAACCGGATAAATTACAATATTGTAACCCAAGTTCGAAAGTTGATCCACCGTCAGCAACTTCGATTTTCCAAATTCTGTCATATTAGCTAGTAGGGGGGTGCTGACAGCTTTTCGAAAAGTTTCAAACTCTTTTTCATCCGCTAAAGCTTCGGTAAAAATCACATCGGCTCCAGCATCAATATAAGCCTTCGCACGATCTATGGCTTTATCAAGACCTTCTGTCGCACGGGCATCCGTTCTGGCAATAATCACAAAGTTAGAATCCATTTTGCGAGCTTGATCAGCGGCTTTGATCTTCTGAATCATTTCAGAAGCCGGTACAAGGCTCTTCCCATCCAAATGGCCGCAGCGTTTAGGATTTATTTGATCCTCGAGGTGGCATCCCGCTAAGCCCAATTCCAAAAACTCTTGAATGGTGCGGGCGGCGTTCATCGCCACACCAAAACCCGTGTCGGCGTCAATAATGGTGGGAAGCTTTGTCACTCGCGCAATCTGTCGGCCTCTTTGACCGACTTCAGTGAGCGTGGTGAAGCCGATGTCAGGATAACCCAGGTCATTGGAAAGGACAGAGCCTGAAATATAGACGCCTTCAAAGCCCATCTTCTCTACTTGCATGGCCACTAGCGGAGAGAAAGCCCCTGGGAAGCGTAAAAGCTTTCCCGATTTTAGCATTTCCCTAAACCGTTTTCTCTTATCAAAGGGGTTTGCTTCATTAAACAGCATTAAAAAATTCCCCGTTCATCGCGCTTGTTGTTGATAAGCTTGTCCAGAGGAATTTGTACATTCAAGGCTTTTAATTGTGCAGCCGTAAGTGCCGGCAAGTCCTGGACAAGAGTAATAAAACGATCACGCTCGTCCTTTGTGATAAGACCTTCCACAAGGGTATCAAACTTTCGGATATAGTCAGGACGCTTAAAGGGCTTTGCGCCAGCGGGGTGGGCATTGGCCACGCCCAACTCATCCACCAGTTTTTCACCATTGTTGAACGTGATTTCAACTCGGCCACAGAAACGTTTTTTGTTTGGATCCTGGTCATGATACATTTCGGTCCACTTGGGGTCTTCCAAAGTGCGGATCTTATGCCAAAGACGAACTGTGTCCGCGCGTTGGGCGCGTGAGGGCTCGTACGAGCGGACGTGATGCCATTCGCCATCCTGCAAGGCCACTGCAAAAATGTACATAATGGAATGATCCAGAGTTTCGCGAGAAGCTTGGGGATCCATTTTTTGAGGGTCACCGGCACCGGTTCCAATTACGTAGTGTGTGTGGTGAGATGTGTGAATGACGATTTCCTTTACATCGTCCCAGTTGGTAATCTTTTTGCCCATACGGAAGGCCAAATCGATCAATGCTTGGGATTGATATTCAGCGGAATGTTCTTTTGTATAGGTTTCAAGAATGGCTCGTTTCTCTTCTCCTTTTTCCGGAAGAGGAACTTGATACTTCCCATCCTTTCCATCCAGCATATAGGCAATAACAGAGTCTTCACCCTCGTAGATAGGAGACGGAGCCCCTTCGCCACGCATACAGCGATCAACAGCTTCGATGGCTAATTTGCCGGCATGAGCTGGGGCATAGGCTTTCCAAGATGAAATTTCACCTTTACGAGATTGTCGAGTCGTAAAAGAAACATGTACAGCTTGCTGAATCGCCTGATAGACCGCTTCGGTGCTTAAGCCCAAAAGTGTGCCGATTCCCGCTGCGGATGCTGGTGCTAAGTGGGCAATGTGATCCTTTTTATGTTTATGCAGGCAAATCGCCTTTACCAAGTCGACATGAAGCTCGTAGCCCACTACGACTCCGCGCAGAAGGTCCTGGCCGTTTTTACCCTTTTGCTGGGCCACTGCCAAAATCGGCGGAATGTTGTCGCCGGGGTGAGAGTAGTCGGCAGCTAAGAATGTATCGTGATAGTCCAATTCGCGAACTGCTGTTCCATTGGCCCATGCCGCCCACTCCGCCGAAAAAGTCTGGTCGTTCGGCATACCGAACACTGTGGCGCCACCAGTGCGAGGGTGTGAAATGGCCATCGAACGGGCGTTGGCAACAGGTCGACGATTAGCGGCCGCAATGGCCACAGAGGCGTTGTCGATGATGCGATTGATAACCATATCGACGACGTCATCAGAAATTTTGGTTGTATCGGTTGCCACTTCAGCCATTTTCCAGGCTAATTGATCATGTCTTTCAAGCTTTTCTTTTGATGGGTATACGCGAACATTGTGTAGTCGCATTCAAATCCTCCAAATCGGCGAAGGGTGAAGAGTGCAGATGTGAGCTGATGACTCGGTCTTCGAAAACTAACTTAGATGAATAGGAAAGACAAATGGTTCAAGGGGGAGTGGGGCCATGTCGCTCAGTGCTATGCTGAAATCAAAAAGAGCCGAAAGAGAGATGGAAAACCGCAGGCTCCTCGCCAGGTTGAGCATCTAATTTCCAACCCATTTCTAAATTCAGCGGACCTACCGGAGTGTTCACTAAGATTCCGACACCGGCGGCATGCCGATAGCCAAAACCCCTGTCAATTTTGGGGTTTCCGACTTTTTTATATCCGTCCACATCGACCTGGCCGCCATCATAAAAAATCGTGCCATCAACGATGCTGACCAAGGGGTAACTGAATGTAGACCGCAGAAGATACATACGTGTTTGGCGTGTCATTTTATCATTCACACTCTGCAGAAGTTCGGAAGTGGGAAATGACTCTGTCGTAGGATCAAAGCCGCGAATTGTCGAAGGGCCGCCCAGATAGAATCCTTTTTTGTCAAATGGAACGGCGCCATCTTCTCGAGAGCTGATATTTTGCAAATATCCGTACCGTACACTATTCGCCCATGTCAGACGATTGCGGTAAAAGCTTCGATAATAAGTAAAAGATGCAGCCGAACGGAGGTACTCAATTGTTTTGGTACTTCCTAACCAAGGGGCTCCGTATTCAAAATTAAACCGCGATTGATGCCCTGTACGGGGGCGAACCAGGTTGTCACGATAATCAAGGTCGAAAGTCAGGCCGGTGGCAGCGATCTCGATTGTTTCCAGGTCCCTAGGGCCACGAATATTAAAGTCATCTGAACTCGCGCGAGAATAAACTTCCCAGATGCCTGTAATATGAGAGGTGAAATCTTTTTCAATCGACCATGTTTGTTGTAATGTCAAAGTTGCCCGTCGACGGACGTAGTCAGTGATAAAATTTGAACGGGTTAGATTCACGCGGCCCTTATAGCGGGTATCAAATAAGAATGGCTCCAGGTAGCCCACAGTGAAGCGATTCTCCAAATATTCAAAATCCGTCACATTATAATTTCCATCCACACGAAAAGAAAGACCTCGGCCCGTACCATAAATATTCCGATAGGCGACGCCTAGATAGCCACGCACGGTGAAGTCACGTTCGTTCGTGAAGCCCACTCCCATTTGAAAAAGCCCTGGTTCGTTTTCGGTCACGCGGATCAAGACAGTTCGATCTGCCACTTCTGTTTTATCTTCCAAGGTGCGAATATCCACGCTCGTAAAGTGGCCTGTCCTTTGTAAACGGGACACGGATTCTTCCAGCTTGTAAGGCGTCAGGAGATCCCCCTCTTTGAAGTCCAGTTCATTGCGAACGACGAATTCTTTTGTCTTGCGTAATCCCTCAATGACGATCGAAATCGCCCGCACTTGAGGCCCTTCAAACAGCCGATAAACCAAAGTGGCCTGTGTATTGTCGGCATTGTACTGAACAAGATCCTGGCGTTCATTGAGAACCATAATTTCCAAATAGCCAGAACTCTTGTAGAGATCTTTCAACTTCCGGACTGATTCTTCAATCTTGCGCAAGCGCAGGGGCTCGCCGACATTAAGATCAACGACATCATAAAGGGTTTCTATCGGGAAGGCCTTAGCGTTTTCGAAGATAACCTTTTGAATGCGGGTCAATTGGCCCTCATCAAGGTTGATCGTGATGCTGACACGGTCTCGGGCACTGTTGTAAATAGCTCGACTCGAACTGATTTCAGCCAACAGGTAACCCTGGTTCTGAAGCGCTTTCTTAAGGTTCTCTAGGGCCTCATCCATGTCATCTTTAAGGTAAAGGCGACGATTCAGCATTTCAGAAGCATTTCGATTGAATAATCGGGTGTAGTAATCAGCCGAGCGAGATATGCGCCCCTGAAATTGAATCTTTTCGATCCGCACGACCGGGCCCTCTTTCACTTTAAAGGTCACCTTTGTCTTTTTCTGGGCAGTTAGGCGAGCCGCGTCCGCACTGACCTCAACCCGTGCGTATCCCTTCCGTAAATAGAAATTTCGAAGACGATTTATAAGCTCTGGTACGAGATTCGTATTGGCGAGAGGAATAGATTCCAGTTCGAGGGTCTCTTCAAGGCTTAAGGATGATATTTGAGTGGATCCCTCGATGTCGAAAACGAAATTATCATCATTTTGAATTGCATACTTCAGATACGCCTGCGTCTGGTCCTGACTTAAAAGAATTTCAGGCCCTTGGACGGCAGCTTCGAAGGCATTGTTCTTTTTAAGAACTTTTTCAATTTCATCATTGATTTCTCGAATCGAATCATCTTTCAAGACATCGCCAATATACCCACTGAGTTTATTTTTAAGACCTGTTTTAAGCGAGGTGTTGGCGGCTTGAATGTCAATACTGTGAATGCGGGTCGCATTCCCCAGGCGTATCTTAATTTTAAGATCGATCAAGCCGGGTTTGAATTCCGGAAACTCCACATCTACCTCTGCATAGATATAGCCAAGGCTTCGATAGGAGTCTTGAAGGGATTGGGCCTGGTTGACCAATAACTGCGGATCGAAGACATCACCTTCTTGAACCGTGATAATGCGTCGAATCTCACTGAGACTCATCTCCTTAACCCCTTCAAAACTAACGTTGTAGATGCGAGAGCGACGAGTCAGTTGAATCTGTAATGTGTGAGAGTCCGTTTGTACGGCTTTGACCGGATCAAACTGGGCGTTAAGGTGGATAAGCTTTATAAGATCATCCACTTCCGTCATGGTGAGATTGTCTAGGTTAATATTGCCTAAGCCGACACGAATGGCCTCTTGAATTTCGACAGGTACTTGAGACATATCGATTTTCCATTTTGCCAGCAGTAACGATGGTAGCAGGCAAAGAATCAAAAGGGTCTTCCGTATCATCGGAACTCCCTTTTGAACTCTAGGTCGATTCCTAATATACTGGGGGTCTCCCTGACTTCGATATTAGTGGTCGACGTGTCAAATTTTTTGGTCTCGTAGGAGCCATTGATCGAAATATTTTCATTGAAGTTGTATTGAATTCGGCCTTCCGGCGTTTTTTGGTCACCAGTCACAGGAAATGCTACTGAGGCACTAGTGTTTTTATTGAGCTTACGACTGACAGTGAACTTTGGAACGCTGATGTTTCGGGTTGTGTCAAACGTGTTGGACAGCTGCACATTGAAGCCAGTTGCGGATTGCACCTTTTTGGTCAGGCCTGTACTTTGAAAGGCAGCTGCAAAAACCTCGTTGGCAGTCTGTGCCTGTTGTTCCTTCGATTGAACTGTTTCAAGTTTACTTGAGGTAACACCTAATGCGAGGAGTGACGTGATATCATTTTCGGACAAAGGCGGGGTGCTCGAAAGTCGAATTGTGGGATCTTTGGCTTCACCCTGCACAAGGAGGTTGATGTCATATTCATCCACGCGGGTTTGGGCATTGATAAAAAGATCCGGATTAATTTCTGTCGGATTTTGGAACTGAATAGTGGCGGATTGTATTTCAAACGGCTTATCTTTAAAGAAGAGGCGGCTTCCCTTTAAAGATTTTAACTCTCCGACAAGGACAGGCTGTTCGGGATTTCCTTTAACAGCCAGTTGGCCAGTCGCTTGGGCCTCCAAAAGATTATTCTTGATTTGAAGTGGCCTATCAAACTGTAACTGTAAATCCAACTCGACTGGTGAAATAATCTTCTCTTTAAGGCTCTGAGGTAAATAGTAATTCTTGCGCATTTGCTGGGCCAGATTTGTTCCGCCAAAGCCCATTTCCACAACGGTGCTGTTAATTCGATAGGTTCCGCTCAATAAGTATGGAAACCATTTTCCTGAAAAGGTCAGGTCTGCATCGCCTTTGGTTTTAACCTGGTTAGGAACATTCAAAGAAATGTCCTGAGCCCTGAGACGAATCATGATGGGCACGTCCTCAGGTCCTTGAATTTGAAGACTCCCTTCACCCTTAAGGGTTCCTCCACCCAATTGTCCTTGAATGCTGTTAAATAAAATTCGATTCTGAGAGAAAGTCGCCGCAAGCCTCATTTTCTCGAAAGCATGTGGGAATCCCTTAAGTCGAAAATATCCATTGTTGATACTCATTTGACCCACAAGCTCTGGGCGATTCCACGGGCCGCGGATTGTCGAGTTGAAAGTGATCGGGCCGCTGATTTCCTCAAAAACAGGAACAAATATTTGCGCTAATTTCAGATCCGAACTTGCATTGATCTCAAGATTCAGGGCCGTGGGATGCACATTATGACCCATGATCTCGACCCGTTCTTTTTCTTCTCCCTTTAGAAGAAAGTTTTGAATATTATAGTGACCATTCTGAGCGGTTATGGAAATGGGATTGGGATTTTCCAAAATCAAATCATGTCGGGTAATCATAAAATTTTGAATCGTGATTCGGCCAGAAAACTGGTCCCAGTGGCCAGAAGCCGAGCTAAGATCTACATCACAGGTAAGGTTGCCACGGGTTTCCTGATTGATTGCGCCGGCATTAAAAAGGGAAAGCCAAGGCGAGTAATCCCAATCTTGAGTTTTGATTCGAATAGAAGTCGCTCCTTGAGCCTTGGCCTTCAGGGGCCAACCGATGCGGGATTGTATTTTATGCCCGAAAAAGGCTCCCTCACCAGTTGCATAGTGATCTTGAATTTGAAACTTGAAACTAGAATTGGAAACTTCATTTTCATCCAGAATCATTTCTGAAAATTGGCCACTCATATTAAGCTGCGGATTATTAACCGTGCCCTCAAGTTTGATTTCGGCATTGAGTTTGCCTGACAAGGGCCAGCCAATTTTAGATATAATATCACTTTCTTCTAGAAGAGCATTCTGAAGCGCTCCAGATAGTTGCAGTTCCTGCTGAGGTGAAAGAGTCCCCCCTATGTAAAGTTTCGTTGCCCCACGCACAGCTTGGACTTTATTCAAGGAGTAAAGTCCATCCTGACTGGAAATATCAATGGTCAGGTGATTAAAGATTTCTGATGCGATTTGTGGTTGTTGAAACTGGCCTTTCACCACCGTAGTAAGACCCCAGAAGTCTAATGGACCAGCTACCTTCACTTGTACGGGACCGTTTCCTTCTAAAGTTACTGGGATTGGAATTCGCTTTATCAAAATATTCCGAATATCCTGCAGGTGCGCTTGAGAGGACTTCAGCTCACCTTTGATTTGGTCTTCTTTTAAGTCAATGCTGACTTCGCCCGCATAACGGGTTTTATCAACCCGGCCCTCGATATTGTTAATAATAATATTTCCATTTTCATAGGCTAAATTAAGATCTGTATCACCCAAAAAGAATTTATCCAAAGAGTGATTTTTTGTTTTCGCCTGAAGTTTCAAGTTTGCGGTATTGCTATTCCCTTTTGTGTGTCCGGTAAGTTCGCTCATACCTTCCAGATTAAGGTTGGATAGATTTTTGACTTCATCCCAGTGGAGTTCCGAAGCTTGAAAATGAATATCAAATCCTTTTTTGTATTCAACTTTGCCCTGGGTGGCGCCTTTAGAGGATCCTAGACTCAAATCACTTTTGAAATTTACTTCATTCAAATCAATATTAACGACACCTTTGGCATCAGCCTTTTCTAAAGCCACAATTTCGAAGGAAGACCTGGGATATCCAGCGCGCACTTGAAGGTCATTCAACTTGGCGTCAAACTGACAGCTGAATTGCAATGGGAGAATTTGCCCTTCGCATGGGGCCTTGCCGGTGATTTTGGCTTCCACAGGAATTTTTTTAAGATTAAGGGCTTGAAATAGCTTCTGCAAATCCAGCGTGGCAATATTTAATTTGGCGGAAACCGGAAGGTTCGGGCCTAAACCCAGCTTTGTATTATTCAACTCCAAGTTACCAGCCGGATGTTCAATCTTAATTTTTTCAAGATGGATATCAGCTTCGTCCAGGGTTCCCTTTACAGAGGCATCGCCCACAGTAAAGTTACCGATGTTGACATGTTTCGTTTCGAGGTCGAATTGTGCTTGAAGCAAACTTTTCTTTCTGGGATTCCAGGCGCCGCGTGCTTTGAGTTCACCAGTCAGATGTGGCAGCTTTTTTTTAGGTAAGATTTGATGAAGGGAGTCGCGGAACTCATCAAGATTAAGGTGGCCTTCCCAGTGGAAGTTGGCTTCCAGCTCTTTTTTAGCGCGGGATCTGGCTTGGCCTGAGAGGCTGAAATTCAGGGTGGAGTTTTTAATATCCAGGTTTTCAATCTCAAGTGAATTCGGAGTTAGCTCTGCAGTGGCGTGAATTTCTGTTTTGACGCGCTCTTTCTTATCCCAACTGGCGATCAGCGCGGGAACGGAAAGCTTCGCTTTCAGGTAATCTGGAAGGTACAGAACTTGAAACTCAGTAGGGTACAGAAGCAAGGTGAATTGATTTTTGGGTTCATGAATTTTTAAATTAAGATTGGTGACTCTAAGCTGCTCGACTGGAACATTGCGAAGAGCCTTAAAGATCGGACTCCAGTCGGCTGGAATTTTAAAGCTTTGAGGGTTCCCAGAGTCGCCCTTAATGGGAACATTGATTTGCATGACAGGCGAGTCAATTTCAATCAATCCGATTTTAAGCTTTCCAGTTATAAGCGAGAAGAATGCAAACTCAGCTTTGATTTCTTGAATTTCAATGTCAGACATCATCCGTGCAAACGTTTCTTTAGGTGTGAGCCTCACAGATGTAGCTCTGATCCCAGGGGGGAAATACTGCAACTTTGCGCTGTCGATTTTAATTTCGAAGGGACCTTGGCCTTTCGAGTAACTTTCAAGCTTCGTGGTAACGAAGCTTAGAATCCTTGGCGCAAACAGTTGGTCAAGAGCAATGCCCAAGATCAGGATAACTAGTGCTGGGGTAATGAGTATCCACAGAACTCGCTTCAACCCGGACTCCTCCAGAGATTTAAGAGTTCAACTCCCTGGCGGTATAGAGGACGGGACGCTAGAAGGCTTTCTAGAACTTCAAAGGCTTGTTGTTTTCGCCCCAAGCCAAAGTAGGCTTGAGCGCGCACGTAAGCACTCGCAAAGAAAGTTTCACTGTCCTCAGCCCAACGAGCTTCAACGACTGTTAGAGCCTGGAGTACATCCACATAACGACGTAGCTTCAGCAGGATTTCTACTTCAAGCCAATCCCGCGCTTGTGAAGGCGCCGCTTGATTGGCCAAATGAAGGGCCCATGCCCAGTCTTCACAAAAGCAGCAATGAATAGCAAAGTCATAAAAAAGTTCTGGATACTCGGCCCCCTTCTTTTGAAGTTCTTGGCGCCACAAGTCTGGCAACTCGGTCACATCTTCTTCAAACTTTAATTGAGGCGCTTGGTTGCGGCGTTGTCGGATTCTTTCTTGAAGAGTCTCGAAGGCCTGCACTTCACGGAAGCTTCGAAACTGCTTCTGAATATCGTGATCCATGGGGAACTTCTTGCGAAGCCTGCTCAGGGCACGCTTTTCCTGTTCCCGCATACGCTGCGACTTCCAAGTATTCAGTTCTTCAAATAGCAGATCTCGCACTAGCAATATTCTCCTTTGAAGATCAAATCTAGCTGACGACCGCCAGTCAGCGTGCTCTTCAAAGACCACACTCCAATCCGAATTCTTCGCCAACAAGTGTGTTACATTTTGTTCGACCCAAATCTCCTTTAGCTTCTGGCGATCATCTAAGGACAGAGTCAGTCGCTGATGGGAAAGCCACGGAATCAAAAACTCCCAGGGCCATTCGAACTGTGACCTAAGCCAGGGTTCAAATTCATCCTTCCACACATTCCACTCCGGGTGGAGCTGTAGAAAGCGAATGACCGTTTGTCTTTTTGCTTTCTCTTTTGAGCGTAAGGCATTGATCAAAAGAGGCGCCACCTCACTTAAAGGCCGTTGGTCTTCTAAGACTCTTTTTAAATCCAATTCCAACTGAACATCGGTGAGTTGAGTGCTCATAATGTGATCAAAACCTTCCTGGTTTCAAAACTGTTTGGAAGCCCCAAAAAGGCCGCCCAATAACACGCCTGAGTATCAGGAATATTTTGCCACTTTTATAAGAAAAGACCGAGACTTAACGTGCAGCGTTATTTCAGGTTGACTCGTTCACTATAACTGCCTGTTTCTGTATCCACTTTAAGGGTGTCGCCTTCCCCAATATGCAGAGGAACCTGGACCACAAGACCAGTTTCCATAGTGGCAGGTTTTGTTCCACCCGTAACCCGATCACCTTTAACACCAGGATCCGTCTGAGTTACTTTGAGGTTCACAGTTTTGGGAAGATCCACGGCTACAGGGCGGTCATTGAAAAACATCAATGTCACCTTCAGAT
>CAZETK010000013.1:0-17581 GCA_964515195.1 uncultured Pseudobdellovibrionaceae bacterium
GGAACAGAAAGAGGTAAAACTTTGGGCGGAGTCCCTGTTCGCTATGTCGCCCAACCCGTTATTCGCTATGCCTTTAAGATTTACTCTCTTGATGAACTGGGAGACGAAATCGCTCAGCAAGAGCAAAAAAGTGAGCCACCCAGCTCAAAACTCTAGTTCCGAGGCTGAAGCAAACTGTAAACGCTCTCAATAAGAGTATTGCTCGCTTCTTCAGCCAAACCTGCCGCTTCCACGGTAACACCTGTTTTTGATTTTCAAGAGGGGGAGCAAATTCAAAGTCTAATTTTGTAATTAAGATTACAAATTCAAATGCCAGGAAAAACAATGCTCACATTGAATTCTCACATCACCCCTTAAAACATTCGTAGTTTTGATTGGTTTTGAACAAGATAAGCAATAGTGATTTTGGTCAAAGATCAAGCGGCTTTTATAACTAGAACTTTTTATTAGGGTCAAAACCGCCACCAGTAAAAACACAGGCACCAGAACAAAGTGTAAAACAGGAATAAAGATCGAAATAAAGGCGAGCCCCAGAAAAAACGAAAATCTTTTAGCCGAAATCTTAACTTTTTCAGTAAAATTCAGTTTTTGGATTTGGGCACCCCAATCGGCCTGCCGTGATTGATCTTGAGTGAGCACAAAATTCATAGTGGTTAATTCCTTATCTTCTAAACATATATTATTGTGAACTTTAAATGGAGTCGCTTTTCGTCATTCTTATTACAGGTTTCATACAGGCCTTTTCCATGGGGTCTCCGCGGACAGATAATCTGCAAAGCCAACTAATTGACGAGACCGCCGAATTGGAACAAATTACACAGACCTTAGAGACTCTCAAGCAAGAACAGGAACAGCGGCAGCAACAGGTAGGTTACTCCTATCCCCAGCAAATTTCCAACTATAGTTTGGAAATTGAGGGGCTTCGCGTCCTGTTAGAAGAAAATCGTTTTGCAAAGCAGGATCTCGAGCAAGAAACAGATCGGGCCCTGCGACTTCAGGCCCAAGCCGCTCAAGCCACCCGAGATCAACTCAACTTCGAGATTCGTAATCTTGTTCAAGAACTTCATCGCACGCGGGAGGCAATTGTCTATCGTAGAACATTTCCCGCCTCCACGCCTGAAGAGCAAGCTGAATTGGATAACCTCTATGTGCAACTGGATAACCTCTCGCAGCAGCTATCCGACCTGAACCAGCAAAAATCCGGCATTTCGTCTCAAATTTTGGCCGGCACTCAACATATTCAGCAACAACGCCGTCTTTATTCATCAGAGATAGCCTTGCAGAACGAGCAAATTCAGGTAGCAATTCAACAAATTCAAATCGAAATGGCACGCCTGCGCGGAGAAATGCGAAACATCCGAATTACATCATCATCATTGTCCACACAAATTAAACAACATGAAAGAAACCGAGAAGCTCAACAAAAACGTATTTCTGAATTACATCAACAAATCGACCAAAACACTCTTCCCCCTCAATAAAACTTAAAACCTTTTATTAAGGCGGCTGCCACTGGGTTTTCAATTCTTCTTTGAGCGGACATGAGCCAAATCTCTTCGTAGACCCCTTTTAATCGACCTAAACGGATCAGGCCTTGCTCTTTTTGACCAGGTACTTCTGAGATGGGGGCGACGCCCACCCCATTTTCCGCTAGTAGTTTTTGAAGACTGGTATCTTGAGTCTCGGCCACTGGATTAATTTTAATACCGTTCAACTTGAAATAATGCATTAGATCCTGGCAAAGCTTACTATGATAGGTTGGAAATACAAACGCCTGCTCGCGTAATGACTGCGGGAATCCCTTCTTAAGGGCTTGGAATTTTTTAGATCCATAGACCGCCACTGAAAGCTTTGCCACAGACCGAGAGTAAAGCTGTGAACTCTCTAAAGATGGAGCTGGGTAATTTGAAACAAGAAGATCGATCTTGTGGGTTTGGAGTTCCCGGATCAATTCGTCACCCTTACCTTCTAAAATCGAGACAGTACAGGGAGCTATTTTATAGGCTTCCATGACCAGCTGAAGGATGACACTTTTAGGCACACTGTCAAGGGCTCCAATTTGAAGATGCGGCTGATTTTGGGGCGTGCGATCTCGCAAGACCTCAAGCATCTCATCCCCCAGTTGAAAAATCTCATGGGCATATTCAAGAGCGGCTCTGCCCGCCTCTGTCAAAACTAGCCTACGGTTACGTCTTTCAAATAAGGACCTACCGACGGCGGCTTCTAATTGTCTTAACTGGGCACTAAGCGTTGGCTGCCCCACCAACAGTTTTTCAGCAGCCTTGGCAATACTTCCTTCCATGGCAATAACCCTAAAGTAGAATAAATGATGGTAGTTAAGCCATTCCATTGCACAATCTTTCCTGTAAGCAGTTGATATAGTTCGTTTAAAACGAGCTTTTACGATTTATTTATCGTATTTTAAAAAGAATGAGTCAAAGGTATATTAGGATCTTACGGCATTGGAAGGCTAACAATGAGCAAACTGATTTCAGATATTTCAATCGCCCCTGACTGGCTTTGGGTGGCATTTTCATTCGGTGTGATTATTCTTCTTGTGGTGGATCTGAGCCTGTTTGGTCGAGGCTCCCATAAGATCACTCGCCGTAAGGCGCTCTTGGAAAGCGGAATCTGGATCACGGTGGCGCTAATCTTCAATGGGTGGTTTGCTTGGACCTATGGAAGCGAGCTAGGCCTGGAGTTTCTAACCGGATATTTGGTGGAAAAAAGTCTGAGTGTCGACAACTTATTTGTGATCCTTTTAATATTTAGCTCTTTTCATATTCCAGATGAATATCAACATCGCGTTCTCTTCTATGGAGTATTAGGCGCGATCGTCTTGAGGGCGTTTTTCATTCTAGTAGGGGCTCAACTCCTGCATATGTTTGAATGGATTCTTTATGTGTTCGGCGCAATTTTGATTATTACCGCCATTAAATTTCTTCGAGAAACGGACGAAAAAATCGATGTCCATGAAAACATAGCGATCAAAATTTTAAGAAAGTTCATCCCTACAACTAAAAACTTTGATAAAAATCATTTCTTTACAGTTGAAAATGGAGTCCGCAAGGCCACCCCACTTTTTCTAGCTTTAATTGTAATCGAAGTGACGGATCTTATTTTTGCTGTTGACTCAATCCCAGCTGTTTTCGCCGTCACTCAGGATGCCTTTGTCGCTTATGCATCCAACATCTTGGCCATTCTGGGACTTCGTGCTCTTTATTTTGTTTTGGCGGACTGGACTTCCAAGTTACGCTACCTAAAACCTGGTCTCGCGGCCATCCTAGCTTTCATTGGAACTAAAATGCTGATCATTGAAATCTTTAAGATCCCAAGTTGGGTTTCACTTTTAGTCGTCTTTTCGATTCTCGTCACGGCTGCTTTAAGCTCTTGGTATGTAGCCCGGATAGAGTTAAAGAAGCTTCATTAGCCCCACTAGCAAGCTGGTAGCGATAATTTCTTAAAGTCACTGGCTAGAACCAACGTTTGACTTTACGAATCACGCTGGAATCCCGCTCCGTGATATAAAGATTGCCTTCTGAATCGAAAGCTAAACCTGCGGGCCCATTGAGTTTGACGGCCAGAACCTTTGTGGCAGCATTCCACACTTCGCCCTCTTCTTCCGAATCAAGCTGCGTACCGCCTTTGACCAGACTTCCATCAGCTTGTCCAATGCGAATAGACAGGTCACCCGTAATACGCTTTCTACAAATGACGTTGTGAGAGCCCAATCCCCCATTTCCCAAGGCTCCGCTAGTATAGCAGATCAAATCATCAGCTTCCGTAGCGCCTACCCAAGCTGTCATTGCCTGCGTGTATCCGCCAGAAGTAAGACTTGTTAGAGGTTCAATGCGTTGATGCGCAACCGTTGAACCCACAACATCCACATCGGCACCTGATAAATTGACGTATTTAATCGAACTGGCTGGCTGATCTGTTTGGTCCACAACAAAGAAGTTAGTTGGGTGACGAGGGTCTGCCATTAATTGCGTAGGGAACCTTAATCTGGCAGTTCCAAAGCCCCCATTTACATCACCCTGACTTCCACAACTTCCAATAAAGCTGCTGATCGTCCCGCCACTGTCGACTTTTAAAATACAATGCTGTTGATAGGACGCTATATAAAGGTTTGTGCTGTCCGTGGCAATCCCTTCAGGATAATACATTCTAGCGTTTAAGGCCGGGCCGCCATCTCCAGTGAAGCTGTTGCAACCATTGGCATAATTGCCGGCAACCGTACCGACATTACCAGCTAGAATTGTGGCTCCAAAATATGTCTTATCCGTAGTAAGAGTATTGTAAGCGCGGACCATACAGCTTCTGTTTCCACCACCCCCAAACAAATGTCGATCTGCGAAAAGAAGGTTTCCGTCTGGCAGTAAGGCCATTCCCTTCACGCCTTGGATTAAGGCGGTATTGGCGGGTTCATTTAAGGGACTGGTATCTCCCCAACCGCGACCTACCATCGTATCAACAGCTCCCGTCAGAGGGTCCAACCGCCGAATGCGATGATTATCAAAATCGGAAGTCCGCGGAGTCTCGCTTGTATTCCAGGCCGTCGGAGCTGTCCCATTATCAGCAAAGTAAAGTTTGTTTTTGGCTGGATCAAAAATCATTTGTTCCAAAAGTAGGCCTTGAAAATGCATTGCAGGTGTCACCGAATCGGCTGAAGATCCCGACTTAGCACGCACACCGCCCGTCACAACGCTGGTGTTGCCATTTCCCACCGACAAATCTAACTTACGGACTCGAAAATTATTGGTATCCGCCACAATAAGATCATTTCCGACCAGTAAGATGCCAGAAGGATTGGAAAGGCGATTTGAATGGGCTGCGGGGGCGCCTTCCCCTGTATAGGCACCGCCCAAAGCGCTGTACACGCCCCACACGGGTCCTGCTGATAGATTACTAGCCGGAGATGCACTTTCAATAAGTCGCCCACCAAAAGTGACATCACTGTTCGAGTTGTTTACAAAGGAAACCAAAGACCTTAAACCATTGGACAGAAAGAATCCTGTAATATTCCCAGCACTCGGTTCTAAGATCGCAATACCTCGCGTATCACGCAAGCGGAAACCGGCACGGGTGACGTTGACGGCACTATTACTGTTATCCCCATTGTCACCTACCACGGTATAGATCCGTCCGACTGTTGGAGTTGACAAGAGTCCCGCAAAGTAGCTGGTTGGTGTGGCTGCTATCCGCAACACTTGCAGACGGCCTTGGTTATTCAAAGTAAAATATAAGTTTTCGTTGGCATCTAAAGCTAAGGCCCATGGGTATTGAATACGGGCTGTTGTGTTATTCCAACCACCGCCGGCGATGACGTTGTCATCTTCTCCGTTTGTCACAGCCCCTGCACTCGAAACACGCCCAACAGCTATAGATGAAGTCCACTGAGTGGGATCAGGATCCGTCATGTTGATATACTTAATAAGGTGAGAGCCAGAACAGGCCACATACATACGGGTCTTAGCTGCGTTAACCACAAGCCCCACAGGTCGAACGCAAACCGCATCCGTGGCCGGAATCTCCGTCGCATTCGCTCCATTGGTAGTCGTATTATGGGCAGTAATGGACGGTCCACCTAATATCGTCAAGCCCCGCCCATCATTTGTCAGTCGAACAACTCGGTGATTGTGATGATCCGCTACATACAGAACATCATTGGCGGTATCGTAGTACATCATTTGAGGCGCATTCAGTTTATATTTATTGTATGTGTAAGCACTATCACTATCCGGGGAAGTACCACTAGAGCCAGTACCAAACAGAGCAAGAACTTTCCCAGGCTCAACGGACCGCCCTAATCGAGAGACTGTAGATGCTGACCTGTTGTGAAACCAAATCACATGGTTAGCTGAATCTGAGATAAACAAATTTCCACTTCCATCATTAAAAATATAGTTAGGTCGTATTTTGATTGGCTCTAAGAGGGCATCATAAAGAAAATCAGGCGCGCCCGCAGGAAGATTATCAGTCATAAGACCAGGGCTTCCTACCACTGTGCAGATCGAACCTGCTACAAGCGTATTACAAACATCACTGAAATAGTTGACCTGAACGGTCCACTGAGCCGATTCAGGAACATATCGGCCGGCCCCGACCTCACCTGCATGGGAATCTGTCAATACAACTTTAACGGTACGCGAGCCAAGATCCCCGACAACAGGAGAATAATCACCTTGAGATCCCACACCTGTATCTGAGCCTGTTAATCGCGCGACACTGGCACTGTCCAATGTCCAGGCATAGGAAATCGCATCTCCATTCGAATCAACAGCGTTTACAATCAATGATTTTGTACTCGAGTAATTAAGTCCAAATGCAGAAGCATCAGTTGGAGTTGTCGCCGAGATTCGCGGTGGTTCATTAACCTTAACGCTAAACGAATGGCTTTTTGATCCAAAGGAATTTGTGGCCGTGACTTCAAGGGTGTAGAGACCTGCATTTAAGCCAGTTGGATGAGTTGTCAGGTTGTAGATAGATGAGTCCGCACCGGATATGACGGTGCCATTTAGCTTCCATGTGTATTCGATTGGAGCTGCGCCACTCACAGAAACCGTATAGGCCTGAGTGCTTGAAGATGATAAATTCCCAGCAGAGCCGCAGCGTGGGTTGGCCAGTTGCGAGACGCATTGAACAACTGTTCCTGTTGACGGAAAGGCGCTGGTGATCTGCACGGCCCCCACTGACTCGTTGGGGTCTTCCGGACTTTCTCCTACAAACGAAAAAGCGTCGCCCCCGGACTTAGAGCAAGAAGCTAAAACCAGCACCGTCGCCGTTGCCAGGAAGATGAAATTTGTAATTTTCAAAATCAACTTCATCGTTTGCAAATTCAACCCATTTATAAATTAAAGGTTAATCCAATTAAAATCACTGTCTCTGTTGCTTTCCCATCATTGGCGCCCGCAAGAGTCGCATAGCGAAGTAAGCCTTTTAAGTTGTACCTAGCCGTTAAAACCCTCTCGGTTCCTATTCCTACGCCAAAGCCATTGTACTGGGTCGATACAGATTGAAACTGCCGTGCGTGATAGCCAATCATGACAAAGGGCTTCCACAAAGGATTATAAATGGCAGAGACCCGATCAGTCCGTACTTCAATCGCACCCGAAGAAGTGAAAGGATAGTAGGCTCCTTCGATATCAAAGCCAAAAGCCGCGTCACCAGAAAAGGTATCTGACATAATCAGACTGTAACCAATACCTGCTTCGAAGTTGTGAAACAACGGCAAATAGTATCCCAGCTTGTAGGCCCCAACTCCATTGACAGAACCTTTATCGGCGTTCGTTTCAGCTGTAAAGTCAAACCCCCCAAGGTAAAAATCGAACTTAGCCGCGCCCGCGACCGAGCCCCACAATAAAAATGGCAACGCGAATATAAAAAAGGCGCGTTTAGGCTGCAGATTCCTCATTGTCCATCCCACTTTCATTTTGCTGGCTGTCTTCGTTGTTGTCGGGAATCATATTATTTTCACGCTTCAACGCTTGATGCAGGTGACTGATTTTCTCGCGAATTTTGCCCCCGATCTTTTTATCAAAACCGGCTTGATCTATTGTTCGCATCTTGCTGAGAAACAAAAATTTCTGTTTCGAGTTAAATAAACTTTCAATAGGGCGCCTATGATCGCGAGACACATTGAACAAGGCTAGAGCCCATTCATCTAAGGTTACACGGTCAAATATCTGCTTAATTTCCTCTAAGGAAGACTCCAAAACCTGGTAGAATGGAGGACGCACCTGCCACAAATACGAGTCAGGGGAAATGGCTCCATAAATATCTTTTTCTTCCGACAGGGAAGCGACAAGAAGGTAATCCAGAAGATCCTTTTCTTGACGGTAACCCTCAAGGGCGGAAAAATCATTGAGAGGTTTGGATTTCAATAAAATCTCTGTGAGTTCTTTGACACGATTTTTGGGAATTGGATTGGGCTTAAAGGACGGATCCAGTAGCGCAGCCCATGCGCCAGGGAATGCCGACCTAGCTGTTGGAACGGCAATCGACGATGGCATCTCTTTCAGAATCCAAAAGGCTTCTTCTTTTGGAATATTTCTTAAAAAGGCCACTCTTTCCATTTCGTGGCGCCAGACCAACATAATCAATCGCTCACTTTCTTGGGTATTAGAATCATATTGGATTCGACATAACTGGTCCAAAAGGATAAGGCTTTGACTTCCCAGC
The DNA here is from genome assembly GCA_964515195.1 of uncultured Pseudobdellovibrionaceae bacterium. Taxonomy (GTDB): domain Bacteria; phylum Bdellovibrionota; class Bdellovibrionia; order Bdellovibrionales; family Bdellovibrionaceae. The sequence goes on from CAZETK010000013.1 coordinate 8,182, forward strand.
TCCCCCGGTTCGGTAAAGGCGCTTAGCCAAGCCGGGCTGTAACTGTAACTAAAAACTTCCTTTTGTTTGGCAATAGGAAGTTCCATCAATAATGCTCCTAAATCGCCCGGTGCTTGCTCAGCTAATCTATCCATTTCAATCATGGCCTGGAGATTGGGAAAGCAGGGATTATTTCCCAACTCAGCTACTCGTGCCGATACAAATTCCCGTGTCTTGATGGGATCCCTAAACTTTAGATCCCCTGATGTGTTTTTTTGATTTGTCATGCTTGTAGTTGGCAAATTCACAGGGGCATTTGTAATGGTTTCTGTGTCCACTTTTTCTTTTGGTTTGATTTCATGAATGGCGGAAGCCAACTTACGTGTCCAAGTTCGGGAAATCAATCCCAAGCCCGCCAGCAGAAGAATTAATGCACTGATAGTCACGAAAGTGTAGTTCCAGAAGTTGTGACCCATTGACCAATTTCGCTGCTCAATTTGGATATCATCTCGTCCTGGGATGAGACGCAACAAAACGGTTAAGGAATCTCGTATCTCTTGAATTTCTTCATCTTTAAGAGTCTTAGGCAAAGAGATAAGTACCGTAGCTTTTTGAATTCGGGATTGCAAAACATATAGAGAGGCCGATGGGTCATCCCACTCGTCGCGAATTTCTTCTTCGGCAATATCATAATAGGGCAATTTTTCGTTCTGTGGCTGGTAGTTAGACCCAACCTTGCGCCTTAATGCATCAATTTTAACCGTGACCATGAAAGGCACGTTCTGTAATCGGGTTTGAAGATAATTACGGGCATATTCTGTCATTTTGTCCTGAAGTTCGGAAACGCGAGGATGCTCTCGCTCTAACACCCCTTGAGCCCCGGCAAACAGGGGGAGCAATGATAGCAGTATAGTCACCAATAACACTCGCATGACTAGTTCCTTTCCGATATGGGTTCAACAACAAGAACCACTTTCCGGTTATATTTCAGGGGATCTTTTTCATTCTTATGTTTTTGAAGTTTTTCTTGGGTGGCCATAAGCTCACCGTATCCGGCGATTTTCATTCGACTCAAGGGAAGGCCCGCCTTTTGAAGGGCTCTCATCGAAGAGACGGACCGCAAGGCTGAAAGTTCAAGATTGTCTTTAAAACGTGGGTTGTCCCATCGCACCTTACGAGTGTCTGTGAAGGCTTGGATTCTAAGCTGATATTGACCCGCAAAAGGTTGATAGATCTGAGCAAACTTTTCCAGAGCCTTTCCGCCGTCACGATTGATATCAACCTGTCCGAAGTCGAAGAATGAAACATTCTGAAAGTCGATGACCAACTCCTGACCGATTTTATAAACTTCAGCACCAAACTCCTCCATGATTCGAGGGTCCACCCCCGTGCCTTGGCTAGTTCCTATATTCAATTGCTGTTTCAAGGCGTCCTGATCAGGTTTAACTCCACCTTCCTGCAACCGCACAATCAAAGATTTTTCTAGATTAGCAGCTTTGATTTTAGTGTGATCAACTGTGTAATAAAGAACGAAAAAGCTCATAAGCAATGTGATCATGTCCCCATAAGAAATCGCCCAGGAACCTTCTGAATCAATATGCTCTTCGTTTATTTTCGTTCTGTTCAAGCTCTTCACGAAGCGGCCTCCTGAGGTCTCGCCTCGACTATATTGTCGGCATCTTCGAGTCCACTCAGCCCTAATTCCACAATGTCGACTCTATCTTTCGCTTCAACATAGGAATTTAGCATTTCTTGGGCCTCTAATAAGTTCACCCGTTCGGCCGCTAACAAGATGGACTGCAACGCAATTTCGCCTAGCTTTTCCTCTTCGTGGGCGTTGCGGGAAATGGCCTCTCCCGCCGGATTCACAATTAAGTTAGCCACAAGTAGGCCGTAAAAGGTGGCAATCAACGCGATTGCCATTCGAATACCTGTTTCCTGGGGTGCCATTCCCTCGGATACTCCACGCATTAAATGCACAAGACCCAGAACAGTCCCCGCCAGTCCAAACGCAGGCGGGTATTTGGCTAGGGAACGCATCGCACTCCCCACCTGTTTTGACCTTCCCACAGCATGATACAATCGTTCTTTCAATATAAGTTCGATCTTATCAACTCCAAGGCCAAGCTGTATTAACTCAAGACCGTCTCGCAGTATCTGCTTATGAAGACCTCGTCCCTGTATCGGAACAGCGTAATTTCCTTTAGCTACGCTTTGGTTCACTCGCATGCACTCATCTAGCAACTCTTTGTTCTTAGGCATTGGACGAGTGAAAAGCTCTTTCACTCGAAAAAATATTTCGCCTCGGATATCCCAAGGAAAAGTGATCACGGCTGTTGCCGATGTCCCGCCGATCACCATCGCAAAGCCAACAAAATCAAAGTAGGACAGGGCCGATTGATTCAGATGAAGGATTGAGGCCATTAAGCTTACGAACGCGATGAAAATACCAAAAAGATACAACATTGTTATGGTCCTTCCTGGCTCGTCGGCATTCGAATACCGATAATAGATTTGATCTTGTTCACCATTCTTTGTGTATCCAGATTACTTGGATCAATGCTCAACGACCTTTGATAAGAAGCCAATGCAGCTTCGAGGTTTCGACTAACGTAGTTGACGTTTCCCATTAGATCATGAAGCACGCTGACACTGGGATACTCATTTAACAAGGTCACTAACTTGACCCGAGCTTCATCATAGGAGTTGCGATTCATAAGGGCCTGAACAGTGGCGATTCCTCGTGCGATCTTTTCCACCGAAGCTGTTTGGTCAATACATTGTTGGGGCAACTTGCTTTCGCTTAATTTCGAGGTCACATCCAAAGAGGCCGGCATCGTACTCGTCGGAACTAAAATGGATTCGGGCTGAAAGCCATCCTTCTTGATCGTCAGCTGAAAAAAGCGCCCTCTCTGAATTCCCATCAAGCCCGCGTCGACACTCAAAGGTGTTTCCCCGATTTTGTTGGGCTGCTCGCCCTCATAGGCCATAAAAACTTCGGCTTTGTCTGGCGTGCTTGTGACTCTCATATTTCCTGTCGCACAGGCTGAAAGCACAAAAGCCAAAGCGGCCATACAGATCGAAGTCAGAGGTAAATTCATAGGGTTCTCCTACACTTATCTACCTTTTCGGTCGGTCCGTTTCGCAAATTGATGTTAATCAATAAAAACTGACTTATGGTCAAGCTTTAGACCCATCACCAAGATCTAGTTTATAAAGCAGGAGCTTTGGAATAGAATTAAAATTTATTTAATTTGAATACTGGATAATTAGCACTCGACCAAAAACCTGGCAGTGAAGTTTCATTTCTTCTCCACAGCTAAAGTCATCCACGACTTGAGTCGGAAGTCCCCTAATGATATTTTCTTAAGGAGCCCTCTGGGAGTTCCGATTAACTCTCAATGGTCGGATACATTTTTCTGGCGATTCATTTTTTCAGTCTATTGTCTTGGGCTTCAGGCTATAAGGTTATCGATAGTCAATTTCTTCAACCCTCACTGCTTCGCTACAATAGTTTGGCTAAAATATTTCAGAATGCCGGTTTTTCATCGCCACGAGATCAAAGCTTTGTTTTAGCGGGCCGAAGTTTTGATTTTGTTTTTGTGTCACCGGATTGGCAAAAGTGGATCCTTCTAAAGGAAGGGCTTCAGGCACCTGCGAAGGAAAGCCATCGTGTTATCACCTCAAAAGAGCTATCCGTGCAGGTTGCCAATTTTGAATACAAGGGTGGTCATTATGTTCTTCTTGCAAGCGGTCTTTCGGCTAGGGAATTAAGCACGATTCTGAAGCCGATTTTCAAATCCCCAGACCACGCTTTGTTTTTACCCTTAACTCTATTTGCAGAACAAGCCTTTGCCAATGGCTGTAGCAAAGCCGACCCCCATACGCCCTTTCAGCTGACAGCCAAACATATTCAGAATAACGAGCTCCTGAAAACAATTGGCAAATGCGGCGCTGATGCCATTCAGGGCGCCCAAGCCCATGTAACCAACACTTTGAATTTCTTCAAAACTCTTGCGCTTAATCCTCTTCATGTTTGGAAGGAAATGAGGGACTCGTTTTCGGAACTGAAAAACTTTGTCTTCAATTTGCACACAGAACTGGAAAAAATCATAGGTGATCTTCAAGGTCTAACGCTTGAACAACGTCTGACATTAGGATGCAATTTAACGGGACAACTCATGCTGGTTGCCGTGACAGCGACTGCCGTTGGTACTACAAACCTGGCGCAAGTTTTACCTCAAATTTTATTAAAGCTGAAGAATTCAACTGCCATGATCGCAAAACTGGCTGAGCTTAAAAAGCGGGGCTTTAATATCCCAGATCTGAATGAAAGCAGTCGAAAGGTTCTGGCCTGTGTGCGCTAGAATTGTTCTTCCAATTCTAATTCTAATAATTCCTTTCAGCACCCCAGCGGTTGGCGGCTGCCTCATAACTGAGGCCCTAAAAGATCCCCGCTTGGCCACCAACCCCCAGTTCTGGGATGATTATGCCCGTCTCACGAATAGCAAGTTGACTACGGAAAATGAAGTCGACAGCTTGATTAAAAAGTATAAAATTGCAGCTCCAGAGGCTCCCACCGCCACAGCTCAGTTCAACCCTTCTAAATCATTTAAAATTCAGCATAAGGCTGAAAAAGAGATTGAACAACTTCCCCAAAACCTCAGGCAAAAAGTTGATGAATTTATATCAATTGCGACAACTCCTAATGGACTTAATGAGTTGTTTAACAACCCAGGCCGTTGGCATTTTGAAAAACTACCTCAATTTGGAGACAAGGCCCATTCAGTGCGATTGAATGACGGTTACCGCATTCTGTTTGATGTGGTCGATGGTGAAGTAAATGTAAGACGTGTCAATAAGGGCCAAATTCACGGGAACTGACTTATGCTGCGAATCGGTAGCGAGTACTTCGTCCGCCCCCAATTCGCAAAATATCGCCTTCTTCTTCCTGAGTGGAAATCAATGTCCGCACCTGTCGACTAGATAGTCCTAACTCAGCGGCGGCCTGCTCAGCTGAAAAAACTTGGTAGGGCCATTTTGCCTTTAGTCGGCCAATTTGATAATCGTCACGGGAAAAATGCGTTCGGATCAAAGGAACTTTGATCCCAAAGCCATCTCGCGCATGAAGTCGATAGCTTCCATCTTCAGCTACGATCGAAATAGGCAAGTTATTGTCTTTCATCCACTTACGCAGTCTTTGAATAACGCGAAACACTCTTTTAGACGAAGTAATAGGGTTGAAAATTTCCCCTGGGTAAAGATCATTAAAAACTTCACCTAAGGATCTTGGTACATAAAAGTCAGTCGTCAACGAACTTAAGGCCCGATGAAGGATATGACCAAACTTTAGCTCGCACGAATCCACTGAGCCTCGTGCCTCCATCAGATCAAAATATCTTAGAGGTGTCGCTGCATTTGGCGGAGGAGTTATCGACGGTTGCCAAATAAAATCCTTTGGTAGTTGGAAAGCCGTTGTATTTTTTAAAACTCGTTTTCGAAATGATTTATAAGGAGTTCCAAAAATGATGAAAGTTAAAAATGCCTTGTGATTTTGATCAATGGCCCGATGAAAATCGCAATCACGGGCCACCTCCCAGAAACGTTGTTCGATGGCCTCTTGGCGAATCTTCACTAAATCGCCAGCATATCTTTTGGGGTCCTGAAGGTAGGTAGAGATGGCTTTCCATTTTTTTACGAATAGCGAGTTCTGATCTCCTGTTTCCCCGATCAATTCGTTAGATTTTTGAATGTAACTATCGGCCTTACTGAAGTTTCCTTGGACAACCGCAATTTGCGTGAGAAGCTCCAGAGTATTTCCTTGAAGAAGAAGTTGGTTTTGAGCCTTCGTCACCTCCAATAACGGCTGAAGCAGACTTTGGGCTTCTTCAAGCTGGTCCACGGCGATCAGTGCGGCTGCAAGATTAACTTCTCCGATTCTCTTCTGGTAGTCGGTAATGGCTGGGTGTTTCACATACTTTCTAAGATAGGGCAACGCGGGAGAATATTTCCACTCACCGATATAGGCGCTACTTTGAAAAAGAAGAACTTCCGGGGCTTCGTCAGAATCCAGTTCGGCGAGCAATGACAATGCCTCTTCGCGAGCTCCGATTTTTACAAGTACAGCCGCATACATGGCGACTTCCGAAGCCGTGGGCTCTGGATGAATCGGTTTCTCTGAACGAACAACCGGGTGCAAAAGGCGTAAGGCAAAATCAAACATCCCTACCCGACGGGCAATACTTGCATAATCAAGCAATGTGGCCCTTGGCAGCCGTCTCCCTTTCAGTCGATGTAAAGCTTTTCGAACTGCCTGGGCCTGACCAGATCGGATCCACTGATCCAGTTGCTCGATTTGACCTTTGTTTTTGCGATGACCATTTTGATTGATAGGCCCTCCACTTGAATCGTTTCATTTTGAAACAATTAATTGGGAACGATTGAAATCTCACATCATTTATCGGTATTCCGGAAATTTTTGTTAATCGATATCGCACCCCCTATTCAATATTCTAATAACAGAACGGGAGGCGAAGATGACCAATCGAACAGAACTGAATAAGTGCAGCCGGATGCCATTTCAATCACGAATCGAACTGGCATTGGCTGAATGGAAAAAAGTTCTCCCTGCAGAAAAGATCATCATCGACGCTAATTTTGTTTATGGGGCCTCTACAACTGGTGATCGAAGAACTATCCCGCTGGCACTAAAAGCTGAATCCAGGGACGAAGTCATCGCAGTCATGAAAATTGCCTCCGCTTATTTGATTCCTGTTTACCCTATTAGCACTGGTAAAAACTGGGGGTATGGAGCTTCAAATCCTGTTCAAAATGATTGCGTTTTATTGGATCTTAGCCTGATGAATCGAATTATCGAAGTCAACGCCGATCTATGTTATGTACGGCTTGAGCCCGGCGTAACTCAACAGCAGTTGTTCGACTATTTTGAGACTCACAACTTGGACTTCATGGTCCCAGTTACCGGAGCTGGTCCGACTTGTAGTATTTTAGGAAATCTTCTCGAGCGCGGATATGGCATTACTCCCCATACCGATCATTTTGGCGCCCTTCTGTCATTAGAGGCCGTTTTGTCAGATGGGCAAATCTATCGTTCTGCCCTGGAGGAAAATGCGGGACAAGAACTCAATCAAGCTTTCAAATGGGGAGTCGGTCCTTACCTTGACGGCCTCTTTTCTCAGAGTAATTTAGGAATTGTCACTTCAGCTACAATTGCAATCCAAAAACGACCTGAGGTTTATGAGGCTTTCCTATTCCGTTTGACGTCTGAAAGCCAATTGCCTGCCGCCGTCGAGGCCGTCCGAGAAATTATTCAAACTCTTGGTAGTACCGTAGGTGGAATTAACTTGATGAACTCGCACCGTGTGCTTTCTATGAGTGCTTCTTACCCCAAGCACCTGATTCCAGAGGGTCAGACCATGACTGAGGAAATGGTCAAGAACATGACCCGACAATATCAAATACCAGCTTGGACGGGGGCTGGCGCCATTTACGGAAACAAATACGTAGTAAAAGCGGCCAAAAAAGTGATCAAAAAAACATTAAAGCGTCATGCAAGCGGACTGATTTTTGTTTCTCCTAAAAAAGCAAATGCGCTGAACTCTATATCGCAAATTCTCTCTCGAATTCTACCCGCAAAAGGAGGGATCATTTCCAGGTTAAACTCTATGACCACGAATTTGGCCAACCTTCTTAGGATTCTTGGTGGAGAACCTACCGAAGTGGCCCTTCCGCTGAGTTATATGAAATCCGGGCGATTGCCACAGCCGGGTCGCTCTCTTGATCCCGCCAAAGACGGTTGTGGCCTGATGTGGTACTCGCCTTTGGTGCCCATGGTTCCCGAAAAAGTATTGGAATATGTAGAGACCACAAAAAGGATTTGCCTCGAAAATGGTATCGAACCCCTGATTACTTTAACTTCTATTTCTGAGCGCTGTTTTGACAGTACCGTGCCGATTCTGTTTGATAAGGCAAGCCCCTTAGAAACCGAAAACGCCCGTCGCTGTTATGAAGTTCTTCTCAATTCTGGCCGATTAAGGGGGTTCTTTCCTTACCGTTTTGGAATTAGCCAAATGAAACACTTAATGGAAGGATCCTCAACTTTCTGGTGGCTTGTCTCGAAGGTTAAGTCCGCTTTTGACCCTTTTAATCTTCTATCACCTGGCCGATACGAACTTTTAGGCTCGGAGAGTATTCGAATGAAAAATGAGATCGAGAAGGGTTGAGAAAGCCAACTCTCATGCCTGGCATGACTCTCAAATTGAGACAGCACTTTGTTTGTCATGCTAGCCAAGGTATAATTTAGATTACTCGTCAGGAGTGGGGAATTTGATGAGACGGTTCAACTTGTTCTATAAATTTGCGACTATGTTTATGGCCTTTGCGCTTATAGTCCTTTTTCAGAACTGCTCACCCCACTACAATTTTCTACCTTTTAGTGCCAAAACTACCCAAGAGATGGAAAGCAACGCCGGCGGTGGGAATGGTGGTACGTATGATGGGAAACCTCGAATTTATCATCACTATGTTGATAACTTCACCTGCGAAGGACTCGCAAGACCTGAATCCATCTTAATTCAAACACCAGATCTAAAGTGGCTTCTTATCAAGAATGAACCAGAAAAGTGCGCAAGCCTTGATCGAGTTCCAGTTGAGAATGTCACCTACAACGCAGCGACAAATCAAGCTTCTTATCAGGGGACTTCGTTTTCCGCGCCAGAGCCTTACTTCGTAGACGCCTCCGAAGATGCCAACCTCGACGATGTAGCCCTTGACGATGGAGTTTGCGCGAATAGGGATGGCAAATGCTCTTTGAGAGCCGCCCTTCAGCAAGCTGCCATGACGTCAGAAACAACTGATGTACTGGTGAATGTCCCGCCTTTGGCCTACGACCTTCTTCGCCCACTCCAGATTCCCAATGGATCAGCTGGAAAATCAATCACTGTCCGTGGTGCCGACCCAGCTACGACTATCTTAGATGGAAAAAACTCATTTTCACCTCTCATCGTTACGGGTCGCTCGAATGTTCATATAGAGAACATCAAATTTGCCAGAGGTCAGAACAACATCAATGCATTTGGAGAAGGATCAGCTATTATTCTAAGGCCTGATCAAATAGCGGGCGGGGGAATTCACTTTCTGAATTGCCAATTTGAAGAAAACTCCGGAAACCCCAGCGTAGAGATTTATCCTAGCATCGGAAACGTAAGTTTTCGAAAAAGTCGATTTGTTTCCAATAACACTACGGCAATTCGCCTATTTTCCTCTCGAGGGCTTATTCTTGAAGATACACTTTTTTCAAATAACACGGGCAGGGCGTTAGATGTTGCAAACCAATCTTATGATATCACGATTCGAAGATCTTCATTTATAAGCAACCAGAATGGCGTGCGTCTCCATGGAT
>CAZETK010000013.1:17591-59222 GCA_964515195.1 uncultured Pseudobdellovibrionaceae bacterium
CCATGGATGTATTAACTGCATGATTGAGAGCTCAACAATTTACCAAAACACAGGATACGGTCTTGTTGTCTCCAACTCAATGACGCCCGAGTTTGCGGCAGCTCAGATTAACGTGATCAACACGACAATAGTCGAAAATGGGATAACAACTGGAGCCAGCAACATTGCTTTAGATGGCTTAACAGATGGACAGCTAGCGCTTACTAACTCTATCGTGGCTCAAAATAGTCCACTTCGAAAAAATTGCACGATTCTATCCCCCACTTCACTTTTCGCGGTGACGGCCAAATCAACACTATTTGATGACGACTCTTGTAATGTGCCCAATACGGACAACAATCTTTTTGGCAGCGCTGAATTCTACCCCTTGGCTTATAACGACGGTGGACTCACCCCCACCCTTCTCGTACGGTATGGCAGTTTAGCTTTTCAAACAGCGGATCCACAGTACTGCCCATTAGTGGATCAAAATGGATACAAAAGGACTTTGAACCCAGCCACCTCCAAGCCCTATGGCTGCGATCGAGGATCCGCCGATCTACTGACCCGATAGTTTTATTTAATAGCATATCCCCGGCCCCAGCGAACAACAGGCACGTCCAAGAGTCTGCCGAAAAAATTCCTCGCGACGAACGTTAACATGACCTACTAGGGATTTACTTTTTCGTTCGCAACAGCTTCACAGTCGTTTACAAGATCAGTTTGCTGGCAAGGTTTCCAAATATAGGTCAGGGTTTCTTCGCCAAGCCCCAGAGTCATGACCATGCGATCATCTCGAATTGCAACTGGCGTGATACTCACATTTCCTACTTGCATATCAGGATCTGAAGAGCAAAATACCGCATTATTTTCGCTGGCTCTTATGACCTCTTGATGAAGCTTGCCTTTTTGAAATTGAAACTGCGCTACACGAGTGCAACTACCCGATTCTCCCTGGCGATAGTAATGAAGGATATTTTCTCCATTGTCCTGAAAGTTAAAGGTCATGATCAGCTGGGGATTAGGACGAGGTATTTCCTGGCCTCTGTATATAAGACTTGTAAAGACCCAGGCCCCCAAAATTAAACTATTCACGCGGGAACCCCCTTGCTTCTAAAATGTCAGTCGATTTCTTAAGCTCCTCGTCGGATAAGTGTTCACGCATGAGTAACCGGAGTTCACGATTGAAATCCGCAAAGTCGCTAGCCGGATTTAATCTCGCTAAAGTTTTTAAAGATATCGGCAATATTTTTTCCTGAGGAAGATTCTGTGATAATTCCCACAACAAGCCACTGATAATCAGACTGTCGCCGTACAGCCCGCCTGCCTTGTCCTGCCATTTTTTATTTTGATCCAAGCTTCGTTTATAGGGACCTTGAAGAAAAGCTGATTCTCCTAAATAAGGACGTTTTAACAGCTGAGAGGTGTAAAAATCGGCGAAGGCTTCATTAAGCGAGCCGCCTTCACCTTCATAAGGAAGATGTGCCAGGGTTTGGATCAACGAGTGGAAAATTTCATGACTTACAATACTGGCATCCTGGGCGATCTTAGAGTAAACAACCCCATCGCCACTTCCAAACCGGATATTACCATTGTAGTAAAAGGCCGCATTGGTTTGCTCTGGAAATCCCACCTGCAAGCGGATATTTAATGGAATTTGTAACGCGAATCCCAGTTTGTCTTTGCTCCATTTTTGAACCTGTTCAACATAGAAAAAAACCTGAAGCGAGTCGAATCTGGGATCTTCCGGAGCAAAACTGTAAAAGGATTGGGATGGATCAAAACTATGTCCTTGTTCATTATCAATCGTGAATGAATCACCTCTTAGCTGAGGTCGTACGGAAATATTGCGAATTCGAATTTCTTTGAGGTTACTCAGCTTTGGGCCCATCGGATATAAAAGGGCTGTCTTCTCGAACCAACCTGTACGTAAAGGTTTAATCGCAATAATTTTAAAGTCCGAAGAAAACTGCACTCTGTGGGGAAAACCAAAATTATCAAAGTAATCTCCCACCCAGATAAGATGGCCAGCTTCACCCCAGACCGCCCTAAAGCTTTCAAATTGTTTTACCGAGGGCAAAAGTGTCAGGGCCTTAAGCTTTGCGCTATTTGCATTTTTAAAATTATCAAGAGAAGAGCGATCTAAAATCGGCAGATCTTTTCTATAAATGGCCGACACAGAAAGCCACTGACCACTCGAACGGGCCACCTTTTTGACGAAAGTTCCGGATACAGGAAAGCCCTGATGGACTTGCTCCATATAATCGTACTTTTCATTTTGGACTTGAATTGTATCAGGCACAGGAAGGCTTAGTGAATTCAGGGCATTTAGACTCTTGATATCATCGCCCTGCCGCCATTCGAGGGTTTCGAACTTCTTTTGTGTACACCCACTGAGGAGTGCCCAGAAAAGTAATAATGGAAGTAAGTAAAATAATCTCATACTTTAGCCTACTTCAAAAATAAAGGCGTCGCTACAGGCATAACGCCTTTATTTTCGTGAAAATGTTTACTCAACAATCAAGGGCTTTTGCAAAGATGTACCATCGCCATTCATGAAGTGAAGAGTATGCTTACCGGAAGCAAACTTACCTAAGCGAACTTCTTGCTGGAATGGGATAAGAACCATAATGCACATACCCTGACTTACGTCCGCATAAGTTCTGATTTCATGGTTGTAAGTATCTACGTGCTTTATATCAGCTCGGCTCCACTTGTAACAGCCATTTGGGAAGATTACGTTAACAACCACATAAACATCCGAGCTAGTGTCAAAACCACCTGGCACATAAACATTATTCACACCAATCGCAACTTCCTTCGTGGTCATTGCAGAGGCGGTCCCCATGGTCACTAAACCGGCCAAGATTACAAATACGAAATTTTTCATGTATAAACTCCTTTTATCTGCTTAGTTTTCGTCAGCAGAGCTTTGTTATATGTCCGATGCTCCACCCTGTTTAGTGACGGCGGTCATAAGACGTGAGGTTTTTATCCCACTTGCTCCCAAAACGCGAGATGAATATCAGCGGCTGCTTGCAACAAAGGAGTTAATGCGGCCCGCCATCCGCGGCCATCGTGCAAATCGTATAGAGGCATTGCTCTAAATTGATTAAAATCAATAATTGGATTCTACAGGGATAAAAATCCGATAAAGCCCTCGTAGATCACCCGCTTGAAATCCATAAGCTTTATCTTGTGGGTACTTTGCTTTTATAAAATCAGGGCGCGAGCTCATTGAACCATGACAGTGCAGGCATGAGCTTTGAACCGTAATACGGTGGTAATACAGGGCCCCTGACTGTCCTTCCACGGTCGCATCAATTGTCTTTTCACTAAGCTCAGGCTGCTTTTCAAACTCCCGGAAGACCTCAATGTCTTTTCCAACTAAGTGGTTCTGAGGGTTTCTGTTTTTTAGAGCAATTTGCTTCGCCTTATAACCCTTTTCCTGCGCCCACCTCATAAGCTCTTTGCCAACAGGGCGACAAACATTATTAAACGTTTCTTCAGTGATGATACTTTTATCATCTAAAGTCCCAGCCAATGATTCCCGCATTTGATTGAGGCTTTTCATTTTATCCCGCGCTTCATGCAGGATGTTCTTTTTGGGAGCATCAGCCAGGACTAAGGAAAAATTTAAAATTAACATCAAGACCGGGCCTATAAATCTCATACTCTCTCCATGTGTTTAATGTAAACCAAGTCACTCTAGTCAATAAAGTTTTTGAGTTCAAGTCAGGCCGTGAGCTCAACCCCCGACCCATGGTGTGTTCGAAAAAGGACCTGTTGAATTCAAATCGCCATCTGGCTAACATGACAATCGGCAATTATATTTTAAAAGGAGATTCCCATGGATCGAAGAGATTTTGTTTTTTCAACTGGATTAGTCGCAGCAGGACTTATGAGCTCAACCGCATTGGCGCAAGATAAGAAGCATGAGCATCATAATCATGGTGCACGAAAAGGCCGCCCGGCCTCTAAACAACTTAAAGATTTGCAGACCAGCACTTTTGACTGTTTACGAAACGGCGAGATTTGTCTGGCCGCTTGTAATGAAGTTCTGGCCGGCGGTGATACGGCAATGGCCGACTGTCAACTTTCTGTGCTTAATATGTTGGCGATGGTGGATGGAATGTCCAAGGTTTCGACTTATAACTCCGCTGATGTGAAGTTGATAAAGTCCATGGCAAAAGCCTGCGCTGATTTTTGTCGTTCTTGCGAAAAAGAATGCAAGCCCCACGTTGACTCCCATCCCGAGTGCAAAGACTGCATGGACGCTTGCATCAGGTGCGCCAAAGCTTGCGACGCCTACATAAAGGCTTAAATCACAGATTTGTAGGCTGTCGATCAGTCCTTCTTTTCAAATGACGATCCCAATTACCCTTAAAAATGACACCTTCATGAGCCTAGACTCATTTAACTGGTTCTGTAGACATAAAATACCTAGCGTTTTCAATAGGTTAAAAATCTATTATTCACTAAAAATAACTATTCACTTCATAATGAATAGTACGATATAATGAATAGTATGGCGAAACCTGCAATTTTACCGATTAGAAATGCCGATATCGAAATTGATGTTTTTAGCAATAAATCATCGTTAGTTCTGTTTTGGCTGATGACCCATTCGTCCTCATTTCAAAACGAGGGGTTTTCAATCAACGAGCTTTCTCGAGATATCGAAATTAGTGTGGGACAGGTTCATAAAGTCATAAAGCAACTTGAATATATTGGGGTCATCGATTCAAAAGGCCTAAGAACTAATAAAAAATTCTACTTTAAAAAACCAAGCCAACTTTTAGTGTCATGGATTAAAGAATATAATTTAGTCCGAAAGACTAAAACTAAAGGGTTTTCAGGAATGAATACTCGAATGGATTTTTACAACCATAAGCTCGATCTCATCCCTGCCCTTCACACAGCAGCTTCAAAAGTTTTTAACTTAAGAGTCACGAATTTACGTCAAAATGAATTCTATCTATTAAATTGGGAGAAAATACCACGACTCATCCATGAGCTGGATCTAGTAGAACTTGATCGTGGTTACGAAATTTTGATCATAAAGCCCTACTACTCGGCTCTACTTGAAAAATTTAATGCTGATAGAAGCAGTGAAATATGGAGACAGGCCTTTGAACTGCTCACAATCTTAGACTTAATTCATTTCCCCATTAGAGGAATCGAACAAGCTGAAGTCCTTTTTAGAAACAGCATGTTTAAATCAATTTGCTCATGGAAAGAAATCGAAAATGCAATTGGATAACAAAGTCCTCTTAGAACAAGTCGAAGAACTCGCCAAAATCCTGAAAGACTGGAATGAACAATTAGTCATCGGCGGCGGCGTGGCCTTAGTCCTTTATGACTTGGTACTATCCAAAGCCAACTCCGGTGCCGTTGGTACAACCGACATTGATTATTTAATTCCCAGAAAGCCCGTCAAATCAGCCGATAAGCAAATTTCAAAAATTCTAATGTCAAATGGCTTTGAGCCGAAAAATAAGTCTAACAATCATCCGTCTGTTCAGAGTTTCATAAAGCAAGTAGAAGAAGTCGAAATTGAAGTCGAATTCTTAACTGACGCCAAATCTAGAGATAATAATGACGTAGTTGAAATCAAAGAAGCGGGAGTAAACGCTCAAGCTCTATCCTATATTCAGATGAGCTTATCTGAAGCCACTCCCCTTGAGCTACCCAATGGAGAAAAGATAACTGTAGTAAAACCTGGAGCATGGGTTTTCTATAAAGGTCTAACTTTCACAAAGCGAACTAATAAATTGAAAAAGTTAAAAGATCTCTATGGAATCTGGTTTGTACTTACACAGCTTAACGACACCTCTGCTGCGGTCCTTAAGGCATTACCAAAGCTGATGGACAAGAGTGTATCTTCTTGGAAAAAGACGTTTCAAAAAAATTTGCAAGACTGGACTGCAAACACCACCCCCCAGGATTGGGACTTACTCACACAACAAGACATCAGTGGGAGTTTGAGCCAGACCTCATTTGAAAAGTTAATTCAAAAGATAACTGCATAACAGAGTGATTCAATGAAAAAACGCCCCCAAAAGCGCAAAACTAAGAATCCACATGTCTAGAACCGTAGAACCGTAGAACCGTTCGAGCCAGGCCATAAATCACTCCACTTAAGCGTCTTCGACTCCCTTGCGTGCGACGGCCTATCTGTATCCGATTTAATTTTTTGCTGTGAACCTGTGGAACCGGTGGTTCCGTAGTTCCGTAGAACCGTAGAACCGTAGAACCGTAGAATTGGGCTTAAGCCCTTGATTTTCTTCGACTCTGGTTCCGAAGAATTGGTTGCGGGGGCAGGATTTGAACCTACGACCTTCGGGTTATGAGCCCGACGAGCTACCAGACTGCTCCACCCCGCGACAAAGGGATTTTCAAAGTTGGTCTAAGCTATTGCTTTTATCGGGTTTCGTAAACCTAAATCAACATTGGCTTGCGCGTCATTGGCTCTTTTGATCTTTGCAACTCCAAAGGCCCAACAGCCTGGCTCCGAAGTAAGTGCCAGATTTTTGAAAGTTCCAAGGTGGATAAGGAAAAAATTTTGCCTTTGCACACAGCCCTTCACCTTGAACCGCGGCCCACTGACGATCTTCAGTCGAGGCCGTAAAGATCTCGCCTGTATGCCTGTCCTTAATCGCCACAGCGAATGAAAAAATTTTATCCGAAGGCTGATTCTGCTCTGTCAGCACGGCTACAGGCTCAATCAAGCGCTCTACCTTCATCACTTCACCTTGAATTGTTTTGGCGAAAATATAGGGCCAGAAATTTACTACAACATATCCGCCGCCTATGAAGAACACCAAGATCATAAAAAATGCGACAGCTTTTTTCATAGTCACTCCAATACACTTCGTGTATGACAATTTATTCCTAGAACAGTTTGTTTTGGATTGCAATAATAAGGATTCCTCCTCATGTTCACCCGCGAACAAAAATTCCTCATCGCGAATTTAGCCTTAATTCAATTCAACCACATTGTTGATTTTATGATTTTGATGCCTTTGGGGCATCAGTTGATGCATCTATTTGACATCACACCGGGCCAGTTTGGATTTCTGGTCTCATCCTACACGTTCTGCGCTTCATTTAGCTCTTTAGCTGCGGCATTATTCGTAGATCGCTTTGATCGAAAATCGATCCTAATGCTTTTCTTTTCAGGCTTTACAATTGGAACCATCGCCTGCGCGTTCGCTCCCAATTACCACTTTCTTCTAATTGCAAGATCATTGGCGGGACTTTTTGGAGGCGTTCTGACCTCCCTTGTGATGTCGATTATTAGCGATGCTGTTCCCTACTCTAAACGTGGAACAGCTATGGGGCTGGTGATGACAGCGTTTTCATTCGCCTCAGTAGTTGGCGTCCCCTTCAGTCTTTATCTAGCTAACAAATTCACTTGGCAGGCACCGTTTTTATTCTTGGGCGGACTTTGCGCGATCAACCTTGTGATGATTTGGCTTCGCATTCCACCAATGCGAGGGCATTTAGAACATCAAATTCCAGCTCATCCGCTTCGCCCCATCTTCGATCACTTAACTCAAGCGCAAAGCCTGGCCCCATTAACATTTGCATTCGTACTGGTCATGGGACAGTTCACAGTCATTTCATTTTTAAGCCCAGCCCTTGTTGCCAATGCGGGTCTCACCGAAGCTCAACTGCCTTTGATTTATCTAGTGGGCGGAATGGTGTCGATGGCGACAGGCCCCATGATAGGATATATGTCGGATCGAATCGGAAAACACCGTATCTTCTGGATTGCAAACGCTCTTTGTATCATTCCGATTTTTCTTATCACGCAGATGATAACTCCCCAGCCCGTACCCTGGATTCTTGTCGTCGTAGCTTCATTTTTCATGACTGTGGGAGGCCGTATGAACCCCGCGATGGCTTTAGTGTCAGGTAGCGTCGAATCACGCCGTCGCGGAAGTTTTATGAGTCTGGTGTCCTCAGCCCAACAAATGGCTTCGGCCATCGCAAGTTACACGGCCGGAAGTATTATTGTTCGATCAGAAAGCGGGTTGTTAATGAACTTTCAATACGTAGGCTACATCGCGATCGCATTTACAGCGTTTGCATTTGGTTTGAGCTTTGCTGTGAAGGCCCGAGAAGATTCTTCTGGAGGAATGATACCCCAAACACCGACCCCGGCTCAAACTTTGAAGTAAAGTATTAGGAGTTATCTTTTTGTTTACTTTGAACGTAGTTGTCACGTATCCAAAGCCGAATATTTTTTAAATACAAATCCGTAACGCCAAAAAAGACGAAATAGTTTTGGTGCAGGTCTTTCTCGGAAGGATGTTCACAAGTGTAATTGCAGACGGCCCTATACTCAAAAAAAGTGTCAGCCGGTTTTGATAATACAAACTGCCGAAAGGCCCCTAAGCTAATTGGTCGATAGTAATTTATGATGAGACCTGCTTCAGAAAGCTCTGCAACCTCAACAGGATTAGCGACACGAATAAGTTCTTTATTAGCGTTAAGAAAGGGCGCTCTCGTCTCCCCTTTTTTGACCGGCAAACCATAAATCCAGTTGAATTTACGACGCAAGTAATTAGGATCATTACTCTCTTCAAATAAATCTTCCATCCACTTGAGTTGACGGCACATGTTTTCATCCGGGATTTTAGTGTGAAGAGAGTAGTATTTGACACTTTTTCCCTCTCGGAACTTTTCCCAAAAACCCAGCCGATCCTCTGTCAGAAACTCTTCGCTGATAATAAGGGCGTGCGCGTTGCCAATGCTTGGAAATTGCTTTTCAAACCAGGTAAGCTTTTCGGACTCCATAGGTACAGAGAATTCGGCTACTACCTTATCCGGCTCGACAGTGATCGAGCTGACTTGCACGGGAAAAAATATGGGACCATTTTGAACCAAAATAATCTGAGGAGCTTTCTGACGACCTCGCAGAAGATCTTTCCACGTCGCCACCGAAAATGCGTGTAATCGAGAACTAAAGCGCTTGCTCACAAATTCTTCCCATAGCCAACCCATCAATCGTTTATGCTCAAGCTCGGAAGGCTCTACAGATTTTGGAACTTCGCCTTGAAGATCGAATGTGATTTTAATCGAAGGTAAATCAACCCAATGGGGTTCTTTTCTATTTTTTTCATGAAGTAATGGATCTGCATGAAACGAAAAACTTTCAAATGAAGACATGTGTTCGACCTGGGCATTGAACGCTTCTTCAAGCACCTTTTTCATTTTCTGAGCCCGTTCAGGCTTTGGGTCCAGAATCACCCATCGTTTAGTATCAGCCTGTTGTTCCGCAGGAAGGTTTGCAGAAAATTCTACATCTTTGCGCTTCATCATACTTTGGCGAATTTCTGAAATCTGACGACTGGGAATTCCAAAATAGGAAAACCAAACTCGAAACTCATCTAAGCCATCATCCACTTTTTCACAGGCTATACAGCGCCCCATCACATGGGTCCGTCCAGTTGCCTTAAAGATATCCCCATAATACTTCGACACTTGCCCGACTTTGATTTCTCGAGGGCTGCTGGTGACAAATCCAACATCACCTACAGCTTCCAATTGAACTTCTTTTGTCATCTCCACTTGTTCTTCAGTCTGCACTGTGTGGACTACCACCTGCGACGCAGGGTTGTGCCCACTGATCGCCATATTAAGATGTTGCTGAAGTATTAACTCATCAAAAGGTTTAAAAAGTACATTGCTGATAATGCGGTTTTCAGCCAGTTTGATATCGAAGCTTGGGTTCTCAAACGCTGTAATCACCAACCGCGTTGGATCTTTTTGGCCGCAAAGGCCTTTGCGAATAAAAAGCTCTTGAGTTTTTTGCACTAAGGACATGTAACGGCTGCCTAACCATTCATCTTTCGAGATCAGAAGGGTAAGCTCATCATCGGCCTTGGAAGCATCAGAAAAGTTCACATCACCTGGAAATGGCTGTCCCCCAGCTGCTAGGGCCTCCTTGCCACTTTTGATCGCTGATGGAATCCAGTTCTTGAAGTCTTCAAAACTATGGAAAAAACGGATCTGACATTGGGCATCTGTTTTCCGTAGAGCCTCGTAGATCTGCTTGCGAAATTTAGCTTCATCTTCCAGAACGTATATATATTTCACTACCTCCTAGTTTATAATTTGTCCCGCCCCAAGGGATTGAAATTCTTAAGGCTGCTAGACCTTTGTCGTGACAAATATGGCACCTAAATTTATAGAAGGCCGATGGAAAGACTTCTGGCCTTTGTAGGTCTGTTTTTGTGGGTAGGAATCGCATGGGCTTTCTCTTCCCATCGTCGAAATGTTCCCTGGGCTGTTGTTGTTCGAGGGGTCGCACTCCAGTTCGCATTGGCCATTCTTGTGTTGGGAATTCCTTATCTTGGTTTGACGGGTCCACTTCGATTTATCTTTGATTCTCTCAACGATGCAACAGTGGCTTTGTTGGATTATACGCTGGAGGGCTCGAAGTTTTTATTTGGTGACTTGATTAAGACTGACAAGGTCGGATTTATATTTGCCATTCAAGTTCTTCCCACCATCTTATTTGTGGCGGCTTTGATGAGTGTTCTTTACCAAATCGGCTTTATGCAAAAAATCGTGGGTTTCTTCGCCTGGATCTTCTTTCGAATCTTACGAACTTCAGGAGCGGAAACACTGGCCGCCTCGGCCAATATTTTTGTTGGCCAAACCGAAGCACCCCTGGTGATTAAACCTTACTTAGATAAAATGACTCGTTCGGAACTTTTAGCCCTTATGGTAGGCGGTATGGCCAATGTCGCCGGCGGAGTCTTGGCGGCTTATGTGGCCTTGTTAAAAGATCGAATTCCCGATATTGCGGGTCACTTAATTACAGCCAGTGTTCTTTCTGCACCTGCCTCACTTATCTTAGCTAAAATCATGCTCCCCGAAAGGGAATCCCCTGTAACTTTGGGTCATATTCCTGATGAGTATAAAGAAAAGCCCTATTCAAACACTTTAGAAGCAGCTACCGAGGGGGCTGCCGAAGGACTTAAGCTTTCGCTGAATGTGGGGGCGCAACTGTTAGCCTTCATCGCCTTGATCGCACTTGTAAATGGCCTATTAGGATTTATAGCCACAAGCGTGGGGATTGAAGGCTTAACACTGCAAAAACTTTTGGGTTGGATGTTTTCTCCTCTTATGCCCTTTCTAGGTCTTCCCTGGAATGATGCTGTTTTGGCTGGTTCTTTGGTGGGAGAAAAAACCATTCTCAATGAATTTATCGCATTTCTTTCTCTGACTCGTGAAACTGTAAACTTGGAAAGTCGATCCGTTATTGTTCTCTCTTATGCGCTATGTGGCTTTGCCAACTTTGCTTCCATTGCCATACAAGTGGGTGGAATTGGAGCCCTTGCCCCCGGACGAAAAAAGGATTTAGCTCAATTGGGAATGAAAGCTTTAATCGGTGGGACCTTGGCAAGCTTCATGACCGCTTCTATCGCGGCGATCTTGCTATAAAAATTTACTTCGCCACTTCCCAGAAGCTTCCTTGAGGAAGATCCATCACTGAAATTCCCATCTCGGATAATCTTTGGCGAAGCTCATCGGACTTGGCGAAATCTTTTGCCGCTCGGGCTTGAGCGCGCGCCCCCACCAGCTGGTCCACTTCATCTCTTTTTAGGTTTTTCTTCTGAAGAAGAAGATTGTCTAATTCAACCAAAAACTCATGGGCTGGCTTTTGAAAAAGACTCATCAGCTGTCCGACTTCTTGAACCCATAGTAAAAATTCCTGAGACAAGGCCACCACCGCGGGCTGAGCCTTAAGCCCACGTTTTACTTTCGAGTTAAACAGACGAACCACTTCGAATACTTGAGCCCACACTTCGGGAGTATTAAAATCATCGTCCAAAGACTCTCGAACAGTTTGACGTGCTTTTTCAAGACTAAGGATTTCTTGTGCCTTTTTGCGATCGGATTCGTTAGCTGTTTGAGACTGAGCAAAACCCTCAGCCAAGCTCATCGCCGAATAAATGCGGGCCAAACCAGAAATCGCGCGATCAATCGCCTCTTCTCCAAACTCCAAAACAGATCGGTAATGAGATGATAGAATCATCCACTTGTACAACTCGGGTGGATATTGAGTGACGAACTGTCGTAAGGAAACAATATTTCCCACCGACTTGCTCATCTTCTGTCCAGCAAAGTTGAGCAAGTTCACATGCATCCAGTATTGAGCCAGCTTCTGGCCAATGGCACCTTCACTTTGAGCAATTTCGTTTTCATGATGCGGAAACACCAGATCAATACCCCCCCCATGAATATCAAGAGTACCACCAAAAATCTTATGTATCATCGCGGAGCACTCAATATGCCAACCGGGTCGCCCCTCGCTCCAACGCGAAGACCAATGAGGCTCATGGGGTTTAGCTTTCTTCCAAAGAGCAAAATCCATCGGGGCTTTTTTGCGCTCGTCGGTTTCGATACGAGTCCCACTCATTAGTTCTTCTATATGGCGACCACTCAGTTTTCCGTATTCTGAAAAACGATCCACCTGGAAGTAAACGCTTCCGTCCATTTCATAGGCGTATTGTTTATCAATCAGGCCTTGGATCATCTCTTCAATGGTATCCAGATGCTCGGTGACTTTCGGGTTGTGTTCATGGGAACGAAGCCCTAATAAAGCAAAATCTTTTTTATACTCTTCAATATAACGTTCAGAAATTTCTGAAGCCGTTTTATTCTGCTCAAGAGCCTTTTTAATTATACGATCTTCGATATCCGTGAAATTCAAAGCGTACTCAACTTGATAACCTTTTGTTTCCAACCAATTACGAACCAGGTTGAAAAACACCGGTCCACGAAAGTTTCCGACGTGAAGAAAATCATAAACCGTCGGCCCGCATACATACATTCGCACCCTTGGTGGCTGAAGGGGTTTAAATTCTTCTTTCGTGCGCGTCAGTGTATTATAGATCCGAAGACTCATGATGCTCCCAATCTTTGCAATACAATTTCAGCGCGATGAAGTAACGAAGCCTTCGTCATTAAGGGCACAAGAAGTTTCAGCTCGGTACCGTGAGGTTTGCCAATAACAGCCACCCGGATGGCCATAAAAAGATTCTTACCTTTAGCGCCCGTAGCTACTTTCACTTCATCCTGAATTTTTAAGAATTCCTCTTCGGTAAAATGATTCGTTGGGTGAGCCTTGACTAAGTCATGCCACTTTCCGATCACCCGTTGAGTGGTCTCCCACCCAAAAGCTTCATCGGCCTCTGGTTGAATGGCAAAAAGCGAATCATCAAGGCTAGAATAAAGGGCCACACTGTCTGAAAAAGTTTCCATGTACGTTTTAAACGTGTGCAAGGATTTAAAAGCCCAATCTTGATCGTCATAAGGAAGACTTAAGCCGGCATTTTTCAAGTAAGGCTCGGTTTTGCTCCATAGGCTCTGATCATCCAGTGCGCGCAGATACTGAGCATTCATCCACTTCAACTTCACGCGATCAAAAATAGCTCCGGCGGGATTTAAACGCTCAATAGAAAAATTAGCTGCCATATCCTTAAGTGAAAAAATCTCTTTTCCTTCTGGATGGGACCATCCTAACAGAGCAATAAAGTTCAAAAGTGCCTCGGGGAGGTAACCTTCCTCTTTAAACTGATAACAAGAGGTCGCACCTGTGCGCTTACTAAGTTTCTGGCGATCCTCATCCAGAACCAACGAGATATGCCCGAACTGAGGCATTCCCCATCCCATACCCTCGTAAATCATCATCTGCCGAAGAGTGTTCGGAAGATGCTCTTCCGCACGAAGAATGTGGCTGATTTCCATCAAGTGATCATCCACTACACAGCAGAAATTATAAACAGGCATTCCATCAGATCTTAAAAGAACAAAATCTCCCACCATATCGGATGGGAAACGTACTTCTCCCCGCACTAAATCCTGAAACACATAATCCTTTTTTAGATCGCGGGTCTTAAAGCGCACCACCGCTTTTTTCCCGGAAGCCAGCTCGGCCAGAGCCTTTTCAAGAGGCCAGTTTTCATAAGGCGAAATCACATGCGAAGGCGAACCCGTCGCTTGCAGCTCGGCTCTTTGCCTTTCGATTTCCTGATCGGTCATAAAGCAATAATAGGCTTTTCCTTGCTTCAATAAGGATTGTGCGGCTTCTTGATAAATCTGAAGCCGCTGAGATTGTTTATAAGGGCCGAAGCTTCCTTTTTCCTCTAAAGAGTCAGCCGAGGGACCTTCATCCCATTCCAAACCTAGCCACTTTAAGTCCTGAAGTACCATCCTTAGAGACTCTTCGGTGCTACGAGCTTCATCGGTATCTTCAATACGGATAATGAACCTTCCATTGTTTTTTTTAGCAAATAGATAATTATAGAGAGCCGTGCGAGCACCACCAACATGAAGATAACCCGTAGGACTAGGAGCAAAGCGAACGCGAATGTTTTGCATAATGCAAAGCAGTTTGCCTCAATTCTATTCGATTTGGCAATGAAGTTTCCGGCTGTAGATAGAGAGGTCTTAAGAGACTCCGAAGATTTGTTTTACTTCATCTTCTTGAAAGAGTTTTTCTTCATCTGTAGCCAGAGTCAGTTCTTTCAAAAGCAGATTGCGAGCTGTGTCGAGCATCTTTCTTTCTCCGAAAGAAAGCTCTTTATCTACCTTTAGCACAAAAAGGTCCCGCAATACTTCGGCGATTTCATAAACAGAACCGGTTTTGATCTTTTCCATGTATTCACGGTAACGACGGTTCCAAGTTTGATTATCAATTTTCACATTCTTTTCTTTAAGAATATCCAATACCTTCTGAGCTTCTTGCTGTGAGATAATAGGACGCAAGCCAACACTGGCCACGTTGTGTTGAGGGATCATGATTTTCATTCCAGTTTCAAGAATCGTAATAGAGTAAAAGGTCTGTTTACTCCCCAGGATTTCCTTTGTCTCAATTGAGGTGATCCGCCCAACTCCATGCCCCGGATATACCGCATTATCTCCAACTTTGAACATTTCCATTGAGACCCCTTTCGAAGACTCGCACTTTTCTACACCCTACCCTACAAAGATTGGGCCCAGGTCTGTTTCGAGCCTGAAAAGTTATATCAAATTTGACGCAAAGTCGCAATGAAAGCCCCCTGGAACGCAGGGGGCCGGAAATGATTTCATGCTACGAAAGGCTTTCAAAATTTGAAAAAGTCCGCTTATTCGCCTTGGGTGCGGATTACAAGCGCAAATGGTTGGCGCCCGCTCAAGCCAGAAGGTACTTGACGCCCCAGGACTTTAACTTGATAACGGCCGCTTTTTGCAGATTTTTCAAAGTGTTCAAAGTTATTAACGGAGTCTTCACTTACAAATTGAAGCCCCGATCCATGAACTTCCAGATCTAAATTGTTAACCAAAGCACGACCCGCTGATTCGTTGGCAGGGGCATCATTCCACACTAATGTGATTTGTAATCGGGCATCTTTCTCCACTTGGATTTCAGTCTCAAAAACTTCACCAGTACCTACGCCTTTTCGGTTATCAACAATAGCGATGACTGACTGGTCTTGAGAAATGGTTTTTAAATCCACAAGTCCAAAACCTTCATCTGAATTCGGTCGCATGGTCAGGATTTCCTGTCCTCGAGACGCTCCCCCTTGTCCGTACTGACCTGGAAAAAGATCTGTCGCCGTATTCATTAGGAAAGCCTTTAACAACGCAGCTGAGGGCTTGGCCACTTTATGCTGTTTTTGCAAAATTTCTCGAGTCACAGCCGCAGCGCCAGCCACGAGAGGTGTGGACATGGAAGTTCCACCTGACCACACATAGTCATCATTATAACGACCCCAGAGATCCTGAGCCTTGGCGTGTTTAGATCGGGCGCTTAAGATATTTGTCCCCGGAGCCACCACTTCAGGCTTAATGCGGCCATCATCAGTGGGACCACGTGAACTGAACATTGCCAGTCCTTGCGAGTTATCCGAAATTTTGGAGCTGAAAATTGGTTCAGCCCCCCAAATTTTAGGAGCGTCACGAAGCTCAGAAACTTTTCGTTGAATTCCCCCCTGGAGTTCATAGTTTTCGGAAGCTCCGACGGTTAAAACGTTTTTCGCTGTTCCAGGCGAGCCAATGCTATCAGCATCAATTCGGCCATCCTTATCCATATCGACGCCACTGTTACCAGCCGCAAAGAGAATTAAAAGATCTGGGTTTTGGAAAGAGTACTCATCCACCTGCCGAGCGAAAGCATCGTAGGCGCCAAAACTGCGAGCCGACCCCCAGGAGTTTGTATGAACATGGGCACCGGATTGAAGACCGGCCGCAAACATATCCGCCAACTTGGTGGGAACCATTAAGTTATTGAGCATGGGAGACCAAAGTGAATGAACAATAAATTGTGCACTGTACGCGCCACCTCGGAAAATACCGTTGGATTGTGCGCCTCTTCCGACTGCAGAACCAGCCACGTGAGTACCATGGCCCATGGGATCTTCCCAGGAGCGCCCAAAGGGAGCAAAATTATGCCCTTCAATGACGGCACCCGCAAAGTCCCCGTGTATGTTTTTAATATCACCACGATCCAGCCCCGTATCACCCATAGCCACCACTTGGTTATTACCCGAGAAGCCAGCGCCCCAAACGGATTCAAAGTTCATAACCTTTGTACCGGTTTCATATCCCGTTGGCTCAGACTTTGGCCCCTGGTTACTAGAAACGCCAAGATTCATCTCAAGAGTTTGAAACTCTGGTAGGTTCTGTATAAAGGCAACCTCGTTTGATTGGGAAATCTGAAAAAATTCAGAATCATAACTGCGAATGATAAAATAACTTCCTGTTTGATGAAGCACCAACACCCGTTGCATTTGGTGGAGCTTTGCCTTCAAAGCCTTGGCATCTTGATCGGTATAAGTTCTCACCATAAGGACCCGAGCCAAGTTGTCCGATGTTTGAGAAGGAGCCCTCACCTCGCTGTCCCACTTCCATGAGGCCTGGTATGGAGTCCATGCTTCTGCGGCCGTGAAGTCATGATCTTCTTTGAGTCCGCGAATCAAGAGCGACTGATCGGGAATGAAACTTAAAATTTCAAAACCTTTGGAAGTGATTTCACGCTTAAGACTTTCCGTAATCGGTTCAGCAAAAGAGACGACCCAAAGACGCTGATCTGCTGGGACTTCTTCATTGAAATGGCGACTATTTTTTTCGGTCGGGTCAAAAACAGTGCTTTGTAATCTCACCAGGCTTCCGGCTGAAGCCTGGGATGCGGCCAACAATCCAATGGCTAAGCCTATAGCTATAGCCCCATCTACAAAAGAGTTTGAAACTCGTTTTAAAATCATGCGGTCATCCTTTCCCTCTGATCTTAAAATCAGAACACTCACGGGAAGTGGGAACAATAAGCAACGCGGAGTCCCGCTCATTCGACAAGCTGATTTAATGATAAAGTCGACGAATAGGCTCCAGAGTGAACTCCGCTGCCAGGGCGTTAACTGATTCCGGCCATAGCGACAGGACCGTGGGCTTTAAAAAGCTCTTCGCGCAAATTTTGATGATCCGAAAACTTCAATGAGGGATCACGGCGCAAAGTTTCAAAGGCCGCCTCTCGGGCTTGAAGTAGAACTTGAAAGTCTCGCACCAAGTGAGCCATTTTAAAGCCGGTCAAGCCCGACTGACGAGTTCCTAAAAATTCACCAGGCCCCCGCATTTCAAGATCAAATTCAGCAATCTTAAAACCGTCTGTGGTTTTCTCCATGAACTCCACTCGCTGTCGAGCCTCATCACTGACAGCGTATCCGAGCATCAGAACGCAGAAGCTCTTATGCTCACCTCGCCCGACGCGTCCCCGTAATTGATGCAATTGGGAAAGGCCAAAACGCTCTGAATGCTCAACGATCATAATATTGGCATTTGGCACATCCACTCCGACTTCAATGACAGTGGTAGAAACCAAAACATCGAATTCGTGTGCCCGAAACCGTTCCATCACTTCATCTTTTTCTTGAGGTTTCATTTTTCCATGAAGAAGCCCAAAGCGGACATCCGGGTAAAGGCCTCGTAGCTCTTCATATTCGTGGACAGCATTCTTAAGATCGATTTTTTCGCTCTCTTCGACAAGGGGATAGATAATATAGGCCTGTCGGCCTTTTTGAACCTGCTGCTTCATAAAATCGAAGGCCATCTCGCGCTTCGAGGAATAAGCCACGCGAGTTTGAATGGGAGATCGCCCCGGAGGAAGCTCATCAATCAAAGACACTTCCAAATCTCCATAAACTGTCATCGCCAGCGTTCTAGGTATCGGGGTGGCCGTCATCACCAGTACATGGGGATTCTGCCCCTTAGCACGCAGAGCTCCACGCTGCTCAACCCCGAATCTATGTTGTTCGTCGATAATCACAAGTCCTAAATTTTGGAATTGCACATCGTCTTCAATCAATGCATGAGTTCCCACCAAAAGATCCACTTCACCCTGGCGAAGTTTTTCAAACAGGGCTTTGCGCTCAGAGGTTTTGGTTTTGCCGGTTAACAATCCAAGGCGTAGCTTTTCCCCTAAAAATTTTATAGCGTTCTTAAAGTGCTGTTCTGCCAGAATTTCTGTGGGCACCATAAGACAACTTTGAAAACCGCTTTCAGCCGCCTGCACCGCCCCCATAAAACAAACCAAAGTTTTTCCACTCCCCACATCTCCTTGCACCAGACGGTTCATAGGATGAGGTCCTTGCATATCCTTTCGAATATCTTCAAACGCACGCGCCTGTGCCTTGGTCAGAGAGAAAGGAAGGCTTTTTACAAGCTCTTTTGTCCAATCCCCTTTATTTTGAATGACTGGGCCCTTTTCCTTTTGTAATCCGGCTTTGCGGGCCGCCAGGTATAATTCTAGCCAGAAAAACTCTTCGAAAATAATTCTTTTCTGGGCTGGAGAGGCAAACTCTACGTAGAGTGCGCTATGGGCAGGATCAGGGTAATGCAATTCATAAAGAGCGTCTTTACGCTTTATCAGCCCATACTGAGTGCGCATCCACTCGGGAAGAATATCAACCGGCCATTCCTCTACCTGAGGAAAAGCTGAACGCACAAGTCGCATAATCTTATTGGTGCTAAGTCCCTCGATCTCGACATAGAGAGGCACTACTTGGTCCTTGACCTCTTCATCAGGTTCTAAATCTAGAATGTCAGGATGGTTAAACTCTAGCCGCCCTCGATACTCTTTGACTTCCCCTACGACCCGCACTTCTTTAAACGGCGTGAAACGTTCAAAATAACCTTTATAAGGGACCCGAAAAAATTTGGCATGAATAACACCCGAAGCATCGCGCAGGGTCACATCGTAAATACGACGACTGGATTTCCCCAGGGGAATACTGGAAACTTTGACAACTTGAGCCTTTAACCGGACGGTTTCTCCGGGGCGCAAGGACGCAATATTTCGGGCCAACCTTTGATCCTCGTAGGCCCGCGGATAAAACTCTAAAAGATCTTGTACTGTTCTGAGACCTTTACGCGAAAAAAGATCAGCAAGCTTGGGGCCAACCCCTTTTAAAAATTGAAGAGAAGTGTCTAGACGTAAGGCCATATAGAATCTCATTTTTACCTATTAAGGGCTTAAGGATCAACCTCCGATATGAGAATATAATGAACATGGATTCAAATTCATACTTCCGCATCCGGCTTTCCACGATTCGCCCTGACAAAGTCACGACCTTCAATATTTATGTCTACATTGATGAGAAGTACTATTTGTATTTGAAGGAAGGCGATCGTTTATCAGACGGAAAGATCGATATTCTCCACAGCCGTGATACAGGCACCTCGTTTTTTGTTCGCGTGTCCGATAAAGAAACTTACCGCGCCTGGGTTAAAGAAGAAATTAACTCTCAAAGCATATCGCCGGATCAGAAGGCCAAGATTTTACGAGAATCGTCCATTGCCATTATGGAAGATCTGTTTGAGGTTCCTGATGTCAATGCCGCACTTGATGCGGCGAAGCCCATCGTAACAGACTTCATCAACTTCATGGAGCAGCACCCAGAAAGCGTGCATTTTATGCTGACTCTTTCAGGCCACGACTTTTACACCTACAACCACTCATTGGACGTCAGTATCTATGCCCTCGGGTTAGGAGCGGTTCTGGGATATGATAAAAAAACCTTAGAAGAATTAGGCCTGGGCTCTCTTTTTCATGACGTAGGTAAACGAAATGTCAGCTTGGATATTCTTTGCAAAAAAGGTCCTTTGGATGAGGCCGAGTGGGCGCAGATGAAAATGCACGCCACCTATGGCTTACAAATCTTAAACCAGTACCCAGGGGTTTCCGAGGCCGTAAAGGCTACGGCCTTCGAACATCACGAATCCTGGGAAGGCAATGGCTACCCCCAACAAATACGTGGACAGGAAATTCACCCCTTTGCACGGATCGTGGCTTTAACGGATACTTATGATGCCATGACCACACAGAGATCCTATAACAAACCCATGACCCCCGTTGATGCTTTGACAATGATGAAAGAAAAGCTCGCGGGACGCTATGACCCCGAGATGCTAAAAGCTATGCACTCGGTTCTTTTTAAAATTAGAGTCGCCTAACCTGGAGAGATGACATGATGATCTGGTTATCTGTTTTCTTTTTGCAGTCCTCTTATGCCTTGGAACCGATGGATCCAAAAGCCATGTGTGAGCAACGGATGGTTATTGCCAACGAGCGCAAACGATGTGAGCAAAAGGCTGACACGCTAAAATTGGATTGGTACGCGGCCACGGCCTGCAACGCTTTATTGGATGATAAGAAATTTTTGAGCTGCTGGCAAAGTGTTGCTGGCGGGGAATTCAACCCAGAGGCCCTTAGCCGCTGCGTAGAAGGTGCCGATGATAGCGATGAGGAGATCCTGAAGTGCATTGTCTCTTTGAAAAACAAGCGAATGCCCGCTTCCGTTCGACGTCCCTACCAATCGCTTAAAATTCAAAAGACCAAAAAGGTAAAACCCAAAAACAAGTGATATCCCAAGATAACCTGACCAAGGCAGTTTGAATCAATTCGAGACGCCTTATGAACATAAGTAGTAAATTTCTATGTAAATCCGTATACTTTTATCTATGGGGAATCGAGCTCTATTTCTGCTCATCGCAGGTTTATCAACTGTTACGATCTTTGCCTTTAATCGAGTAAGCTCATCAAATGATTTGAATTCTCCAACAGAAGAAAATTCGATCGAGGCCGCCAAGGATTCGAATTCTCAAACTTCGATTTCATCGACTGACACAGAAGCACCTGAAAAAGACTCTTCTCGCCAACATCCGCAAGTTAAAAAACAGGAACCCCGTCAGTCTGTTGCAGCTGTAGCCCACAAGAACACATCACGCCGTCCGACCTCGGCAGCCGAACCTGAAGAAGAGGTCATCACTCAAAAAAAACCACAAGTGCAGGAACTTAAAACATTTTCGATCGCATTAGAAGATAAGCATTGGAAGATATGGGAAGGCGTTACGGCCATCCCTGAACACAAGTTCCTCAACAGGGGACAGAATTTAGCCGGACGGCTGAGCGGCTATATTCTAGTTAAGGACGGAAATGATTCTTCTTTAGATCAGTTTAACGCTGTTAATCCAATTGTTGTTTATAACGAAAGACGTCAAATTCCAGGTGTGGTAACGGGAACACTCAGTGTCAAGATCGCTCAGGGGGTGGACGTCAACCTAATTCTAGACTCCTATCAACTTGTCAGCCGAGACGCTTTTCCGCAGATACGCCTTTACTATGTGACAGCCCGAAATCAGCCCTTTGACCTACCAAGTCTTTTCAAAGCTTTGCAAAAAGATCCCCTGATTGAAAAAGTCGACGTGGAGATACTAGACCGACAATATGAGCAATGATAAAAAACTCTTTTTCACGGCAATTTTGCTTGGAATAGGGTTAACCACCTTTCTCTTCACCAATTGTGCTCCTCCTGGTTTTAAACTTAACACAGCTTTATCCAACAGCTTCTCATCACTTGGGATCGAAGATCCTTTACTTCCACATGCTTGGCATATTCACAATACCGGGCAAAAAGTGTTTGCGACGACTGGAGGCCTGGCTGGCGCCGATGTAAATGTCTTGGGCACCTGGAGACAGGGTGTGTTTGGAGAAGGTGTTAAGATTTTAATTTCTGATGACGGCGTTGAGGACAACCATGAAGATTTGAAGGATAACTTTCTTTATTCGGCTACCGGATCCAAAGATTATACGAAACCAGCGCCATATGTTTCGACCACCGGGCCAGCATTAGGAGAAAACGATAATCATGGGACCAGCGTGGCGGGATTGATCGCCGCCACTGGTTGGAATGGACGCGGATCTCTGGGCCTTGCCCCTAAGGTTGCGATTCTGAGTGCTAATTTTTTGTCCTCTCAAGCCACTGCCACTCGAGGAACTTTGCTGGATCAGGCGACGGGAGATTTTGATATTTCCAATATGAGCTGGGGAGCTCCCCATAATGTACTCTTCAGTCGTGATATCGACTACGAATCTATTCTACGCAACCGCGTCGATACAGGCCGATCCGGAAAGGGTGTGATTTTCGTCAAGGCCGCTGGCAATCACCAATATGTGCTTTGCCGGAACTCTCTGACGAACTACTGTGTTGGAAATGCAAACTTTGACGGCCATAATTCGAATCCTTACCAGATTGTTGTTGGAGCCTTAAATGCGAGCGGGGTCGGTGCCGATTACTCTTCCCCGGGCTCTAATCTTTGGATCTCTTCCTTTGGTGGAGACTTCGGAGAATTGGCTCCCGCCATGCTGACCACCGACAGAATGGGTTGCGACAAAGGGGTAGCTTCCACAAAAAATTCGAGCTCCATACCATTTCAGAAGGGTCAAAATGGAAATACCAACTGCAACTACACCAGCGTCTTCAATGGGACCTCATCGGCCGCTCCCTTGGTTTCAGCCGCTGCCGCTTTGATGTTGAGCGTGAACCCCGAGCTGACTTGGAGAGACGTGAGATTTATATTGGCAAAAACAGCTCGAGTTGTGGGTTCGTTATCCGCCCCTTCACGCCCCCATCTTTTGAACTCACCGGTACCGAACGGCTATACTTGGGAATTACCCTGGGTGACCAATCGAGCAGGCTTTCACTTTCATAATCGATACGGATTTGGATCATTGGATGTGGATGCGGCCGTTGCCATGGCTCGAAGCTACTCTTCGACTTTGGGAACTTATTCGGAAAGCATGTGGGCCCATGAAAACACCAATGCTATGACAATACCTGACAACTCGTCCACGGGAGCATCGAGTTTAATTAACTTTAACACCAACATGAAAATCGAAGGCGTTCAAGTTCAACTCTGGATCAACCATGCGGACATTTCAGAGCTAGCCGTAGAACTCATCTCACCACAGGGTACTCGAAGTATACTGGTGCATATGCGAAACTCTTTAGAAGGCTTCCCCAACTATGAAGGTGAAGTTCTTTTAACCAATGCCTTCTATCAAGAAAGTGCGGCTGGCAGTTGGCGCCTGAATGTCATTGACGGCAAGGCTGGCACCACAGGTTCTCTAACCCGTTGGCGTCTAAACATTTCAGGTTCTGCCCCGTAAAGCAAATGCTTGATACAAATATGTGTAAATTAATGTAAGTTAAGGCGCTCTCTAAGCTAGCACCTGTTCCTTATCTAAAGTCTGGCGGTAGCCCTGCTCGGCCTTTAAAGAATCCAGATGTTGAGACACACGCCTTTCCCAACCCTTGGCCATTTTTCGCTCAGTGCTGACCTCCAGGTCTGGAACCAGGCGGTGTTGCAGCAAAAACTCAAATCTCTGCTGGGGATCTGTCTTATCAAGAAATAAATACTCGATGGCGCGCTGAGGCTTTAAAAAAACTAAAAGCCGATGATGAAACCGCAACATCTGCTCGCTTGCCACGTGGGTCAGCATAGTAAATCCATTAGGCTTATCTGTTGAGGGGACTCGCGGCTTCACTACAAAGCCCGGAACAAAAAGAACTCTGTGATCAGGATCTTCGAATCTAACAATCTCACCCGCCTTCTCGCCCCAATAACAGGGCTCAAAAAAACTTGTCATGGGGACAATACAGGGAAGTTTGCTAAACCCCTCTTTCCAAAGGGGGACTTCGTAAACGCGCACAATGGCCTCCTCATCGCCAGAAACAGAGGCCGTCGTCATTTTTTTATTGCTTTCGATTTGTGAAAGTCGCGAGTTGGGAAAGGGACTCGCTGGAAAAACTAAATCACCTATGACAGGTTTTTGATCCTTCAAGCCGATAACAGGTGCCTTATTTGTAAACTTAATCCGTAAATCCCAGCTTGTTTCCTGAGTCAGGGGTTTCAAACTGGAACCCAAAGTCTCTGCGACCTCCTGAACATTGGTTTTTATATGATACTCCGAGCACATAATTGGCTCCTTTTGATTGAATCTTGGCTGGCGACACGATACTCTCGGACCTTCAAAAAGGGGAGGAAAATCAAATGACTCAAGATTTACAAACCCGCTCTTGGGATAACACAAATATCTACAAAGGCCAGTGGGACCCACGAATCAAAGAAGACTTTACAAGCACTGAACAAATCATCGCGCAATTGCAGTCCGAGATCGTTCCTCTAAAAAGTGAGATACCTCAATTGAGCACAAAAACATTATCTGACCTTGAGCTCCATCTTCCTCGACTGATAGGGGCCTATCGCCATATCTTAGACTACGAAGCTCGGCTGTACACCATTCGAACTTTTGCCAGCTGTGATATTTCTGTCAATGGCCACGATTACGAAGCCAAGAATATTATGCAAAAATCCATGACCTTACTGACGGAACTGACCAAGCTGAGAAAAGTATTGGATCTTTTTCTTTTGCGATCTCCAGATGGTTTTTTGTCAAAATTTTTACAGGACAAACAGGTTTCTGAGCTGCGCTTTTATTTTGAACACGCCCAAAAAGAAAAAGACTTTCTTCTAAGTCCAGAAGAAGAAAGCTTGATGGAAACCTTAAGCTTAGATGGATTTGAAGCCTGGAGTCAGCTTTACTCAGAATTAGCAAGCTCCATTAAAGTCGATTTCGAAGGTCGAGAGATCGGACTTGCTGAAGTTTCTAATTATTTATTTCAAGGGGATCCCGACAAACGAGAAAAAGCCTATTGTGCCTTAAACAAAGGGTGGCAAAAGAATGAAGTGTCGGCGGCGGCAATTCTCAATTCCTTGAATGGTTGGAGATGGGAAAACTATCGGCTACGTTCTCGGAAACGTGAACTTCACTACTTAGACAGTAGCTGCCACTATCAACGAATTTCACGGGCGACCCTAGGGGCTCTGATGGAAGCGACATATGAGCACCGCCACGTTGGGCATGAAGCCTTAGCTTTGATGGCCAAAGAAATGGGAAAAGAAAAATTAGACCCTTGGGATATCACCGCTCCCTTCCCCGTGCGTGTCACTGCACAGCCCACTCCCTACCCGGAAGCCATAAAGACTGTGATTAACGCTTTTGCCGAGTTCAGCCCTGAGATGGCTGACTTCGCCCAGTATATGCACGATCATAATTGGATTGATGCCACTCCCACCGAAAACCGAGGGACAGGAGCCAACTGTCGCTCCTTTAAAAGCCCCCTCGAGCCGCGGGTATTCTTAACCTATGATGGCAGCATGAAGAATATTATCACTCTCGCCCACGAGATAGGTCACGCCTATCACACATGGGTTATGCGCGATCTTCCACTTAGTGAAACTCACTATTCTTCCACTTTAGCTGAAACCGCTTCAACTTTTGCAGAGACCCTTGTGCGACAAGCACTCTACAAAAATGCCCAATCGCTTGAAGAAAAGAAAGCTATTCTTTGGCAGGAAATTGAATCCGCTTCCACATTTTTAATTAATATCCCCGCCCGCTTTGAGTTTGAAAAACAATTTATGGAGCATCGTCGATCAAAGCGTTTAACTGTTCCCGAAATTAAAGAGCTGAGTGTCCAGGCCTGGAGATCTTGGTATGGGGAAACCTTAACGGAATACAATGAGATGTACTGGGCGGCGAAGCTTCACTTTTCCATGTCACGCGTAAGCTTTTATAATTACCCTTACCTTTTTGGTTATCTTTTCAGTCTTGGACTTTATAGCCAGAAAGACAAATATGGAGATCAATTTCCTAAAGTTTACGTTAGTCTTTTGAAAGATACAGGTCGCATGACTGCAGAAGACTTGGTGAAGAAGCACTTTCAGCAAGATATTTCCGAGAAGGACTTCTGGATCAATTCGTTACAAGTCGTAGAAAAGTTTGTAAATGACTATCGCGACTTGCAGATGACCCACTAGAAAATACTCTAAAGACCACAAGGCCTTAGCTTTTTAGGCTAAGGCCAATACTGAACTTCGTCTACAACCGGGAAATCGTTCTGATAGACTTGAATGCCCTTGAAATTGAAAAGCCATGGCGAAAATCTTCCGTACTTGGATTCCAACTCGGAAGTTTTACTATGATCAAGAGGGCAGCCATAAGGGTTGGCAGGATCTTTTTCTTTTAATTCCTGTAAACCGCGCAAGATACCCTTGGCTCCATTTTCCGTAGCGGTTTGAATGCAATTGATAGACTCATCCATTCCTGCGTCGATGTAATCAGCAAAATGAATGGGACGATTGACCACCCACTTGTTTTTCTCACACTTCACAACCGGCTCTAGCTCACGCCCTAAAAGATCAGGATGTTTTTTTAAAAAATCATTCCAAAATCGAATGCCGTTGAAGTTAGCCACCAAGTCCGCGTAGGAAAAGACCCCCGTCTCGAACCACATTCCGCCTAGTAGGGCTTTCTCATCAATAGCACTCTGTAAAAGAACCGACTCGATAGAGCGACCCTTAACTATGTGCTCGTAATAATACAAATAACCTCGCCCAAAAAGATGTTCAAACTTATCCGTTCCCAAATAGAAGTTTTTGTACTGAATCATAGCCCCCATTCCGATCCCGTCACGATCAGCGGCAGGCCTAACCAATAGATAACCATCGCCTTTTGTATGGTACTTATAGATGGACTCAGTTCTGGGAATAGCCCGACGTTTGATTACATCAGAGCCCATCAATTCTTGCATAAACTTACCTTTGAAGAGGATGATCTGAAAGTGGTTTCGAAGTGAAGACATCAAGCGATACTCCGAACATCCAGCCCGCCGATTGGCTTTCTGGAGGGCCGTCTCCAGGTGATCCATCGCCATTTGATCCAGAACCAGGCTAGAGTCACGTAAAGAGCTGTAGCGCTCGGTGAAAGAGTCGATTTCCGAGGCCTGCGCCACGCAAGTCATAAGAGAAAAGACAGGGCCTATCAATCGAGTCAATTTTAACATTCTTTACTCCTCCTAAAGGTCCAAATTGCGACAACCTGTTTTAAGTTTCGACACCCAAAACAAGCCATCTTGACCTAATTCCAGATTAGCATGGCTAGCATCTTTCATTGCAAACAAGGAACCGATATAAAATCTTAGACCGTGTATGAGGAGTTTATCATGAAATTGACCCATCTTCTGATCGTTGCCCTGTCCGCTGGGATGATCTCTTGTAAATCAACCCCCCGGAAGCCCAGCTCGGTCGAAGGGGTTATAAATCTACAGAAGGAAACAGAAACGATTCTTTCGGAAATCAGAAATCCATCCGAATTCAACTTGAAGACCTGTGTTCCTTACATTCAAAACGTTTACCATGACGTGCTAAAGCTTCCCCCTACGCGATTTGATTCAAAACAAGTCAAAGAAAATTGGAAAACGATCTTTTCAACGCTGTGGGAAATACGGATCGAGCTTCGTGAAAGACTTAAAGAATTTTATACACAAACCTCGGCTGAAGACTCTAACTTCCAATCTTGCTCTTTAGCGATGCGAGATGGGTTTCGTCTTTCCCGATGGGTGGAAGACTATTTGGCTGAGACCTTTTCCGGACAGCCTCAGGACTTCAAAGTCGGCGAAGCCGGTCATGTTTATGATCCGAAATTTAATCCCAAGACGCTTCGGGGCGACAACCCGTGGTTGATGGTCAATCCCAAATTCAAGACCTTGAAAATTAGAAGCGGCGATGTGATCACTTCTCGGGGAAATGCCTATACAAGTTCGGCGATTGCCCGCATCGGCGAAGTGGACTCACAGTTTTCTCACTTGGCCTTCATTTTCGTAGCAGGTGATGGCCAGGGGCAGGAGTACACGATCGAAGAAGCGATTAACAACCCCAAAGTTTTAGTCCTTGAATCTTTGATTGAAATCGGGTCGAAAATTCGGCCATTCCGTGAGTATGTCGAAAGCGGCAATGCCCGCAATGTGGTTTTTCGATACCCTGATGCGAAAGTGGCCCATGAAGCGGCACGATGGTCTTACGAGTTCATTCAGAATTATCGATCGCAAGCACGCAAAACAAGCCCTGGCTTACCAGCAGACGATGTTAATTACAGCGTGCCTTACAATTTTCAAATGGACTTGGAGCACCCCGAAAACCCTAAAAAACTTTTCTGCACGCAGGTGGCCTATGTTGGATTCTACAATCAAAATGTTGTGATTCCCCTAACACAGTCTAAATTGAATAACCAATTGTCATTGCCAAGACGCCTTGGCATTCAAGTTGACAAAATTTTTGCGCCTGGAGATATGGAAGTGGACCCCCGCTTTGAAATGGTGGCCGAGTATCGCAATATTCGAAGGCTTAAAGGAGTTCGCATTAAGGACATGGTGTTGTCTAGCATGTTCAAAATGATGGATGAGGGATATGAGTTAACCCCACGGGTGGATTATTCTATTAAGTCTTTGATGGCTTGGACTTTACGACAGTTGGACTTTAAATTCGTTAAGCAAAAACTTCCTAAAAACATGAATGTCAAAATTCTTAATACAGTTTTCACGTTGGATACTGTGGCCATGCATTTAGAAGATAAGCTTAATCGGCAAGAAGCCCGATATATGCAAAAAAGCCAAGGGCTTCCCCTTACATTTCACCAGGGTTTGATTTATATCGAGCAACTTAAAAATGAGGACCGTCAACAATACGTTCGCACGGGGCTTTCCGATTTTCATAGTCTGTTCCGACCTAAGAATTTATACCCTGACAAAACTTACTCGGACTTGGGCCCGCGCTAGTACAACGAAATTAGGAGACGCTGTGAATTCGAAGTTTTACTTTTTGCCTATTATAATTCTGTGTGCAGGCCTTAACTCAAAGGCTGGAGTGTCTGGCGGACCTGAGCTCCTGCTACCCACATACGTGGATGGCACTTGTATCCATGATACCAACGATCCCTTCGAACCAAACGTCCGGGTCGAGCGCGGCCCCCTGGAAGGCCTGTGCGTCAACCCCCTACAGCGCCGTTCCGCTAAAATTCTTACGGGCCAGGAGGCCGCAAAGTATTTTGAGCCACGTGCCGGCCACGTCGTGGTTGCCAATTTTAGCCATCAAGGACAGTTCTGGGTGGCACATATACCCGTGGAAAGGGCTGCGAAAATGATACTGCAAGTGGAGTATTTTCCGATCGGCTTCATCCGCATTGCACATACCCAATATCGCATTGATTTTGAAGAAGGCACCTTTGTGGACCTGATTTCGCAAAGCCAAAAGTCAGGAGAAGATCCTCAAAGATTACAACTAAAGAGATTGATTTTCTCAGTTGAAAACATTGGTCCGTACGGCGAAAAATTTGATGCCATCAATGGCCTTAAAAAACACTACAACCTCGCTTACCGCTTAGTATCGTTAGATGATAAATATGACTGGATGATTAGGCAGCAGAGCCATGAAGTGAAACAGTTTTTATTAAAACTGCAACCCCAAGATGTAAGTCGCTTTTTAAAACGGGCCCTTGACGAAGCTGATCGCTGGAGCACGCGACGCTCTTACCACACCTTTAATCCAAACTGCGTTACGGAGCTTTTTGTATTACTCGATGAGGTGATGGGAATTTACAATGAATACATCCCGCAAATTCCGAATCACGCCCCTTATCAACTGAATCAACGCGGTCTTATCGACGCAACCGTCAACTATCCGACCCTGAATGAAGAGTATGAAAAACTTAATTAGAAAATCCTTCTACCCGATATTTTTAGGACTAAGCTTTACCATTTTGGTGACTCTCAATGGACTGTTCGCAAATCAAGTTTCATTAAACAACTTGACCGCGATTGGCGTTTTAATAATGGCCGCAGTCGCCCTGTTTTTTGAGCGACATCTGCCCTTTAGAAAGGATTGGAACGTATCCAAAAATGATGTCATCTCTGATTTTATACTCACTATGTTGATTTTTCCGATGGTCATAAATTTATGTCGCTGGCTTGTGAATCTTTATCCTACTGACTTGAAAATCATCGATCTTTCACAATACCATATTGCGATTCAAGTTGCTGTCGGCGTACTGTTATCAGAGTTCTTATTTTATTGGATCCATCGCCTGTCCCATGAAAATAAAATACTATGGACGCTTCATAGGTGGCATCATTCCATCAAAAGGGTTTACTGGCTCAACTCCGGGACCTTGAACCCCCTGGATATGGTTCTGAATTTTGTGGGATACTGCTTACCTTTTGCCCTAATCTCCATGAGTCCTGCAGCTCTTGAGTACGCCCTATTTTTTACAGCCATAACAGGCCTGTTGGAACATACGAACGTGGACTTCAAAGCCGGCGCTTTAAATTATGTCTTCAATACAGCCGAACTTCACCGCTGGCATCATAGTGTGATCGTCAAAGAATCCCAAAAGAATTATGGAAAAGCGCTTTCCATTTGGGATCTGGCATTCAGCACGTTTTATCTTCCTAAGCACAAACAAGTGGAAAAAGTAGGGCTCGAGTAGGGTTAGCTTAAGGTGGTGGATTTAATTAAATTGACCAGTTTTCCACCAATTCACGACTCGAATGCGTTTTTTTTGTGGCAGATTATCCAAGCAGTAAAATTTTAATGAGGCAGGACCACGCCTTTGGGCCGTCATGACCTTAACTTGGCTGAAACAAGCCTGTGATGGAGACCTTTGGTTTTTCTTCAAGGTCTGAACAATTTGGGTCATCTGATGTAGCCTTTTTTGATAATCCTTTTTGTCCAACCGTTGAAATCGCATCTTGGATTTACCGATAACTTTCGCAAAACCATAGCCCTCAGCTCTGGAGGTCTTATACTTTCGTAAGATAAAAGTCTCGGGCACATGACGACCGAGTGTTAAACTCATATCACTCATGATTTTGGCTTCAACGCTCAAACTAAATATTATGATAATGACGGCTAAGACTTTCATTGTTGCACCTTTTCCGTTTTCGTACTGGGAATTTGACCTCTAGGCTTTTGGGTGTCGACAAACTCGTAAGACTTGAAGCAATTATTGGGATTCGACAAACGGCAGCCATCAAAGTGCCTTGCAATTCCTGGAAATTTTAAAAAAATCCTTTCAACGCGCCTGACACTTCGAGGATGAACTTGCTCCAGGACTTCCGCTGGGCTCATCGAATAAATATGTTCGCTGCTACAAGCCGCTAGCATGAATAGACCTAAGGCCCCGAAGGCATCAGCCTCTGTTTTTGGAGGATAATCCTTAAGATAATTCGAAAGAGCAAAGGCGCCACCGACATCACTTAACATTTCAGGTACTTCAAGAGCTGTTATGCCTGCTGCCTGATTACACTCTTTTGATTCTTTGATACCTGCAATCAACTCTGATTCAGCCACGTTCTTTGATGCCTCATCTGTTATATCGAGTCGTCTGTGATACTCCCTAAGAAGCACGATCTCGGCCTTAATAAGTTCATCTGTAGCATCACTAAAGCCTTATTCTTCTACAAGGCAGGCTCGCAAAGAATGTAAAGGATGTTGGTCCTTTGCCAATCTTGCATTACTAATAAGAAG
This sequence comes from uncultured Pseudobdellovibrionaceae bacterium, assembly GCA_964515195.1. Classification (GTDB taxonomy): domain Bacteria; phylum Bdellovibrionota; class Bdellovibrionia; order Bdellovibrionales; family Bdellovibrionaceae. Next base: position 49,329 of record CAZETK010000013.1, read on the forward strand.
AGTTCCGTCAGCCTTTAGTGATTTCAGATCTTCCTCATTAAAAAGTAGATCGGCCCTTGTTATAAATTTCACGTCGGCTTTTATCACTTCCGAGAGACGGAGGTATGACTTTTGTTGCATCGGGGAGCTTGTGTCTATCTTAGACTCGAGAAATTGCCTCAGCTTATTTTTGTCTATTTTGTACAGATCATGTCTCATATTACATGAATCAATAGAATGGTTTATTTCATGCCCTAACGTGGCAATTAACATGGCATCTGGATAGTCTAAAATACCAGGGCAAAGAATGATCTGATGGCTGACAGGAAGATAAGCGGCATTTGGTAACTCCTCCAGACATGAAGCTTTAAGGAGATCTTCATTAAAAGAAAGTTCGATGGTTTCAATACGCTGTAATAAGGACTTTTCCTCCGCTGTAATCTTATCTTCGCCACGGCCTTTTAGAATCATGTCTCTCATCTTTGATTTTGCATAATTAAATAATCGAAGCTGCCTTTCTTGACTGCGCAAGGGAGAAGAATTCTTCTTGGCTGGCTCTACAGAATAAACAGAATTGACGCCTTCATAGCGAGATATTTGCTCTCTCATTTGATCAACAGATTCTTTTATATATTGATCATACCTGGCTTTAAGTTCTTTTAGCGCTTTCGGGCCCAATTCTTTTACAAAACTTTGTATCATCTCTGGAGTATAAACTTTCACCTTCCCGTTGCGACTGGCTGGGGGGGTGACTCCGTATACCGGTTGGTGCCGTAGTTGGGCGTAATTCGTATCCTCTGGGTAAACGCGAGCTAGCAAAGCCCCAAGGTTGATCACATTTTCTAGAGATTTTAGGGTTTTTGGCGGAAACGGGGTTTCACTCGAGGAGGTGATAATATCCACTATATCCATTTGAATCTCAATCTGCGTGTCAAATATTGCATTATAATCAAATTCCCCACCAGCACTTGTATAACCATAAGCCATGTTTTGATTCGCATTAACTGGCGGCTCTGAATCTACAAAAAAAGGATTAGGGAATGAGCCGCCGTCACTTGTTCTTATTTCCTTTTTATCCTTATTCGCCCTAAGAAATTCGCAACCTTTTTCGCGAATTTCTTTGGATGAACAAAGGGGTTTTTCTCCCTGAGCCCAGCTGGGTGAAAAACCAAATGGAAGCACAAACGCCGCAAAAATTGATATCAAACTCATATCCAAATTATACTCAGTCTAAGAGTCGATAGAACATATGAGCCGTCGAACTCGACCTCTGACGAGAATCATTTCTTATATTGAGCCTGGGCAATGCAGCTGCACAAGAAATCTGTAACGAGTGGTGTCTAGCCAAGAATCCGCCCTCTTCTGTAGGTTATAGGGCTGAGTTCATCAAAGGAGTCAGGAATGCAGAAGCGAAAATTGGGCTTAACCGGTTATGAGATAGCTCCTCTTATTTTAGGTGGTAATGTCTTTGGCTGGACCATAGATGAAAAACAGTCCTTTCAATTACTGGACGCCTTTGCGGGTGAGGGCTTTAACGCCATCGATACGGCCAACTCTTACTCGAGCTGGGTTCCTGGTCATACGGGTGGCGAGTCCGAGACCATTATCGGCAATTGGATGAAGGACCGAAAAAACCGCGACAAAATGGTTATTATCACAAAAGTCGGCATGACCATGGGGGACGGCGGTTCAGGCTTAAAAAAAGACTATATCCTAAAGGAAGTCGAGGACTCTTTAAGACGGCTTCAAACCGATTATATTGATATTTACTTGGCCCACCAGGATGATCTCTCTACGCCCTTGGAGGAAACTCTCTCCGCCTTTGATCAACTCGTAAAGCAGGGAAAAGTTCGCTCCATTGGGGCCTCAAATTATACGGCGTCTCGCCTTTCCCGCTCACTTGCGATCAGCCGTGAAAAAGTCCTGGCCGAGTACCAAGTGCTACAGCCTGGTTACAACCTATATGACCGAGCTGAATTTGAGGGAGATTTAGAGAATCTTTGCACACAAGAAAAGATTGCCGTCATCACTTATTTTTCACTGGCCGCGGGTTTTTTAACCGGTAAATACCGATCTGAAAAGGATGTTAGTAAAAGCCATCGCGGTGAAGGCGTGAAAGCGCGCTACCTGAATGATAAGGGACTTCAAATTTTAAAGGCTCTCGATGACTTGTCGAAACAAACGGATGCGACTTTAACCCAGTTGTCTTTGGCGTGGCTTCTTCACCGCTCCTCTGTAACAGCCCCCATCGTCAGCGCCACCCGATTAGAACAACTTCAAGATATTTTGGCTGCTATAAACGTAAAGCTGACCCAGGAGCAAATAAAGACGCTGGGCTAAATCATAAGGAGGTTATCATGACTGTTCAAAATCGGATTTACCGCGAGAACCTAAGTCTATTGACGGACCTCTATCAAGTCACGATGGCCTATGCCGCTTGGAAAAACGGCATCGCAGAAGGATCTCATCAAACAATGGCCGCCTTTGATTTGTATTTTCGAAGCCATCCTTTCAAGGGAGGATATGCTGTACTTTGTGGTCTGGAGTCAGTTTTAGATTTCGTTGAAGGCTTCCATTTTGCCGATGACGACTGTGAGTATCTGGGAACTTTAAAGGGCGTTGATGGCCGACCTTTGTTTGAAGTGGAATTTTTAAATTATCTTCGAAATCTAAAACTGCAAGTCAATATCGACGCGATCGAGGAAGGGCGTGTGGTTTTCGCCGGAGAGCCTTTAATTCGGGTTGAGGGGCCCTTGTTACAATGCCAGCTTTTGGAAACCCCGCTTTTAACATTGATTAATTTTCAAACCTTGATTGCAACGAAAGCCTCGCGCATGAGAGAGGCTGCGGGCAAAGACAGCATTCTTGAGTTCGGACTTCGACGAGCCCAAGGGATTGATGGAGGATTAACAGCCTCACGGGCCTGTTATGTGGGAGGAATCGATGCCACTTCAAACACTTTGGCGGGAAAGCTCTATGGCATCCCCGTGAAAGGAACTCACGCTCATAGTTGGGTGATGGCCTTTAAAAATGAAGTTCAGTCATTTGAAAAATACGCTTTTGCCATGCCCAACAATACTATTCTACTGGTCGACACCTATGACACTTTGGACGGAGTGAGAAACGCTATCACGGTTGGGCTTAAAATGAAAAAGGCCAATCACAAATTACTAGGCATCAGGTTGGACTCTGGTGATTTGGCCTATCTTAGTACCGAGGCCCGAAAACTTTTAGATGAAGCTGGTTTGCAGGACGTCGCTATTGTAGCTTCCAATGAGTTGGATGAACACTTGATTCAGAATTTAAAGCAACAAGATGCTAAGGTGAATATCTGGGGAATTGGAACCAAGCTTGTGACTGGCCAGGATCAACCCGCCCTGGGCGGAGTCTACAAATTGGTGGCTGTTAAAGAAAAGGACCATGAATGGGAAAATAGAATTAAGATTTCTGAACAGGCGGCCAAGGTGACAACCCCCGGAATTCATCAAGTGCGCCGCTATCGAGCCGACAATCTGTGGCTAGGAGACATGATTTACGATATCCGAACGGCTCTTGAAAAAGAGCCTCTCATGATTGATCCTATCGATCCGACTCGTCGAAAGCTATTTTCATCAGATTTGGAATTCGAAGATCTTTTAAAACCCCTCGTGCGAAATGGACAGGTTGTGGCCCGTCGCCCCCCTCTTGAACAAATTCGAAAAAAGCGTGAGCAAGATATTCAAGGCCTTCATCCCACTATTCGGCGTTTTTTTAACCCCCATATTTATCCAGTGGGGTTAGAGTCCACCTTGCACAAAGTGAAACATCAGATGATTTTGGACTTTCGCCATCATCAAAAGTTAAAGGAGTCTCCATGAGAGCTTTAATATTGATCGATCTACAGAATGATTTTCTTCCCGGTGGCGCTTTAGCTGTCAAAAATGGCGATGAGGTCCTGCCCGTCGCCAACCGTTTATCAGCCCTGAAAGGAAAAATTTTTGACTTGGTTGTCGCAACTCAGGATTGGCACCCGCAAAGTCACGGAAGTTTTGCTTCTAATAACCCCGGACGAAAAATCGGCGAACTTTCTCAATTAGGAGGGCTTCCGCAGGTGATGTGGCCAGATCACTGCGTACAAGGAACATCGGGGGCCGAGTTTTCTGACAACCTAGACCTTTCCTATGTGGATAAGATTGTCCAAAAGGGCACGGATCCTCTGATCGACAGTTACAGTGGATTTTACGACAACGGTCACAAGAAACAGACAGAACTAGGCCCTTACTTAAAAAGTCAGAATGTTAACGAGATCACCCTGCTAGGTCTGGCTACTGACTATTGCGTTAAATTCACAGCCCTCGATGCCATTCAGGAGGGCTTTAAAACGATCTGCGTTGTCGATGGCTGCCGAGCTGTCAACCTAAAGGCTGAGGATGAACGTTTGGCCCTAGAGGAAATGCAAAAGGCCGACGTGTATCTTACAACTAGTCAAGAGGTCATCCGCTTGGCGCTCTAGCTCCAAGATTTCCTGAAGCTCACCTCAGCAGAATTCAGTTTAACCCTGTTGTTTCGTATATTGCATTTGCCAATTTTGACTTCACTCTTTAGCCTAGTGGTAAGCAAGGTTTTCCAGACTTTACAACAAGGAATGATTGAGATGAGCCAGGATATTCTTGAACTCAAAGAACGTTTAAACCAACTAGAGCTAAAAATTCAAAACCTGAATCAAAAACATCAGGCTCTTATTGACTATATTGTGAAGTCACCGCAGTTCTCTGCGACCTCAAATTCCTCTGTGCCGAAAAGTGAGCCTACAGCTTCTAGATATTCTTCCCCCCAACAGTCGATACCGACAACTCCTCCGTATCCACCACCCGTGACATCTTCAGCCTTAAGCTCAATAAGTTTACTTCCCATCGTCGGAGTTATTTGTTTCGTCTTAGCCGGAGTTTTTATTGTTCGTCTGGCCATCGAAACAGGCTGGCTAACAGGCGAAAGACAGCTCACCTTATTGACCGTGATGGGTGCCGGATTCGTGGCGATAGGACGGTATCTTAAGGGGGTGGATTCCCACTACCGCAGTTATTTATCTGCCACAGGTATCATCACGCTTTATATGGCGGCCTACTCATCTTCTCTTTACTTCAATATCCTATCGCCTGGACTTTCCATGGTGGGCGCTATGGGTATCTCCGTCCTTTGCATGAGTTTATTTCTTTACCATCGTTCGGAAATCTTTCCTATTATCACCAGCGTCGGGGCCTACCTATCCCCGTTGTTATTAGGAGCTAAACAGGACTTAATCTTTCACGCCGGATTCTTCATTTTGTGGGCTTCTGTTTTTTCGGCTGTTTCCACCTACTTCAAAACCAGAACATTAACTCTTGTGTCCAGCTATTTAGGACTCGGAGTTTTCACTTTGCTTCATGCAAGAATTCAGGGTGCTGCCGACTTGGGAACTGTCATCTTTGTTCAAATCACTCAATTCGTCATTTTTGCCTACGGGGTGTTTCATTACTCGATCCAGAACAACGAAGCCCTGAAAAAATCAATGGCTCTAGCTTATCTGCCAGTCCTGTTATTTTTTTACGGGACCACCTATTACTTCCTCGACAAACTCAGTCCTGGATTGGCCCCTTGGCTCTCCTTGTCTTTTGCAGGCTTGATTTATTTTCTTTATCAAAAGGCCCGTTCCCAGATCCAAAACCTGGAAAGTCAAACACTGGTGCATGGTTTTTTGAGTGTGGTATTTTTCCACTCTGGATACTTGCAGATTCTTCCTGCCACCAGTAAGCCCTGGCTTCTACCGACTATATTACTTTTTGGTTACATATCTGAAAGAAAAAACCTTTACCCTCGTCTATCACCGCTATTAAAAGGGTTTTTCTATTTAATCGGTGTTATTGAGTTTTTCAGTATCACCTTCTCACTTTTGACTAAAAACGACACCTCCTCTTTGCTGCCCGCCTTTGTCACGCTTTTCGTGGGCGGATTTGCTTATCTAAAGGGAACCAAGTGGGTGCGAGAGAAGTCACATGTTTTCTTAGGCGTTTTGCATCTATTAACTATCCTGGCACTTTATCGATTGATGCACGATTGGGGATCTTTTGCCGTCTCATTATCATGGGGTCTTTATTCTTTTACTATCTTGGGAGTTGGATATCGAAGCCGGGACAAAATCTTGTCGCAATCGTCTTTGTTAGTACTTTTAGTTTCCAGTTTGAAGGCCTTAATCTATGACGCTTCTCAATCGCCTTCCAGTGTGAGAATCTTAAGCCTTCTTTTAACCGGGGCCGTCCTTTATGGCGCTGGAATACTGTTTAAAAAAATTCAGCAGTGGAACTAGCTTCCCAACAGAGACCTAAGGGCAGATCGTCATTAGACAAAAGAATTTGACTAGCAACCCAGGGCCATGCCTAAATCTTGCTAAACAACAATATTACTCCATAAAGGATCTTCTATGCTTAAACTGGCTGTTATTTTGCCCTTTTTGGCCTTTACTGCCCTTGCACAGACCTCAAGTAATCGAACCTCAGCTAGGAGCATTGAAAAACCTACTCTCGCAGCAGGAATGGTGACAGATGGCGTGCGGATTGGAATTTTCAAGGCGAATTATGAAGGTATTCTTAAGTTCTCCGGTCAGGTTAATAACTTAGTAAGCTATTCTGAACGCTTCACAGTTGACTTGGATACTTCCAATGGCCTTTCTGTTGGTTATATCTCGGTTCCGGTTCGCTCTATTGGATATGATATGAGCGCTAGTTTAATGGAAGTTATCCTGAATGACCGATCCGCTAACTTAGTCCGAGTAAACTCCAACGCCACTTATGGATTTACAAAAAAACTTTATTCAAAATTAGGACTCAACTACAGCAAGTATGTTGGGCGTGGCGCACGAAATTTTGACGGCGACGTCGGCTATCAGTTTGGACTGGGATTTCAAGTGACACCCCGATTTGGCTTAGATCTTACAATGTCTGAAACTAAAATGGCTTATAATGAGCAGGTCGGATCTGAAAACTATGCTGTCGATTACCGTTTCCGTGGCCTTGAAATGGGACTGACCAGTACTTTTTAAGTGTTCAACGAGAACTGCGCCTATCAATCTTCACCATGCCCATAATCCCACTTTGCACCTTCTCACAGTTGGAAGATCAAGCGGAAGTTTCTGGTTATTCTTTATGGGCTATTGGGTGGCTTTCGGAGACTGGGGGACCTCGGCGGACTTGCGAGAATTCGCCGTATTAAATGTATTGAAATAGCGCTGGCACAAACCTGCCATGGATTGAATGTAGTTTAAGACCTTCAAAGACTCTTTAAATTCTGATTTTTTGATTTTGTTGGCCTTTTCCTGGGCTGAGTCCAATGCGCCAAAGAAACTGGTGAAAGTGTATTTTTTGGTGCTTTTATTAAAATGCTCCTCGATAGCTTTGATATTTCTTCTCGAATTTTCCTGATGACTGGCGGTATTTTTAATTGTTTCTTCTATGGAGTCCATTTGATTGATAAAAGAAGTGCACTGATTGGCTTGATCAAATAGCTTGGGTGAGAGTTTTCCCAGATTCTCGCAAGTGGGTTTATCAATTGTAAGACAAGAATGGTTGCCGTATTCAACGCCCACTAAGCCACCCGTAAACCAAGGGGCCACATCGTTAGAAGTGGACTCACAGGCTGTATAAGACTCGACGCCATCTTGATTAAAGGTCGTTGTCTGCGCCCCTCCAAGATCTGACCGGGGTGCTCCGTGGGCTTCGGCTTCTTCATAAGGCATAGATTCATCAATCCAGGCTTCCGTCACCCGGTGAACTTTGATTCCGGCAGGTCGATTCGCCCTGGTAACTTTGACAGAAACATGGCCAGCTGGCGTGTTGATGAATCCGCGATTCACCAAGAAAGAATCTTCATCTCCCCCGATCTTAACTTTTGCATGAGGGTCGCGCTTATGGACTGATAAACCTTTTTCGGATAAACGAACGTATTCTCGACTTTGGGGAGATAGATAAGTCGACAAATCGGCTGCTGAAGCTGAAAGGCACCCTAATATTAAACAAAATATGATTGAAAAATTTTTCATGGCTACTAGATCGGAGATCCATAAAGAAACCTGTACAGACCAATCGGTAGTTTTGAGCTGAAAAGGCAGCCATAACTTGCTTCAACTGGGCCAAAGGGCAGCCCTTATAAGGGGTAACCCGTGGCAAGATTGCACAGATAGCACGACCGATTCTTTGCCGCGCTGGATACGTGACCGATTTCAATAGGCATAAGATGGCTTTTTCAAGTTAGCCAGATCTTGGCATTTTAATTCGCGCCCGTTAAGATATGCTAATGAGTGATACGCACAGTAAAACGATTGGTTATCTACTTTGGGGCTTCGGATTTCTAGGCGCACATCGCTTTTATTACGGCAAACAAATTACTGGCGCCATTTGGTTCTGTACCCTTGGTCTTCTCGGCATTGGATGGCTTATCGATTTATTTCTAATTCCCTCGATGGATCGGCAGGCCGATCGCAAATATGTGACCGGACCGATAAACTATTCAGCCGCGTGGTTATTGTTAACTTTCCTAGGTGTATTTGGCGCCCATCGCCTTTATATGGGAAAATGGCTCACAGGCATCTTATACTTTTTAACTTTCGGCTTCCTGGGAGTCGGCGTATTCCTTGACTACTGGACATTAAACGACCAAGTGGACGAAATCAATCGCCAGCGAAGATGAGGCACTACTTCTAAAGCTTCTTTCTAAGGTTTAAGATCTTCCCCGTCAATTTAGAACCTATCGTAATAGCACCTCAGTACGAAAGAAGAGCTTTATTGCGATAGGCTTAGTCACGCCTTCCTTTTTTACAAAGATCTCTCCTGAAGATGGGGGAGATCGTACAACTGTAGTATAAGAAGGCGATGAGACTATTTATGACTGTCGTTATGGTCACCGTTGCTCTGACTCTTCCGCAGATTTCACAAGCTGGCTGGGGGGATGTCCGTGCTTGTCTGAGCGAGCATGTTTTAGAGGCCATAGCCCTGAACAAACAGCGCAAACCAGTCTATATGCAGCTCTCGCAGGGGCGTAGCCAGTCAGTTTCTGATGCCATGTTGCGGATGGAAAATTGGCTGTTATTGACCACGCCCTTTGCGGATGCATGGGCGGTTCCGTTTCAAGCGAAGGGTATCCCTGTTCTTTGTGAGGACTTTGTCTCTATGTTGCTGGTTCCCGCCTTCAAGGCACAGAACCCTGAGGGCCCCGATTCTCTTTACAACTTTCAGCAGCCCGACATTGAAATCATTAAAGATCGCCTGCTCACGCTCTACAAAGCTAAGTCCTACATAGACATAGCCGAGTATGCAGATTGGCTAGTTCAGCGGTTAGATCAAGCACCACGCTACAACTGCCTGGTAAAACATATGCTTGAGTCCATTCATCGAATAGCAACCCTGACTCCTGTGCATGCGCGAAATGCACAGGAGTCAGGAATGCTCATATCTCCCGAGCCTCTATCTCGAGCGATTCTTAAGTCACATATTCTGCTGCTTGATGAGTCGGCAAAAATTGATGCTCTGGCCGCCCCCTTACAAGCGGAAGGCTTACCAATTGTCTGCCAGGACGTACCCTCTATTCGATAAATATCCAGACGATTGCCGATTGCTGGCCACATCGCATCTCCTGGCTGGGAGTCGAGTTTACTGAGCACGATTTTCCTTAGTAAGTTTTAACTTATCGATCGCCCACTTTTTGTCACCCTGAGTCCAGTTGTGGTATAGCTTGAACGACTAGAAAAAGCTTCCTGAGGAAAGTTGAAAAACAATAACATAACAGTCAACGATAATAATACTCCACTCATGCCGTCTTTCAGCTTGCTACAGGTTATTCGTAGTGAGTATTAAATTTTATCGAGTACGGATTTCAACCAGCCTCCACCTCCAATATTATATATAAATC
>CAZETK010000014.1:0-11157 GCA_964515195.1 uncultured Pseudobdellovibrionaceae bacterium
TCAGCTTCTTGCGCCGCTTGCTGAGCGGCCGTTTCGGCAGGATTCCACTCATGGCTGCACTCGGGACAGATCCAAAGTAGACCATCATGATAAATATTTTCTGAGTTGCACTGGGGGCAATTAGATGGATTTTCCATTCTAGGGACTCCTGCTGTTTCGATATTCCTCTACTTAACAGTTAGACCTGTGGACCGTCACGTAATTCCGTTGCGAAATTGCGAATGGTCCTGACGGGTGGAGGCGAGGGCTTTCGAATATTGGCTCCAGCGGGTCGGCGTTTTGGTAGAGAAAAGGTAAAGGTGCTTCCACTGCCTGAGTGGCTGCTAACCGATATGGTACCACCGTGAGCCTCAACAATGGTTTTGGCAATGGCTAGGCCGACACCAGCACCCTGATTGGCCGTCTTTCTGGCCTGCCAGAAATTATCAAACAGGTTCTCCTGTTGTTTTTCGGGGATACCAGGGCCGCTATCTTTAACAGAGATATAAACAAACTGCTGATCACTCTTGGCTTTGATAATCACTTTTTGATTTCGCGGGCTGAACTTAATGGCGTTCCCTACAAGATTTGTCAGGACCCGCTGAACACGATCACGGTCCACAAAGGCTAATGCTGGAGGATTATTATAGTTGAACTCCAAACGGATATCTTTTTTCTTCGCTATGGGTTGAAGTCGTTCTCGGGCTTCTTCGAAAATCGTGTCAACTCCCAGCTGATCCAGTCGCAAGAGAAGCTCGCCTTGATCTGCCTTTGTTTGATCCAAGATATCATGCACTATGCCCTCAGTCATTTTAATCGTGCTTTTAATAATCTCCGCCCCATCCTTTATGGTTTCTGGATCGCTCGTTTGCTCAATGATGGAAGCCGCCTGTTGAAGGTAGCTCAAAGGCTCTTTTAAATCTTGGGAAATGGCGGCCATGACTTCATCCCGGCTTGTAGCTGCCCTTCGAGCCTCTTCATAAAGCCTTGCCCGATCAGCCAGATGCCGTTTTCTTTCGCGCAACATACGAACAACAAGTAAAGAGACACTTAAAAATAAAGTTCCTGTTAAAATTGAAAGCCACATCATTCCGCGAGGAATCTGCCCCTCGATCCATGATGCTGTTTCATCAGCCTGTACCCGGGCTTTATCAAACTCGGCCATGTGGAGGGCTCCCATTTCCGATAAAGCTTTATTGATGTTTTCGCGGATGGGATTCACCTTGGATTGGTAATACTGGCCTACAATTCGAGTTTCAGTTTGCTTTGCTCGAAACTCCAGGCCTTGCCGGAAATGCTCCTCTTCTTTTTCAATTTCAGATCTTATGCTCTGTACGAGTTCAGGAATTTGAGGTAAGGTGTGGGCTTTTTCAAAACTCGCAAGGGCTGTCAAAAAAATCTCTCGGTTTTCTTTGTGTTCATTATAGAACCGGGCTGATCCCAATAGAAAGTAGGCACGGCCGGTAGCCAAGATTTCGTTTGTGATCGTGCGGATTTTTTCAACTTCCACAAGGGCCTGAGTATCCACTTTCGTGACAAGGGGACTATCGACTATGTTATGCCGCAGGTTGAGCGCGTAGCCCCAGCCTACTAGTTGAACACCGACAAACATCAGTGTCAGAATGGCTAAAGTTTTTTGCTCGAATTGCCAACGCTGTGATTTCTTCGGATTTTTTTCCATTCATTCGGGATAACAACTGCTCGCAGATTGAGCAATAAAAATATTGTCAGAATAAAGCTGGCTGAACTCAGATCACTACGCCGCATAAATTGAAGTTAACTCCAGAATTTTCATCGCTATTTCCCAAAACTCAGCTCTTTAAAATAGGTTTCGGAAGAGGATTTTGTGTCGTTGGAATCATGCTGGAGAGTGATGGCCACGATATCAAAGTTTCGGATATCTTTATCCGGAAATGCACGCACAAGATCTTCGGCTAAGTTGCGCTGATAAAGTTGCGCTTTTCCAAAATCCTCGGGATTATTCAAAAGAAGCTGCTTGGCTTCCGGCAGAACGGCAATGATGACATTTTTATTGGAATACCAATTTTCAAAAATATCTCCGGCCCTTCGGTTTTCTCCGGGGACCGAGCCGCCGTAGTAGTAGCCGAAAAGCATGACCTTGTCATTGTCGATATCGACGATGGATCGATCACCATTGGCATGCCCATCGCGGATGGTAAACCAAATTTGAAAAGGAGAGTCATCCTTGCCGGTTTTCCCTTTTACGGGGTCTGCTCCTTCTACATCCTTAGTTATGGCAAGCTTCAAAGACATATGGGGGTATTCCAGTGGCGAAAAGCGGTAGGCCATAGTGGTCATGCGTATCGAGTTATTCACGCTTCGCAGAAGAGCCCAGTTTTTTTCTCCCTGAAAATCAGCCGTCACGTAGCCAAATTGATCATTATTATCCACGCCAACCGGTGAGCGGGATTCATAATTAAATTGATGATCCATTCTGAAGTGAACCACGTTTTTGTGAGAATACCGGATCAGAATTTCCTGCAAGTTTCCATTATCACTGATGGGAGTTACTCTATGGCTGGCCATCAGGCCTGGTAACTTCGATACATCAAGTACAAAGTAAGGGTCATATTTGAAGGTTGAAGGGGGAAGTTGAGTTTTCACTTCATAAGTAAAAGCGGGGTCTTCAATCTTAGGAAGAACCTGCAGATTGAGTTCCCAAGTATTGCTGAACAAGATGGAGTCGTCTGATGAGCCAGGTCTCCAGTTTCTGACTTGGACCAGGCCTGGCTTTTTAAGCTGCAGGAACTGGTCTTCCCTGATGCGCTCTTTGTTAGCTGCATTAAGAATAATTTCAGAGTTCCAGTTTAGGTTGTTGTTGGTGTTGTTGATGTCCAGCTCGGCTAAAGTATTTATTAGGCCCTTCATAAAGGCCTTTTGATTAAATCGAGATGATAAAATACCGGCCAAATGATCAACATTCAGTGTTCCCAGGTCCACCGCCGATAGACCGGATGGAAATTTTGAAGAGGAAACGGTTACGACGCCGTCATTGTCTTCGTTAAACTGTCCAATAAGCTTGGTGGCTTTCATGAATATATGCGAGTTTTCAGGCGCACTTTCAAATGTGACTGAGAAGTACCTCGTTAAACCTATTAACCCGCGTTCATTTCGGCGCCAGAAAGCATCCATGGCCGTAGGTGTGATGGACTTTGCCGCCGAAGCCTCTTTACATTTTTTGGGTAGGGAGCCTTCTGTAAGTGAGTCGACTAAATCAAATGGCAAGCTTGTTGTATTCAAAATACTGGATCCATGCAGAGGAGCTGCGACGGTGACAAGCCCCTTAACGTAAGTAGAAACAAATCTGGGGTTTTTTGTAAAAGCATAGAGTGTATCGATCGCACCTTTAGAATAACTTATAAAAAGGTATCGTGGGTCTTTATGGCCTCTCTGCCGACGGGACTTGAGGTCGTTTGACAAGAAATTCAAGATGATGTCACCATTTATCTGACTATCGCAAGAACTTTCAACAGGTGGTTGAATAACTCTCAATCCGAGGTCATCGGTTAAGGCGTTCAAACCTAGGCTGAATATTTCCCTGTCAAAGATACTGTTATAGATTCCCGGAACATAAACGATCGTCAGCTCATCAATTTTTTGATTATAGATTTTAGTCAAAATGGTCGGATAAATTCGGTCCTCTATATCGGACTCTTTAAGAGCTTCCTTAAAAAGCATCTGAGCGGTGGTTAGTTGTGGGTATGATTTTAGTTTTCCTGTCAATGACGTATAAGATTTAATATAGGCGGGTTTGTTTTCCACCCAATGCCTTGCAAAACGAAGATCACGGGTTTCTTGAAGAAAGGGTTTTTCCTGTACAACTAAGGAATTTTCAAGAAGATAGGGCATTTGATACATCTTCATGACAGCTCGTTTGCCAGGTAAGATATACTGCTTGAACTTTGTAAAAAAACTTTCTTGTGCAGGTTCAGGATTTTGATCAACTGTCAAATTCGCCAATTTGTGACTTTTTAATGAGCCGACTTTGTCCTTTATTTCCGACATCCGTGGATCGTCCATCACTGTTTCAAGAGAGTCACTTGTTAAAACCACATCGGTCATGATGCCGATATCTTCTGGAGAAAGCATAGTGGTGACATCGAATTTCGACATATCAAAATTCAGCGGTGAAAAAGCGACGCCTGTGGAATCTTTAAAGGGGTTAAACTTAAATGCTTCCATGAAACTTTTCATCTCATCTACCTGAAAGTAGGGCCTAGTATCAGCGATGAACTTTGATAGGTGGCGGAAAACTCGCTTTTGGTTGAAGTCTCGTGCGTGGGTTTCAATTCCCTGGGGTGCGCTTTTTAAAACTTTGTTCAAGGAGGCTTGGCCTGAGATTCTATGCTGGGCCAAGGAATCCGCAAATAGTTCCTCCACATTGATTCCAAGGAACGGAAGAAGGTCTTTGGACCTAACTTGGGCTGGAATATTTCGTTTGTTAGAGACCACTAAACCAAACGATGAGGCTCCCGTCAAAGAGCCATGAGTGCGATACATTTTGGCAAATGAGTCTAAAGAATTCTTAATATAGTAGCCATCTTGAACTGTTAAGATCAAATCCGGAAAATCGAAGTTTCTTTCAGAGGCGGACTCAATCAACCGGTAGAGAGCATCAGGGTACGGTGTTTTGAGTGAAGCTTTGGCCGCTTGGGTGGCATCAAGGAATACCTTCTTTGATGTGTTGGAGTGATATTTCTCGTCCAGATGAAGCGGGTTGCCCTGTGCAGGGTGATAAGCATAGATATCTTTAATCTTATCATAAGAGATTTTGGCATGGCCGTGTGCTGATACCACAGTCATAATTGTTTCAGCACTGTTGTTGGAATTTAGATAAACAGCTAAATCAAACCATTTTTCCTTACGAAATTCTGCAATCAATTGAGTCATCATTCGACGATCTTTCAAATAAACCGGAGCCCACGACCCCAATGCTAATAGAGGCATTGCGACATCTTTTTCGCTACGTAGTTGGTGAACAAAGTTAAGGCCGGAACGCTTGACGGTATCAGCGATCTCAATTCCGATAAGCTCACTTTCATCCTGACCTTCTGCAAAACGGCCGATATTTCCATGATCCGAAATTAAGACAATCTCAATATCTTGACCTTTTGACTTATACTGCGTTGAAAGCCGGCGAACTTCGGCATCCAGCGTTTTCAGCAAAGGGAAGAGACGACCTTTTTGAGTATGCGCTGTTGAATCCACGGAACCGACGTATCCGGTCAGGACCTTTTTGGGCTTTGCGGCTATCAGGTCATCGATGACGCTTTTAAATTCAAGCTTTGGAACTTCCTCAGTGGGGAAGTAAACAAGAGCCTCTACATAGGGATTGAAGAAAGCATCGAAGGCGCCTAAGTAATACTTTGGAAATGCGAGTCGTCGATAATAATCCCGTGGATCACCCTGGATTGATTGGGTGGATTCATCAAAATAGGTCGCCTCCACAGATTTGATACGGCCCGCAGCCCCGAATAATTCGGCTGTATGGGTCACGACGGCCCAGGACAGATCCGTCATGGTCGGAAAAGGGGCCACGTGGGCACCCGGCACCTTAAACCCCTTGAAAAGTCCCTGCTTCTGAGCCTCTTGAAAGGCGTAGTAACTGAGACCATCAATGGCTAAGACAATGATAGGCTGATTTTTTGAGGGGACAACCTGGCTTTGAGATGATCTTGGGGCAGCTTGTAAGCTCTGGCTTGGCCATAATAGAGCGAGGGCAGTTAGCGTAAATAGAAAAGTAACGACTGAGGGCATTCGACTGGGGTAGATCACCATAATAAACTAATTCTCCAAAACAGATGTGTTCATCTCATTAAGAGATAAAGCAAAATATGTGCTCATAGGACGTGTACGAATAAAATTGTAATAGAATTGGCCTTAGCCATTGCTGATGCTTTTGTTTCAATTTGATATGAGTGACAATTTTGAGTGAGGACTGACTAATAAGATCCGGAATTCTTGCTCCCAACGAAGTGTATCACTATACTTCAGCTCTCGGATATGGAGAAAGCATGGCGATACTAATCAAGGTGGTCTTTACGGTTTTAGCCGTCGGCTTATGGCTTATGACTCAAAAATATTTGGGAAGCCGCAATCCTTCTAAGGGGAATAGAATTCATGACCACCTTCATATTCTAACTAAAAACATAAATGATTATTTACATAAGTCCACGCGGGCAGCAAATGGATTGTTGATTTCAAGTTCCTTAATTGTGGATATATTGGGGATAAGTCTTTTATTACAATCCATTCTGGGGACTAGTATAAGACCTCTCGTAGCCTTAATAATTCTTTTCACTCTTCGACAGCTAAATCAGGCGATTACCGTACTGCCAACCCCAGACGGAATGATTTGGAGAAACCCAGGAGTTCCTTCTTTGTTCGTTACCTATGGAGTTTCCAATGATCTTTTTTTCTCTGGGCACACGGCCCTGGCTGTTCTTGGAGCTTTGGAAATGGTGAGTTGGGGCGGAGAAGTTTTTGTAATGCTCGGAATTATGGTTGTTGTCTTCGAAGTCATGACAGTCATTGTACTGCGAGCTCATTGGACCATGGATGTGTTTACGGGCGTTATAACGGCTCTGTGGGTGCATGATCTTTCGGTAAAAATCTCCCCTTACCTGGACAGGTTTGTTGCCACTTTAGGTTGAATCGTCGCAACGGAAGAATTTAGGAAGCGTTGAACTTGATCAAGTACCCATTGCGGGTCTTGTAAGGTTAAATCATGGCCGGCAGTGGGATGGTAAATGGTAGAGGCATTCCAATATTGAGCCATTTTGCGGGAACAGTCGGGGTGAACCACTTTGTCCTGTCGGGAAGATAAAATCAAAACTGGTACAGGTGGGGGTTGTTTTCGCGAAATTTGAGAGGCCACAACGATTTGTCGGAAAAAATTAATCGATTTGACAGGATATTGCCTCCCGCGAAGGCCCCAAGTCTCGACGAGCTCGGATAATCGCTCTTCAGGAAGGCCTGAGGTCGTCAGGTTGAGGATGATTTTTTCCCTTTCTTTCAAGTCTTTTGTCATGGCGGATTTTAATATTCGAGCTAGGGAATAAGGGGTTATCCGCTTGTAAAAAGCAGAAAATCTTAAACTACAATTGATCAAGATCAAAGCTTCTACTTCTTCGGGATGTCGATACGCCCACTCTAAGGAAAGCATTCCGCCCAAGGAGAAACCAAAAAGAATTTTTTTACTGGTGCTCTGGACCTGATCACGAAGAGCCGTAATATTTTTGTGAAGACTTAAGGGCGTTAAGTGCTGATTCAGAGGGCCATTTCCTAATATGTCGGGAGTATAAATTCGATCATGGGGAAAACAAGATTTCATTTGCGGAAGAAAATCCGACCAATGAAATGATTCGCTCATGATTCCCCGAATTAAGACCCATTGTTTGTTCATAGAAACCGTAGAACCAGAACCGTTGGTCCAAACTGCAGTGCGTCCGGAAACACGGCCTGGCACCTTTATGTGGTGCCCAGCGAGGGACTCGAACCCCCACGCCTCGCGGCACCAGGTTCTAAGCCTGGCGTGGCTACCAATTACACCAGCTGGGCGCACCGACGAAATTTTGTTTTAAACGATTATTTATCCGCAATCAACTTTTTATAATCAGGAGCCCGCATTAAATTTGCCAGTTCCTTCTCACTGTCCATTTCAATGCGGACTAACCAGCCCTCATTGACAGGGTCGTCATTCAAAGCCGATGGGTTGTCCACCAAAGCGGAATTGACTTCAATCACAGTTCCAGAGACGGGGGAGTACAGATCACTGACAGCCTTCACACTTTCGACAACTCCAAAAGTGGTGCCTTGAGTGACCTTTTGTCCTTCTTCAGGGAGATCGACGTATACGACCTCACCCAATTGATTTTGTGCAAATTCAGTAATACCCACTGTGACGATATTTTCATCCACCTGAGCCCACTCGTGTTCTTTTGTATAATAATAATCTTCAGGAATATGGAAACCCATCTCTCAGCTCCTCGGTTTAGTAGGAAAAACTCAAGCCCATGTTATTTCTCGATAAAGGGAGTTTTGCAAGTGGTGGCTTTAATTTTTTTACCTCGGATATCCACCCAAAATATAGAATCTACCGCGCTATAATCGGGAGTGATAAAACCAATCCCAATTGGCGCGTCTAAGGTGGGCGAGTGTGTGCCACTGGTCACGCTGCCTATTTTTTCACCATTTTCAGAGTGAAGAGTATAGCCCTGCCGAGGAATGCCTTTTTCCAACATGCGAAAGCCAATGAGCTTGCGCGTTAACCCCTGCTCTTTGACCTTCAGCATGGGGGCTTTCCCGATAAAATCCTTCGCCTGAGGTTTTACAACCCATCCTAAACCGGCCTCGTAGGGATTCGTGTTTTCATCGATTTCATGTCCATACAGGGACATCTTCATCTCTGTGCGAAGAGTGTCGCGAGCCCCTAGGCCGATGGGCTGCGCCCCGAAGTCCTGCCCTTTTTGGAGCAGTTCGTTCCAAAGGATCACAGCTCCAGAATTTTCAATGAAGATTTCGCCGCCCCTTTCACCTGTGTAGCCTGTTGTCGCCAAAATGGTTTCATGGCCTTTCCAGTTCAAAGCTTTCAAAGTGAAGGGCTTCATTTGTGAACTATTAAAACCCAGCACAAGGTCAATCAACGCCTGTGCTTTGGGACCTTGGACAGCGATTTGCGCCCAACGCGAACTTTCGTTGATCAATTCGGCTCCGCGATTATTTTCCTGAAAGTGCTTCCAATCTTTTTCCGTGTTGGCCGCATTCACGCAAATCAGATAGTCTTCATTTTTTTTTAAGCAGTAGATGATCAGATCATCCACCAATCCCCCTTGAGCATTGGGCAAGAGGGTGTATTGAGCGTGGTTTTCCTCAAGAGTTTCCACATTATTCGTCGTTAACCATTGCAAGGTTTCAACGGCTTTGGGGCCTTTAACTCGAAATTCTCCCATGTGGCTGACATCGAAAAGTCCAACATTGTTGCGGACATTGAGATGCTCCTCTTTAAGGCCCTTGTATTGAATGGGCATTTCCCAGCCGGCAAACTCCACCATCCGAGCTTTTAAGTTCAAATGTTCTTGATAAAGGGGCGTGCGTTGGATCTGTCCGCTCATGTTCGGTCTCCTTGGATTCAGGGCCCGAGCAAAGCAACATTATCCCCCTTTAGTCAATGGGAATGTCTCGACCCTTCAAGACGTAGCGAACATGCACCATTCCATCAGGCAATTCTTTTGATTCTTTGAGCTCCCAGAACATGGAATGCAAAGGTAGTGGGTACAGGTGAACACCTGTGCCTACGATTTCGGGGCTGATGGAAAGCAAGACTTCGTCGACAAGATCTTCTCTCATCAAGGCCCTTGCAAGCTCGGCCCCTCCCACTAGCCAAATACGCCCACCCAGAAATTCCTTTAGCTCCTCAACAAAGGCAGCAGGATCTCGACGAACGACTTGAATTTCCGTTTGATTGCTAAGGTGAAGGGCTCTTGAAAAAACATAAGTTTTCTTTCCATGATAGGGCCATGGCCCTTTTTTCTGGATACACTCGAAGGTTTTACGTCCCATTAACAGAGTGTCGACTTGAGCATAAAAAGCATCGTAGTCATAAATATCTGAGTTTACGAGCCACTCGATCTCACCGCTCTCTCGGGCTATCATTCCATCCGCGCTAGTGGCAATAAAGAGAGTTACAACACGCAATATCGGCCTCATGATGCTAAAAAGTTGTTTCAACAAGTGTCCAACCGCAGGGTTGATCAACACAAGTTTTTTCTCAGTCAGACTCGACTCGATTAATTTTCTTAACTCGCAACTCGTTAGATTTGTTATCGAAGCTTTCTAATACGACGCGGTCACCTCGTAAAAAATGAGGTGCCGCGCCATCTCGATGCAGCCACGATAGAAATTCTCTCGCAGTTCCACGGCAAATCAATTGTCGAGTTTTCCCCTTTTCCTCTAAACGATCTCCTGTGATACGCGACCATTTGACCAAGGGGGCTGGAGCCTTTCTCATCGCCAGATAGCTCATAGTCAAAGTTTTGTTTTTAATGGGCAGATGGTCTTCAATTTCCAAAAACCATGGTGGCGCTTGTACTTCAATGCGGTCATGACACCAATCTGTTTTCGAATTCAGTAAAAGAGGACAAGCTTGCTGATGTGGGCAGGGGGCCCATGCGGAATAGCCCTTTTCAAGAAGATACTGACGGGTTTGCAAAAGTTTTCGACCATCCTGGTGGGTTGCGGGCTCTACGATGATTAAGGCCTCTGAACGCAAAGCCCACTCCGGCAAGCTGGCCATCTCCGTCATGGAGTAACAAAAAACCGTACAGGATTTTGGGCCAGCCTGAATCTTCGAGGTCCAGTTAAAATCCGGGAACCAGGACTGTGGTACGGTCGACCTTTCAACTACATCTATAGAAGAAAAAAAATCCTTCAAAACATGGGCCGCTGTCGCAGGGCCAGCGCCAAAATCAATGGCGTGGGTAAGACCTCTCAGAAATTTTAATCTTTTAAGTTCGTCCATGACGGCTTGAAAGCGAAGAGTGTTCAAGGGCCAATAGTAAGTTAGTAAAGCTCTTTGCGCCCAGGGCTTTTCCCAAGGGGTGATACTTGCGGGGTTTTGAATGTAAAAATCGGATAACTGGATAATATCCTGGGCCAATTGCCGAGGATTCCACGACCACCCATTATGTGAGAAAATTTTGTTTAGGGTTCCCTGAATTTCTGCGGGAAAGCTGTAGAGTCTTGCCATGAATTCTTTTAGCATGAATTTTGTCCTTCAGCTAGACTGCCGTCGAGTTAAAAATTAATCCCAGAATCCGAAAAGTTTGTTATGGCTTTAAATCCACTTGCCCCTAATCCGGCCCCAGCTGATTGGAAATCCGAAGCAGGACCCTTGCGTCCTTTATTGATAGATCCGGAGGTGTCGGAAATCATGGTCAACAGTTGGGATCAGATTTTCATTGAGAAAAAGGGAGTCATTGAAGAAGCCCCTATCAAATTTAAAGATGCGGACGCCCTGATGAGGTTTGTTCAATCAATGGCAGTAATCGTCGGTCGTGAGCTGAATCGTCGTAGTCCCTGTCTTGACGCCAGATTGAGTGACGGTTATCGATTGAATATTGTAGTGCCCCCTGTGGCATTGGACGGGCCATCCATAAC
>CAZETK010000014.1:11167-57680 GCA_964515195.1 uncultured Pseudobdellovibrionaceae bacterium
AGTCTAAGGGCTATCAGGATTTGGTGGCTTCCGGAGATCTTGATGCTAAAGCCATCTACTTTCTAAGCCAGGCTGTCATAGCAAAACAAAATATCATTGTCAGTGGCGGGACCGGAAGTGGTAAAACCACACTGCTAAATATATTAAGCGGATTCATCCGTTCTAAAGAAAGAGTTGTTACCATTGAAGATACGGCTGAACTCCAACTTAAAGTTAAAAACGTTGTAAGAATGGAAACCAAGCCCGCCGCTGGCACCGATGGCCCGATGGGCATGGACGTACTTTTAAAAAATGCTCTTCGTATGCGTCCAGATCGCATTGTTATTGGTGAGTGCCGAGGGGCCGAAGCTTGGGACATGTTAATGGCGATGAATACCGGTCACGAAGGTAGCATGACCACCGTGCATGCCAACTCGGCAGGAGATGCCCTTCGCCGATTGGAGTCAATGGTATTGCGGACGGGAACAGAAGCGCCGCTGGAAATGATTCAATCAGACCTGGCAAGCACAGTTCACATCATTGTTCAAACAAATCGTTCTCTCGAGGGAAAACGACAAATTACCGAGATCGTTGAAGTGAATGGC
The DNA here is from genome assembly GCA_964515195.1 of uncultured Pseudobdellovibrionaceae bacterium. Classification (GTDB taxonomy): domain Bacteria; phylum Bdellovibrionota; class Bdellovibrionia; order Bdellovibrionales; family Bdellovibrionaceae. Next base: position 11,752 of record CAZETK010000014.1, read on the forward strand.
ATGTCAGGAGGCACCTATAATCTTAATCATGTTTTTGAAATGACTCCCCATGGGATTGTCTCAACTTCCCATATTCCGGCTTTTGTTGCGCGTGAGGCGAACAATCCCCATTCCAAAATCAAATTTCCGATGGATTTCTTTGAACCGTCCAAGAAGATCACTCTCTCATAGATAAGGCGCTGTTAAGTTTAAAAACCTATCCTCATATTTCTTTTCGACAGGATTAGGATAGGTTTTGAATTATCAATTAAGAATTGTAGTCTTCTAGTGGAGGGCAGGAGCACACGATGTTGCGATCTCCGTACGCATTGTCGACCCGGGAAACGGGCGTGAAGAATTTATTCTTCTTCAGCCAAGGCAGCGGATAGGCCGCTTGCTCCCGGCTGTAAGGATGGCTCCATTCCGTCTTCAATAGCATTTCCGCAGTGTGAGGTGCGTTTCGCAGGAGGTTGTCCTTCATATCCACTTTCTTGTTTTCGATGTCCTGAATTTCTTGCCGAATGGAAATCATGGCTGCGACAAACCGATCCAGCTCGGCCATAGACTCGCTTTCTGTGGGCTCAATCATCAAAGTTCCTGGAACAGGCCAACTCATGGTAGGGGCATGAAATCCATAGTCCATTAATCGTTTTGCCACATCCGTGACATCCACTTCAGACGCTTTTTTCAAGGGGCGCAGGTCAACGATGCATTCATGGGCGACCAGTCCCTCTTTCCCTTTGTAAAGAACGGGATAATGGGGATCGAGTTTCTTTGCGATATAGTTGGCATTCAGAATTGAAACCAGTGTGGCTTTTTTTAACCCCTCACCACCCATCATGCTAACATAAGCCCATGAGATCGGAAGAATGCTAGCACTTCCCCAAGGTGCTGAAGTGGTAGTTCCGACTCCTGTTTTGTAACCCATCTCTGGAACCATTTCGTGTCTTGGTAAAAAAGGCGCCAGGTGAGCCTTTACGCCGATGGGGCCCACACCAGGTCCACCGCCGCCATGGGGAATGGCAAAGGTTTTGTGGAGATTCATGTGGGAAACATCGGGACCAAATTCTCCAGGTTTACAAAGCCCTAACAGGGCATTCAAATTCGCGCCGTCCATATAAACTTGCCCGCCATTCTTATGGATAAGATCGCAGATTTCGGTGATGGACTCTTCGAATACGCCATGGGTAGAAGGGTAGGTGATCATCAAAGCTGCTAAATTAGCGGAGTGAGCTTCGGCCTTTGCTTTTAAATCGTTCACGTCGACATTGCCATTTTCATCGCAAGCTACAACCACCACTTTATAGCCAACCATAACAGCAGAGGCGGGGTTGGTCCCATGCGCACTGGAGGGAATCAAACAAATATTTCGGTGCGCTTGCTTTTTAGATTTGTGGTACTCGCGGATTACAAGTAGGCCTGCGTATTCTCCTTGAGCGCCGGAGTTTGGCTGCAAAGAGACCGCTGAAAATCCCGTCAAATCACAAAGCTTTTTTTCGAAATCATCAATCATTTCAAGCAAGCCGACAGCTTGATCCAGAGGGGCAAAAGGGTGAAGTTGGTTGATCTCGGGCCATGAAACCGGCAGTAGCTCGGTAACGGCATTCAACTTCATCGTGCAAGAGCCTAAGGGAATCATGGAGTGAGTGAGCGTGATATCTTTGTTTTGCAAAGACTGAATATATCTCATCAGCTCTGTTTCTGAATGATACGAGTTGAACGTGGGGTGAGTCATAAACTTAGATTGTCTATGAAGTTCAGACTCGAAGGCCAGCGCTTCAGAATAATCACGTTCTTGCAACTCGATAGGATTTCCAGAATTGAAAGCCTGTAAAAGCAATTCCACAGTCTTCAGTGTACAAGTCTCATCAAGGGTAATGCCTACAGCCTTTCCGTCTGGATAGAGACGCAAATTAATTTCCAGATCAAGAGCTTCGTCCACTATGTTTTCGGCTCGGTCAGTTTCAATTGTCAAAGTGTCGAAAAAGCTTTCTGAGCGAAGTTTGTATCCAAGCTTTTTTAACTGAGCGGCCATCAAGCGAGTCAAGCCGTGTACCCGTTTAGCAATGCGGGTCAACCCTTCGGGGCCATGATAGACCCCATAGAAGCTAGCCATATTCGCCAGTAAAACTTGCGCCGTACAAATATTGGATGTGGCCTTTTCGCGACGGATATGCTGCTCGCGAGTTTGCAAGGTCAGGCGCAAAGCCTGGCGGCCTTGGGAATCAATGGAGACACCCACCAGTCTTCCGGGCATCAGCCGTTTAAAAGTATCTCGAGTCGCCATATAGGCGGCATGGGGGCCGCCAAATCCCATGGGCACACCAAAGCGTTGGGAGTTCCCGACCACGATGTCGGCACCCCACTCACCTGGAGGGGTTAATAGAGTCAGAGCCAAAAGATCAGCTGTAACTACTGCAAGCGCTCCATGGTCATGAATTCCATCAACCAACGATTTGAGATTCCTCACTCTTCCATCCGTAGCGGGATACGCCAGGATCACAGCAAACAAGGGTTCTTTGAAATTGTATTTTTCGGGATCGGCCACGATCATCTCGAGTCCTTGAGGCTCGGAACGTGTTTTTAAGACTTCGATAACGTGAGGATGTAAATCCGGTGACACCAAAAACTTTTGGCATTCGCCTTTTTTGTAAAGGGCGTGAGCCATGGCCATGGCCTCGGCAGTTGCCGTTCCCTCGTCCAATAAGGAAGAATTACAGATGTCCATACCCGTCAGATCACTAATCATCGTTTGAAAGTTCAATAAGGCTTCCAGGCGCCCTTGGGAGATCTCGGGCTGATAAGGCGTGTAAGCCGTGTACCAATTAGGGTTTTCAAAGACATTGCGAAGGATTGGGCTAGGAACGATGGTTCCAGTATATCCCATTCCTATCAAGGATTTGTAGACCTTGTTTTTAGAGACTTTCTTTTTTAAATCTTGCAGAAGCTCATGCTCACTGAGCCCGCCACCCAGTTGAACAGGCGTTTTAAGACGAATGTTTTTAGGAATGATTTTAGAAGCCATTTCCTCGAGACTCTGAAAGCCCAGCTCTTTAAGCATGATCTGAATGTCGTTATCTCGAGGACCGATGTGACGTTGAACAAATTCATTTCGTGTTGAGAAATCGGAAAAAGATGACATGGAGCCTTTCTTGGGCCCTGAAAACAGCAAGGGCCTCTCTTCTGTGAGAGGACCCATAATTAACATATTTTTTTGACTTTCGGCAGAGGGTTAACTCTTTGCAACACACATTGCCGCAAAGCTGGGTTGAAACAGTCGGGGTCTGATTGTTGAGACAATCTTGCAATAGAGTCGATAACCTAGGTCTTATAGACGGCAAAAGGGGCTGTGGGCGAGGCGCACGCAACCCCGGCGCTATTTGTAGCTACTAACTTTTCCGTGAAGTCTTTTTACGGGTAGTCTTCTTTCGTGTAGTACTGGTTTTTTTGGATTTAGCGGATCGAGAAGGAGCCGCCTTTTTGGTGGTCGCCTTTGATTTCATGATTTTTTCAACCCGCGCCTTTTGCTGTGTAGCCTTGCGACCGTAGGCCGTTAGGTTTTTTTCAACTTGCGTGGCAGACTTTTTAATCTTCGTAATGGCTTGCTTAACCTCTTTATTTAAATCTTTTTCAGCAGCTCGAACGATTTTTAGTATGCGATCATATTCCTGTTTAGCCTTGCGAATCGCCTGGGATTTTTCGGTATTGACCCGCTTGTTGAGTTGACCTTGGAGCTTCTTAAGATCTTGGCTGAGCTGGTCGAAGTCCGCCAAGAATCTTTTTACATTGGGGTTTTGGGACAGATTTTCGATCAATTTCGAAAAGGTGGTATTCATGGAATCTCCTTATGGCTTGGCCATGTTTAGCATAGAACATATAATCCTTACTTTGGAATCCCAGGAAAATCAAATAGAGCCAAGGGCCTGCCTTTCTGTGACATATGTGAACTAATCGGCTGAAGAAAGGCATATCCCCCCTGATTTTCATTATATTTTACAATTCAGACAGGTCTTGATGGAAATGAGAGTCACAAATGCCTATTATAGCCCCCGTTCGGTTTAAATAATTAAAAATTTAATGGGGCACTTTTTCCAGAGTTCAGGAATTAAGGAGAGAAAGATGAAAACGTTATTGGCGTTTTTTTTGATTTTCACTGTTTCAAAAGCATCTGCATGGAATGATATTCCGAAAGGAGCATTCCTTAATAAAGTCTACAATTGCTCTAGCAGCCAGACTCAGTTTCCAGTGACTTCTGTGAACCAGGGCCCCCTGCTCTCGATTTTTCATTATTTAAAACCGATGGGAAGTTATTTGCCGGCCTTTGAGCACCTCTATTTTCTATCTGAGAGTCAGGGAAGCTCTGGACTCGATGCCAGGACTTTTAAGTTGGTGCCTCAGTTTTTGAACTCAAGCGAGTCTCTTTATCAGTCAGTTGACAATAGTGGGCGTCAGGTCGGGTATTTCGCACGATATTTCGAACGGTCAGATACCTTTGAAGTTCACCCTGCCAGTAGAAATTTCGTTTACTATTGCCAATAAATTAGGGCTCATCCAACCTCGCTACTCTTTGCCCAGGAGCCATTTTTCCTCTGCCTCGTAGGGGGATCAGAGCCGTTCTAGAGTGTAAACTTAAATCCCTCAATCAATTGTCCACTGACTTTGTAGCCACCGATGGGGCGTGACCCGTAAGTTGAGGTGTTGACGCTATCCTCTTGAAAATCCGTATGGGCGATTAACTGGGGGCCCCAAACATCATAGAGGCTGACATCAAAGCGAAGGTCTTTGATGGGGGCAACGATTTCACCCCTCTCAACCCAGAAACACGAAAAACGGGTCATTCCAGTCACTCGAGCTGACATCAGGTCAGACCAATTACAGTAATGAAGGTTGGAAAGATACAGTCCTGTCTGCAGCTCTTTTAAGATATCAGAGCGTTGAAGATGACCTGGCAAAAGCTCCATGGAATGCACCTGTTCGGAATCTCCAGCGCCGTTAGAAGTAACACCGTATTCAGAAGCGGATTTAGCGCTGACCATTTGACTCTCACCCTTTCCTTGGGAAATCAACGAGATCTGGTGAGGCGCCACTTCACCTAAAGGGCTGAATCGGGGGCTGAAGCCTAATTCGTAATTTGCCCGCACACTGAGCTTTTCAGAAAAATCCCTTTTTCCCTCATATAAGAGACGCAATCCACTTTGACCTTGCTTGTGGGCGCTGAAAGAAAAGCCTCCCCAATTGACAAGGGCTAGAATTTCAGCGACGGCCGCGGGAGCTAAGTAAACTCGATACTCACCTCGTGAAATATTTCGTACCGGCTTTTCCATCAGATGTAAGAAGTTTCGCGACTCGCAAAGTGAAGTGGACCAGAGTTTGTCATCCCAACTTTGCCCAGAGACAAGTCCTTTAACAGCCTTCGACCCATTGTAGAGAGAGTAATCAACAAAATAATTGTCTATTGAGTACCAATGAGAAGTTCCCTTAGAGTTAATAACAGCTCTCATAACTGGACCTGTGGCGATGTAGCCGACGAAGTCATCACCGCGTGCTTCTGAGCTTACCTTTTTGATTATAAACTCACTCGTGGGGGTCTCTGCCTTTTTGTCCATGTCGGATTGGGCGGCTTCGGGCATTACGAGAGGGTAAGGATTGTCAGGAAGCTTTTCCAGTTCTTGCCGGGCACGCCCGGCTTGAAGCAAAAACCGTCGACGGTCTTCTTGAAGATCCCCTGTCATGGGAAATGTCACTTTCGTCAATTTCAATGGAGTTTGTAGAGTCAACGTGACTTCAGCCTGTTCCACGCTTGTGGCCTGTCGCACTTGAGACTTATTGAAACGTACAAACTCACTCTGTTCGCCCTCAAGGCAGAGAGAAATTTCTTCCTGCCCTTGGCGAGTGCGGAAAAGTTCAGCCGCATTTTTTTCGAATGAGGCTCTGATTTTTTCTTTCCAATTCATATTACTGGCCTCCACCAAAGACCTCGACATTTTTAAAAAGGCAATAAGGGGATGCGTGTCCCACGCGAATGACTTGAGAGGGCTCTCCCTTCCCGCAGTAAAGAGTACCAAATGTTTCAACGTTATTTCCGACTTGCGAAAGCCCGCGCCAAAAGCTCAGCGTACGACCACGATAATTCGGGTTTTTGACAACTTTTTGAATTTTTCCATTTTTAACGAGCTGGCCATATTCACAACCAAACTGAAACTTGTCGCGGTAATCATCTATAGACCACGAGCGATTAGTGTGAACAATAAGGCCATTTTCCATTGAAGCGATCATATCCTCTAGCGTAGAGGAACCGGGCTCCATATTAATATTAGCCATTCGATCAATGGGAGCGCGGTTCCAGCTCGACGAGCGGAAATTGGCGACCCCTGGAATGCCCGAGCGAGCTTGAGACTCCAATCCCCCCAAGGCTCGGACAAGAACACCCTTTTCGATCAAATACTCTTTGTGGGCCGGATAGCCACTCTCGTCAAAGGCATAACTTGCCACTTCCCCATAGCGGGTGGGATCGAAAGTGATGTTCATGAGGGAGGAACCATATTGAAGACTTCCGAAGTCTTCAGGTTTTACAAAGCTCCAACCTGCGTAATTGCGTTCGTCACCTAGTATGCGATCTAGTTCTAGAGGATGGCCAATAGACTCATGAATTTGAATGTACATCTGGTCTGGGCCCACAAGTAAATCCATGGCTTCGGTTGGGCAATCTTCAGCATCAACAAGCTCTAATGCCTGCTGAGCGATGGTCTCACAATTAGGTAACAGGCGATGCAAAGAAAAGATTTCAGAACCCATTTGGTACGCGGCTGCTTGCCCATGCAATGTGCGAGTTTGGATTTCAGACCCCGATTGAGCTGTGGCATTCATATTCAAAGATACAATAGAAAAATCTTGTACGGTTTCGGCTCCATCGGGACCTTTTGAGTGAATCTGCGTTTCCACCAAGGTCACACCGGCGTTTCTTTGAATAATTTTGTCAGAGAGGTTCATCTTTTTTGAACATTCCAAAAGCACACTTATAATCTGCTCAAGACTTAATGCATCCAGAGGTTTCTGCAAGGGTGACTTATATTGTCCCTGAGATCTCGGACGGATATCAGGGGTAAAGCGATAAACGGGATTGTGGGATGAAGCCAGTGCCAGTTGTCGGGCCTTTTCTTCAGCCCGTTTAAGTCCGGCTGCGCTCAGATCCTGCGTACCAGCGTAGGCAATACATCCGTCTTCAAGGACTTCGACGCGGGCTCCTTGATCATAAACGGTCCGACTCTGCTCTAAGCGATCATTTCGTATCGAGCGGTAAGTTGTCTTTTCCGTTATAAAATGGGTCCATGTCATGGGCTTACCCTCCAAGTGATCTTTCCTTGTGCCATATCAAGATGACGGTGTCACGATTTGACGGGAAGTTAGAGACTCTGTAACCTGGGAAATTGTGAGTGAGCGTCTATTTTTAGCTATAGGGTTTGATGAAGACCTTTGCCTTAAACTCAATCAAGCGATTAAAAAGGTAAAGATTAACCTTGATAAAAGGGAGGTGGACTATAAATGGGTTTTGCCCGAGAACTATCATGTAACCTTGGTCTTTTTTGGTGAAAAAAGCGCCGAGGAACGAAAAAAAATTGTGGAAGTCGTCCACTCCTTGGAGGGACAGTTGCAGCCCTTTGATCTTCAAATAAGCGGAGTTGACGCTTTTAGTTCTGAACGTCAAGCGCGTTTAGTTTACTGCGGCGTTCAGAATAAGAAAGATCTTCGCGGCATGGTAGATTTAATTCGCACCGCCTTGGGATTAGAATCCGATGAATCCTACGTCCCGCATTTGACTGTTGCGAGACTACGAAACCAAACTAACGTGAAAGATATTATCTCGCCTGTAAGAAGAAAAGATTTCTTCAAGATTTCTGTAACGGAAATCCGTCTTTATCGAAGTCACCTGCAAGGTCACTATCCAGTTTACCAGCTCCTAGAAAGATTTTCGCTTAAAAATTCAAAAGAACCGGCTGGTGCTTCCTAAAAAAGCCAGCCAAATTTAATCACAGCGATATTGGGGATTGAGCTTTTGCCCACTTTGTCGACGGTGTCCGTGACGTCTTTTATGAGATCGTCATAATCAGGGTTTCCTGTCAGGTCTACATTGGTGGTGATTCGAGTTTTACCATTTGTGGGGATCTGCCAGCCTAACTCAAGGGCCCAGAAAAAACCTCCGTCTTGGGTATTGGTCATCCAGCCTACGTGAGGTAGCCAATAGTTAGAGTCAAACTTTACGCGAGCTTGAACCTTTTGAGCCGAGACAGTCTCTACCTTCTTCAGTTCGATATCTTGCTGGCCGTATCCTAGTCCTATAAAAAAGGCTTGGCTGGTTGGGTGATAGCGCAAATTGATTTCTTTGTTATGAAGATTGGTGTCTGTCCCCTCATAATCCACATCGATTTGCCCCCAATTGGCCTCTGCACTGAAATGTTTGGAAGAGTGCAAGTAAACAAGACCGATATTGAAAGGATGGGGAAGTCCAATATGGAGGCTGGGGCCCCAATGGTGTTCCTTCTTTTCGGCGGGGAGGTTTTCGATATTTTCCTTGATGGTGCGATCCAGAATTCGCATGGCTTGGTCATCAGGCGGATCTTTTTCGATTTTTAGGGCGCCACCCGAGCGTTGGATTTTTTCGACTTTTTCTTTTATGGGAGAGCTGGGAGTCGGCTCAATCTCAATTGCGTTGGCGGAAAAAGCTCCAAACAGAAAGGCTGAAAGAAGAGCAGTCACTATTCGCGCCATCGTGATTTTCATAACATAACTCCTTTTTGAACTGAGGGACTCTAGGGCTGATAGGAATCTTCTTTGAAGGGTGCGGGGCCTCCGGTCAGGATTTTTTTACTGCCGAGTTGGGAGACTTCATCCAGAAGATTTTGTATATGTTCACCCACGTTGGCCACCTTATTCAAGAGTGGTTTTAAAGCTTTTACATTTTTTTTGCAGTTATCGTAACCTTTTTCAAGAGGAGTCTTTTTTTCCTGAAGCTGACACAGGCCTTTCTGACATTGGCACTTAGTAAGAGCGTTCAGTCTTGAGTCGTCGACCCTTGTGAATAAACTCGAGAAGTATGAGGCTTGTAAGATCAAGTCCTCTGCTTGCCGTGTGGTTTTTTGGCTGTTGAGTTTGGCCAGAAAAACTTCAGGGTCGTCTTTTTTCAGCTTTTTCAGATCATCCAGAAGTTTCTGGTCGAAAGGGCGACAAAGCTTAACTGCTTTTTCCGCACTTTCACAGATTTCTTGTTCCCGTTGAGTCAGGATAAGGATTGCCATAAGCAGAGATACCTCGGTGGCTGGAGGGTTTTCGGCATAAGCTGCTGACAGCCAAAGGCTTGCATTTGAAGCTGTCATCGACTGATCCAGTAGTTTTGAAATATTTTTGGGAAGTTGTTTAAAATTCGGGATTTCTGAAATATAAAGCGTGCGGCGGTTGATCATATAAACCTGAAGGTCATCGGTCCGCCGAATTTGAGCTGAAAATTTTTTGTAGGTGATTGAAATAGCGTCAGAAGAGTTTAACACTAGCTTAAATTTTGATTTGTCTTGCATCATGCTTTTGGAGGATGAAGCGCAAAGAGCCCGAGTGCGCTTTGAAACGATTTTGCAAACTTCCGACAGGCTTTTGTTATGAAGTGTGTTGACCCACTTCTTCGACCAAGAAAGATTGTTCGCATACCCGAGTGCTGGCAATAATGTGATGACGAAAATCAGAATTTTCATGTATACAGAATAACAGTTTTCCAATGTTTGAATGCTGGATTTAGGCCTAGAATTGAAGGTTCGGACAAACGATACCGATTTCAATTTTATCCTCTCAGGTCAGGACAAAAAGGAAAGTTTATGATCCGATTTTATGGTTTTGAATTTAAAGAACGTCAATGGGCCAGCCTTGATGATATCCCCTTTAAGCTCCCAAAGCTTCAATCTCATCGTGGATATTGGGTGGGAGGGCAAAAAGAGAATTCGATTAAGGCTGTTCAGGCCGCGCACCGTGCCTGTTATGAAATGGCCGAGGTGGATTTACGTTTAACCCGGGATGGGCAAATTATCCTTTATCATGACCCCGTTTTTTTTAATGTCGACCAAGCCAAACCCATACGAGAACTTATGTTATCTGATATGAGGCCGCATCTAGGCGTCGACACCCTTGAAGAATTGGCCTCGTCTCTTCCTGATAAATTTTATCTCAACTTAGAAATAAAAAATGAGTCTAAGATAGACTTCAGTCTTGAAGAACGGCTGTATCAGTTTTTGAAAAGCCACCCTCGGTTCCAGGAAAAGATTTTACTTTCAAGTTTTAATCCCTTTTCCTTAATTTGGTTTCAAAAACTATTGCCGGAAGTGCCACGCTCACTTCTTGTGACGCAAGAGGCTCGCGCAGGAAACTCTCTTTTTCTTCGAGAATTAAGCTTTCTTCCACTTGTAAAACCGCATTTTTTGCATATGAGGTGGGAAGATTTAGATCACTACCGAGATATCCCGATGGAGCGAAAGGTAATCTGGACACTCAATGAGATTGGAAACGCCGAGACTCTTTTGAAGCTTCGAAAGGTGAGAAGTATCATCACAGACTCTATTCGACCTGACCAGATAGGAGAGGGAAAATGACCTATCCCCCCTTCGACAGGAAGTGGAAACTCCACGGGCGCTTAAGCGGGATGGAAGTTCATGGCCCTCTCTTAACGGCTAAACTCCATAATGGGCTTCAAATCAAGGTGCTTTATCGTGAAGAGTACGGCGATTTGCAGCTTCAAGATTGGATTGCGCTTGATCATGAAGAAAGAATCCATCGGGTTGCACCTTCAAAAAGGCAGCCCTTGGTGCCGGCCGCTCCTTTAGAGCTTCTTTTAAAGTGGTCGGAATTTCTAACACATGTTAAGGCTTACTTCACTCAGAACTCTTTTGTTGAAATTCAAACTCCCAGTTTGGTGGACTGCCCTGGCACCGAACCAACATTGAGTGTATTTGAAACCCACATCAAGGTCGGATCCACACAGAGGAAAAAGTTTCTTCCCACTTCGCCGGAGTTGCATCTTAAGAAGGCGTTGACGATGGGCTTTGAGCGTATCTTTGAGATCACTCGTTGTTACCGGAATGACGAATTCACAGATCTTCATCAGCCGGAATTTTGGATGCTGGAGTGGTATCGAAGTTTTGCAAATCTTTTGGACATTCAAGTGGATTGTGTCCGACTCATTCGATTTATCAGTGAGAGAATGCATTGGCAGGGACCTTTAGATATCGAGTGTGTCTCTATTCGTAGCTTGTTTAAAAAGTATTTAAATTACGATCTGACCCCTACCACATCCCGGGATGAATACCTTGCATTGGCTCGTTCCGCCGGGATCGAGGTCCGAGATCACCACAGCATCGACGATCTTTTTTTTCTTCTTATGCTAGAAAAAATCGAACCGAATTTTTCGCCAGAAAAATTAGTGTTTGTTGAAAAGTATCCACCTTTCCAGGCGGCTTTGGCGCGGAGAAATCATGAAGGCTGGGCGGAACGTTTCGAGATTTACTGGAAGAGTATGGAATTGGCCAACGCATTTGACGAACTCAATGATCCGGATGAGCAAAGAAAGCGTTCCCAAGAAGATTTATTGAAAAGGACTCACGGAGATCCCATTGAGTTAGATGAAGAGTTTTTTCAAGCTTTAGAAAGCGGCATGCCGCCTTCTGCTGGGATTGCTTTGGGGTTGGATCGTCTATTTATGGCGTTTATGAATATTAAAAAAATCCAGGAGACAAGACTGTTTAGCCATTAATTTTGAGATGAGGGCCCTTTGTTGATTTCATCTTTAAGTTCTTTTCCGACTTTAAAGAACGGGCGTTTCTTTTCCTCTACTTCGATTTCTTCGCCTGTGCGTGGATTGCGGCCTTTGTAAGCTTTGTACTCACGAATTACAAATGAACCGAAGCCACGAATTTCAATCCGGTCATAACGAAGAAGTGCCTCTACCATGGAATCGAAGATCGTATTGACGACGGTTTCAGCCTTAACCCGTGTGATGCCTGCTTTTTCTGCCACGATGTTGATCAACTCTGCCTTTGTAATTGCCATAGTCGCTTTCTTCCTAATCTTCTGGTCTTCCTGCACCTATCGAGAAAATGCATAAGTTATTGATTAGACTCATCTTAAATACATCAAAATAGTCCATAAAGGTAAAAAAGGACTTAATGCGAAGCATTTAAAATCAGCTTGCGCTTTTTCTTGGGTATAACCTGGACTTCAGCCCCCTCCAGGATTTGACCGTAGGCGTTAATCGCCAGTTCCGTCATTCTTTTTACATCAAAAAGTTCCAAAACTTTTTTTCGAGCTCGTTCACCAAGCTCAACAGTGGGAATCGAGTCTGAAAAAATCTCGATCAAAAGATGCGCCAGTGAATTTTTGTCAGCCGGCCGAAGAAGGAATCCATCCAGACCGTCTTCAATAATGTGCGAGATAGGGCTTACTTCAGATCCAATAATGACTTTTTTCTGGGCCATGGCTTCGATAAGGGTCGTCTCGAAGCCGGTTGTCCGTGAACTTAAATTTATATAAACATCACTGACAGCTATAAGATCGACGATATTCTCGTCAGGAAGCGCTCCTAACAAGACAGCACGGCTGCCGAGAGCGCGTTGAAGAATTTCAAATTCCACTTGTTTAAATAAAGGTCCATTTCCAATAATGGCCAAATAGGAATTGGGCTTCTTGACAGCGACTTTTTCAAATCCAGCCAGTAAGTGCATCAGCTCTTCAGTTTCATTAAAATCTGAAAAGGTGACTGCTAATTGCGAGTTTTCCGGAATGCCCCACTTCTTTTTAATGGAATAAGGATCTTCAATAGGGGTGAAATCACTCAACTCAATTCCATAAGGAAGAGTATAAATCTTCTTTTCTGGAAACAGATAATGCCGTTCCAATAAAAACCTTTGTTGGGGATGGGCCACAAACATCCCATCCGCGGTCTTCAACAGGGGACGGTCCTTTGAAAAATATGTGGTCAAAAATTTGTATGCTAAAGCGGCACCAGTCTGAAGTAGCGCTCCTACAGTTTCATGGCCTCGTCCTAAAATCGAAAAAATCTGGGACATTTGCGTGGCTTCAACGTCGAAACAAACTGCAATTTTAAATTGTTTTTTATTTTTAGCGATCTTCAAAGCCCCGTGATCCAGCCCATGAACAATATGAAACGGATTCTGTGAATGGAGTTCTGAAAACTTCCGGTAACAAGCCTCTTCAAAATCTAAAAAACGCAACTCAGAATCGCGCTCTTGAAGAAAGTAGGTTTTGACTCCGTCTCGTTCGACAAAAGGCTTCTCGATGGGACTTTTGCTGGAAAATACAGTGACGTCCAACCCTTGGCGTGCCAAACCTCGAGCCATGGGCCAAAGAAAGCCACTGTCAGAGGAACGACTTAGAATCTGGAATCGAGAGCCAATTAGCAATACACGAAGATTTTGGGTGGAGATCATCTTCTCCACTTTATCAGGCCATTTTTCGATATGTCAGTGTTTTCGTGATCCAGCGATTCAATTCATTTAAAGATTCATCTAAAGCCTTGACCGGCGAACGGGGTTTTCGCCGGATTTGCTGGGGAACCAGGGATCCGGCCATCCATCGATTTTCCAACTCTTGTTGGACGAAATCCCGCTCGATCAATTCACAGTTTTCATGAACCGCCCAAAGTCCTGAAAACAGTTCAACTTGATGAGTGTCCAAGATGGCAAATAACCCCGAATGAACTGCGAGACTCGCCCATTGAACATATTCGCTAGGGCGGCAGTTCAGTCCTGCAAGCAAAATGACTTCAGCCTGCTCAAACACTTTTTCTATCGCCCCCGCACCCAGCTGACCCGCCCAAAGCGGTTGATTTTTCCAGTGACGGGTTTTTTCTCGGAAATTCTCAAAGTCGTGAAACTTCCAGTTTGTACGATTGGCTAAGAAGACCCATGTTTTCTGCTTAGCAACACTTTCCAGAAATGAATGATGGGTTTCAAAATAATCTTTGTTCCAAGGAAGAATCCAAAGGCTTTGACCATGAATATACTTAAGGAGCTCCAGCTCTGAGCTGTTAAGGGCGGAAGCTTCTGAAGAGATAGGCGGAAAGGGCGGTAAAAGAGCACGAAGTTGCCGCCGATTACTGGAACTAAGACCCCTTAGCTCCGATAAGTTCTGGCGCGATGGAAGCGTCAGCAGATCTACGTGCCGGATAAATCTTTGTAGACTTTTTGATTTCTTGCAGTCAATGGGACCAATAAAAGTGGCAGCCGTGTTTTGAAAAGGCAAAGCACCCATTGTCTCAATCAGAGCCCTTTCCATCCAATTCAATTTATCATCCTCAAAAACGAAATAAGCCAAATCGGGTTTTATTCTAAGAAATGAGGCCCAAATCAAAAATAAGTTTCGAGGGCTTGGCTCCCCGGTCAAGTGTACATAGAAAGGTTGCTGGTCTGTTTCTAAACTTTCCAGTAAGGATTTGACAGTAGAGTTACGTTCACGGGTGATTAGGAAGATTTTCGCCATGGTACCCCCAGGACCTTAAATATCTTTTCCAGAACCCTTTTATTGGCCTCTGGAATTGATCGCTCGCGCAGCTCTTCAGGGTAGATCCACTCTAACATAAGGTGGTGCTTGGCTTTAGGCTCGCCTTTCCAATAAAGAACTTCAAAAAACAAAATCACAATTCCGACATTGTTATATGAGTGAGTAACGCTCAATTTCAACTCTCCGATTTCAGCCTCAATTCCCAGTTCTTCGTAAAGTTCCCGGGCTAGGGCGGCTTCGGGTGACTCCCCAAGTTCGATTTTGCCCCCCGGAAATTCCCACAGTCCGGCCAGGGAGTGATGCTCGGGGCGCTGGCCAACAAGAATGCGACCGTCTTTTTTCAAAAAGCCGGCGACGACGGGAATCCACTGGATCTTTTTTAATCGCGATCGTCGAACTTGAGTTTTTTCCATTCCAGCGCCACTTCTTTCAGAAATCCTGGACCATTGAAGACTAGAGCCGAGTACACTTGCACAAGGTCTGCCCCTCTCTTAAGTCTGTCAAAAACTTCGGAGGCTGTCATCACTCCTCCGCAGCTTACGATTAAGAGGTTGCCACGTTCAGGGCCAGCTGCGCTTAAAACATCCTCTAGGCATTGGATGGATTTCTCTCGTAAAGGAAGACCGGATACGCCGCCATCAGTCGGGAATTTTAGTCCAGGAGCTCGACTGAGGGTGGTGTTCGACACAATAAAACCCGAAACTCCTTCACCGATCGCCGCTTTCACTGTTTCACTAAGTTCCTCACGCGTCATATCGGGAGACAACTTAAGAAGAACGGGTGTGTAAATAGCGGTTTTCACGACTGGACCCAGCCACTTTTTGATCTCATCTGCCTGTCCCAAGGATCGAAGTCCGGGAGTATTCGGAGACGAAACGTTCACAACTATCACATCCGCAGTTGAGCGGAATTTTTCTGTGAGCGCCTGATAATCCTGAACGGCATTCTCTAAAGGAGTCGAGCGGTTTTTTCCGATATTCACAAATAGCGGGATCCGTTTATCTAGAAAACGAAGTTCGTCCCAGACGGCATAGGCACCCTTAGAGGGAAAACCCATTCGGTTCCAAAGAGCTTTTTGTGATTTGCAGCGATCTAAAATTTTTCCGGGATTTGGAGACTGGGGAAGAGGGGTAACAGTCCCAACTTCCATAAAACCAGCTCCCAGTTTTTGCCAGTCTTCCACTTGTTCTGCATTCTTATCCAAACCGCCGGCGATTCCCAAGGGGTTTTTAAACTCAAGGCCATTCCATCGAAATGATTTCCAATAGCATTCCGGCTTGAGTTCCCAGTCATCAACCCAGAAGGAAGCCATTTTCACACCTACTCCGCTGAGTTGGTGTGAAATAGACGCCGGGAACCACAGCCAGGGTTTCATCATCGAGGGTAAAGTCCTCTGAGTAGCATGGCCTTTTCAAGGCGGTGAACAGCGCAGGACATGGCAGCCAATCGCATTTCTACATTCTTTTCAAGGTGGAACTTATGAACATTATCAAAGGCTTTATTGATGATTGTCTTTAACCGATTATTAATTTCATCTTCATCCCAGAAAAATGACATAATGTCTTGAACCCATTCAAAGTAAGAAACAATCACGCCCCCACCGTTGGCCACGACATCCGGAGCGATAAAAACACCACGCTTGGAAAGAATTTTTGATGCCGCATTTGTTACCGGGCCGTTAGCTCCCTCCACAATGATTTTAGCTTTAATCTTTTCAGCATTATGAACGTCGATTTGGCCTTCCAGGGCACAGGGGAGTAAGGCATCGCAGTCAAGTTCTAACAGTTCGTCATTTGTTAGAGTTGTGGTATTAGGGAACCCATTCACAGTCTTGTTCTCTTTCACGTAGTCGATCAATTCCGGAATATTAAGACCATCCCCGTTAAAGATTCCTCCTGTTACATCGCTCACGGCAATCACTTTGGCGCCTCGTTGGTAAGAAAACAAAGCCGCAAAAGATCCAACGTTCCCGAAGCCTTGAACAACAATGCGGGAGCGGTCTAATTTCTTCTTTTGAACTTCAAAAGCTTTTTCTGCTACATAAACAACGCCTAAGCCAGTCGCATGATTGCGGCCTAAGGAGCCGCCAATTTCAACGGGCTTTCCGGTTACAACCGCAGATTGGGAGTAGCCACCCTGTTCTTGTGAGTAAGTGTCCATCATCCACGCCATTGTCTGAGGATCAGTTCCCACGTCAGGGGCTGGAACATCCTTGGTAGGGCCGATGAACGGAGCCATTTCGGAAGTCAATCGTCGAGTTAAATTTTGCTTTTCGGTTCGGGAAAGTTTAGTAGGATCTACCGCAACGCCACCCTTCGCTCCGCCAAGCGGAAGACCGAGTACGGAGTTTTTGAAAGTCATAAGAGCTGCAAGTCCCACAACCTCTGGAAGATCGACGTTGTGATGATAGCGCATACCACCTTTAAAGGGCCCCAAGGTGGCATTGTACTGAACGCGATAACCTGTGAAAACTTTGACAGTATAGTCATCCATTCGCACGGGAATTGACATTGTCACACAACGGCGAGGCTTTTTCAGCCTCTCCAGCACGTTTGGGTCGCAGTTGACCACTTTTGCCGCCTCCACAAGAATTTGTAATGCATTTTGAAATAAGGGCCCGTCTAAATGCGCTTCAGATGAAGGAATTGTGCGTTCCATGATGTGAAAGAACTCCATTTATGGTAAGGTTTTATTGTTTGGAATTATGCCAAATTTTTACAGAGTCTAGAGAATTTACTCTTGTGTGTCACGGGCGAAAGTATGACGTTTCGAATCAGGTACCTTGAGCTTTTATCGCTTCCCCTGAAAAGTCTGTTGGCAGGACTGTGTGTTCTGAGTATGACCGCCTGCTCGGATACGCAAAGGGTGGATCTCCAAAAAGAGTGGATTCGCGAATTACAAACTGCCGAGCTTCACTTTCCCGCTCCCGATTCAAAGTGGGCAGCTGGCACGCCGGGTCGACACCCCCGTTTTATCAACTACGTTCTTAATAAAATTTTGAAGTGGGACCCTCAGGATCAGTCTCCGGTGCCAACTGGGAATTGTTCTGTAACGAAATTGGTGCGGGATTTGATGGCTGATCCCCGAGCCTCTTCAAAAACGGCTGTCTTCAATCGGTATTACAATCACTGTGAAGATCAGTATATAAATGGAGTCTTGCAGCCCCAATGGCAGGCTCTGCGGCTTTTTTCAATGGCCTACAGTATAGATGAACATCCTTTCTTACATCGTGTGGTAATTAATTTACCGGATGGCAAAAAACTTAAAGGACTTTTAGCTCTTAAGGACAATAAACCTCGACCCTTTGTGGTTTTGAGGATGGGTATTGGTGGGAATATCGAGGAAGCATTTCCTGAAAGATTTTTTTACTATCAATTGTTTGAGCGGGGGCTTTTCCATCTCTTAATGGTGGAGAATATGACAAGTCCGGACTTTATTCACAATAACAAGAGTCTGGAGTTCGGCGGGATGGCCGAATCTTATCAGAATATATGGCTGGCACAATTGCTTCGCTCAGATGACCAACCTCTGTCTCGATTGGTGCAGAGCCTTCACTTAATTGGTCTTAGCTTGGGAGGACAAGGAGTTCTAGTAACCTCCTACTTGGCGCCTTTTCAAAAAAACCCCAATCTGTTTCAGTCCTATTTAGCCCTTTGCCCACTGGTGAATTTAAAACCCACCTTTCAGTACTTATTTGAATCCGGGTTAAAGCGTTTTCCAGTGGAAATATGGGCGCACAATCGGTTTCAAGAGATTGAAGCGTATAAACCCGAACTTTTCACGACATACTGGGGGCTGCCGGGGCGGATTCTTTCTGAACTCGCACGGAATTATCAAAGACCGCCCGCCGAATTATTTCAGGTGACCGAGCCTGAATTCATCCGGCAGAGCCAGGATTTCTTTTTTCTTCATGAACTTTCTCGGTGGGACTCCAAAAATCATAGACCCTTCTGGATTTGGGTTACTAATGAAGACTCTATTGTCCCAGTGGCCTTGAACGCGGATACCTTACCCGATGTGAACGCTGTACGAATTCCGATTGGAGATCACTGTAGCTTTCCAGCGGCTTGGGACGGGCGTGTGACCCAGGCCTTGTTTCGGGGGCATATTTTGGGCGCAACTGACTTTCAATTTGAATGGAAATCGGTGGTTCTGAACGCTGACTTTAAGAAGGGGTGGAACTTTCAGGGATTCCAGCCCGCTCAGGGCGGTCGGCTAAAAATTGAGCTTATTTCACTAGAAAACGAGAAAACGAGCTTTGAAATCGACCTTAACGATCTCGACTTCCACTTTCGGAGGGCTCAGCTGAGCGAAGCCGAGAAACGTATGATACGTCGCTGGTTGTCGACGAACCTTGTATTTAGCCCTAGTTCAGGTGGAACTGGAATGACAGTGTCCTGGCCATTTGTTACATCAAAAGAATGAATCAAAAGCTAATTCAAAATTTAGAGGCCTATAAAAATAAAAAAGTTCTCATCATCGGTGATATCGGACTTGATGAATATGTGATGGGGCACGTTCGTCGGATTTCGCCGGAAGCACCTGTTCCTGTTTTAGAGGTGGAGCAGGAAGATCTGCGCTTAGGTTTGTCGGGAAACGTTGCCCAGAATGTCGTAAGCTTGGGGGGACAAGTCAGCCTATTATCAGTAGTAGGTGAAGATACGGGGGCTCACCGGTTACAAGATCTTTGTGTAAAGGCGGGAATTAGTTGGGACCATGTTTTAACGGACTCCCATCGACCCACAACTCGTAAGACTCGCGTGATGACGGGACCTCATCATATTGTAAGAGTCGATTTTGAATTGAAGAAGTATCTTTCCACTTCTACGGAAGAAAAGTTAATTAAATTGGCAGAGGCCCAAGTCCCCGCTTCTGACGTGGTGATTCTACAGGACTATGCAAAAGGGGTTGTGACTGAAAATGTTGTAAAAAC
Organism: uncultured Pseudobdellovibrionaceae bacterium; assembly: GCA_964515195.1. Lineage (GTDB taxonomy): Bacteria > Bdellovibrionota > Bdellovibrionia > Bdellovibrionales > Bdellovibrionaceae. Next base: position 31,214 of record CAZETK010000014.1, read on the forward strand.
CTTAGTACAAATTTGCAAGCTCCATAAAAAATTGCTCTTGGTTGATCCCCATCGTTCCAATCGAGGCGCCTTTTATAAGGGTTGTGATCTTATTAAGCCGAACTACGATGAGGCAGTTATCATGGCCGGATTGGATTTTGATTCACTTCGTGAAAATCCAAACCGGGTAGAGCAGGCGGGGCGTGCCTTACAAGACCAGACGGGAGCTCATTTTGTGGTTTTAACCCAAGGTAAAGAGGGGATGAGCATTTTTGAAAAGGAAAAGGTTTCGAAAGTTCCAACGCGGGCTTTGAAAGTGTATGATGTAACCGGAGCCGGAGATACCGTGATTGCCGCTTTAGCTTTAGGATTGGCAGGAGGATTGGATTTGGTCACCAGCTGCCAACTGGCCAATTTCGCCGCTGGAGTAGTCGTTGGAAAAGTGGGATGTGTTCCCTGCGAACTATCAGAGTTAAAAGAGGCCATTTTAGAACACGATTTAAATTAAAAAAATAGGGCCGAAGTTTAAGGCTTCGACCCATTGATGGTTTTCATCTCTAGGAAGACTAAGTGGTTACTTAAGAAATCCCTGCCGTCGCTCTGATTTTACTGACAAACCATTTGTCCGTAGTACCAAGTGCAGTTCTGATATTGGTTATTGTAGTATGGATTGTTGTATTGGTTGTAGTAGGGGTTGTATTGATTGTATTGATTGTAGTACCCATTATTATAACCGTTGTTGTACATTCCATCTGCTGGCACACATTGGTTGTTGTACATACCTGTTCCTTGCGGGCAGCCTGCTTGAGGTAAACATCCTCCGTATTGAGAAGAGTAAACATATCCAGCCTGGCATTGGCCCATTCCATGATTCAGTAGGGCACATTGATTATTGTAAGGTCCATATCCAGCCGGACAAACAATATCGTTTTTATCACTCTTCTTACCGCAAGCCGATAAAGCGGCAACTGCGGCCATACCTAATAAAAAGAAAACCACCTTTTTCATAAATTGACTCCTTTAGTGTCTCACTTGATGTATAAACACAAAAGGTGCCAGGCCCTGTTTAAGAATAAGACACTCAGTTGGATTCTATTGGGATTGGTAGAGGGGGATCCGCCTTTTATAGCACTTAGCCTTTCTTGGCCTTCGGTTGATCAAAGTTTGTACATTGTCGTGTAGACTTCTTTAAGGTATTGAGCGAGACGATTGTGCTCTTAGATGCTAGGCTAAATAATAATGGCGCCGTATAGCGCCACTTAGAAGGCTTTTAGGCTTTTGTCGCTTTTTATGGCGCCACGAAGAAGGCTTTAGACTTTGTGGCGCTTTGACCGCTTGGACTACTGACTATGACGTCCCAGTAACGGGCGCTGCTTCGAGAAGGACCACCTGCTTTGGTGGTGATGCGCACAACCATTGATTTGCCATCAGAAGATACCGAGATGATAGTCGCTTGTGGAGTGGGACCCGATCCTCCTGAAAGCGTAACACGGCTTCCTACCACAAATCCAGAACCGCTAACGGTACTATCGACACTCAGTCCTGCTTTGACTTGATTTGGCGCCAATGAACTGATGGCAAGGCTTGTTGGTGCTGTATCGACGATATTATCAATCGTGACATGGATGGAAGTTGAACTCACATTGCCAGCGGCATCGTAGGCTTTGGCGGCAATCGTCAGAGAACCGTTGAGAAATCTTGTCGTATCTAACGTATAGCTAAGAGCGGCGGATGATGAACTGGAAACAAATTGTCCATTGATATAAAGCTCGACTTTTGTGACGCCGAAGTTATCCGAGGCGCTAAGGCTGACAAGTACGGTGCCGCTGACAGTTGCGCCAGGTGCTGGTGAAGTGATGGCCACTGTCGGTGCCACGTCACCATCTGTCGGTTCGGGGGGTGGGGGAGGTAAGCCACCATTATTCGGATCAATATAAAGAAGCCGATTAGGTGAACCAGAGCCAGCATTGATCACTTTACCGATGGTTGCGCTACTCACAATTGCATTTGTAATCTGTGCAGGAGTTGCTGATTTATTGGCTTGAAGTAGAAGAGCCACCGCGCCGGCCACATGCGGAGTCGCCTGGGATGTGCCAGAGTAAGTGGCCGTTGCAGTATCCGAAGACTTATAGGTTGAACGGATGTAATGCCCAGGAGCGAAAAGATCTAAGCAAGGTCCGTAATTGGAATAGGACGCCTTGTAGTCTTTGCTATCAGTCGCACCAACAGTTAGCGCTTCTGGCACGCGTGCTGGGGATGTGTTGCACGCATCTGTACTGTTATTCATGGCGGCAATGACAACAGGAGTCCCGTAGCTAATGACCTTCTTCACTGCTGAGTCGATCGTTGACGATACTGAGCCCCCTAAAGACATGTTGATCACGGAAGGTCCCGTTTTATTTTTGATAATCCAATCGATACCGGCCACCATGCCGCTCCAATAACCCCAGTTGCTGCAGTCAAGGACTCTGACAGGCACAATCTTTACGCCTTTGGCAACTCCGTAAGTGGTCGAGCCAATCGTTCCAGCAACATGAGTCCCGTGACCATTGCAATCATTAGTACCGTTGCCATCATTAATGGCGGTAAATCCGGCTCCTACGCGGCCAGCAAATTCCACATGAGTAGAGCGTAACCCAGTGTCCATCACATAGGCTGTGACTCCTGCTCCCGTTAGTGAGTAGTTATAGCTACCGTTTAAAGGCAAGTCGGTTTGATCTGTACGGTCGATGCCCCATGTGGCGCTATTTTGCGTTACTTGAGATCCACTAACAGGTTGGTCGACTTCAACATAATCGACATTTGGATTTCGTTCCATCGCCTCAAGGAAGGCTCGGGCAGCGGCGTCCGGCAATGTAACGGCAAATCCCTTAACGGCATGAGTGTAAGTAAACTCAACACGGCCATTGATACCGCGCATAGACCGCTGTGTTTCCACATTTGGATCGTCAACATTTGTGTGAAAGACAACAATATACTTTTGAAAGCCACTTAAGACTGGACGCTTATTGGCCGCTTTCGAGGATTCGGCTATCGCATTATGACCTTGAAAGACAATAAATCCAAAAAGAGCTACGAAAATCCCTTTGACCCAACTTGAGATCAATCCATTTTGATACATACTGTCTCCCCCATACCAAAGCTTTCATTGCACGAAGAGTACCAGACAAGAAGGGCTAGATTTGCCCAGCGCCTGTCGAACTGTTTAGGGCGCAGACAACCATAGTGTCTTTTCAATGAATTCCGCAGCCTTTTCAAGTGAATGCGCGGGATCGTCAAGGAAGTGCACACCAAGAAAGTATAGTCAGTTTACGAAAGAATCCCTGGAATTGGATTCACCTTATCAATCAAAGTGTTTCTATCCGTTGCGTTGTTGGCAATATGGTATTGGCCATATCCTGGCTCACCATTGATTTCCCAATCAGAGGGTTTAAGGCCATAAGCCAACATAATAGTAATCAAAAACTGATTGTAAGACCGCCATTGGTTGTTTTCGTTGAAGATAAATTGATTCATCTTCACTTTTCCGTTCAGCCCACCAAACAAAGCGGATTCAAAATTCACAGTCTTGTGGCTGTTTCCAGCTGACATTTCCTTTCCATACATGACCAGAGAGTTTTCTAAAAGTGTCTTCCCGTTTGATTCTCTTACCGCATCCATTTTTGTCAGAAGGTGGGAAAGTTTAGTGGCATACCAGGAATCAATTTTCAGCAGTTCCGAAACCCAGTAAGCCGAATAGGGTGAGTGATGGATATTATGATGGCTTGCAGCGGCTGCAGCGAGGTGCTCTTGCCATTGAAAGTTCACGACTTGGGTTAAATTACATTTCATGGCGGCTACCGCGATGTCGATATTAAGATCAATAATCTGCTCGATCCAGCTTTTAGAGTACAAGAGATTGGTATATCGAGATGCGGATTTCCAATCGCGATCAACATTGATCGGAGGAGGTGAGCAAGCCCCTCCGGAAGGAAGTTGGCCGATCTTTTTCTCTATTTCGTAAAGGTTTTCGATATGGTCCTGCAAGCCAATGGCTTCACTGGCGGAAACTCTTCGTGAAGACAAAAAAGACTTAAAGCTTTCCAGAACTTGGTCGACGACCAATTTGCGTCGAACTTGTTTTGCGGCGAGTTCGGCGGCACCGACCCCGATAGGACCAAAGAACTTTTGGAAGTTCAACTTGGGATCCCAAGGGCCTTCCGCTCGAACAGGAACTCCGTTCGTTGGCAACCAAACGTGTCCGACTTTCATGAACCCTGTGTATCGACTTACGAAACAATTAAAAAAATCCAGAGGTGCAGGTGTGGATTTGCGGGCGATTATTTGATCGATTGTCGGCTGGAGAGGTGGGGTCACCGACGTCATCTCAGTATTAGAACTTCCCAGCATTGTCGCACTGTTGTGACCTCGGTATTTAACCAAAGGGTTGAGCCCTGAAACCATCAGCATTTTGGATTTAAAGGCATTGAATTTTTCATCGAAGATGCTGGAAAGCGGACTTGGTAAGCTTGTCAAAGGTATTGATGCTAAGTTTTCAGCCAGTTTTGTTTTAGGAGCATTGGCGAGGACTTCAGGCCAAAAACTTTCGTCGTAAGCACCCTCCATTGTTCGCACACTGACGAATCGTTTTAAAGGCGTTGAGGATTGGGCACCGGCAATTGAGGGTAAGAATGGGATGGCTACCAGGACGCCTCCCGTGCCACGCAAAAATTGTCTGCGATTCATTTTGACTACCATATTAATCCCCCTACATGAGCCTTTCGAGTTCGACAGTTAGGACTTTCTCTAGAACCGAAAGGATCGGCTGGCCGTCTTTTAGAGATTGTGCCGTTGCCTCAATTCCGCAGGAAACTTTACTTTCAGGGCGACCCGCCCAAAAGCGGTACATTTGCAAGGTCATACATTTTGGTCCTTGACGACTGTAAGCAATGGCCGCGCTGAGCTCCATAGAGTCTTTTATAGCTACAGAGTGTCCGTCAATTAACAAAGTGGTTGACGTATCGATAGGAAAAGTTTTTGCAAGAGTCCCATCGGGATTGAAAATCCGATCCGTTTGAACAAATCGGCCAAGTCCGTCAAAGCTTCCGATGGCATGTCCTGGCGGATTGATCATAGTATGACAACCAATGCAACTGGCACCGGATGTGCGGGCGTCATTGTATTGACGGGTAGACATGTTCAAGTGATCAATCCCTTCGGGTCGCATATCAATCGCATCTGCACTAGGATTTGGGATGTTGAAACAGAGAATTTCTTTCGCGATGTGAACTCCGCGCATAATGGGATTGGTTTGATTACGACCCGAAACAAGAGTAGCAGCTCGAGAAAGAATACCCGCCCGCTCTGGCGGCAGTTCCTGCCAGTTCGAAGAAGCCGGGACACCATAAATTTTGGCTAGATTCGTGTTAGTGACCTTTCCAGCACGAGAAAGCATGAGGTCTTGAAAGCTGCCCCTTTGTTCAACAACAATATGGTGTAAGAATGATCGATATTCGTCGATCATCGCGGCAGAAACGCCCGAGGTCGAAACTCCTGAAAGAAAGGTACTGCTGAAGTCAAAGTCCGGGATGTTGTTAAAGTTTAGCCATTGGCTCAAGAAGTTTTCGATTGTACGAATTCCTTTTGGGTCCTGTAGCATCTGACTGACCTGTTGTGACAGCATATCAGGATGGGCTAGGATTCCGGCCTTGGCCATCGCCATTAATTGGGCATCGGGGATCGACTGCCATACAAGGCGAGCCAGTTCGCTGGCAAGAACTTCATTCCGATTTGCGTTGGATAGGTCCTGAAATAGGAAACGTGGGTCCTGCAGAAGAACACTTAAAACGGTTTCCAATTTTTCAGAATAGGTTCCGGAAGTGGAGGTGTAGACTCTTTCAAGAGTAGTGATTTCGTTAGAGGTTACCTCACGTGAAAAAAGTTGTCCTCCCAAGTTTTGTAATAAACTTTGCAAGCAACCGTTGCTAATGAGATCAGTGGTGATCGTGCAGGATTTGGCGAAATAGGGATTCAGCAATGCAGGACTAGCTTTCAGTTTTTCAGCCACCGCTGTGGCCAAGTCAAAGTAGGCAATAGTATGACTTTCGCTTACGGAATCGACGAGGGTTTCGTATTGGAATTCAGACTTTGAATCTTGAGGCAGTGCGGAAATTTGAGTCGCCACCCCAGCCACCAAATTGGCCCCAAACAGATCTGTTAATGCATTTGTGATTATTTGACGGTTTCGACGATATAATTTGTCATCGGCTTGATAAATTTCTACAGGACATGTTTTATGATTCAGGAAGGATGCCCCAGAGCTGCTTAATTCCGCTGAATCGGCCAGTTGAAATGAGCGGACTCCACAGGCGTTATAAGAAACAACGACAACCAATCCACAGGCCATGGCGCCCCAATGGTACCAGCTCATATACCCTCCCCTTCAACTTTAGGGTATCGGACTTCTTAAAGAGGACCAAAAGTGGAATTAGGGTCTTCTCAAATTGATACGTGAAACTCTTTCACAGGGTTATTTTGGGCCTGAAAGGCCTCGCCAGGAAAGCTGGCATTTGTTATAAAAGGGGCCTTCTTGAAGTAGGTGAGGTTGCATGTCCCATTCCCAAGCTTTGCGGGCTCAAAAGCAAAAACAAGATAAGCTGGTTCCGTGGGCTCCAGCCCAGATTACATTTTCTGATTATATGCAAGCTGTTCCCGCCGAAGCTTTATCAGTTGAGGGAACGACGAATTTTTACGGCCTGACGATGCTGGATTTGGAAAAACTGATCCAGCAATGGGGCAAAGAAAAATTTCGTACTCAACAGTTGTATAAGTGGGTTTATGAAAAGAAGGTCACAGACTTTGAGCAGATGACTAATCTGTCGAAAGATCTCCGTGCCGAGTTGAAGACACTTTTTACTTTTCAGCTTCCCAAGGTCGTGACCCATCTTAAATCCGTAGATGGTACACAAAAATTTCTATTCGATATGGGTGACGACCAGACGGTGGAGGCTGTGCTAATCCCCTCGGATGATAGACTGACGCTTTGTATTTCTTCGGAAGTAGGTTGCAACATGGCCTGTCGGTTCTGCTTTACAGGCAAACAAAAACTCAAGCGCCGTCTGCGCACCGAGGAAATTGTCGGGCAATTTCTTCAGGCCCAATCTCGGCTCCCAGAGGGTTGGAAGATCACCAACATCGTATTCATGGGTATGGGTGAGCCCTTGGATAATCCAGAAGCGGTTTTTAAAAGTATTGAAGTTCTGACCAATGATTGGGGAATTAATCTCTCTCGCCGAAAGATCACGGTTTCCACCTCTGGGATTGTTCCTGAAATGTGGCGGGTTGTGGCCTCGCGTACTCGCCTTGCGGTTTCTCTGAACGGCTATAGTGATGAGAGTCGCTCTTTGGTGATGCCGATCAATCGTAAGTGGAATGTGCTTGAGCTTTTGAATGAATGCCGGAAGTACGCACAGGCTACAAAAGATAAGGTCACCTTCGAATATGTCCTTTTAAAAGGTATCACGGACCAAGTTGAACATGCCCGTGAATTGTATAAATTGACTCGCGATATACCCTGTAAGATTAATATAATTCCATTCAATGAGCACCCAGGTAGTGGATTTGAAAGGCCCTCTGACGAAACGGTATCCGCGTTTCAAAATGAACTCATGCGACTGGGAGCCCATGTTTTATTACGCCGCACGATGGGGCGTGACATCTATGCAGCTTGCGGGCAATTAACTAGTGCATACAAAGATCATCCACAACAAATGGATATCTCTAATTCTTCGCTCGGGGGCAAACATGTCGCAGATTCTCGTCGTGGGGAGCTTGGCTTACGATAGCATCAAGACTCCAGTAGGCGCTGTTGAAAAAACACTTGGTGGTTCTGCCAATTACTTTTCAATATCCGCATCCAATCTCAGTCCAGTCCGTGTTGTAGGGGTCGTGGGTGAGGACTACGCCGTTGAAGATAAAAAGATTTTGGAAGCGCGTCGTGTGGATCTTTCAGGAATGACTTCTAAGCCTGGAAAAACATTCCATTGGGAGGGTTTTTACGACGATAATCTTAATGAAGCTCAGACGTTAAAAACAGAGCTAAATGTTTTTGCCGATTTTGATCCAGGCCTTCCGCTTTCTTATAGGGATTCAAAATTCGTCTTCCTGGCTAATATCGACCCTACGCTTCAGCTTAAGGTTTTGCAGCAGGTTAATAAGCCGATCTATACCGGTATGGACACTATGAATTTTTGGATTCAGTCGAAGAAGCCAGAACTTTTAGAGGTGCTAAAGCGAGTGGATACTCTCCTTATTAATGAAGGTGAGAGCAAAATGCTCACGGGAAAGGCCAATGCCATTGCGGCGGCCCATGAACTGGTGAATATGGGACCGGAAGCCGTTGTCATTAAGCGTGGCGAATACGGACTGGTACTAAATCATCGCGACCATGGTCTATTTCTCTTGCCGGCATTTCCAATTCCAGAAGTCATCGACCCCACGGGTGCCGGTGACACTTTTGCGGGTGGTTTTTTTGGGCATTTATCTCATCTTGGTACACGGCCCACATTTGAAGCCTTGAAAAAGGCCTGCTTTATCGGAAGTTGCTTGGCAAGCTTCACTGTTCAGGACTTTGGTCTGAAAGGCCTGCTGCGAGTGAATGAGAAGTCCTTACAAGAACGGCAGGACTATTATCAAAAACACATCGTATTAGGATGTTAAGTCTTCAGAAATCTTGCAAAAATTCCGATCTAATAACTGATGCGGAAATCTAAGAAAAAAAAAGTCGAAATTGAAGAAAACGAATTTCTCAAAGGCTTGATTGATGAGGTCAAAGCCTATGACGAAAAGGCGGCTCCGGACCCATCGGATGATTCTCTGGTAGATTTCGAAAATGTTATCTATACGCGCACCAAGGCCGAGACAAAAGAGTCTCGTGCGCGAGGTATATTTGAAGCGACGAAAACTCAAGTTCAATCAAAATCAGATTCTTCCGGGGATGACGACCTTCCGACTGCATTTGTGGATTTAGGAAAGGCGTTTAATAATGATGATATTAAGGCGCCTTCTTTGAACTCGCTAACTGACTCGGATGAGTTGCCAGAAATAGATGGCCAAGCTATCAGTGTCCCGGATTCAATTCCTGTCATTTCGGACGACGATAGTCCATCCGAAATTCAACTTTCAGAAGATCAATCCTGGCCCTTAAAACAAGAGTCAGTCTCGTCGTCTGGTGAAGCCACCGTGGCAGTCCAAGCATCAGAATCTTCCTCTAAAGGAGGCACGGCAGAAGACACTCGAACGCAACTCAGTAGACCAGAAGGTACAGTTAACACAATCGGAATGCAGGAAGCCGATCGTACAGTAGCAGTCGCAGGGGCTCGTGGCAGGCCCGGTGGGCTTCTTCAAGAAAAAGTTGTAAGTGGTTCTTTAAAAGGGACCCGGAGTGGGCATGTTTATATTTCTCCAGATGCCAGCTTGGCTCAATCCGAAACTTTGAAGCTAGCGCAAGAACGAATACAAGAATTGGAAAAAGAAGTTGATCGCCTTCGCCAAGAAAACGATGATTTGGTTTCCGCCAGCGATGTTGTGACACAAAGGATGGAAGAGCTTCAAATCAAAGTTGTTAAAGCTGATAAAGAAAGAATTGAACAAACACAACAAGCAAAAAGTGAAATCCTGATCTTAAAGGGGCGACTTCAGTATAAAGACTCTGAATTGTCAAAATCCAAAGCTAAAATTGAAAATCTTGAGATGCGATTGAAATCTGATTTCCGCAAAATTCGTGTTCGTGAACGAGAACTTGAAAACAGGTTGGAACTTGTAAGAGCAGAAAAACAGGCCTTAATGCGTTCAAAAGATGAGAACATTCTTGATCTGCAAAGAAAATTAGATCAGTTCAAATCAGAACTTGATCTGTATCGGGCCAAGGTTCAAGATCTCAACAAATCCATGGAGGAACAGCAGGAGCAGATGCGTAACACTGTTCGTGCCCTTCGAGTGGCACTGTCGAATCTAGAACACGATGAAATGACCAATATAATTCTAGGTGAAGCTGAGGCTAGCATCGGTGAATCTGTCTCAACGGATGATAGTGGGGATTCAGGACAAGAAGACGCCAGCTAACAGGGTTTAGGGAGTAAGTTTTAAGTGAGCCGCCGTATTAAACTCGTGATTAGCGATCTTCATTTGGGGAAAGGCAGACTTTTGCCCGATGGCGCTAATAACTCGCTGGAAGAATTTTATTACGGTGATAAGTTAGTCGAGTTTATTCACTATTACTCTACGGGCTCCTATCGGGATGCCGAAGTTGAGATTATCATTAACGGGGATTTTTTAAACTTCCTGCAGGTTGATTACAAGGGTCACTTCTTAACAGTTATAACAGAAAATGTTGCCCTGGACGTTATGAAGTCCATTGTTCAAGGGCACGAAAATGTTTTCCGTGCTTTGAAGGAATTCGCTACAAAACCTGAAAATTCCATTACCTATATTGTTGGAAATCACGATCAGGCCATGATGTGGCCGGCCTGTCGTGCTTATTTAAATCAAGTGGTCGGAGCTTCAGTCCGTTATAAGAACATAGTTTATTTTTTTGATGGAATTCACATCGAGCATGGTCATATGCATGAGGCGGCGAATCGCTTAGATCCGAAACGGTTTTTCCTAAAAAGAAATCTTCCTGAGCCTATTCTGAACTTGCCTTTCGGGTCTCACTTTTTCGTAGAGCTCGTGCTGAAAATCAAAGAAAGATACCCTCACGTTGATAAGATACGTCCCTTTTCAAAAATGCTTAGGTGGATGTTATTTAATGAAACCTACTTGATGTTATCCGGCCTGGGAAAACTGTTTATTTTTGCAGTGAGAACTTTGTTTCGAAAGGACCCCAGGCGAAGCTGGCCCATTCGAAATCTTTTAAAAATCGCCATTGAAAGCGCCATATTTCCAGACCTCAGTGAGTCGGCGCGTAAAATACTAAGAGATGAGCGGGTCCATACAGTTATATTTGGTCATTCCCATGTTTATCAGTATCGACAGTGGGGGCGAGATAAAGAATATTTCAATACCGGAACGTGGACAGAACTGACCTCATTGGATATTGTCTCTTTGGGCAAAATCACGAAACTGACATACGTCTTATTGGAATACCCGGAAGTAGGCGGACGCCCCCGTGGCCGCTTGAAAGAGTGGAAGGGGTTTCACCGGATTGAAGAGGACGTGGCGATTTCATAGTGTTAGAAGCCCACTATCAGGAGGCTTCTATGTTTCAATTGTCCCATATATCTGTAAAGACTGATCCTAAGCTGCTTGAGTCTTGCCAAGCTTCCTTCAAGGCCTTGCTCGCCAACCCCAAACTAGGATTTATTCACATTCCGGAACGCCGTAACCTATGGCAGCAGTGTCAGACCTTGGCGGATAGCTGGAAAAAAGAAGTCCAGCATTTTGTCGTATTAGGAATCGGTGGGAGCTCTTTAGGGCCACAAGTGATTACAGAAGCCCTGCATAAAAAAAATTTTACTTTCGTAGATAACGTAGACCCTATCCAATTCTATCACCAACTTGAGAACTTGCCAGAGTGGAACAAAATAGGTTGGATTGTCACTTCTAAAAGCGGAACCACTATGGAGACTCTATGCGCGCTTGAGATGGCTTTGCAATATGGTCGGGAAAAGCTGGGTGTAACAGGATTCCATCGCTGTGTGGTTATTTCAGAAAACACGGACAATCCATTAGCTATCTGGGCGCGCCAAAATGACTTTGATCGCCTTGAGATTCCGCTCGACGTGGGAGGACGGTATTCGGTGCTATCTCCAGTGGGTATGTTTCCCGCTGCTTTATCAGAAGCTGATCTTGAAAGGTTTCGCCATGGAGCCGAAGCAGCTCTGAAAAATCAGCAGTTGGTGACAGAACTGGCGGCTCAAACAATTATGAGTTTTAACCGGGAAGAATGGATTACGGTCTTTTGGCTATATTCGGCTCGTGCCCTCAACATGGGAAGATGGATTCAACAGCTATGGGCCGAGTCTCTTGCGAAAAAAATAAATCGGTCCGGACAGAAAGCCGCGCGCGTTAGCACGCCTATTATGGCCATTGGCACGACTGACCAGCATTCGGTGCTGCAGCAGATGATGGAAGGTGCCGCTGACAAATTCTACTGGTTCTTTAGATTTTTAGATTCAGAAAATGATCGTAAAAATCTTCAAAAAGCCCAGGTGGATTCGATGAAATGGTTGGTGGGCCACTCAATGGGATCTTTGCTGAGAGCTGAAGCCTCAGCCACGCAAAAAGCTTTAGAAGAAGAAGGCCGTCATACCTTAACTTTGGAAATCCGGACTTTAGATGAAAGTAATTTAGGATATTTCTTTATGATGACAGAACTGGTTGTAGCCGTCATCGCAGAGCAAATGAATATAGATGCCTTTAACCAACCAGGTGTGGAGCTGGGCAAAAGCCTGGCTCGAAAACAATTCGTTTCTCCCAGTTGAGTCCGGTCGTTGGTTTCTATACAATCTACTTTATGACCATGGACAACAATGATCCCATCGATAAACACGATAAGACAGAGAAAACAGTTGTAGCCAGTGAAACCACATTAAATCGTAAAATGGCTTCTTCTGCCTCTGGTACTCCTATTTTGGTGGTTCTAATTGGTCCATCTGGCTATCAGGGAAAACAGTGGGCCTTGCAGGATGGATTTGTAATCGGACGTGCCGTCGAGTCCCAGATTTTTATCGATGATGGGAGTGTCAGCCGCGCTCATGCCAAAATCGAGTTCCGTGATAACGAGGTGGTTATCATTGACTTAGGCTCCACGAATAAAACAGTTGTGAACGGAAGCTCATTGCCGCCACTGGCGCCCCAGGTATTGAAAAACAATGATCAAGTTAAAACAGGAAATGTCGTTTTCAAATTCTTAGATAAAGGCAACATTGAAGCCTATGTGCAACGGGAGCTTTTTGAAAAGGCTAATCGTGACGCTCTAACGGGCGCGTATTCTAAGGGAGCTTTAATTGAGCGCGGACCAGAGGTCATGAAGCGTTCTGAAACTTTAGGTGAACCCTTGAGTGTCATTATTTTTGATATCGATCACTTTAAAAAAATTAATGATAACTATGGTCACGCCTGTGGTGATATGGTCCTCAAAGAGCTGAGTCGAATCATCTCTACCAAACTGGTACGGGCAAATGACTTCTTCGCCCGCTATGGCGGAGAAGAGTTTGTCCTGATTCTAGTAGGAACTCCGATCAGTGCCGCAGCTGATATTTCAGAACGGATCCGAAAAACAATTCAAGACAGCGAATTTCTATTTGAATCACAAAAAATCCCCGTCGCGGTTTCGGTTGGCGTGGCCACGCGCAAGACCGAAGAGACCGACTGGAATGAACTTTTCGAACGAGCCGACAAGGCACTCTATAATAGCAAGCAAAAAGGTCGGAACCGGGTAACGATCAGCCCCTGACTATCCTGCTTTTTGCCCGTTTAGAATTTAAGTTTGCTTTGTCGAATTGTTGTTCGGGTTTTAGTTTCGTAGGTAATTGTTTAATGGAGTGCTTGAGTAAGTGGCTAAAATCATGGGTGCTTTCTTGTTCCCTTTGGGTTTGTAGAAATTTTGTTCGATTTTGAGACATCTTACATGGGTTTAGGATGTTTTGAAGTTGGTTAGTTCTGGTGTTGTGGGGTCAATGAATAGCTTTGGTTTTTTAGCTTAAAAAAATCTTTCTTTTTGTAATTTAAATTCTCAGTTTTTTTGTCGGATGTTGTGTTCTCGTTTTTATTTTTCTGGAATTTGGCCTTGAATTTGAGGCGTTGGTATCTGCTGATATTTGTTGTTCTTTTCACTTCGTTTAAAATCATGCCATTTTACGTTCGACATAATTTCTTATTTTCCGTCTATAAGAAATTTTTATGTATGCGATAAATTTCTAGTGATATCAAATAGTTATGGCCACATTGACCCTGTAGGGTTGGCAATCGATTTGCACTCTTGTTCAGCAATTCAGGAGTTGGTTTTTTAAGATAATTTTCCAACTCCCCTAAGTTTAAGGAACAACTGGATGTTCTACAAACTAGGAAGGATGAACCAAGTGGTGCCATCAGAAAAAAATTAAAAAACTTTTAACCGAATTAAAGGGAAGCGAGTCTAATATGACACGAGATCTAGATGCGATGACAGATCTCGAACTGGTCGAGAGAACGAAATTGGGGGATAAGATGTCCTATTCGTCTCTTGTGTTACGGCATCAAAGAGGATTACTGCGATTGGGTTTGAGATTTGTTAAGGACCTCGACAGTGCGGAAGATATTGTACAAGAAGCTTTTATTAAAGCTTATGAAAAGTTGGAGACTTTTGAAGGACGTTCCAGCTTTAAAAGTTGGCTGTATCAGATCGCTCTGAACACAGCTCGGAACAGATTACGACAAAACCGTCGTGAGACTGTCGATGTTGATGATGCGCACTTGGCAGTGGATGCTGTTGTTGAAACCAATATGGTTCACACGGCCGTTGCGGAACTTCTTAACAAGGAAGTGGAAAAGCTCCCGTATCGACAAAGAACGGCTTTGGTGCTGCGGATTTATGAGGATCTCAGCTTCCATGAAATTGCGGAGATCATGGAGTGCCCTTATGACACGGCAAAGGCAAACTATCGGCACGCGTTGCTGAAGTTAAAAGAAGTATTTAACGACCGCGAGGATCTGAAAACTTGGACCCTCGAAACAGGAGGATTTTTTATGGAACTACAACCACTTATGGAGGCAGAAGGATGAAATTGCGCGCGCGGACAGATATTAAAACACTATTAAAGAATATAGATGATGTAGAGCCGCCGATGGACCCGGCTTACTACCAGAGTTTACATGATAAGATCATGATGAAAATTGACGAGAGACAGGAGGATTCAGACTCGATGCCTACTAATGGCCGAGTCTTATCCCCGGGTCACTTGCAGGCTATTTTCAGACGGAGTTACTGGGCCCGGCGTTAATGGGCCAGAAGTTGGTTTCCAGTTTTAGGGGGCTGGAAACCAATTTCTGTTTTTAATAGATGTAGAATCCTCTTAAAATTTATGTCACTCTAGGGGAATGGTAGAGTTTTTGTTTTTTCGGCATGGAGAAACGGATTGGAATCTGAACCGAAGGTTCCAAGGGCATACCGACATTCCCCTGAATTCCAATGGCCAAAATCAGGCTGAGCATCTTTCTCATCGGGTTCAAAACTGGAAACCTGATATCATTTTATCATCAGATCTTTCGAGGGCCGTCCAAACGGCAGAGGCCTGTCTTTCTCAATGGAAGTCGACCATCGTTAAGACGCCACTATTGCGAGAGATGAATTTAGGAAAAGCCGAAGGATTACATCGAGATGAAGTCCAGGCTTTGGTAGGGCCAGGATGGGAGAAGTGGGTTTCCCACAACCCTCAAGACGAAGATTTTCGCTTCCCAGAAGGAGAATCCAAGGCTGAAGCACGACGCAGGATTTTTGAATACTTAGAAAAATTTTCCCGAGAAAACCCCCATTATAAACGAATCGCTGTTTCTACTCATGGCGGCGTTTTACGACGCGTAACCCATGGTCTTTTGGGAACGCCCCCAGAAGGGGTTCCAATCCCAAATTGCGTCACCTACCGCCTAAATTGGGACGGTACCAATTGGCACTATGTTCGCGTGAGGGAGCGGGCTTCCGTCCTTGTAGAATTAGATGAAAAGTTGTTGACCTTTCGAGCGGTAGACCCTCACTCCAAACAAGAGTACTATTTCATGCCAGGCGGTCTCATCGAAGAAGGAGAAACCCCGGCGAATTGTGTAGAAAGAGAATGCCTAGAGGAAACTGGCTATCCTATTCGCGCCTTACCTGAAAATGGATTGATTCGCGAGTATGATTTTTTCTGGAATAATCAATTGTATTGGTGTCGGACTCACTTTTTAAAAGGTGAGATTTTAAACCCTTATGAGGCGCCTCGAAAGGTCGATGATGCTGATTACAATAAAGGAGTCGTGTGGCTGCCCCAGAAGGAATTAGATTTCTACTTTAGCTTTAACGAAGCCATTGAAGAAGTATCGCGCAAATTAATTTCTTAATTTTTCAGAGTTCAATCCCCTTGGCGGCAAAGCACGCAAGCGTTGCAGACCAATGGCAATTAAGTTCATTATAGAAGAATCCGAGGTAGATCTGGTGAAAGCAAAGGTGATTCTGGATTTTTGGTTTGAAGAGGTTGATCCCACTTTTTGGTTCAAAAAAGATGATCTTTTTGATCAACAAATCCGCAATAGGTTTTTAAAAACATTCGAAGGCGCCATTATGGGTTATACTGCCCACTGGCGAAGTTCCCCCGCAGGGCGTCTGGCAGAAATTATCGTTCTTGATCAGTTTCCTCGCAATATGTTTCGTGATACTCCAAAAGCTTTTTCTGGAGACCCTCTGGCGCTCCCTTTAGCGCAAGAAGCCGTTCGGACAGGTGACGATCAAAAATTACCCATAATCCAGCGAGGCTTTATCTATATGCCCTATATGCACAGTGAGGATTTAAAGATTCATGAAGTGGCGATCCAGCTTTTTTCACAGCCAGGCCTTGAAGAGAACTTACGGTACGAAATCCTTCACAAGGAGATTCTCGAGCGCTTTGGTCGCTATCCTCATCGAAATAGAATTCTCGGACGGCCCTCAACACCCGAGGAACTGGCATTTTTAAAGACGCCAGGCTCTTCATTCTGATTTTAAGTTGGGCTTCATTCGACAAAACTCTGCTTGCTCTCGATTAAAAGAGAGAATAGCTTGGCTTTATGAGAAAAAAACTTGTGATTCTTTTAGGAATCTTATTCTTACTGTCAGGTTGTGTAACAGCCCTTCCTGTCCATCATATGGAGTCACCAGAAACTTTAGGTCCCTGGGGGTTTCGAGTCGGCTTTATGACAAACACATCTCCGGCCCTGGCCACGAAGGATGCCTTGAGTGTTATTGATGATAAAGGCCACGACATGACTTATATCGGGTCTAAGTTGGGTATTGGAATCATGGAGAAGTTCCAAATCAATTTTGAGGCAGGAGTCAATGGCATGGCGGGTGGAACAGGTATTGCCAGCTTGAAGTGGCAGTACAAGGGAAAGCCTTATTTTGAAACAAAAAAAGGCGATAAGACATCCACTTTTGTGATCAGATCTTTCAATTCTGCAGCTGCAGACTTTGATGTGGCAGATTTGGCAAGCTCTGAAGGTGATGTGATCTACCGATCAGCTGACCTGAATTTAACAGGAGTTGCTTTGACACATTTGTGGGGCTACCGATTCACGGATATGAACGGCGTGTATGGAGGACCACAGTTTATACAGGGAGAACTCAAGGCCGAGTATCGCAATACCGATGACGGTCCCATACTCGAAGAAAAAAAGCGCAATATCAATGGTTATGGGATTGTTGCGGGTTATTATTTCGCGGGTCTTGGAAGAAACATCGGTTTTGATTTTGTCCTAGAAGGGCAGTTGACACATTTACCGGCCACTTTTGCTTCTAAATATACGAGCTATGCTAACTTGGGAATATTGATAGCCATCCCGTTTCGATTCTAACCCAAAGCCTAAAATAGGCTCTTGATGTAGTGATTATATCTAGGCTTTCGGGGTTTGAAATTCCTGAATTCTTTTTTGTAAATCTTCATCGGGATTTTTCGACTTGATCAGTTTTTTACATTCGCTCAGGAAGGCTTGAAAATCCCCTTCAAGGTTTTGCCATAGGTTTTCAAAAGGTTCGAAGTCTTGAAAGTAAGTTCGATAAATCACCAGTCGCGCATTATTAAGCTCTAACTTTGGGAAGCGACTCCAGGCTTTTGAACGCATTTGGGGCTCGATGGATTTTTCGAATTTAATTTGGATCTGTCGAAGCCTTTGAGATTTTTTATCTTGAGTTCTGTCGTGATCTTCTAAACTCTTATACCACTTTTCGAGTTCGACCAATTGCGCTGTCATAAAGGAAGAAAATAACTTTTCATCGTGGGCCTCATCCTGAATCAACTTAACGGTTGCGGAATCGGGTCCTTCTTTGTGGATATAAAAAATTTCCGCCCCTTTGCGGCCTAAGTAACTCGCCAACCGCTCGTTAAAGTCCGTACTGTTTTTAATCCAAATGGTTGTATGAACTAACTCATGAATTAAGGTTTCGGCCAAAACATGATCCTCATAGTTGAGCATACTGGATAACAGCGGATCTTCAAACCACCCCAGGGTAGAGTAAGCAGATACGCCCCTGACATAAGTGTCCAACCCTTTTCGCATCAGCTCTTGTTCTTTTTCTTGCGCCTCTTTTTCTTTGAAGAAGCCAAGATAAGGGACGTTGCCTACAATAGGAAAGCTCCATTCGTAAGGTTTTAGTCTCCAGGGATCTGAGGCGCTGACGGTCCAACTGACGTAACGCCGATCCAACCAGACGACCTCCGAGTAATTGCCGCCCGGTTCCAGTGTCAGATGTTGTTTTGCGAAATCGCGGACCTCTTGAGCCAACTGCAACTTTCGTTTTTGATCCTCTGTTATATCGGCCCGTGCTAACGCTGATTGGTATGATTCTTTTGAGTTTAAAAGCGTTAATTGGTTATAGGCACTTTTCAATGTGTAACATCCGCTCAGTAAAAATATAAGTGCGCTAAGAAATGTGCCCTGTAAAGTCAGCCTTAAAGCATCCATGTCAGGCCGGCTCGAATTTGGGAGTCATCCGTGATCGTACCACCTCCGACAGGAGTGCGCCAAACATCGTAGGAGACGCGGATCGAAAACCCCTGGGTCAAACTAAACTTGATTCCAGCGCCATAGCTGGGAACGACAGCCGTTTCAATCGGAATGGATTCGGTAGTGTTGGTAGCTTCTGAATACATGGTTTGACTTCTTTTTAATTGAGCGGCCCCGCCTTTGACGTAGGGTTGAATCCAGCTTTTGCGACCAGCGAGAACAAAGATGAGGTCAGCTCCTAACACTTCTGTTTTTTGAAAAATCTCGGTGGATGTTCCACCAATAGGTTTTTCAAATCGCTTGGCTTTGGCGTCAGTGTAGCTGAGCTCGAGGGCAACGGTTTCTGTAAAATAAAATGAAATCGAGCCCGTAGCGGATTCGGTTTCATAGTAGTTGTTCTTATCGAATGAATTTTTTTTACGAGCATAGGAGAGGCCCAATTCATAATTCATGGCCCATACGATTTGTGAAATCAGCAGAAGGAAAATAATCTTTTTCATCTGCTTCCATATTAGCAGAAATGTTGGCAGAACTCTTACTGGACCCGTCCAAAGTCCACTATGAAACTGTAACTGATATGAATGAACCCGTCTTCTCGCACCATCTCTTGCGGTGGATTTGGAAAAATGCGGGCATCTTGAAAAGCCAAGGCTGGAGAAACATCAAAACGTTTAATGCCCGATGAGTTATGAACTTCAGCTCGGTAAAACTCACCATTGGGCTTGAGTAGGACAATAAGGTCTGTTCGCAAACTCTTGCCGGCCAAGTTGGCTTTTTTATAATCAGTAGGTAAAGTGTCCAACGCTTTTTTGACATTTTCGGCCCATCGCAAGTAAATCATATCCTCAATGCGGGCGTAGAAAGAGTAATAAAGGTGTCGATCCGTGTTCAGGGCGGTAAACGAACCGACGGCAATATCATCAGGAAGCTGGACGCTGATCGTGGATTCACCAGCG
Organism: uncultured Pseudobdellovibrionaceae bacterium; assembly: GCA_964515195.1. GTDB lineage: Bacteria > Bdellovibrionota > Bdellovibrionia > Bdellovibrionales > Bdellovibrionaceae. The sequence goes on from CAZETK010000014.1 coordinate 50,836, forward strand.
TCGAAGCGTTGAAGTTCTTTTCGAGGATCGAACTCGGTAAAGCCACCCAAGTCTTCTGGCCTGCGTTCTGGGTTTTCTTCAAACTTCAGCCTATGCTCGTCTTCTAAAAACTTGGGTCCAGAGCGGCGATTTTTGGTTAAGCCCACTTCACGGGCTCGGGTTTGCAACAAAACACGATTTCTTTCTTCTGAAGCAAACATGGCCTCATCGTTCGGGTCATCGAATTTGGCACTTTCGGGCACTTCGACATTGCGGACAAATATCTTTTCTTTGTCATTTGCGACTTGATCTTTGTTGGATTTTTTATCTTTGTAAACAATTTCCACGGGCTGAGTGGCTGACTTTTCAGGAATCTCAGGCTTCCATACCATCAAGAGTCCCAGCAGGAGCAAATGGAAAACTAGACTAAGGACGGTGAAGAAACTAACCTGCATCTGTTTCAATTTAATACGCTCTCCATTTCAATCAAGTGAATCAGGAGTCTTTGAAAGGAATAAAGTCTCTGTCCTTTCCTGCCGATACAGTAGATGACACATCGGGGGATATTTTGGGGCAAATCATTGATATTACGAAGCGTCTAAATCTTCAAAATAACAAGGAAAATCAGAAAAATAAAAAACCGGCAGAAGTGGTCGATATGACGGAAGCTCGTGAGGCTATTTTGAACAGTGAGCGCCGCGTTGTGAAGCGTACTCTTCTGACGGAGTTCATTGGCGCCATGGCTATCGTTCCCGAAAAAGGCCTCCTCAAGGTGTCTCTTTACGATATTTCTGAAAAGGGCGTGTCCTTCAACATCGAGGGCAATGCCAGTTATTTCCATAACAATGAAGAAGTGGCCATGCGCGTGTATCTTAACTACAAAACTTTTTTTCCGTTTGTGGTGAAGCTTCGCAATCAGCGCTTCATCGGGGAAGAAGGAGTGACTAGATACGGAGCCGATTTCGTCGCCGGCGCCATGAATGATGTCGCTCTTCATCACTTTGTTAAGTTCATCGAGAATGTTTCCGCAACTCTGAAAACGGATAATGGAGACATTCAGGTCTCCAATGTGTCGAACAAATAAAAATCTGAGCCTCTAAGAGTAGTGGACTTTGGTCGGGCTTTAAGGTGCAATATCTTAAGGAACTGATTATGTCCGTCCATGGAGGGCTCATTGTCTAAAAACGGTTCAACCCAAAAAAGAAAAAAAGTCATTGTCGATACCAACGTTCTTCTGTTCGATTCGTTGGCGCTTCTTAAGTTCGGAGATGCGGATATTCATATCCCGATTTCTGTGATTGAAGAAATTGACCGGTTTAAAAGAGACCAGGGAGAGAATGGACGTAACGCTCGGCAATTTTCTCGCTTTATTGACGTGATGAGAGCTAAAGGGTCTCTGGCTCAAGGCGTGCAGCTGGAAAACAGCGAAGCTTACGTCTACGTCATCTCTGATATGATGATGGCAGGGCTTCCTTCTGAGTTAGATGTCGAAAAAGCTGACAATCGAATTTTGATGACCGCTATTGGATTGCAAAAGCAACATCCGCGTAGCAAAGTCGAGCTGATCACGAAAGACATCAATCTTCGGATTAAAGCCGATGTTTATGGAATCACGGCTAAGGATTTCGAACCGAATAATGTTTCGGATGAGAATCTTTATGAAGGTTATCAGGAAATTGAACTTAGCCCAGGGCAAATTGATGAGTTTTATCAGAACAAACGACTAGAGTTCACAGACGTTAAGTTGATCGCCAATCAGTACGTGATCATGAAGGACAAGTCGAATCCCAATCATTCGGCTATTGGTCGCTATAGCTTTCAGGATCAAGCGTTGGTCCCTTTGTTCAGTCCTGATACCAGTATTTGGGGTATTCATGCCAATAATGTCGAGCAATCTTTCGCTTTGGACTGCCTTCTTAACGATGAAATTTTGTTTGTTTCTTTGATTGGTAAGGCGGGAACTGGGAAGACCTTGCTTGCGATAGCCGCCGGTTTGCACAAAACTCTCGATGAGGGACAGTTTCAGAGGTTGTTGGTATCAAGACCGATTTTTCCCATGGGGCGGGATATCGGATATCTGCCCGGAGATATCGAACAAAAATTGAATCCTTGGATGCAGCCGATCTTCGATAACGTCGAATTTCTGATGGGCGCAGACAAAAAAGCGGCGGGCCGTGCCCAGGAGCTTATCAATCAGGGCATGCTAAACATAGAGCCCTTAACCTACATTCGCGGTCGCTCAATTCCCAAGCAATATCTGATTGTGGACGAGGCTCAGAACTTAACACCCCACGAAATCAAGACAATCGTGACGCGTGCCGGGCGGGGAACAAAAGTGGTCTTGACCGGAGACATTTATCAGATCGACAATCCATACGTCGATTCTGCCAACTCAGGTTTGACCTACGCTGTTGAGCGGTTTAAAGGTCACCCTATAGCCGCTCACGTAACCTTAACCAAAGGTGAAAGGTCTGAACTGGCTGAGCTGGCGGCTAATATTTTGTGAGGATATATGTCAGAGATGCATGAGTTGGGTTATTCAAAGACCTATGAAATTACAGTCACAAAGGAAATGGTCCAAAAGTACGCAGAAGTGACTGGGGACTTTAATCCAATTCATGTGGATGAAGAGTTTGCTAAGACCACCGTATTTGGAAAATGCATTGCTCATGGCATGTTAATTGGTGGTTTTTTCTCACGGGCCTTGGTGGATACATTTGGTGGTGCGGGGATTTATCTAGGACAAGACCTTAAGTTTGGCAAACCTGTTTATGTTGGTGACACTATCTTAGTTCAGATGAAGTTGATTGGACTCCGCAAAGAAAAAATGATTGGCACTGTCGAAACCACCGCAAAAAGAAAATCCAACGGGGATCTTTGCGTCAAGGGGCAGGCCATTATTATGATGGCCACTCCACCGAAAGGTGAATAGGGCTCTGTGCTAAACGAACTCACTGTCGGCATTGTATTTCGCAATGAAAGTGACAAGATTATCCGATGTCTGGAATCACTTCGTTATCTTAAAGGGTACACTCGAAAAGTTCATATTATTTTGGTGGATAATAATTCCACGGACGATTCAGCCTTATTGGCCGAAGCCTTCCTAACTCAGCAAGGATATTCCTTCGAATTGATCAGGAGGCAAGTCAATCATCTGGGGCAAGCACGAAATGATGTTCTCCATAGGACAAAAACGCCCTATGTTTATTTCACCGATGCGGACTGCGAATTGGCCGAGAGCAGTTTTTCAGAACTTCTTAAGGAGTGGCGACCTAACTCTGACTATGCAGCTTGGGGCGGCGGGCAGGTGTTCCGAGGCGAATCAGATTTTCTCCGGTCCATGGAGATCATGCGTAAACATATTCTAGGACATTTCGGTTCCGTCCAATTGATGCCAGGGACAGAACCCTGTGATGTGGAGCACCTCTCGACCATGCATGTTCTTTATGACGTCTCTAAGGTTCGAAGCGTCTCGGGCTTTAACAATCTTCTTCAAGAGGCGGCTGAAGATCTAGATTTAAGTTTACGCTTGCGAAAGTCTGGCTATTGGCTGCGGTTTGTTCCAGCCTCCATTGTTTATCACGATCAATTCAAGACCGCATCCGAGTGGTTTCAAATCGCATTTCGAAACGGAACCTGGCAAACGCGGCTTATGGCTTACAACTGGGAGATAATTAAAACTCCTCGTCCCTGGCCTGGTATCCTGGCTGTTTTGTTTTTTCCGTTGTTAAGCTCTTTGGTCCCCTTGTATCTTATCGGACTTGTAATTCTGGTCATACGGGAAAAGGATTTGCGATTTCCTGAAAGGGTGCAATTATTTATCACTTATCTGACTACTCATATTGCCTACGGTGCTGGTGAGATTTACGGGATTTTTCGAACGATCACAGATAAGGTAAGGTTGTACAGCGCCCCCAGCTCTACACAAAGTTGATGAGCGAACCATCCAGGCCAATGGTAAATATGAGTCCTCATCACAGGCCAAACTATTTTACGCTCAGGATGACAAAGTGAAAATTGGGCACGAGATCTGCCTTGCAAAAAGGCTCGTCTTACAAAGTGTAAGAACTGGGAGCGAGACTCATGAATAATGTTCGCAAGAGGCGAGAAAAAAAGTGAAACGCCTTTTTCTTGGAGCCATCGTAGTGAGTAAGTATCTTCCCCCGCCCAAAACTCAGGCTCCTTCCAATCACTCAAAAGGTTTTTAAGTTGTCCGGAAACAATCCAAATACCGCCAGGGGCATTATGACAAGCGGACAGATTTCGATCCTTGGTGGGCGTGATCATCATCCAATGCCTGATCAAAGAGTTATAGCATCGTGTAAGATAGGGCGCTCGCTTTGAACTGAGATAGGCCCCCGTCAAAAACTGAAGATGGGTATGCTGGTGAAATAATTGTGCCAGCTTTTCCAGGTAGTCTGATTGGGGAAGTACGACATCCTCATCGAAGAAAAAGTAAAGGGACTTGGGGTTTTCGATAAGGGAAAGACGTTTTGGAAACTGATGGGATTCAAAGATTTTGATCTGACAATAGAGGGTTTGCTTGGTCAGAGACTGCAAAAGCCTGGGCGAAATGGAGTTGCGGTCTCTACAGTTAATGATTACTTGATATTGATCCAAGACTTCCGACTCTGCATCCATAAAATAAAAATCACATACAGATGTGTCCAGCCTTCATACCAGCTGATCAGCTTGGATTCTCCAAGACGTGCCGAATAAGAAATCGGAATTTGCTGGCAGCGGTGAGACCTAGTTAAAAACAAACCGCTCATGGCAATTGAAAGGTTAAAACCACGGTAGGGCAGTTCTAGAATTTCAGGAACAAAAACCCGAGAAAATAGGCGAAGGCCCGAGCAAACATCGGTCTTGGGCAATTGTAGGAAGCGACGGAACACAAAGCCTAGAAACCAATTGCCAAAGCGTCGCCAAGCGGAAAAATCACTCTCATCCTGAAGGCGGTTTCCGAAAACCACTTCTAATTTAAATTCTTGCATGTGAGATAACATGCCCACCAAGTCCATGGGATCATAAGTGGCATCCATATCCATCATGGCAATTAACTCTCCCTGGGCCTGCGCAAAGCCAGTCTTAAGGGCTTGGCCATATCCCAGATTTTGCGAGTGAGAGATGATGCGAAGCATTGGATAGGATTGAAGCTTCTGAAGAGTGTCATCGCTTGAACCATCGTCTACGACTAAGATCTCAAGCTCCCAGCCTCGCTTTACCAGGGCTTCCCGAGCCTCCAATAAACGGGGGCAAACCATATGGATGGCTTCGCTCTCGTTGTAGCAGGGTATAACTAAAGAAATCAGCTTCTTAACGATCATGAGATGAAGTTAAGATAGTAACTCCATGAGTTTAAGTCAAAGAATGAGAGAAAAATTCACTGACCTATCTTCCAGGATGAACATTTACCCTGACAAATTGCCGTTAGTGTCGAATCTCATCGTATTTTTTGTTCTCTTGATCTGGTTTTTCTTCTCTTATTATCAATGGATCGGGGACTCGGAATTCTGGCCTATCTCGCTGGCAGGGCATTGGGGTCAATCCAGTCAAAATCCCTCTTTGCTTTATAAAGCTGTTTTCCATGGGACGCTCTCGTGGATCCACTTATGGGATTTAAGTAATGTGCTTCACATTAAGATTGCCAAAGCTTTGTACGCGGGATTGGGTGTTGCCATTGTTCTTGTCCTCCAGCATATTTTGAAGTCAAAGCTAGGTCCTGTGAAAGCGCTGATCCTAATCCTTTTTCTGCTTTCAAACTCTATGGCCTTTGCCAATTTAGGCCTGATCCGATCTGACAATCTGGCAACTTTACTGCTTCTCATTTTGTTTTGGATTCTCTCCCGATTTGATCCAGTCGAGTGGAAAAAGCTTTTCGGAGTTCTTGTTTTGGGAAGCATTCCGGTGTTTCTTTCAACGCCCAAAGCAGTTTATGGAATTTTGATTTTATGGGTCTACGTTTTCTTCTACGTGAGGCCTTCATTACGCCTGCGGTTTTTGAATGCCTCTATGGCTGTATTGATACTCGCTTTACTGACCGTAATTGGATTGAGCAAAATGGAGCTTATGCCAGAGCTATATGACTCCTTGATATCAGCGTTAAATTATCATTTAAAAGCCCAGAGCCATTATTCAGGCTTTTTAAGCCGCTTTAATAAGCCCTACTTCCTAAAAGATCTGGTGTTTTATGGTGCTATTATATTTTTTTTTGGTTGGCAGCTTATTTTAATACCCCGGAAGAAAAATTCTCGAAACCTGGGACTGACAGCCTGTACAGCTATGGGGATTATGGTTGGGGGGGCGTTCTTAATGCAAAGACCTTCGCTCCCGTTTTTTTTAAGTAGCTTGCTTCCATTTTTTTTCTTATGTCTTTTGCCGATATTTGCGAGAATTAAAAGAAAATGGCTGGTAAGTTTACTTGTTGGAAATCTGCTTTATAGTACCCTTTGGGGTCATCACGAACTTTTTTTTGTTTCTAATAAAATTCAAGTTGAGACTATCCATAAGATTGAGGTTCGTCTGGCCAAATGTAATCCGAATTCTATTATTTTCGATGGACTTGCCCTTTTCCCTTCGGCAAGAAGAGTTCATTCGTTGTTAGCTTATGTAGCCAGTGACGATGAGATAGCTCTTTATGGTGGTATTGACGCTCTTCAGAGAGAAATACCAGAGCTGGTTATTTTAACCAGTAGGATAGTCCACAATTCCTATCTTTTTAATGATTTTATAATTAGGAATTATGTGTCAGTGGGAAAAGGCTATTGGCTCAGAAAAGATATCGTTTTAAGTTGTAGCATAAATTTTAAAGACCTTCCTATGAGCTGGGAAGCCTTTAATTATACAGTAGATGAGCGGATATAATT
>CAZETK010000015.1:0-55794 GCA_964515195.1 uncultured Pseudobdellovibrionaceae bacterium
GCCAATTCTGTGCAAAATATATGGCATTGATACCATCTTTTTTGGACTCTCCAGAATCAATAATTTCAGGGCTTATACTGAACACTTCAAAATTAAGTGATTTATTCCAAGTGTTAACAGCGGCCACAATACCACTACGCAGTGATTCGGGCACTGAGGTTGCAATAAAAAGTTGAATTGGAAATTCCTGACTCCAGAATAGTTGCGATCCCGATGGCGTAGAAACAAACCCGGAACAAGACTTTAACTGTGCGTAGTGAGACTGTCTCGATTTCGGAGCACCATCTCTTCCACAACCCGTAAGCAGTACTGGACTAAAAACCAAAAGAAGATAAAATATTGTTTTCATTGGCCAGGCCCTAAAAAGTAAAAAGATAGCTTTTCTGATTCAAGATCATAGACAGCCTCTACGTCATTCTTTTTCTCAAGGTTACGAAGGTACAGCTTTTTGCCTTTCCCATCATAGAAAGCATCAGAAGACGTAAAAGGGGTTATCTTTCCACTGCCTTTTTCAACAATTTCGACTTTTGCAAAGTCAAAAGCGTAACTAGCAGGAAGAAAACCGAGATAGGCTTTTTTAGAATGAATTCGAAGACAATTTTTAGAACCACAGGTTTTGAGGTCGAAATCCGTTATTTGGCCTGAACCCGCGTAGGATCTCAGCGAAAAAAGAAAGATCAGGAAGACCGTTAAAAGTCTTCCTGATCTTGAATTAAAAAACCATAAGATAAAAACAAAATTCATTAGTAACCGAATCCATACCCATCGAAGTAATTATAACAAGTTGCTTCTGCACTTAGAACTTCGTTGGCATCGTTGTGAGGAAACAGACCACCTAAAGTATCATCCGATACGGCCTGGATCTTATCGCAGTTGTTATAGACAGGACGAAGCGCCTTCAAGTCCGCAATTGGGTTTTGCAAAATGGCAGCAGGCTTAATTTCAGTTTTGTTTTCTTTATTACTTCCATATGTGATCTGAAGAGATTGACCAGCCAAAACTGCTTCTACAACTTTAAGCGTGTCCTCAAGAGTTGTCCCATCTTCATTTTCGTTATGAATGCAAAAACTATTCTCGAACAAATGCCCTTCACGGACTCCTACTTGTTCTTCACCATTTGGGCAAAGCTCATTTTGAATCTCAACAGCGTATCGAAGTCCCGCAACAAGATCCGAACCAAGAGTTGTGATCTTTTGTAAAGCTTGAGCATTTCTCAATTTTCCAAAGTCTGAATTCTTAGCAAGTTCTTTATAAATTTCCCTATTTGACACCTTTTTGTTCTTAAACTTACGATCTGCCGAAATGGCACCAGTGGCATCATATGAAACGAAGGTTGCTAAATAGATTTGCATTCCCGCAGCAATTTGCTGAAGTGTTTCAATGTCTGCACGATTGATTTTTACTTCGAAGATGTGAGTTAGATCACAATCTCTCACAACGTATTCATATTCTGAAATTTGTTCAGCGAGGCAACTCTCGGAGGCCTTATTATAACTGTGGTCGATTCCCCACTCTGGCATATTCAAAGTCAACTCCAACGATTTGTTGTTCTTTAAGAAGTTTCTATAGTTGTCTTGAGCGGTGTAAATTTGGTCGAAAAATCCTTGGATATCTTTTTCAGTCTTAATATCAGGCTGACCATCCAGCAAGAATGTCTTTAGGCCGCTGTTAGGTATACTTTTTAGACTCTGTTCATACTGCCTTCTGTGGTCGGGAGTTGATGTCGCAAGAGGCTTAATGCGCGCCATAATTCCACGAAGAGCCATGGGCGTGGCAAGAAAGGCTTTATAAAACTGCGCACGCTTATTGTTCGGGTCATAACGGAGAGCTTGATCAAGAACCACGTCGGCGTACATGAATCCAGTTAAGCTAACAAGCTGTTCACCAGCGAGTGCCAGTTTTTCCGCTTTTTCAACGGAACTTAGGCTCGAGTCATTCATAATTGAAGTTGAGTTAAGAGTAATGACTCCGCTCTTAACGTTACTTTTCTTGTCGTTATTGGCGGTACATCCAACAAGAACTGCGATAGTTGAGAAAACAACAAGCGACTTTCTGAAATTGTTCATACGAAACACTCCTAATAATTTTTTTCTAGATTTTGAATGCGGCGTGATAGTACTAAAACATTTGTCACACGAACATCCCGTCTATAAATAAGAAATGAATGCCTAACTCATTGTCATTTTGGCTTGTACAAAACTTTAACGATCAAGTTGGTTTTTTCAGAAAATATCGGCTAAGCCGCTGATTTACTTTTCAAACGGAGCAGAAAAGCCCCGTTTTTGTAGAAATCACAATTAGACTAGTCCGCGCACAGCTAGCTGCTGAGGTGGGACTTTGTGAATTTTTGCTTTTTATGGTCTCCCGATCGGGATGCATATTCCCCAGGACGAGGAAGAGAAGCGCTAGCTCGAAAAACCTTAATCTTGCCGTAAGGGCTTTTGATAAAGGTCTCGTTGTTCTTGATGACAACCTATCGGCTTCCGTTTGAAAAATCGAAGTAGAAATATTTATGGCTGATCAAAGCTGTCATTAGCGAAAGCCGGCTTTAAGGTGTTTAATTGGCCGCAGGCCGCAAGGATTTCATCACCTTTGGTGGTACGAATCATGGTAGGAACACCATATTCGTCGAGAACTGATTTGAATCTTGAGATAACCTCCAGAGAAGGTCGCACAAAATCTGCACCCGGGAATGGGTTGAAAGGAATCAAGTTGATTAATGCGCGCCGCCCCTGAAGCAGGCGCCCCGTGGCATGAGCGTCTTCTATACCATCATTAAAATTTTTTAATAGTAAATATTCGAAGGTGACAAATCGTTTCTTACCTTGGGGAATTTGATCACACAACTCCAACACATCTTTCAGCGGAAACTTACGGTTAATGGGAATCAGTTGGCTTCTCTTATCGGTAAAGGGCGTATGTAAAGACAGCGCCAGATTTACATTAGGCATTTCTTGTTTCCATCGTTGCAGACCAGGAAGGTAGCCTGAAGTGGAAATTGTTATCTTATGATCCGCAAGGCTTAATCCATATTGTGAAATAAATATTCGAGCCGAGTCCCTAACGGCCTCGAAATTATGAAGAGGCTCACCCTGCCCCATATAGACAATGTTCAGAATTCGGTCATCACTAGGCCGATGGTCCCTTAGCCATTGTCGGACCTGCAGAAATTGGCCAATAATTTCTTCTGCTCCCAGATGACGAGAAAACCCTTGTTTTCCTGTAAAACAAAAGGCACAGCCCATCCCGCATCCCACTTGGGAGGATAAGCAAACGGTATACTTATTTTGAAATGGAATAAGGACACTTTCGATCTTTGCGCCATCCCGTAAACACAGCAAAAATTTAGCTGTCTTGTCTGAAGATAGACTTACCTGATCTAAAGCTGGGAGTTCAAAGTCTAAATGCTCATCTAAAAAACTTTGGGTTCTTGGTGATACCCCATGCAGTGTGCAGGGACCTCTCTTGTTTTTCTTATAATACCAATTGAACAATAGCCGAGCGTTAAAAACCGGCAAATTGTTTTGGGATAACAATCGCTGAAGATCCTCAAAAGGTAGCTGGTAAAATGAAGTTTTCACGGCTGAAACTTAAAGGACTTGCTAGAAATTATCAAGTCTGTTCCGAAAAAGGGGCCTCGAAAAGTTCGATACTTTCTTTCGGTTTTCTCTTTCCATTAATCAGCAGCAGCAATTCGGCTGCCGCACGTGCATCGCAAAGCGCTCGATGGTGTTGGTCCAAGGAGATACTAAAATGCTCGGTTAAACTCTTAAGACTATAGGAATTCAACCCAGGAAATTGTCTTCTCATCCCTTGCACTGTGCACATCAAGGGACGCACATACCCGCGACCTAAGCGTTGAAATTCCTTTTGGATGAAACCATAATCAAACCGTGCGTTGTGAGCAACGAAAATAGCGTCCTTCGTGAATTCATAAAATCCATCCACAATTTCTGCAAATGAAGGCGCATCTTTCACCATCTCGTCCGTAATTCCTGTGATTTTTGAAATAAACTCCGGAATCGGCCGTGCCGGGTTTATCAGGGAATGAAACTGATCAATAATTTCGCCAGCCCTCACCTTTACGGCACCAATTTCCGTCAAACGGTGAAATTGCGACGACCCACCCGTGGTTTCCACGTCGACGACGACATAAACCTGTTGCGGATCCACCTGCCAGCAAACCTTTAATATTTCCACGTCAAATCCCGCCTGGGCAAGAAGTCGGGCCTTAGACAGTTGTCCCGCCCTAAGGGCATCGCCCTCAGCCTTCACTTCAATAAATTTGACCTTGTCCTTATCAATGAGCATCAAGTCCGGATACCCACTACAGTAGAGTTCATATTTCTGGGCCATTGTTCTTAAAATCAGACCGAGATCAGCATATTGGGCTCTCTTCACAAAATCCAAAACGATTGGGGCAACTTGGGGACTCCATCGAAATATGCCATTTAGCTTACCGTAATGTAAGCTCACCATTTTCAAAATGTGAATCTCGATAGCTGGTGGGGTTTTGAGTAAACTAATCTTGCGTTCAATATGGCTTTTGTGGTTTTCGTAAAAATCGGCACGGACTAAATCAGCGGGGGTTCTATCGAAGGGATTGTAAACTGCTGACTTGTCACTTTCAAATAACTCTTCCCAAAATATCAGCCCAAATAAAGCTGTCCAAAGATAGTTTTCTGTAAAATGCGCATCAAATCCTTGTCTTTGATAATAATCCCGTACTCCTGCTTCTGGTTTTTTGTAATAAGCATCGCTGAGGCTGATTTCCTTTGCCTGATTTAGGGCCTCAGTAAGATATCCCACTTTTTTCCCGCCAAACTTTCTGGCCAAAAAATCCTCGGCGAACAGAAGCTCTTCATCCGTCCACGGATCTTTTATGATGGCTTCAAGCACTTCCTGGCAGCGGTCCCTACGTCCTATTTTATAAAGTAGTCGCGCCTGACGCTCACGGGCTGGATGAGATTTACAGGCACCCCAAGCCTCGAGGGCCATATCGGGCTTGTCATTCTCAACTTGAACTCCAATCTCCATCAGGACCTGATCCCGCAAAGCTCTGGTGGAGGCCGCAAGATGTTCCATAGATAGGCAGCGTTCTAACAATAGAAGAATTTCTTCGGAATCCAACGTCTCAAGACTTTGAAAGCTTTTAGAAAGGTAGTAATCATCAGCTGCTTTGGTAATTTCCGTATAACGTGGCTTATAGGCTAATTTCGAATTATTAATGGATCGTATTCCCAAATCTCTCAATGTGTATAGATTCAGGGACTTTTGAATCTTACCAAAATAGAGAAACAACAGGTATTCAATCTCGGCCGCTCTTTCTTGAGTCAGCAAATTAGAAATCAAAGGTAGCGCTTCCAAATCCAATGAGTTGAGATGAGAATAGGCGTAGTTCAGCAATTCGTCACGAGGTGATGATGATTTTATCCGGATTCCCGAGTTTGTCAGCCAAGAATAAAGATCTGGTTTTTTAAGAAATTCAGCTACAGATTTTTTGTCTTCTTCCGCAATCGGTTTAGAAAAGTTTAAGAGTTCTAATTCTTTTAAGGCATCGGCTGGGTCGCTTATTTCTTTGTATTTAAAAAAATGACGGCGGTCGAAAATCACGCCTTTACGGTTGACCATTCTGACATAAGTGCACTGGGCATCTTCAGACAAAGCCCTAAAATCTTCTATGAAAAGTTGATGGGAAGGCTCCATAACGGCGCGATAATGACTATCAAGAATTTCAAGAAGTTCAAAAAAATGGGAAAGGTAATACTTGGCTGGCAGCACAGGGAGACTCATGAATTTGCATAGTATTTACACCCTGTCGACAGTCAATACTTTTGCCCGATAAGGGTGTAAAATATCACAGATTCAGATTTTTCTTCGTGATTGAAGACATTTTATTCGAAATATTTTGAGATTCATTCCTGATTTTTTCGATGATCATTAATATGAATCAGAAATCTACCACAGAAAAGGCCAAAGAAGAATTTAGTCCACCTGTTTATCAGCCCAGGCTTCGTTTTTATAAGTTCCAAATTCTACTTTCCCTACCAATAATTGCCATCCCTGTGCTTGCCCTTTGGGGAGTGTTTGGCGAGACAATCGATAAAATCCAATCAACTCAAAGCCCTATTGAAGTGACAATTGAATATCCCAAAAGATTAAGACTCAAACAGCGCCTTCCTTTAAGTGTTATTATCAAAAATATTTCAAACGAAAATCTAGAGGGTCTAAACGTTAGCTTTGATAAAAAGTATCTTGATCAATTTTCTGACCTCTCCGCTACACCCGCTTTTGATTCAATTTACGAAGTGCGCCTAGGGGCTTTGCCGCCTGCCGATGTTATTGAAGTCAATTTAGAATTCCAAGGCCAAAAGTATGGTTCTCATGAGGGAAATATTAGGATTCAGCCAAAGACGGGGCGGCCGCAAACCTTTCATGTGAAATCGTTCGTTTTCCCATAGGGGTTATTATGGAAACTGTGGTTCGCATTAGTTTCGTCTATCTTTTTCTACTTTTCATGTTACGAGTTATGGGAAAACGAGAGTTAGCACAACTTTCTCCGTTCGAACTCACACTTATCATGCTCATTCCTGAAATCGCGTCTCAGTCTTTGATTCGAGAAGACTACTCCATGACCAATGCCGTTATCGGACTATCCACTTTATTTACACTTGTTGTGCTGACTTCCACCATCACCTATGTTTTTCCAAAGGTGCAAAACATCCTAGAAGGGGAAGCTACAATTTTAGTAAAAAACGGAAAACTTATAACGAAGGCATTAGACCAGGAGCGCGTGACTGTCGACGACATAATGAGCCAGATTCGCGAAGTTGGTATCGAGAAATTTTCAAACGTCAAATGGGTGATTCTGGAAGCCGATGGAAAGATATCCGTGATCCCCTACGAAAGCGGCGAACATAACCATCGAGCCAATAAGAGGATCACGACATAAATACTCAATTTGGCTCAATTGTTGAAGCGGATTTGTCAGATAGGCTTTAATACATTGAACTCTCGTATGTATAGCCGCTATCGGCACCAGCTTGGTGTTGTCACAATTTGTTTTAATGTCCCAGCTTTAATTCTGAGGTTCTCATTTCCAGCTACTAACTTGAGCCTGTGATTCCTTAAAGACCTGTGCCCAGTTGTACGAATCTGGCCGTATCCTCGATCATCCAAATTAACATATCCAGAACGGCCATCTAGACTCCACCTAATGCGAGATGCTCTGACGGGCTCCATTGCATAGGAATCAATGGCTTCATAGTAAGTGTTTTGAGTGCTCTGGCGGCACAGAAGTTGAAAGTGAATCAGAATGAAGTGCTCTTGAATACACTGACGATTGGAAGGATAACCGAAACCCACTTCACAAGTAGGAAATTGTTTCTCGAAATAACCTAAGTCCTCAATGGGGCGATCCAGACCCAGGTGAGTTTGAAGACGCTCGTAATCCACTTTAATCTCCTCATAGACATCTGATACAGATGGAGGCGCGGACTTAGGGGGAGTGACACAACCCGCCAGCACGAAAACAAACGAAAGCCCGTAGATCAACTTCATATCACAACACATCGGATTGGTGGCCTTTATACTAAAGGGAAATCATCGCAAAATGTCACATACCGATTTTCCACATCCTACTTTCGAACTGTCGCCTTAATTCCCCTTTCCCTTATGGGTACGCATTTTATGTCCAATAAATCAATGCTCAGAACATAGCTCCCTTGGGCCCGGTTTTGCACTTACCACTTGAATTATGCTCACACATTTAACCTACATTTCGGATTTTCAATCATTCCCAACGCGGTTTAGAGAGCCGCAATCTCGAATTTTACAATTTTTAAAAGATGTCCACACACAATCGTCTCAATTAAAGTGCGACTTAGAACCTGTTGAAAATATTTTTGAACGATATGGGATTCATGACAACTTGATATCTTCCCGGGGTTTTGAGTGTGAGGATCTTTATTTGCTGCCCGACAATAGAATTCTTTATCAACTTCGGAAAAGTGCCCCAACTGGGGCGCCGATTGAAAATCGCATGCAATACTTCGCAAAGCGATGCGAGGAAGTGTTCAATTCTCTTTATCCACCGGATTGTGTGGCGCCCAAGCATCTTGTTCATGTTACTTGCACGGGTTACTTGTCACCCTCGGCACCTCAACTGCTGGCTTCACAAAGGGAATGGTCGACCGAAGTTACGCACGCTTATCACATGGGATGTTATGCAGCTCTTCCTTCCACTAGACTTGCAATTGGGCAAATGTCTCGTCTGGACTCCGTCGATATTGTCCATACTGAGATGTGCAGCCTTCATATGAATCCATCTCTCCATTCACCCGAGCAAGCGATAGTGCAAAGTCTGTTTGCGGATGGTCATATTCGCTATCGTGTGACTTCCCGGCGCGACAGTCCCTGTTTTCAAATTCTATCGATTCGAGAAAAAATTATCCCTGACTCTCGTGACTGTATGTCTTGGGTGCCGGCCTCCGACGGAATGCTGATTACACTTTCTAGGGATGTTCCTCGAAAAATTGAAGAATCTGTACGCAGCTTCACCTTGGAGTTAATTCGAGAAACCGACCTTCCTTTAGAAACCGCTCTTCAAGAAAGTGTGTTCGCCATTCACCCTGGTGGCCCTCGAATTCTTGATTCGGTCGCTCGCGCCTTAGAGCTGCGAGCCGATCAGTACGAATCCAGTCGAAAAATTTTCTTTGAAAATGGAAATATGTCATCGGCCACTTTACCTCATATCTGGCATGACATTTTACAATCTGACATTAAACCTGGCACTCGTATTATTAGTCTGGCCTTCGGGCCGGGTCTGACGGTTTTTGGAAGTGTCTTTGAGTATCAAGCATGATCTGGCTATTAGCCCTGCCCTTAGTTGCACAAGGTCTATTAATATTGGTTGATGAATTTCATTTCCACTATAAGCGCCGACTTTCAACTTGGGAGATTTGGGGCCATCCCCTTGATACATTAACGGTAGCTCTGCCTATTGCACTTGCTATTCTTTCCCCAATCACACCCAAGAGTTTTGCTATTTTCATTTTTTTATCTCTATTCTCAAGCCTATTTGTCACTAAAGATGAGTTTGTTCATGCGAAGGTCTGCACCGCCGGCGAACATTGGCTTCACTCGTTACTTTTTTTGCTTCACCCTATGGTATTCATGAGTATTTTTTTTCTTTGGTCTACGGGTCATGCGAACATTTTAATATTTATGCATTTGTCACTTTTAGTCAGCTTTATGATATTTCAAATTTTATATTGGGGTCGGCCATGGCAATTTTTGAAAACAAAACAAACGCTATAGACAATTCATTTTACGATCTTTACGGCGAAAAGTGGTACTCGGCCTATAATGACCCCGTGGCTCTCTTACGGGCCGAATCTAAAGTTAAACTTGGCTGGATTCAAAAAAAGATAAAAGCACTTGGGTTTGGCCGCGAAGCAACGATCCTCGATGTCGGGTGTGGAGCAGGATTCTTAAGCAACGAATTGGCCAAAGAAGGTTATGTCATCACTGGACTTGATCAATCTGATGAGTCGCTTAGGGTGGCACGTCGCCATGATATGACTAAATCTGTGCAGTACATAAATGGAAACGCTTACTCACTTCCATTTATGGATGATCATTTCGATATTGTGATCTCTGTCGACTTTCTGGAACATATTGAAAACCCTCAGCGCGTCATCCAGGAAATCAGCCGAGTCTTAAAGCCTGGCGGTCTATTTTTTTATCATACGTTTAACCGTAACTGGATCTCTTATTTTTTAGTCATCAAGTGCGTGGAGTGGTTTGTTCGAAATACACCTAAAAATATGCACGTATTAAGACTCTTCCTAAAGCCGGATGAAGTTCGTGACCTTTGCCTTAAGCACGGCCTCATCACTCGGGAGGTTGAAGGCGTTAGACCCGTTTTCTCCTCTGTTCCACTGCATAATTATTTAAATGGGACAGTTCCATCCACTATGGAATTTAAACTAACTCGCTCAACCCTTTTGTCTTACATTGGTTATGCAATTAAGACTTAAGGCTTTAAGATCCGTAAGCTTACAGATATAGACATCAGCTTTCTATCTGGTTAGAATTAGATTGAGGTTCCAATGGGTATGAAAACTGATGACAGAGAGCAGCTTGGTCGGTTGTCGGCTATTATGTTCAAAATTCATAAATTGCTTCTTGAACATGAGTTTGAAAATCGAGAAATGGCTGACGGCAAAGTGCTTCCTCCGACCGAGCGCCTGAACGTATTACTACATGACCCAACAATGGCTTGGCTTCGAGACCTAAGCCGCATGATGGCTTTTGTTGATGAAGTTTATTATCAAAAAGAGGTCATAATGGATCGTCAAATGAGTGAAGTATGGGATAAGGTGGGAGATTTATTTTCACTCCAGGATGAATCGGAATTCACCTACCAATATAAAAAGCGCCTTGCTACGGTTCCTGATTTAATGTTGGAGCATGGTTATCTGCGAGCTGCTCTTAAAACTCGCTCGTCCAATAACTAAGAGCCACATGGATGGAACTAAGGCTTCAGGGCCACACCAAGTATTGGCCCTGAAGCCTTAAAGATCAGGATTTTTTACCAAAAATAATGCGGTCTAAAGAGAAACGTCCAGGCTTCAGAACCATAAGAACTAGCGCAACCGAGAAGAAGATGGAAGCTAGCTCGTAAGAGCCGCCGCCCATCATATCAACGAAGGGATCTCCTCGAACTACCATATGCGTATAGGTCGCGACAGCCATAGTACAAGCTATCCCAAGAGAAGCCAATGGGGTGAGAAGCCCAATGACCCAAGCGATCCCGCCGCCAAATTCCGAGATAGCGGCAAGAAGCTGGAAAGCGCCAGGGACGGCGGATTCTGGACCCATCCAAACCAACGGATTTTGAATTTTTCCATATCCATGAGTTGCCATTGCAAGGCCACAGACAATACGAAGCAACAACAGCACAGCATCACATTGAATAGGGTATACCCGAGTTGCAAATAAATTCTTTAACATGCGCGCTCCACTAGGTTAAAGGTTGATACCCCATTGTGAATTTCTGATCGGCCAAAATCAAATTAAATCTAGGGAGTAAGTCACCACAGGTCCAATTGTAGTTCGCAAAATGTGGGAATTATGCCTCAAAATACATGCTATTTAGAGTGCAATCACTGCGACAAATTTTGCATGCATCTTCCAATAAACCAAGGAGAAGCAAATGAGCAAAAAACGAATTGCAATAATTGTCGGAAGTCTTCGGAAAGAGTCATTTAATCGCAAGATGGCCAGCGCCATTATCCATATGGCACCTAAATCACTTGAATTTGAAATTTTAGATATTGGCCATTTGCCATTATACAATCAGGATTTGGATGATAACCCCCCACAAGAGTGGAAGGAGTTCCGTGACAATCTTCGTGAGTTTGATGGCGTCTTGTTTGTAACCCCTGAATACAACCGTTCGGTCCCCGGGGTGCTTAAAAATGCCATCGATATCGGTTCACGGCCCTACGGACATAGTGTTTGGGACGGCAAGCCAGGTGCCGTGATCTCAGTTTCACCCAGTTCAATCGGTGGGTTTGGGGCCAATCACCATCTGCGCCAGATGCTTGTCTTCCTGAACATTCCCGTACTTCAACAGCCTGAAGCCTACATTGGAAATGCTGGGGAAATTTTTGACGAGTCCGGTAAAATAAAAAGTGATTCTGTTAAAAAATATATTCAGCAGTTTATTCAGGCCTACGAAGAATGGGTCGATCAGATTCTAACGGAAAATATTCCGCTCCGCGATGAAGCTCATAATCCTCATCAAGAGGAGCCACGGACCAGTGCACCCCACTAAAAATGAATTTATTCCGAATTTTGACTTTGCCTACCACTTTAAGCATGGCTCTCTGAGAAGATGCCAGGTAGGGTGTCAGCAATGTCAAAATTCAGTCGTCATCCAGAAATTCATCGTTCCTACAGAATCGGTTGGCTCCGAGCCGCCGTACTTGGCGCTAATGATGGTATTGTTTCCACGGCAAGCCTTATCGTAGGGGTAGCCGCGGCAGGGGCGTCGCGTGAAAATATTCTTTTGAGTGGAATTGCAGGCCTTGTCGCCGGTGCCATGTCGATGGCTGCGGGTGAGTACGTATCGGTTAGTTCGCAATCGGACACTGAAAAAGCTGACCTGGCCACAGAAAAGCGTGAGCTTGAAACCAATCCTGAATTTGAGCTGGAAGAATTGACACAGATTTATGTTTATAGAGGACTTGATTATGATCTGGCCAAAGAAGTGGCCCATCGGCTAACCGAACATGACGCTTTAGGAAGCCACGCCCGAGACGAGCTGGGAATTCTAGAATCCTCCGCCGCAAAGCCCATGGAAGCCGCAATGGCGTCGGCCTTGACTTTTTCAATAGGCGGGCTGCTTCCTTTAATCGTAATTTTCTTCGTTCCTCTAGAGGCCATTCTTCCTTTTGTTTTTTCCGCTTCTATTTTATCTCTTGTTTTATTGGGCGTTTTTTCCGCTAAAGCCGGGGGTGCAAGTATTCTTAAAGCCGCGCTACGGGTTGGTTTTTGGGGAGCCTTTGCTATGGCCTTAACCGCTGCGGTGGGTTCAATTTTCAACGTGGTTGTTTAGGCCGTCAACTTAAGGCCTACGATGGAAACAATCAAAAGAGCCAGAAAAAAAATTCTAGCTATTGTCACGGGCTCTTGAAAAAGCAAAATTCCCAATAAAGCGGTGCCGCAAGCTCCAATCCCGACCCAAACCCCATAGGCCGTTCCAATAGGCAAAACATGTGCGGCCCTAGCCAACAAATACATACTGACCACGATGGCCAGTATCGTGGCCACACTCGGTACAAGTTTCGTAAAACCTTCTGTGTATTTGAGTCCGACGGCCCAGCAGACTTCCAACAACCCTGCAATAATTAAAACCATCCAAGCGTTCAAAACTTACTCCCTAAATGCCGCTGGCGGCGTTGGTGTTTGTGTGATAATGCACTTCTAATCTAACTTCCTAGACGCATTAAAAGACCATTCTTAGATTTGAACAAGGGAAATTCTTTTCACTGCACAGCTTGACTCTGAGGAAGGCGTTTCGATGACGTTAAATCGCCTGTTTCTGACATTGGTTAGCACCTTCTTTTTGGTCGCGGCTCTAGTGGCGGCTTTCGCAGCTTATACCGCAATACTCATACGTGACAGCTCCAATGACCTCCAGCCAATGTTTGAACGAGTTCGATTATCAGAAGAGCTTCAAATAAACTTGCTAAATACAAATCGTGAGTGGCTTCTGTACAGCTTGACTCAAGATCAGGAACATGAAAATGACCGCATAACAGCCGAACAGGAACTTAATAGTAATCTTCGAGAGCTCACTCGGTACATTCATACGCAGGAAGATCAGTTCTATGTCAATCAAGTCATCCGTTCGATGCGGGATTATTTCCAGCAAAGAGATCGCCTTTCTGCAAGCCCGGGCAATTTTATCCAGTCTTATCAGGAAGCCAATCGCTACCTGCGCTTGGCCCACACTCAAGCCGCACAGTTGGCGCGCTTTAACCTGAATGAGGCTTCCGAAGTTGTCGATCGCAATCGGACCAGCGCAGAGTTCGCAACTTTAGTTGCGATTGGAGCTATCCTTGTTATTGCCATTCTTCTGCCATTTTTATGGTTATCGATACGTAAGTGGATCTATCTTCCTATTAAAAGGCTAAGATCGAGCATCCAGCACTATAAGGCAGATGTTGATTATACGATTGAAATGCCCATGGGAATTACGGAAATAAATGAAGTTACTGAGGCTTTCAATGATCTGGCTTGGAGAATTGCTGACCAGCGAAAAGCGCGCCTTCGCTTTTTGGCCGGTGTCGCACATGACCTCAAAAATCCACTAGGCGCAATCAAGATGTCTGTTGAAATGTTGGGACGGAGAAATTTACCACTGGAAGAGAGCGGCCAAATGATTTCTATTATTAGTCGTCAGGCGGATCAACTTATCCGAATGATTGGAGACTTTCTTGACGCTAGTCGTATTGGTTCAGGCCATCTGGAATTAATTAAAAAGCCCCTTGATCTGCGCAGTATCGTTCAAGATGCCGTTTTACTTAACCAACAAACCTCTGATCGTCATGAAATTCTTTTTGAGCTCCCCGAGGAAAGTTATCAATGCAATTGTGATCGCATGAGAATTAATCAAGTCATGAATAATCTTTTAAATAATGCGATTAAATATTCTCCTGGCGGAGGTCGTATTTTTGTTCGGATGAAAAAAGAAGACGGATTAGCGGTTATTTCTGTCAGTGATGAAGGAATTGGGATCGCAGAGGAAGATCAGCCCAAGATATTTGAACCCTTTCGTCGAACTCAGGCCACGAAGGAAACCATACCGGGTGTTGGACTTGGTCTTTCTATTTCGAAATTGATTATTGAAGGTCATAATGGAAGTCTCGAATTAAAAAGCAGGCTAGGGATCGGAACGACTTTTAGTTTTAAACTCCCACTGATCCCCGAAATAGAACTGCGCACTCCTTTGATAGAACCAAAACAAGATGTCTCAGATCAAGACACGATGATTTAAGACCCCCGCGAGCTTCTATCCTTTTTTTTCACCTATTCTAAAATTGTGAATTATGTAACACTGTCAATATACGGTTTCCGGGGGAATCTATATGCTGATCCGTCACTGGTCCCTAAGGGGCGCCTTTATCGCCGCAATGGGGGCTTTTCTAATCTTATTTTATCAGAATTGTGGAGGTGGCTTCAGTACATTATCTCAGCCCTCATCCAGCTTAGACTCTCTTGGAGATTCAGGTACACCTCCTCAAAATGGAGATCCCAATTCCCCAACTCCCCCCCCGCCAACTGGACAGCCATCAAGTCCTAATTCTACATTGAATCTGGGGATATTGACCTTAGATGGCCCCGCTACATTCGAACAAATTTCGCTGCTACTTCCCCTAACCGGTAGCCTCGATTATTCTGCAAAGGCCACTGTTGTTTTCCGTAAAGCTTCAGAGGCAACTTGGTATCAAGCCCATCCTCTACATCGAATGCGTCCGGAGTTTTCTGAGACCAATAAATTTTTATCCCAAGGCTTTGCCGGGGTCATCACGGGTTTGCAGCCTAACACCCAGTATGAAATCCAAGTTTCTGTCGAAAGTGGGGCCAGCCGAGACGTGCGCACGCTTACGGCCGCCACTCGTGCGCTGCCTTCTTCCTCTGGGCCTGCTACAAAAAAAGTTCCTGCTGGTTCGACGTCTGCACAGATTAAAACCATTCTTTCTTCAGCCGCAGCCGGGGATGTCATTGAATTCGAAAATGGGACTTACATAGTTGATGGGCTTCAAGTCAGCAAGGGTGGAAACGAGTCTTCACCCTTGGTAATACGAGGGGCCAGCCGAAATGGCGTTATTTTAAAAGATGTCACAGGGGCCGTTCTCCAAATTGTAGAGGCTGATCACGTTATAATCGAACGGCTTACCTTAGAGGGCTCTGGGGTGGACTCTGGAGTGGGGGCCAACTCCATAGGTATCAGCCTGTGGTCGGGCTACAGTCAAAAGAACATCACGCTTCGTCACCTTAATATTCGCAATGTGGACATGGGCATCGTAGCCAGCCATACTGTTGAACAAATTTCTATTTATGACTCAACTCTTACCGGCAATAACAAATGGGATCAGGATCTATATGCCTATGGTGGCTCAGGGGCGCCCGGATCAGGAGATGGCACTCGCGATGGTGAACAAAACGTATTCTGGAACGATGATGGAATTCGAATTCCAGGGCGCGGCAATGTCGCCTTCAACAACACTCTTCATGGTTTTGGTGATGCTCTGGCGGTCACTTCGGGTGTTCACAATGCCGGTGTTCATTTTTACCGGAATGATATCACCATGACCGGAGATGACGCTTTTGAGGGAGACTATGGTGTCCGTAATATTTCTTTTTATGATAATCGCATTCACAATGCGATGACTTTTGTCTCATTTGACCCTCTTTACGGCGGCCCTGCCTTTGTTTTTAGAAATATCGCGATCAATATCCGCAGGGGTCCCTTAAAATTAAATGCGACTAATACGGGAATGATCTTTGCCAATAATACGATTGTGACTACCAATGGGGCGAATGACGTTCCTTGGGCCTGGGTGCAATACAATAATGGCGCGCTTAAGGCCTGGAGCTATCGAAATAATATTCTCATCAGACGAAATGTTTCAAGCCTGATGGCGATGGAGGCCAGTGGCCAGGACCCTATTGATTTTACTCACAATGCCTGGTTCCCCAACGGATCGGTATGGTGGTCCAATTCAGGCCCCTCTGGAAATTCCATGGCAAATGTCTTTGCTAAAATGTCCAACACCACGCCCTTGTTTGGCACATCAACGAAGCGCCATGACTTTGACCTGATTATTGAAGCTGACCCCTTCGAGTCTGAAATCGCTCTAGGGGGTAACTATCGTACACTTGTAACGACCCGTTATATTCCCAAACTCAAACAAACATCTACGGCCCGTGGCCAAGGTATTGCCATACCTGGAATTACAGATGGTCATTCTGGTTCAGCACCTGATATCGGTGCCGTGATTTCAGGTCGGCCATCCCCTTTTTACGGCGACCGAAGTGGAAATTAACGAACAACCGGGGTTATGACTATGAAATTTTCGCAATTTCGACTTAAGCTCCTCATTGTACTTTTAAGCTCAGCAGTTCTTATCACTGTGTTTCAAAACTGTGGCGGCGGTGAGTTTGAATTGGCTTCTGTAGGTGGGGCTATCGGTTCTGACACCCATGATCCTCTTAGCGAAGATCCACCGACAACTCCCGATCCCGGTTCTGACCCCAGCCCTGTCCCGAACCCTGCTCCCCCGCTGACACCGCTCCCGCCAATGCAGGCCATTGAGGTCAATTATTCCGGCATAAAAGCCAAAGCCTTAAATCTCAGCCCTGGTCATTGGGTTGAGATTCAAACCACCAATAAAATTATGGATGTCGCGCCCAAAAGCCAAGAAACCACTTGGGCTATCAGCGGACCTGCCAGTGTTGTAACCGCCTGGTGTGGAGGCGCCTTAGGCAAAGACTCTTTGTTTATTTGGGGTGGTGGTCACATGGACTACGGTGGAAACGAAGTCTATCGCCTTCGTTTGACCGATCTTACTTGGGAGCGCCTCACGAATCCTTCAAAATATATTGAGCCGTGTAGCCCTGTTTGTAAGACTATTGACGACACCCCCACCTCGGCTCACTCCTACGATGGCGTTCAATATATTTTTGAAGTCGACCGCCTTTGGGTGGGTAGTGGCTCTGGCTATCCTTCAGGCAACGGAGCCCCTCAGAGTTACTTTTTCAATGTGCAAAATCTGACGTGGGAAAAAAAGAAGGTCGAGCGAGTCGGCTGGTTAGGCTCTGATTGGGATCCCATCACAAAGCTTGTGTTGATTAATGATAATGCCGCTCGCCTGACCGCCTGGGACCCTTTATCTGATACCTACCACAACACATCTTCTGCAAACTGGTCCGTGAGTGATACGTCTTCCGCACTTGACTGGAGAACCCGGAAATATATTTCTCTCTCGGGTGACCGAAAGGGAGGGCGTCTTCTTTACTGGGACCTTAAAGATGTCAAATTCAGGGATCCTACCAGCAAGATTCCCTGGAATCAGTTTGCTCAAACTTATCGCGTAGAAGGAGACACCTTAGTTAAATTTATGCCACCAACAAGTAATCGTATGGGCTTAGAGTACGACCCCGATACAGGATTCCTGGTGGCCTGGGACGGTGGCCCTAGCGTGTGGACCCTCAATACTGAAACTTGGATATGGACCGAGATTACACCCAAAAGCGTTCACAACCCAAACCGCATGGAAGAATCGAATTCTACAAGAGAAAAAACCAGGGGCATCTATGGCCGCTGGCGCTACATTCCAAGCCTAAAAGTATTTTTTGGCTATAATGACGTAAATGGAAACCCCTGGCTGTTCAAAATGCCTTAGAATGTCATAGCTTTGTTTTCGTAAAAGCCGTTAATTGTCACCCCTTACAGTGTGAGCCCTGATCGACCTTTAAGTTTAAGATAAGCGGGCTGATTTTTTGCAAGATCCTGATTATCAACGCAATTAAATGCAAAGGATTCTTGTATGAGTTTTTGTATCTCTGCCCTGGTCGCTATAAGCTTACTCACCGGCTTGAATGCGCATGCTTCATCTAAAGAAGCTTTTGATAACCAAAAGTATCTCCAGCAATGCGGCGGAAAAGTCTATCCCAAATGCAACAGTGCGGAAATGAATCAAAAAACGATTTATAACGAAGCACGAGAGCTCGCCTTAAAATCTGACCGAACTCTGCTTATCAATATGGGAGCTGACTGGTGCGCTCCATGCTTGATTCTGGATGCATTGATAAAATCCGAAAAAGATGACTTCCTAAAAATAAATGAAAAATATGTTTTCGTAAAATTAAACGGAGACAGTGATTCCTTTAAGTCTCTTCAGAAAGAACACTCATGGCCTGGCGAAATGTATCCAACCATGATCGTTATAGATCCGAAAACAAATTCCCCCATTACGTCTTTTTTACCCACGGCCTTTAAGAGTTTATCTGATATCGCCACAATGCTAAATCAAAGCTTAAATAAAGTGGACCAAAAGCCTCTTAGGTATACCTGGTATCCTTCCTTGAACAGCAAAAATGATTCGAATGTCAGCAATCAGCTGCTACTGCGACCGATCGAGTTAGAAAAAGATACTCAATCTCTTCCATCAACTTATTTTGTTACAATCCCCGACAAGCCCAGCAAAGAAAAAGCCCTCTCATTTTATAATCAGGGCCTGGTAAATTTGTTTGGCTTCCACTATGTTGATGCCGCAAGATCCTTTCGCTCGGCCATTCTGATCGAGCCTAAGTTTTACTCTGCTTACACAATGTTAGCCTTAGCCCTTAATGATCTCTACTTATTTCATCTTGGTGATGATGGCCTCAATCCCATGATAATGGCTCGAGAGCTAAAGAAGGATTTGAATTTAACTGAATCTGAACTGGCCTTTGCTGACTATGTGGAAGCCAAATTGTGCTCTGAAAACAGTCGAATTTGTAACCAACTGGGCATACCCTCCGGTGAGCTCGCCTTTGAGGCCCTTAATCAAGCCGCTTTGAAGGTCTATGATGTCGTTAAAAAAGAATCTTCAAATGGAATTTTGAACCTGGATTTTGCCGTAATAGCTAATCAGTATTCTCCAGAAAATTTGCAACAACTACTTGTGGCTGCTCCCTCCCATCCTGGGATCCATCACTATTTGGTTCACCTTTATGAAGGCACAAATCTTTACCGTGAAGCCGTCTTTCACGCCGAACAATTTGTGAGGACTGCTCCGAAGATTGCTCATTCATATCATATGTATGGGCATGTGTTGCCTAAAGTGGGAAAGTGGCAGCAGGCCGTTTCGCAGTTTCTTAAAGCCGATGAGTTGCACCAGGCCTGGTTTCGCAAGAATAAAGCCAAGTCTTGGGAGGACTGGCACTACGAACACAATCTCAATCTTTTGGCTCATGCCTATTTCTTCGGTGGGAAATATGATGTAGCGGAAAAATACTGGCAAAGACGATGTTTTGAACTAAAGAAGCAGAATTGTGACGAGTACTACACTTTCCTCATAGTCACGAATAAGGCGGGCCAAGCAAAAAGGCTTATTCAGGAACATATCAGTGAATTGAAGACTCAAACTGCAGGATTTACCGCCCTGATGATTGAGTCCTTAGCCACAGAGACTCTGTTTTTAGCAGAGCTCATGTTGGCCGACAACAAGACGGAAGCCCTCAAGATATTTTCAAATTCAAAACCCATTTTTATTACCCCACAAGAGGAAGATGGATGGTATTCAACCGTTGGGGCCATTATCAATGCTGATAAGCTAAGTGCAGCTGAAAAAGATTCAATTCTAAACAAAATTCAGAGCTCGATGGCCGGAGGTGGCTTTGATAGTTGGTCTGAGGCAGTATTGCTGGCTGAGTACTATAAAAAGCTTGCTCTGAAATTTGGCCACATCAATTTTGCCAGCTCCATTGAAGTCACCAAACAGGCTGTCGGATTCAGATGTAAATAGCGGATTAATCAATCTCTTATGACTTACTCTTAGAACTAGCCTAATAATCGCTTTCAAGACGAGCGCCCAGGATAGGTTTTTAATTTCTCTAAATAATAGGGGCTAACAGATTAGCTGCCCTTGAAAATAGCTTCTTTCTAAAAGGTAAATTCCTCATGTATTCCGAAGTGATTTGTGTCGAATTCGAAAAGTCGTTCTTTAGCATTTCTTCCATATCATGGATGAAATTTTTCTCCACAGCGATAGCCATAATTTCGAAATTGATAAATAAAGAACGTGAATCCAAATTGGCTGACCCGACCGAGCCGGCGCAGTCGTCAATTAGCATCACCTTTTCATGAAGAAATCCTGGCAAATAACGATAGAACTTCACACCCATCTGCAGCAGCCTATCAATATGGGTCTTCATGGCCGCCATAACTAAGGCGTTGTCTCCATAGGAAGGAACAAGTATGCGTACATCAACTCCCCTCAATACGGCGAGTGTAAGAGCGTTGCTTAAGCCCTCAGATGGAACAAAATAAGGATTTGCAATCCATATTCGTTTTTTCGCTGCCAAAATCAAGGTCAGATGCGCTTGCAAACAAGATTCGATCTCATCGGCCGGGCCGGTATGCAAAACCATTACGGGGGCGCCATCTGAACATTTGTCGGGTATCCAATCCAGATCAGGAGTTCTTTCACAAGCCCAATGCCAGTCCTTTAAAAAAGATAACTGAGCAGAAAGGGCAGCGGGACCTTCGATCCGTAAATGCGTATCGCGCCAAGGGCCCATGGATTTCCATCGACCCAGATAATCATCTCCAATATTAAGGCCCCCCACAAAGCCGACCTTTCCATCAATGACAAGCACTTTACGGTGATTTCGGAAGTTAATTTGAAGGCGACCCAGAAGGGTCTTGGTATTTTCAAAGTCCTCAATTTCAATACCCGCGGAAATCAGTTCACGGCGAAGCTTGCGAGAAATTTTGGTTCCAATCCCATCGTATAGAAAATAGATTCGTATGCCTTGGCGAGCCTTTCTCTTTAAGGCTTCTATGAATTTCCGCCCCGATCGATCATCTCGAAAAATATAGGTTTGTAATAGAATATATTTTTGGGCTCTTTCAATTTCATCAAGCATTTTAGGAAACGCCCTATCCGCGTTCACCAGAAGGTGCGTACGGCTATGGGCCATAAACCCAGGCTGCTTTGTAACGGCCGCAACCTGAGAAAGAGGTATCAGTGACTCCAGCGTAAAGACTTCCGTCTTGTAAATACCCTCAATTTCATCCGCCTCACGAAGGGCATGCCGGTCCAATTCACGACGCTCTTTCACGTAACCATAGAATTTATTTCGACCGAAAACTAAAAAAGCTGGAACAGCCAAAAACGGAAAGCCAAGCAATCCCACGACCCATGCCGTTGCGCCTTGTGGGGTTCGCGAGCGCCATAAGGCAATGACCGCGAATATGATTCCCGAAATATAGAACGCAATAGTAATAGCACCCAAAATTTCCGATCTCATCTCGACTCTAATTTGCCGAGTCCCTCCCAATATAGCAACTTCCTATGTTTTTGTTGTTGCCGATTGTCAGTTTACCGCATAGACGATGGTAGAAACCCTCCATAAAGGTTTTTTTATAAAGATTTTCTTGTAGAAAACCTTTGTGTCCCCTAAACCTGATAGACAGGGAGAACATAGTTAATGCGAACCGCACTTATCACAGTGGATCCAGCCGCGACAAAAGCTTCGACATTTCGTAACTACTGTGATTTAATTCGACTGTTTCAATCAAAAGGTTTGTTTAAGAAGTCTTCTGTTGTGGCGGCCATTCACCCGTCACTGTACCCTACACCTATTTCCTGGTACCAAAAGTCCAAAACTAAACTCGCCAAAGATGCACTTGAGTCTCTTCAAAATTCTTGTCGGGGAAAATTTCAGTTCGATGCGGTTAAGGTCCTGCGCTCAGACACCCATGACCAAGAAAGCCTAGTCAGGCAAATCTCAAATTTCGGACGAGCAAATGATGCTGATGTTCTTGTTATTTCCAGCCACAATCGAAAGGGCCTTCCCTATTGGGTCCTGGGAAGTTTTGCAGAAACGGCTTCTTTAACTTCTGCTTTGCCTGTTTTGATTTTAAAGCCCCATCATAAAATCAAAGATTTCTCTTCCGAAGTGCGAATGGTGGTATGTATTGACGTCGGTGTCCCAATATCCCAACCCGATCTCAACTGGATCCTGAGCTCCGCTCGTGATGCTAATGCCCATGTAGACTGGGTTTATATAGAACCCAGCCCGATTCCTCTTCTTGAGACTCTTCAACAAGCGAAAGAAAAGCCTGAGGCCGAAAAAATTCTAGGCGGCTTACGGTCCGCTGCTGCCAAAAAGGGAATTAAATCTAGCGTCAAGGTTCTTCAGGAATATACCTCAATCGCCCATACTCTAGTAGACTATGCCGATAGCCGAAAAGCTTGGTTAACAATTACCTTAAGCACTAGGCGATCTCGAGCCCGCCGTCTGTGGCTAGGCTCCACTGGGCGACAAGTTCTGAAGCTGACAAAGCGTCCATTTTTAAATTTACGTTGGGAGTAGTATCGGTGCCGGGCTTTGAGTTTCATCACCATTCCTTAGAGTTCATTCTTTTATTTGCATCCATCCTCATGATTTCTTCTGTATTGGCCAATCGAATCTCATCCCGCTTTGGCGTTCCTGCTTTGTTACTATTTCTTACTATTGGGATGCTAGCCGGCTCGGAAGGGCCTGGAGGGATAGATTTTGATAATTACTACCTGGCCTTTTCAGTTGGAAGCGTATCTTTGGCTCAGATTATTTTTGACGGCGTCCTTAGAACTTACTGGGTTAAAATTAAGCCCGATATCAAATTGGGCGTCTCTCTTTCTTTTGTTGGAACCGTCGTGACGGGAATCCTGACAGGGATATTTGCTCGCTACGCTCTTAATTTAACTTGGGTTCAGGGTTTTTTGTTAGGCGCTATTGTATCATCAACAGATGCGGCCGCAGTTTTTAGTATCCTTCGCGCCAAAGGCTTATCCTTAAAAGGCTCATTGAAACAACTTCTTGAGTTCGAGGCTGGGAGCAACGACCCCGTGGCCATTTTTCTTACCGTAGGGGTTTTAACCTACGCGGCAGCCACCGAATCTAACACCCTTATGTCCTTTATTGCGTTGTTCTGTTTACAAGCCG
This sequence comes from uncultured Pseudobdellovibrionaceae bacterium, assembly GCA_964515195.1. Lineage (GTDB taxonomy): Bacteria > Bdellovibrionota > Bdellovibrionia > Bdellovibrionales > Bdellovibrionaceae. Next base: position 23,275 of record CAZETK010000015.1, read on the forward strand.
GTGTCGGTCTTGCCATGGGCTGGCTTGGAGGCAAAGCCATTCGCTGGGTCAATAACAATATAGGAATTGAGTATGAAGGCCTCTATGGAGTTTTGATGCTTGGTCTTGTGTTATTCCTCTTTGCTTTAACCGCTACGCTCAAGGGAAGTGGTTTTTTGGCTGTTTACGTGGCTGGTCTTTATGTTGGCAATACCGACCTCATTCACAAAGGCAATACCACCCGATTTGTTGATGGAATCGCATGGATGGCACAGATCCTTGTCTTTGTCACATTAGGCTTGCTGGTGTTTCCATCAAAGGTATTGACCTTGTGGAAGGAAGGTCTGCTTCTAGCTTTTTTTATGATGCTTGTGGCAAGGCCCCTCAGTGTATTTATCGCAGCGCCGGGCAAGGCTTTAAAGAAGCGAGAACGCATCTTCGTATCTTGGGTTGGGCTTCGCGGAGCGGCTCCCGTTATCCTGGCGACCCTACCCTGGAGTGTGAATTTTCCAAACGCGGATAAATATTTTAACCTGGTTTTCTTCGTCGTTATCATTTCCGTAATTTTCCAAGGTGCTTCAATCCCTTGGTTTGCAAAAAAAGTTGGCGTAACTCAACCCTTGGTAGAAGCTCCACCTTATGCGACATCGGCGGATCTTCTGCCGGCTGGTTTTATCTCGATTGAAATGGAAGTCAAAAATGAGTCCCGGGCAGAAAATAAACGAGTTGGAGAAGTTGCATTGCCCGCTGGTGTGTTGCTCACAAGTATCCAACGGGCGGGACGCTACACAATTCCACATGGTGACACGCTTCTTCTTTCGGGTGATCGCGTTTGGGGACTGGCCAGAGCCAGTAACCTAAAGGCGCTCGAAGAACTTTTTGGTGAGGCTCATACTGACGGATAATAAATTAAAGGAGAAGTTTTGAACGCGACGGAGCTTGCGGAAAGATTTCCGCACCTTTTACCCTATGGAAACCTATTACTTCTTGTTCTCGGCTCCTGGGTTTGCTTTTTTTTGGGTCGGCTGATTTTAAGCCAGTTTTTACGCCCCCTGGCCAACACTTTGTCGGGGATTTGGGTTCAAACATTCATGAACCAACGCTTTTTAAGTCAGGTTTCATGGGCCGTCCCGGTCACCATTATTTTTTTTGGAGTTCATTCGATCACAGGGTTGCCAACTACCGTCAGCACCTTAGTCGAACGGATCACGCTGGCCTCATTAGTTGTGATTGCTCTTCGGTCTGTCACTACATTATTAAATAACGTCAATGACACCTATATGGGTCTTGAAATTTCCCGACACCGACCCATTAAGGGCTTTATTCAAGTGGCTCTGATCATCCTTTATCTATTGGCGCTTATACTGATTGTCTCGATATTGCTGGATCGCTCCCCCTGGGTTTTCTTAAGCGGTCTGGGCGCTATGACCGCAATTCTTATCCTCGTCTTTCGAGATACCCTGCTGTCCTTAGTGGCGGGCTTTCAATTAACGTCCAATAATTTGATTCGAGTCGGCGACTGGATTGAAATGCCTCAATTTGGCGCAGATGGCGACGTTGTGGATCTAGCTCTGCATACTGTCAGGGTCCAGAATTGGGATAAAACAATCACAATCATTCCCACCCATAAGTTTCTGGAACATTCCTTTAAAAACTGGCGTGGAATGCACGAGTCAGGCGGCCGACGCATCAAACGCTCCATTCATGTCGATATGTCGACCGTTCGTTTTTTGACCGAAGAAGAGATCCAAAAATTAAGCCGATTTATGCTCTTGAAAGATTACATGATGCAAAAAATTTCGGATCTTAAAAAACACAACGCTGATTATGGCAACGATCCGAATTTGATCGTCAACTCACGTCGTCTGACAAATGTGGGAACTTTTCGGGCTTATTTAAGCCATTATCTTCGACAACATCCTGGGATTCATAAAAATATGACTTTTCTTGTAAGGCATCTCGCTCCGGGTCCCCAGGGCCTTCCCATCGAAATCTATGTTTTTACCAACGACACCCGCTGGGCCGTTTATGAAGGGATTCAAGCCGATATTTTTGATCATATTATCGCGATTGCACCTGAGTTTGGCCTTCGAATTTTTCAAAACCCTTCCGGCTCTGACTTACGTGAGCTTAAGAATTAGAATCCGCAGAACAGTCCTTTAAAGACTCTTGATCTTCGTACAGCACATTCAAGGATTCGATCAATCGACGGCGGAATTTAGCATATTCAACGAAGTAAACACGCTCTTTTAGACCCGTCATCAACAATACGTGAAGCGGTGGTACTTCTGAAATAATTCGATTTGTAACTTTCGAAATTTTAAAATCAAGAAACAGAAAACCGAATAGCCCCACGGGTGCGGCAACGGCGTTCACCGCAGAGCCAACGACAGTGGCGCCGGCCACATTGCCACTCGTTCCGATCAGCTGGCGATATTCTTCCATCAGGTTTTCACCGTGGGAAATATCATAACGTAGCTTTCGGAAGTGATTTTCAATCCAACAAAGTGGAACAGTGGCCATGAAGTTGTGGCAGCCCTTATTGGAGAGGCTCTTTTCAGCATTTTTCATCTCATAGTAACCACACTCTTGAACGTGAACAGTGTGTGGAGAGTTCAGGTCCGAACTTACCCGCAAGATCCTATCTTTATGAGGACCTATCATTTCGGCCCAGCAGGTAGATGTGAGAATGAGCACAGCCAAAGTCAGTAAAGTTGTTTTCATTTTTGCTCCTATCGCATCACTGTCCAAAAAATAGCCTAGGAGACCATTTTTGTTACAGTCATTAAAGATCCTGTCTGCCATCTTGTTCTCACATGGGCCTTAATGGGCCTTAATGAACCCCAGTGAAACCTCAACGAGAGACCTCTATTTCGGGACCTTCAGGATAGGGATTAAGCAAGATCATCGCCAGTGGCGACTCTTTGCTCGAGATCAAGTAAAATAGTTTTTTTATCCAATCCGCCAGTGTAGCCCCCTAAGGAATTATTGGCGGCGATCACACGGTGGCAGGGAACGATAATCGTTAATGGGTTTTTCCCGTTCGCAGACCCGACAGCACGCATGGCTTTTTCGTTATGTATTCGCTTGGCGATGTCTCGATAAGAGCAGGTTTGACCATAAGGAATGTTTAAGAGCTCTCTCCACACACGCTTTTGAAACTCACTACCTTGCATCTCTAATGGGAGGTCAAACTTCTGCCGTTTTCCCTCAAAGTATTCTTTTAATTGAGTCTCAGCTTTAGAAAGAATTGACGGTGCGCCTTTATCGGCTTCGGCGGTTGAGCGTACCATAGGAAGATTTTGAGATTCAAAAAAAACGCCCGTTAGGGCCGTATCTGTGGCCACTAAAAACAGGGGACCGATTTTAGAATTCATCTTCTTTTGTAAAGCTCTCATGTTATCTCCCTCAAGACGGCCTAAATGGTTGATCTTAGGTTTACCAACGGATTTCTTTTAATCCTGAAAGCTGCGTTTGTATAGGATTTGTCGCGATGTAAACGAATTTAACACCTGACAATATCCGGCGTCGGTAAAGGCAATCTTTGATCTTCATACGGTGCGAACGGCGCTCTCGCGCTGCTCTCACCCCACAACCAGGCATCGGTGTTGCTTTTACTTAAGCTTTATGAAATCACGTTTACGCATTCAACTTACTTTTGTTCACTCCATTTTCATCCTACTTCAAGTTCTTTTTCTTGAAATATCACCCGCCTCTGCTGGCCCCTTATCATGCCGCGATCTACTTGCAAATCCTTCGAAACGCTCATCTGAAGTCCTGGTTGATCAAGTTGCATTAAAATTTTTCAAACAGATATATAATGATTCATCTGTAGCTCTGGAGCTGACGCAATTTTTCGAACAATTGCGCTTGCAAACAATTAATCGTCGCCCTCATCAGTTAATCCAGGATGATGTTAAAAGTATTCAAGATCCGAACCGGTTAATGGACCAAATCCAGTATATGGGCTATGTAGAAAGCCTTGGTAGCACGAAAGGAGTCGGAACTTTCCACAATGTGACGAAAATGGTGGATTATTTATTTGATCACTTGGGAGCTACGATGATTTATCCTCTTCCGTTTTTAAAGTCTCCATTTAAAGACGCAGGTTTTGATGTGGCTGACTACAAGGCTGTAGATCCACGTTTTGGAGGGGATGAAGCTTTCCAAGACTTTAAAGGCGCGTTACAAGGCAAAAATGGGCAGTTGCAGCTTGATCTTGTTTTTAATCATACCTCGATGGACCATCCCTGGGCCAAAGCGGCTCTTGCTGGCGATCTAAAGTACCGTAACTATTTTCATATTCTTGACCATCCACCAGAAGTCTTAACTGTTCGCAAGAACGAAGACGGGAAGCCTATGATGGCTCGTTATCGCGAAACCGATGAGGAGGGCCGTATTAAAATCGTAGAGCGGAGGGTGATTTTTCCCGATTTCGCTGATCCTCTTCATCCCCACTATACGCGCCTTCAAGACGGTAATGGAAAAACGATTTGGGTCTATCATACGTTTTACCCTTTTCAACTTGATCTGAATTATACAAACCCACAGGTTGTGCGAGAAACTTTGGAAATAGTAGGCTATTGGGCCAATCAAGGTGTCGATGTCATCCGTCTCGATGCCATTCCATTTTTGTTCAAAAACCAAGAGAGCGATCCTCGAACTCTAGGATTTGTGTCAACGTTGCGATACTTCTTGGCTCAAGTATCACCGCTAACCTCTTTGATTGTTGAGGCTTGTCAAGAGCCCGCCGTCGTTTATAAGTTTTTTGGACAACCTGAAAATTATCATGTCCGTCATCTCGGAATGAACATGAGTACAACAACGGGGGCTCAGATTGCATACAACTTTGATTTAATGGGGTACGCATGGGCTAGCTTACTCTCTGGAGATAAACGCTATTTGCAAGATATTATGGCAAAAACTCCAGAGCCTCCACAAAGAACAGTTTGGGCTAACTTTCTTAGGCTCCATGATGAATTGACTTTAGAAATGGTTCCAGATGATGTGCGATCCGTTATTCAAACGGGCCTATTATCAACAGGCTTGGGTACTTCTTTTCGAGGGGACCTCGGTGTTGGTGGCAGAATGGCGAATTTTTTAAATCGCGATCCGCGAAAAGTGAAACTTGGCTTTTCAATTTTATTAAGCCTGAAGGGACTCCCTATTATATATTACGGTGATGAAATAATGACCCCGAGCAATAAAAGCTATGCGGAAAGAGCTGCGGCTGATCGTGGTGGACAATACGATGCGCGCGATGAAGGACGGGGCCCTGTTGATAGAGCGTCTTACGAACAAGCCATGGCGACTAGTGCGCTAACTCCCGAAGGAACGGTTCTCACGAATGTACGCCGACTGATCGAAGTCCGAAAACAACGTGAATCCCTGCGACGTGGAGACACTAAAATCGTTGAAACCTCTCACAAAAGTGCGCTGGCGTATCTACGATCCAGCCCCTCACCTGAGGAGACACTCATCATTCATAATCTAGTTGATCGAGAAATCGAAGCGAAAATCACATTAAAAAAAATTCCGCGACAACTGCTGGATTTAATAGACAAAAGAACCATACCCTTCAAACTAACTGCAGATGGGTTATTGGTTCTAAAACTTAAGCCCTTTCAGACCTTATGGCTTTCAATCTAATTAAAACACCTCGCCGAGTTTAAAATTTATCTTCCTCGCCATTGGTAATAAAGTTCAATCAGGCTCTAGCAAAGGGGGTAATGTATGAATCTAGCGTCTGTTAAAGCAGCCTACCAATGCCAATCTAAGGATTGTCTGCTAATTATGGAGGCTATCCGCCGCCTGGTTGAAGGCACATGGGAGCTTAAAGATGAGGATCGCGATTACACTTGGGAACTCTTACCAAAGGTCAGAAAAGCCCTTGAAGATCATATTAAATTCGAAGAAGGCCTTCTGATGCAAGAGCTCTCCGAAGAGGAATGTGCGGCCCACAGAGCCGATCACGAGGACCTGACCGAATTGCTTAAGATCACTCAAAGGGCATTAGAAAATTGCGATTCAGAGAAGTTTAAAAGAAGCTTGATGGAGCTGGCGCGCCTCTTGGATGCTCATCATAAGGAGTTCGACGATCTAACCACGAAAATCCGCTCTGACCTATCGGAAGAAGGCTTTAAAATTGAAGAACCTCTTCACAAAAGAGTAGGATCCACCTTGTAGTTTAAGAGCGAAAGGATCTTCGTGCCTTTGAAAGTGGAAGCCGGAACTCACACACGGGGTTATTATCTGATCTCAAGGTAAGACTCGATACAGGGGCGTTTAACACCTTAGCGATTAGCCGCTGTTCCAATCGACAGGGAAGAGTGCTGAATTGCGAAGCCGCCTCAAGAGGGCAATGACACTGACGAAGCATTATTTCATCGTGTTTCTTGTCAATGTGGGTATCAGGCATAAAGCCATCCTCTTCTAACACTTCTTTCAAGGCCTGCAGGCGAGCTTCCAAATTATTTTCGTCTTTCTTTCGAATCCGGCTCATGACAGATTTCAATCGCTTTTCCCAATAGCCCTCAAAGAATTCCTCCAAAAACTCATCCTGATTTTTTTGACTTAAGAAATTCAAAAGATCATTTAATATTTCAGCCTCTTTAGAGGGAAAAAGATATTTAGATTTCGCTGTTAAACTAAAGGTAAGGATAGGGCGCCCCCGTTGGGCCGCTCGAAAGTGCCGCTGCAACAATCCTCGCCTCTCCATCGCCAGAAGATGGCGACGAACCGCTGTTTTAGCGACTTGCAAGTGATCTGAAATCTGATCGACAGACAATTCCAAATTCTTTTTCAAAAGCTCTAGTACTCGAGACTGAGTGCCGGAAAGGAGTTTCATTTAAGATGATTATAGCCCAATTCTGGTGTAGATGTAATAAAAACACAATACTGAGTCTAAAATAGATATTTGTTGCGATTAGATCTATCCTGGCCTCAGTACTAAGCTGCACGAACCCAGATGAAAACCAATTGAAAGGATGGGCTCATGAAAGAACTCCCGATTTTAAATTCAGAAATTTTAAAACAGCATAGGATCAAGATTTTCGAGCCCTTCTCTGCGTTTTTGCAAGGAGACGAAGAGGAGTATAATTTTGAAATCAGTTTATTGGATGTAGTTCGATTTGCAGGGCATGCTTGTCCATCCATGATTGGGGCTTTTTTAATGGCGAAAGCGGCGGTCGAAGCTCTTTATCCCGATGATAAAACCTGTCGGCGGGGGGATCTAGAGATCGATATTCCCTACGGTCCTACTGATGGCGCAACCGGTCCCATGGCCAATGTTTTCAGTTTTATTACCGGAGCATGGGGTGAGACTGGATTTGGGGGACTTCAAGGGCAATTTGCCCGCCGCAACTTAATTCGATTTAATTCTTCTAATGTGCCTGAAAGAGGTTATCGCTTCACGCGAATTTCAACCCATCAATCTGTCGATGTTTTGTATGAACCAAATCAGGCCGACGTAAGGGTCAATCCCTCGTTGCCCTTCCAAACCCAGTGGCGCTACAAAATTTCAGCCATTCTCGACAACGCCGAAAAGTGTGTACAGGTGAGCGGGCCTGCTAGAGAAGACTTTCATAAACAATCAGAATTTATGCAAAGCTTTAGGCGGACTTAATTTAGAACTTTATAGGCGTGATGCCTCTTCTAACAACTTGCGACCATGAGGGTAGTCCCAGTGGAAAACATATCCGTCCTCAAGACCTAACTTGTTCTGAAGTTTCTTATTGAAGGTTCCATCCACGCGAAGTGTATAGCGAAACCGGGGTTCAGGATCAACACCGTGATAATCACGATTATTAAAGAAATAAGTATGCTGTCCTTTGGGTAGAAAGATCTTTTCGTTTGTCTTTTCATTCATAACGAATGAGGGCCTCCATCCATCAAGGAAAAAATTAATGTTGTGATCTTTATGGGCCGCCAGTTTCAAAAATAAATGAAATGTACCCCACCCATTAGAAAACAACAGCAAAAAAAGATTAATTCCGATGGATTCGAAGGGAAGCTGCGTCTCGAGGAACTTCTTTAATTTCGGGAAGAACTTTACCTGTGGTGTCCATTCAGGCTGAGTTTCAGAAAGTGTTCCTTTCTTAAAAAAATTTTTGCAGTCTCTTAAGTAAAGGGTGAAAAACCAAGGAATGACAGCTCCCATCGCAAAGCTAACATATCGGTATCGAGTCTCCCAATCATTCATCGACTCGAGATTTTTTCTGTGGATTCCGTCTGGATCATATTTGCTTATGTTCAAAAGCATATCTTCAGGGAATGTCGCCTCATTCTGATTACGCAAAGACGGTGGGTAAGGTCCAATGACCTTTCCAAATCCGTATTCACGACACTGTGCTAAACCCATACAGGCTTCAAGGTGAAGCTCTTGAAACTGACTGGTATCAAAAAGGTCGTCAAGACCAATAACGGGGGTCCCAAATTTTCCTACCCCCATAACGCCAAACTCCTTATGTTCAAAAGAGCGAGCAGGAGGGTTATAGTTGCGATTTTCTTGGAATGGATGAATCTCATTATCTGACATAAAACGAATGTATATCCGTCTTAAAATATAATGAAGAACTTTCTTCTAAAAACCCAATTAGATATTAGTCTAGTTTATCCGCCATCTGCGCTTTCGGCTAAAGGGAATCCAAAAAACATAAAGTGCAATCCATGGGGAAAACTTAATAAACATAACGAGGTATATTCCGACCTGCATAATTAGCAGGTCACTGACAATCCACCTAGCCGCTTTTTTAGAAAGAAGCGCAACCGGCGCTATAAGCTCTAAAAAAATTGTCATGAACGCCATAAAGTTAAAAACCAGGGGGAACTGCATCAAGAATGTATTCAAACTTGCGAAGTGTGCCCTTGCAGGGGCGTTCTCGTAGTAAAAATTTTGCATGAGAACTGTTTTCTCTAATGAGTCTGTTATAATCCAATCTATTCCAGCCACACGAAGCTTTGCCAATCCCGACAGAAAAAAAATGATGACGAAATGCCACTTCATCAACCCGAAAAGAAAATTGGGATCACCAGATCCGGAGCTTCGCATCCATTTTTTAAAAAGAAAATTATCTAACCGATAAGCCGAGTTTCGATCCAATAGTAGCCAGAAAAATAGAGAGATATGGATAGGCATAAGATGATGTGAGAAGTAGCAAAACTTAAGTACATAAATATTCAAGACACTTAAGGAAATAAGGCTTATAGCAAAAGACAGGCGCGTTAAAAGGCCCAATAACGAACCCACAAGACCGATCTTATAAGTCAAGATGATAAGTTCAATCTGCGTTGAGGATAGTGACAAATTAAACCAAACACCCATAGTTTTTTCACAATAAAGCAGGGGGGCCATTTGCCCAAATGGGCGCCAATATTCACTATTGGCTGTGATCAGCAGAAAGCCAAAAAACAGAATACGAGCCAAACCAACATCTTCTTCATTATAAGAATAGCTATCTTTCATAGAGGCATCTCATGGACTCGTAGGATGATCGATGGACTGCTCATATCAAGCATTCTATTTTTATCTCTCTTGAATGCAACCCGCGTGATAGTTAATGCCACAGCGTCAGGCACTTGCCTTTTGGCGCGTCTTTCAAATAACTTAAGCCAACTAAAATCCGGATTTGGTTTGTCTAATGTGAACATAACCATCTGGTGGATGTGGAGTCGGTAAAATGGATAAAAATGATGTGCACGCATTAAGACCTCAGTACCATCTTTATTCTTAATCATAATAGTATATGCTTCTAGATGTGTTCTGACGTAGGCAAACATCGGATAATCAGAAAATGGAAAAATCCTGACCCCCAAGAGGCCGATGGCAAATGAAAATACTAAAACGATAATTGCTAATTTTTTATTTATGCTCACCGATTTCGCCTATCAAACATACTTTGATAATAGCTTAACGGGTGACAATGTCAGCAATTAGCAAAAATTATCGTTCAATATTTTCCAGGGAGGGGGTTGTCTCCTTAGAAGGTGCGCCCAGTTGAATTGTGATTTGTGCATTTTTGCGCATTGAAATTTCATCATCTTTCAACGCTCTGACTGGATATCCAACTCGCAGGACCAATAATGGTTTAGAGGTTTCGATATTTTCGTTCTTCTTTAAATCCTCACTGATATTTAATAATTGCTTTCTTTTTTTGTCGCCGAAAAGGACGGATAGATTCTTAAGTTGAGCGCTCTTTTCCAGCTGGGCTCGGTATAAAAGCAAAGTGGCTCCGAAAGGCTGAACAGCAATTCCCATGGAGTTCAAATTCAACCAAAGTCTTTGCAAGTCAAAACCTAAAAGAAACCAACCCTGGGGAGTATCTTGAGTCCCCTGCAATGTGATAGTGCCGGCTGATTTTTTAAATAAACGAGTTACACCCCAGTAGGTTGAAAACTGTTGAGAGCCCAGTATATTAGTCCGCCAAGTAAAGCTCAATTTTTTCATTAACACAAGGCCCAACCTAAGTACAAGAGGAACGCCTAAAGTAGGTCCCGCAAGCCCATCACGAGTGCGGTAGGTTTCTTGACCAAAACGAAGAGTCTTTACAAAGCTCTTAAATAAGCGTCCGTTGTTATATCGTAAGCTATCTAAAAAGGTCATAGCCCGAACTACATGGTGACTTTCCTTTTGCGTGCGGTAGCTAAGAGTTGTGAAAGGCAGCTCCGCTTGTAGGCTCTTGAGCGCTTCCACATGCAAGCCTGATAATGATTCCGCCTTAAAAGGAAGTCGGTTTGTGTTTCGCTTTGAGATCCAAGTCACAAGCCCATTACTCTCAACAGCGGACTTTACTAGCTTGATTTCAAACTGCACGCTTTGCTCTGAAGGATTTGTGGCCTTAATCCAACGAACGGCAAATCCATCACGCTGAGCTAATAGGCGAAGATTTTGTGCAACCCCACCAAGAGCAATATAGGAAGCGGCAAAATTCGGATCTATCTCAGCGGGCATCGCTTGAGTTAGATCGCCAAGTCCCAAAACTAAAACCCCTTCTTCTGCTCGGTAGGTGATTTTCCAGGGTTGCATATTATCAGCTGACGGGGCTCGAGAGGCCTGATTAGCCCACCCTTGAACCATTTGGTGCGAAGGCGTCTCTTGGGTGAGCTCAACGCCAGAATCTCTTTGACCATTAATCTTCTTTTGTTGTTCGTAGATTACTTGGAATGTCATGAAGCCCCCCGTTCTAACAGTTTCAGAATAGGGTTTTAGCGGCCTCTCCCATAGGGACAAATATCCCCACGATTAGCGGGAAACTTCATAAAATTCATTGGTTTAGGGCCGCCATCTCAGAACAAGACGACGGAGTTTTTATTGAAGCTCAACAGCTCCGATATCACAGCGAGAGCCGGAACCCAACTTATCCACAGGACGGAATAGGCCACGTTGATCCAAAGTGGGACAGAAATTGTTATCACCGGCATCAATCAGTGGACTTCCAGGCTGGGGTAAAAGTGTCGGCATTAAACCACCGTAATCACCGTAAGGACCGAACCGAGGTGAAAGTCCGATGATGTTTCCACTTCCCGTGATGGGACAGGAGGTATCGTTAAAAAGACTGTTCGTGGCTACAATGTTATGAAAGTATACGGCATTAGCTCCGCCGGTATCACAGTTTGTGTTTCCAATCTCTCCCATGCCCTCAACACCCGAAGTCGCAACAACACTATTGATGAACTCCGCTTTTTGGTCTTTACCCTGTAGACGGAGTTGGATATTCGTAGAGCCGCCTGCTCCATTTGCAAGAATTGTAGAGTTAATAACTTTTAATCCTGCGTCAGGGCCAGATTCTAGATCCGCTTTGATCACAAGACCTGAGTAACCGTAACCGTAGATCACTGTGTTCTGTACGATGCAATTAAAACAATCCTCTACAAATAATCCGAAATAATTCCAAATAGAAGTACCATAGAAGGCTGAACGATTGACAGTAAAGTCTTTTGTCGGCCCTCGAACATAAACAGCTGTGCTGCTACCCCCAAAGACAGTATCTTCTATTAACATTCCGCCCACTCCGGTATAATCAATTACTCCAGACTGTGATCTAAGATTGGTATTGTTCTTAAATTGCGATCGGCGAATTGCGATCGGGCCAGAACTACTTCCGCCATCAATTACGCTGCTGCCGGAATTGCTTATGAATTCACTGTCCAGAATATTTAAGGCCACTCGATGCGATTTTAAATTGATAGAGGAAGAAGTCAGTTGGCCCCCTTCGACCCTTGTAAAATTCGATAGGAACCCATTTTCAAAAATCAGATTCTCCACGTCTACGGAGCCCGATGCTCCACGAATGTAGAGGTGCGTCGTCCTGCCCTGCGCATTCAATATAGGTTTGTCGGGTCCGGGCGCCCCTCGAAGTAGGACCGAGTTGTTACTTGTACTAAGATTAAGATCTAAAAATGTAGTCATGTTGTAAGTGGCTGATGGGATTTCGACGATCGAGTCCGTAGTGTAACTGACTACCCCCGCTTGTTGAACGGCTGCCAGCAGGGAACACTTGTTATTGGTATTTTCACATACTCCGTCTTCTAACTTTATATCCGGTAAATTAGGATCTTCACTGGCATCGACATAAAAAGGAATCGGCGGCACATAGGTCTTTCCTAGATACAATGCTTGATTCGTCCCGCTATTATAAACCACACCTGTTACAGGAACTTTATCTTGAACCGCGCACTTCTCAGGACTGTTTTGGATCAGACGCCAGTTGGTATCGTCTTGGCTAAAAAGGATCGACTCAGGTTGAGGGCGCCCTTCACACTGAAATCCAGGTACATAGTGATGTAAAATTCGAGGCTTCCCATCGTAGACCTCGCCCCCTTCAGAAGCGGCCAACTCGGGAACTTTGGGACTAGATAAGCTCTGGTCACCCGTTAAGGCGTAGTGAACTTGCGAACAGTTTTGGAAAAGCAACAGGGATGCGATCGCCGCAGCAAAAAAGAAAGTGCTAAAGAGTTTTCCCCGTTTACTCATATTGCTGGACCTCAACAGCTCCGATATCACAACGGGGACCGGCTCCTAACTTGTCGATAGGACGGGGCTGGCCACGTTGATCCGAAGTAGGACACAAGTTGTTATCACCAGCATCTATCAGCGGGCTTCCTGACAGTGGCAACCAGGTAGGTGTTAAGCCTCCATGATTTCCGAATGAACCGATAAGAAGTAAAGGCTCGATAATATTATTTCCTCCAGCTGCCCTGCAAGTTGTGTCATCGAAAAAACTATTAACAGACTCAATATCGTAAAAGTAAGACGCCCCTTCGACGATCTCACAATTCGAATTTCCAAGACCATTTGTTGCAATTACAGAATTCTGCAACTTAAGCTTATGAAGGGAGTTTTGAAATGAAATCTGAATATTAGGAACGCTCCCGTTACCATTTTGTAGAATAGTCGAATTGATAATGGTGGGCGAAGCCTCCGGCTCGAGCCATGGGTTGGTGTTTAAAATCAAGCCTCGTCCACTGTTGTTATAAATTGTTGAATTCCGGATCTTACAATTTCGACAATGTCCCAGTGATATGGCCGAATAAGCCTGGCCCGTGAAGGTTGAACGATCTATTGTCACGTTGCTAAGAGTGTGAACCGTAATCCCCGCGCCATTGTCAGTAAAAATTGAATCTTCCACTAGAAATCCTGCTGGTCCGAAAGCTCTTAAAGCATTGCCATCATTATTGGAGAAAATAGACCGTTGAACGATAACCTGGCCTGTACCAGGACCGATATGAACAGCAGATGAATTCTTATTATTAAGAAATTCACTGTCCAAAATTGTGATAGCACCCCTAAATGTAGAGTCCACAGTGATGGCCGAGCCTAAGGGAGACGGTCCCCACTCGGCCTGATGGACAACAAATCCATTGATAAAGCGGAGCTGATCGATAATCACAGTGCCATTGCGGCCCACCAAATATAGGGGATTCGTCTGGCCCTGACCATCTAATATCGGTTTACTACCACTAGGGTCGCCGCGAAGATGGATTGAATTATTATTCGTACTTGTTCTTATGTCCAAATAAGTCGTCAACTTGTAAGTAGCTGACGGAATCTCGACCACAGTGTTGGAGGTATAGCTAACGACACCCGCCTGTTGGACTGCAGCCAGCAGGGAGCACTTGTTATTAACATTTTCGCAAACGCCATCATCTAATAATTTATCAGGAAGGTTAGGATCTTCACTAGCATCCACATAAAAAGGAATCGGCGGCACGTAAGTCTTTCCCTGGTAGGACGCCTGATTTGTTGCACTATTATAAACAACATCCGTCACAACAACCCGATCTTGAATCGCACACTTTTCTCGAGTGTTTTGAGTTAAAAACCAAGTTGTATCATCACGGGAAATCAAAATTGATTCCGGCTGAGTTCGCCCCTCACACTGAAATCCGGGCGCATAGTGATGTAAAATTCTAGGTTTTCCGTCATAAATCTCGCCTCCCTCCGAAACTGCAAGCTCGGGAACTTTGGGACTAGACGAACTCTGGTCACCCGTTAAGGCGTAGTGAACTTGCGAACAGTTTTGAAAAAGCAACAGGGATGCGATTGCCGCAGCAAAAAAGAAAGTGCTAAAAAGTTTTCCCCGTTGATTCATTGAACCTCGATCGCTCCTATATCGCACTTAGAACCAGCCCCCACTTTGTCCACAGGACGCGGCTGCCCTCGCTGATCCTCGACAGGGCAAAAATTGTTGTCACCGGCATCAATCAGCGGACTTCCAGAAAGTGGCAGTAAAGTAAAATTAAAACCACCATGATCTCCAAAAGCTCCAAGCTGTGGAGAAACACCGGTTATATTTCCAACGCCGGTAGCTTCACAGGAGCTATCATCAAACAGACTGTTCGTAGCCTCAATAGTATAAGTTTGAAAAGGATGGTCCGTCGAGAACATACAGTTAGAATTTCCAAGCCCATTGGTGGCCACCACAGAATTTATAATATTCAGCTTATGAATAGTGTTTCTAAAATTAACTAGGATATTTGGCTTGGGGTTAGCGCCAGATTGACCATTCTGAACGATCGTGGAATTTATGATAGTTGGCGAAGCCTCTGGCTCTGGCCACTCGACCGTATAAACATCCAGCCCTGAAGATCCATTATTATAAATTGTGGAATTTTTCACAACACAGTTTCGGCAATGCTCCAGTGTTAAACCAGAAATATTATTTCCAGAGAAAGTTGATCGGTTAACCATGAGATCACTAACCATAAAAACGTAAATGCCGTAATTATTGTTTGTGAACATTGAATCTTCAACCAATATTCCGTCTGATCCATAAGCACGAACAGTTCCTAAACTGCCTTGATTATTTATAAAGTGAGAGCGCCGGATCGTAAGGCGGCCAAAAGCAGGCCCAGCGTGGACAACAGGCGCATCGCGATTATTTGAAAAATCACTGTCCAAAATTGTAAGGGCTCCTCTAAACCGGAAGTCCAAAGTGATAGCGGAACTCGCCTGCGTCCCCGCTGTCTGATCGGGATGATTGTAAAGTCTTCCATTGATAAACCGAAGTTGTTCCACAATTACGGTCCCACTCGTACCTGAAACAAAGAGCTGGTTTAACACTCCTTTTCCATCCAAGACGGGTTTGACTCCATTAGAAGGCCCCCTGAGATGTACTGAATGATCATTAACACTTAATTTAAGTTCTAGAGGCCGCGTCAACAGATACGTTGCTGATGGGATTTCCACCACCGAATCAGCCGTGTAGCTGACCACGCCAGCCTGTTGAGTTGCAGCCAGCAGGGAGCACTTGTTATTGGTATTTTCACACACACCGTCCTCTAACTTTATATCCGGTAAATTAGGGTCTTCACTGGCATCAACATAAAAAGGAATCGGCGGCACATAGGTCTTTCCTAGATACAATGCTTGATTCGTCCCGCTATTATAAACCACACCTGTTACAGGAACTTTATCTTGAACCGCGCACTTCTCAGGACTGTTTTGGATCAGACGCCAGTTGGTATCGTCTTGGCTAAAAAGGATCGACTCAGGTTGAG
Organism: uncultured Pseudobdellovibrionaceae bacterium; assembly: GCA_964515195.1. Lineage (GTDB taxonomy): Bacteria > Bdellovibrionota > Bdellovibrionia > Bdellovibrionales > Bdellovibrionaceae. Next base: position 39,250 of record CAZETK010000015.1, read on the forward strand.
GGCGCCCTTCACACTGAAATCCAGGTACATAGTGATGTAAAATTCGAGGCTTCCCATCGTAGATTTCGCCCCCTTCAGAAGCGGCCAACTCGGGAACTTTGGGACCAGATAAACTCTGGTCGCCTGTTAAGGCGTAGTGAACTTGCGAACAATTCTGGAACGCGACCAGCATCGCAGCTGCCGCCAGTGCAAAAAAAACACTGAAAAACCCTTGTCGCATCCCCATACTTTATTATCGGATCAAGCGGGACCAGACGAAAGTATTAATCAAGATTTCGAGCGAGAAATGATATTCTATCTTATTTTGAGACATCTCATAAGGGCACATCACGGCGACAAAATAAATCTATATTTTTAAAAATTCAAGGCGCTTCGGCTTAGACGGTAACGCGAAGATCGACCTGCCGCTGTTTGGTTGATCTTCTTTCGATCCAGTGCCCACCTTATAAAGTTTCGTACCGCATCCTGAGAAAGTCCTAAGGCCTCAACAATGTCCTTACTGGTAAAGTGGTTCTCAGAAAATTGACTGCGGACGCTTTCAAGAATCGAGTCATTTTTTGTCACCTCCGAAACTGTCTCTAAAGTCATCCGGATGATATAAGGCGATATTGCCTGCAAACTAAACTGATCATCATTCAAGTTGATCTGAAGGGGAATTTCATTTTCGCCCAGCCACTTGCGCAAACGCTTAACAGCCTGATTCGCTTTTTCAGGAGACGAAATCGGGTTGTAAATCTCATCTGGATAAAGCGTCGAAATCAAATGTCCCATGGCAACAGGCCGATAAAAATCTCGACTTAACGTTCTCAACAATTTGAGCAGAAGCATTTGACTTGTCAGCGATGAGGACCCTCCTGGCTGGCAGCCCTTCCGCAAATCAAAAACTCCGACGCCAACTTGTTCCTGCCGACCTGACTGTGCTAATTCCAAGTTGACATCCCAATCATAAGCCTTGGGAATGGAAAACTCAGGCTTATAAACAGATCGTAAGCGCCTACGAAAGCTTGTATAAGGCGTTCCGTGATAGACCTTTAAAAATCGATTATCATCTCGTTGAATCAAGGCCTGGAAGAAATCAAAGTCCCGAAATGTTTCCCAGTTGCGGGCTTTACGAGATTCTTCTTTCATAAAAAGAAAAGCGTCTAGCTTACTCTGATCATTTGGCGCCAAAAGAATTTCCGCAATGGTTTTCCATTTTTTAAGAATCATTTCGTATCGGCTCTTGGTGCCGATTAAATATCTCTCACCTTTGTGTATAAGCTTTTGCGCTTCTAGGTATTGCCTTTGAAGAATGGCGGAATGAGCCGATAGCTCTAAAGAATTGGCATAAAGCAGATGAAAATTTTCAGACAAACCATCGGCGTCTGCGGCTACAGATTCGATTTCTGCACGAATTTCCTCAAGCAGAAGATCGCTTTCCTTCCAGGTCATTTGAGAAACCAAGCACGAGGCCAGATTCACTTTGCCAACGATTTTAAGGTAGTCCGAAATATCAGCCCTTTTAATAAACTTTTTAAATTGAGAAGCCGCTGAAATATCATCCCATTGAATCTTATAATGGAATCCCTGATAGAGTAGCGCCTCGGGGGCTTCGTCCGTGTCCGTAGCTTTGAGCAGCTTTTGTGCCTCGTGAAACACACCTAAGCGAGATAGGGCCGTAGCATACAAAGCCTTTTCCTTCGAGGTCGCCGCTGGAGTTCCGGGGTACTCTTCGAAAATAAAAGGCTTTAATAACCGAATAGTAATACCGGGAACATTCACCCGGCGGGCCAAATCCGCTAATTGATACGCTTGCTCACGGTCGACATTGTTGAACTGAGAATGCGTTAGAAGTTCACGCGCTTTGCCATGTTGGGCCTGTCGGATCAGCGAATCGACTTCCTGAACGAGCTGAACGAATTCGGATTTATCTTTAGGGATGCTCACAAAATCCAATTCTGAGGGAGTTTAGGACCGATGACAAGCCCAGTCTTGTGGAATCTGATTTTCAAGTAGGGCTACGTACCTTGGCTGTCTTGGCCGAAGACAGACGCCTTAAAACAAGGCCCACCCCCGCTAGAAAAAGCATGATGACAATCAGAGTCCACTTTAAGCAAGTAAGAATCCCAAGCCAGTCGAAGAATGATACGGGATTTGAAAACTTCAATACCGACATGATCACCAGTGTCTCAATCAAGTCTGAAACACCCGCGACCAAAGGAAGCGCTATTGTCCAAAGACGAGGTGAATAAAGCCTTTGAAGTCCCAGAAAAAATGCAAAGCTGTAACTAGCAAGCAAAATTAAATCAAAAATTTCATTAATGAAATACGTTCTTACGTCAGCCGCAGTAAAACTTTGAAATAAAGCACGGGCGTCGTCTCCCGTATAATAATATTTCATATCAAGCGACTCTGAAGGGCCATAAACAGCCATCCAGACTTCGATCAATCCAATAGTGGTTAAAAGAAAGATCATCTTCTTATCGATTATTTTAGGACTTCCTTGATCCATTTTCATAGATTTTATCAACTAAGAAGTTGATTTGCTCTTTCTTTCAATGCCTGTTTCACAAGTTTAAATACAGGTCTGGCTTTCCGTGCGGTGTGGTTATTAAAATCAGTGAACTCGCGCCTAACGGCTGCGGGTGGGGCCTTACTGGCATCCTTAGTTATAATTTCCATTGAATAAGGTTACGTTGATCGATGTCAAATTGCAATTGCTAGGATCTGCGCAAAGTGCAGTCTAAAGGCGGCAGTAAAACCTGAATCTGGGAATAAAGAGGACTATCGAAAATTCACTCCGGACGCCAAAAACCGCCGTCTTTAATTGAGAAAGCGCATTCAAAACTAAATATGCCGATTCGCACCCTGGGAAATGGAATAGGAGCAATTCGTGTGCGGTCTTTGCAAGACGTTTAGTAGCTTTGATAAAAGCTATCCTGACGAAACACCAAATTCGAGAAATAATTATTTTATTGCGTCAACATAAATTATATGCAATACTTGCATAAATGCAACTGTTGCCATAAGGAAAGATATGAATCTCCGTAAGCGCATAAAAACATTGGTAATTATTATGGCTCTCTATGCGCCACTTTTGAGCTTTAGCCAGGATCAGAACTCCAAAGACAGCTTTTTGTCTCTGGCCGAACTTGAGACCGCGATGCTGGACAAGTCATTAGACCTCAGGTCCGTAGCGATTGAGGTAGAAGCCGCAAAAGAAAAACGCTATGCCCTTCCGTCTATTCATGTTCCCAAGCTCACACTGGATGGAAACTACAAATATCTATCTGAAATCCCTGAAATTAATATGGCTCCAGGAAGAACGCTGAAATTTGGCGATAATAAGAACTATAGTATAGGCCCTACAGTTTCGATGACGCTTCTTGATTTTAATGCCAAATCCCACCAGCAAGCTTCTCTAGATAAAAAGGTATCTTCAAAAGAAAACGAAGCTGAAAGCTTAAAGGCCAATCTTCTATTCAAAACACGTTACCATTATTTAAATCTAGTTTTTCTGGTGGAAAAAAGAAATCTTATTTCTGAATCTCTGAAGGTAGCCCGCAAGCAGCTGAAAGATGTCTCTGCCCAAAAGCGTTTCGGGGCGGGATCCAAGCTGGATCTTTTGACAGCCCAAAAAGAAGTCCATGAATTAGAGTCTCAGCACAAAGAGATTATAATTAATATAATGGCTGAACAAACAGAGCTGTTCAAATTAACATTTCATCCTAAAATAAAAGAAGTCTCCTTCATTGAGGACACCGGCCAGTTACAGAAATTGCCCGAGCTTCAGCATCGATTTTTTAAGTATCACAAAACTAAATTAGACCCACAGGCCAACTCGAAAATTAAATCCATTAGAGATCAATCGGAATCTTTGGAAAGTCAGGCTAAGTCTATAATCAGTCAGAGGTATCCAAAAATCAATTTATTTGCTCGAACTTCACTCGAATATCCAAATGGGCCTGATCATACCCAGTTTAATCAAAACTCATTTGGCGTTTCCATATCTATGCCATTATTTGATGGCGGTGAAATAAGCCATAACATTCGCGAGAAAAGCCTCCAGGCAATGGCTCTCAAACAGCAAGCCCTCAATGAGGAAAGAAACCTCGATGAATCGATTCAGTTGACGATAAAACGAATTGAAAGCCTCATAGGACAAAGTGAAATCATTCAGAAGAAAGTCGACGAGTCCAGTGAAATTGCCAGACTTATCTATAAAAGCTACCAAGAGGGTCGGGCTACTTTTCTTGAAGTGGAAAGGGCCAATATAAAAAGCCGGGAATCTAAACTAAGCCTTAGCTCAAATCATTACCAGATTACATTAAATTTAATTCAACTGGCTAATGTCGCCGGAGAATAAAATGCACTTTAATAAAAAGTACCTGCTTCTTATCCCATTCGTCGTTGTTGTCATCGCAACGATTAAGATAGCACGAGATCGCCTGTCTCCAATGCGCTTTTCCGGGACTGTCGAGGCCACACAAGTCGTACTGTCTTCACGGCTAAATAGCATTATCAAAACCATCGAAGTCAACGAGGGTGACACTGTTGAAAAAAACGCTGTGCTATTGAATTTGGACTGCGAAGATATCAATATTATTTATGCTCGCCTCTTTGACGAGTACGATAGGGCTAAAAAGCTTTTAAACAGCGGCGCGGGATCAAAAGAAGCTTTTGAAAAGTCAAAATCCTTATTTGATGAAATTGCAGTTAAAAAAAGCTGGTGCGCCATTCAATCCCCAATTGATGGTGTTATCACCAACAGCTTTCATGAAGTTGGTGAATATGTCACTCCCGGCACAAAGCTCCTGTCGGTCTTAGATACAAATGACTATTGGGTTTATTTTTACATTCCGCAGACACTAATAAACAGATTCAATACAGGAGACGCGGTATTAACTACACTGCCAGAAACAAATGAGTCTTTTCGGGGAAAGATTGTTAAAATTAACGAGACAGCAGAATTCACTCCCAAAAACGTCCAAACGTATGATGAGCGGGCCCGACTGGTTTACGGAATAAAAGTTAAAGTCGAAAATACGGACAAGCGCCTTAAACCCGGGATGTCACTTGACTGGGAGATTGAACGATAGTGGGCCTAAAGATCCAAGTTGATAAAATTCAAAAGACATTCGGGAAGGTTACGGCTCTTAACCAAATTGATGATTCTTTTGAAGCGGGAAAACTACATGGCCTGATCGGTCCGGAAGGGGCTGGCAAGACAACCCTACTTAGGATTCTGACAAGTCTGCTCATCCCCGATTCTGGGAGCGTTATTTTTTCTGAAGATCTTCGAACTTTGGCATTTTATGAAATTAAGAGCCAAATTTCCTATATGCCACAAAGACAAAGTTTATACCCAGATTTATCTATTGAAGAGCATTTGGATTTTTTTAAGTCTTTGTATGGTCTAGATGATGCCGTCTTTCAAACGAAGTCGAAAGACCTTTTAGAAATTACCAGGCTCCAAAAGTTTCTTGATCGACCCGCCGGAAAACTTTCTGGAGGGATGTACAAAAAATTAGGCTTAATGCTTTCACTTTTACAATCCCCTAAAATACTTCTATTAGATGAGCCGACCAATGGTGTTGACCCCATCAGTCGCCGTGAATTTTGGGAGCTTTTGAATCATTTGATTTCTGACGACATCATCATCCTATATGCCACGTCTTATATGGATGAGGCCGAGCGGTGCGATCTCGTCCATCTATTAGATAATGGGCGGCTTTTTTCAAAGGGCACCCCACGAGAGCTTCTAGAACAGGCAAAGGTCAAAACTTTTGACGAGTATTACTTAAGCTACACTAGGGAGACCGTGTGAAAAATGAAGACTCGGTGTCGGTCAAAAACCTAAGCGTTCAATTCGGTGATTTTTTTGCGGTCAAAAACATTTCATTTAGCGTAAAAAAAGGGGAAATTTTTGGTTTTCTCGGAGCCAACGGCGCCGGCAAGACCACAACCATAAAAGTCCTTTGCGGAGTCCAGCGACCCAGCTCGGGTGACATCAGTGTTAACGGTGAAGGCTATCAGGACATTGCTGCGCTTAAAAAGCAGATTGGATATATGTCGCAGAAGTTTACTCTGTACGATGATTTGACCGTCTATGAAAATTTGTCTTTTAACTCAAGTCTTAGAAAGCTAGATCGCGCGTTTTTCAAAAGAAGAATCAAGGAGTTACTGGAGTTCATTGGCTTTGCACAGCCTTTAGAATCGATGGTGTCAGACTTACCCGGTGGAATTAAGCAGCAGGTTTCTTTGATTGTGTCTATGCTTCATGATCCTGAGGTCATTTTTCTTGATGAGCCGACCGCGGGCGTAACTCCGCATTATCGAAATAAGTTTTGGGAACTTATTAGAATGCTTTCATCAAAGGGGAAAACCGTATTTGTGACAACCCATTATATGGATGAGGCCGAATACTGTGACCGCATAGCCTTAATGCGGTCCGGTGAAATGATTGCGCTCGATACTCCCAAAAATCTTAAAACAAATGTTTTCCCAGAACCCTTAATTGAGATTTCTAATTTAGACAGGTCTGAAAATGGGATCAACGAAATCAGGAAAGATAAGAATGTCATAAGTCTTCATCCTTTTGGCTCTCGCTATCATCTAATTTTAAAGGACATAAGCACATACGAAGAATTTCAAAAAAAATATTCAGACACCTTTATGATTAAAAAAATTGAACCGACTTTAGAAGACGTTTTTGTCAGGCTTGTTGAAGGTGGCTGATGATAAACAAAAAGAGTGTCGCCAGAATATTATCGATTGCTAAAAAAGAGCGTTATCATATTCTAAGGGACCCCTATGCACTTGCCATTGCTATTGTCGTTCCCGTATTCATAGTTCTTGTTTTTGGATTTGTTATCGACTTCGACGTCAAAAACATACCGATCAGCTACCAGGATCAGGATCAAACGTCCCGCTCACGGGATTTTTTACAAAAATTAGAAAATTCCGGATATTTCAAAATTAGACAAAATCTGACCAGTGTTGATGAAGCTTTTAAAGATATTGAAAACGGGAAATCAAAAGCATATTTACAAATTCCACCAGAATTTGAAAATAACATTATGTCGAAAAAGCCTTCACAAGTTCAGATACTTTTAGATGGCGCTGATAATTCAACCGCAGGTGTTATCCTGGGATACCTTTCTAAATTTACTGCGTATGTAAACTTCGGATACTTTGGCATCAAGCAAGGTTATCAAGTCAACGAGCAGTTTTACTACAACCCGCAGCTATTAAGTTCTTGGTTCGTAGTTCCTGGCCTGACGGCCATCATTCTAGCTTTGATTTCCATTCTGTTAACGGCTTTAACAGTCGCTAAGGAGTGGGAGAATGGATCGATGGAGCTTCTGCTTTCAACTCCTGTTAAACCTATTGAAATCATCCTCGGAAAAATGCTTCCCTATCTGCTAATAGGAATTCTGGCCCTAGTGTCAGTCTTAATTGTGTCGTTCATGGTCTTTGAGATTCCGTTCAAGGGAAGTATTATTACCTTTATTTTCGTCAGTGTTGTTTTTCTGATAAGCTGCCTCGCACAGGGGATACTGATCTCGATTCTAGCCAAGAATCAGCAACTCGCCATGCAGATCTCGATGATGACAGGTCTTTTGCCCTCGCTTCTGCTGTCAGGATTTATCTTTCCTATCGAAAATATGCCAATATTTTTTCAGTTCTTAACTTCGGTTTTACCCGCCAGGTGGTATATTCTGATTAGCCGAGCGATTTTTCTTAAAGGCGCCGATATAACAAATATCCTCCTTCCCTTTTTGGCTCTAATTGCCTTGTCGACTGTAGTTGTTTTCCTGGCGTTTAAGAATTTTAGGCCCAACCTGGAGCGCTCATGAAAAAATATTATAAATCCCTATTTACGATTCGCGGATTTATAAAGAAAGAATTTTCCCAAATTCTTCGCGATCCCAAAATGCGGATTGTTCTTTTTGTGCTTCCAGTTGTTCAGATGATTGTCTTTGCTATTGCCATTTCAACAGAAGTTAGAAATGTGAAGATTGGCTTTCAGTATTCCATCCCTGATACCGAATTTGCTCAGGTCATCGACCACATTGAAAATAGTGGCTGGTTCCAAGTTGTTCCCTTAACGTTAGGCGATGACATTTCCCTTAAGATGAAAAATGGGGATTTAGATGCCGTACTAGTGGCCCCTCTTGAACGAATGGCTGTTGATAGTGAAAGACTTAATAAGGGATACCAATTAATAGTGGATGGCACCAACTTAATTCGCGCGCAATCTATTGAGCGATATGTAAATGCGATTCTATCTGACAAAATCATGGGCCCTGTGACTCCGCCTCTATCGTTGAGTGTGCGCACTCTTTACAACCCTGAAATGCGAAGCCCTTATTTTTTGATTCCCGGAACCATGGCCATGATTGTAGGCCTTATCACGGTCCTTCTTACAAGTATGTCACTATCAAGAGAAAAAGAGATGGGAACTCTTGAAATGATCCTGGTCTCGCCTATTAGCAGCTTCGAGCTGATTTTAGGAAAAACGATTCCTTTTCTAATCCTGGGGATTATCAATGCCATTACTATTTTATTTTTAGCCATTGTCGTTTTTAGCGTCCCTATGAATGGGAGCTATTTGTTACTGGCTTTATCTGTCTTTGCTTTTGCCTTTTCAACGGTCAATGTCGGAACTTTTATTTCGACTTTCGCAAAAAACCAGCAACAGGCCATGCTTGGCGGTTTTATTTTTTTGTTTATAGCTAACCTTCTAGCGGGAATTATGTTCCCCATCGACAATATGCCAATGCTTATAAAGTGGGTGGTCAACCTAAACCCCTTAAAGTTCTACGTCGAGATTTTACGAGGCATTATGCTTAAGGACGCCTCATCCACGTTCGTAGTCCAGAATATTCTAGCCCTATTTGCAATAGGCACCGGCTTCGCCTATTTGAGCTACCGGAGAATGCAAGAGTACTTGTCTTAGTTCGACTTTTAAAAATAGCTTCTTAGCGGGACTTCGGTCAAATCTCACATTTTTGCGAAGAAGTGTGAGCTTTGGCCAATTTTATTTTCTTACCCAGAAGCACTCCTTGGGGAAAATGGTGAAAAACGACATTTTTGTCGAAAAATGGAATATTTCACCAGAACATGGATTAGCGCAAGAAAACTGAAACAGGGCATAGCCAACGCAAAACAAGAAGTCGACCTTCTTATCTATGATGATACTCCGGACATCACGAGCTATGGTCTGGCCGATTGTTTTAACTTATTTAATACACAGTCAGCTTTGAAGCAGTGGCTTTGAGTTTTACAGCGGGGAAGCAACTGATCGTGAGCAAAGCTTCCCAGTCTTAAGAGAGTTTTTTTCGAGGCCCTCATGGGATTGGGTACCGGAGGAAGTCAATGAGAGTGGTGCAAGCGGATTGAACTCTTTGGCTTTTCCAACTTTAACAGCGGCACGATAGATATTTTCAGACTGCATTAGAAAATCATCAGTTGGCAGGCGGGCCGAGAGAATGCAAGTGCCCTCGTCGTAGAGAGATTCGAGAGTCTCAAATCCGTCTTCGCCATCTTCACTCGCGCCAGTCGGGGCGTAGGAATAAAGCACATAAAATTCGATCAGGGCCGGAATTGGTAGATCATTGAGATCAACCTCAATTGGAAGGGGCGCGCCGACCGGCATTTTCGATACGGTGATGAACAAGACCTGGTCATCAATGAATTCCACCTGGAGGTTTGCCTGCTCGGCGGTAGCCACAGCGTTCACAGCAGGGTCTGATCTCTGTTCTATGGTGATTTGCTGTCCAATAAGCTCAGGATGATTTGTGAAATCGACTGTGCCAAGGCCTTGAAGTGAAATGCGCTCTTGCGAACGGGTTACAGTCGCATCCACGCGCCTATCCACTGGCCTTTTTGATCGAATACCGCTGCCTCCACTCGAACAAGCTGCTATTGCGGTTGTGATCATGGCGAACCAAGATATTCGTCCAACTTGTTTTAATAACTGAAGCCTGCCGAGGCATAAGAACATTGAGTCACTCTCCAAAATAATCAGCTTCGATTTGAATTATAGTTTCCTGATATCTCGGTCGAAGTCAAATCCGGTCAGAAAACTTTTGCTTTACAATGGCAAACGCCTTGAGTACTTCGAGTGCCGCGCACTATATCAATGGCTTGATGATCATCCAAAATGCGTGAGATCTATCACTTTAAAAAAGCCTTGCACGGGCTTTTCCGTACTTTATCCAATTTTTTTCCACTTAATATCTGGTTGTCGTCCCGTTTCCATACAGTCTTTCAAGTAAAGATTAATAAGAGTCTGATAAGGCACTCCAGATTTATCCGCAAGTTTCTGAAAGTACTTAATGATGTCTTCATCCAAGCGAATTGTCGTTCTGGATTTTAATTTTTTTGCATAAGGATTTTTGACCGATTTTGAAAAATCATATTCTTTTCTCATAAATCACCTCTTATATTTTGATTGCTCGTGTTTAGTTGCTTTTCGCGCAGAGATAATCCGAATAATTTCGTCATTCTCTTTGTAGACATGAACAACAACGAGCACCTTACTATCTGAACTCATGCCCAGAAGAATGAATCTATCTTCGTCTTCCGAATGGTCAGGGTCAGAAATTAATCTCGCGGCTTTGTCGTAAAAGACGGTTTCTGCCTCTTCAAAAGAGACACCGTGCTTTTTCTTGTTAGCTCGGTTCTTTGTATTATCCCAAACGAAAATCATGGCACGATGCTACCATGAAAAAATGGGAATGTACACACAACATATGTACAGATTGGTGGATTTGTCTCCACCTGAACAAATTCATGCACTTAGCGTAGGTGGATGCCACTTAGTAATCCTGGCCTGAGGTCATCTATCTCAGAAATACTTCGAAAACCAGGTCTGAGTCTTCTCTTCATTCTTAACGAAACCGAAGCTTTCATAAAACTGAATCGCTGGCTTCCGAATATCTTCAACTTTCAAAAATAGTCTCTCAATGCCTTTTTCTGAAAGCTCATCGCAGATATTTTGCATTAGCACTTTCGAAAAACCACATCGTAAAAAATTTGAGTTCGTTGCTATTCGATTTATTTCTGCTGAGTTACCGTAATTAAAAATCTGAGCGGCCGCTACAACTTTACCTTCAAAAGAAGTGGTACGAATAGATTCGTCCTTAATCCAACTTTCAACTTCATCGAGAGTAACTGGATGGAGATTGGCGAATGCATCTGCCACTTCCGATGCTGAAACAACATCTCTTTGAAATTCACGAGCTGAATTTCTCGCGGCAAGTTTTAACTCATAATAAAAAACGTTTGTGACTTTTGGTTGAGTCCGACCTGCTCGATGCAGGATTTGAATTCGGCATCTGAGAAAGCAATATCAAACCGAAGACGATGACCAGATTCAAACTTATTGGCCTTCAAGAAGTTTTCGAGCAATCGAATTGCTACGAGACGTCTGTCCTTCATAGGTAGAACAAAAAGTTCACCCTGACTCCAATTGCCCTGATTAAAACTTCGAACAAACCCAACAGGGTTGTAATTTTCGTCGGAAGCGACGAACCACCCATCAGGTAATGTTGAATCAAAAAAATCAAGTTCATCAGGAATGCTTGTCTGGTAACTGGCGGATTCACTTAACAGTGGTTCAATTTTAATTAGTAAATCGCGATCAAGCTTCGAGATTTGAACTGACATAAGACCTCGCCGTTTTCGAGCCGAAAGAATGGCATTTTTCATACTAAGTTTGTTTACTTTTGATCCCAAATTCCCCAATGATTTCAAGGTACATAAAATAGGCAGCAGTATCCAACAATTTCTAAGTTATTGAAGTCATTGACGAAAGTATGGATGGTGGAGACAGAGTCGCCTCGCTAACTGGTTGATATTACGTCGGCAAATTCGTAGTGTCCATGAAGAAGTCCATGTATTGGTGCTGGAAATTTGGGAAACTGGAAGGGATACGCAGGGAAATCAAAAAATCTTATAGAAGGTCAATCCACTCGTGCTCTTGGTCGTATACTTTTACCAATGCCTGCTTGAGCCAGCTTTTTTGGCCTTCACTCATGGCAGCCAAAGCATTCCTGAAGTCTATTCGATCCTTTTCGCGTAAGGCTTTAGACTTGTACAAAAGCTGAATCTCTGGCGATAGAATTGGATATCCATCTTTGGATTTGGTTATAGCCTCTTCTAATTTTCTTCGTATGGACTCATTTCTCTTGAATATCCAATTATCTTCTTCAGCATCGAAAAGCATGACTTGGATCTGCCATGGGTCGTTAGGAGATCTGCGACACCAAATATCTTGAAGACCCTTTTTGATATATTCTGATTTTCTCCAAGGCCTCAGCCTACCAGGAGGATCTGCAACCCATAATTCCCAGCCCTTCAGTACTTTCTGAATTTCAAATTGGTCCTCTCTTTTCAAAATAATGTCGATGTCTGCGTGGTCTCGAGTTTGCCCGCCAAGAAATAAGTCAATTGCCCAGCCACCTGCTATAGCCCATTGGCATCCGAGATCAAATAGTGTGCTTTTTAATTCATTCGGCGAAAGTGGCTGCCAATCGAAATTTAAATTCGCTAAAAAAGTTTCAACTTCCGAGTTACTCCTGAGGCGAATAAATTTGATGTTAGCAAGTTGAGGGTCGGTCATACACTTTTCATATTTTTTACGCACTTGACCATGTGTTTTTATTGTCCACCAAATGATCGACTCTTTACTGAAAAAACTCTTTCTAAATGACTCTCGATTTCCAGTTCCTTTCCACAGTTCTTCTTGAGTCAGAGAGCGCTGGAACGCTCTTTTTATTGCGCGGAATAGCGTCGTCGAAAACGGATAATCCAGCCAAACAACGGTATCCACATGTTCCCACTTTATTGGAACTGTTCTGGTGTAATTTCCATCAAGTACCCAATGTTCTGCTTGCAAGGCCTTCTTGAGTTTGTCGAAGAACTCTAAATCTGTGGGCCAATGCCAATTGGGCCCCCAAAAAAGTTTATCCATTTCGATGTAGGGCACATTCAATATATTCGATAGCCGCTTACTAACGGTCGATTTTCCAGAGCCACTCGTGCCGACAACGTTAATCCGTTTTGGTATGGAGCTTTCCGCCATCTCTTCCTCTCGCTGCCGATTCCCAGCCGAAAAGTGTCCAAATACTACTGGGAAAAGTAGGGAAATCACTCCCAAATGATTTCGCTAAGCTACTGATTTCTCGTTCTCCAAAAAACTTAACCCAAAACCTAAATGATTGAAATTATTGATTTGGTTAATTGGTGGAGGCCTTTATTCGAAAGTCGAACCCGGAATTCCGCCAGATTACCCAAAACCCCTTATCACGTAATTTGGCGAAAAGCGACATTTTCTAAAAATAATGTCAAATTATGCCGAACTCTTAAATTTTAACTCAGTTTGGGTTTGTGAGGAGTTTGGCTAAAATTGACATTTGTCTTGAAAAATGTCAAGAATCGCCAGATAATAAGTTATGACCAAACAACAAGAGGCACAACTTAAAAAACTTGGCCCCTTTTCTATCGCACAAGCCGAGGAAATTGGGATCAGCCATCAGGAGCTTTCTAGGCTCGTGAAACAAGAAAAAATCCACCGCATGGAGCGAGGGGTTTACATTCACACCGATGCTAGTTTTCCTAGAGAAATCGATTTTCAAATTGCCTGTAAAAAATTTGGTCCTAAATCCGCCGTGGGTGGCCTTACCGCTCTTTTTTACTACAACCTCGCCGACCAAGTACCAGGCCACACATGGATGATTGTTCCTCCTGAAAAACGGGCCACCTCAAAGGTTTATCGCCTCATCCGTACAAAAACTCCGCTTAATATCGGGATTGTAGACGGTGATGACTATCGCATCGTTTCTATTGAGAGAGCCATTGTAGAGGCTTTTAAACTCGCAAGCAAACTCGGCGAGCGAACGGCGATCAAGGCCGCTCGTATCGCTATTAAAAATAGACAAACAACCCTTAAAAAAATTGGAATGATGGCAAAAGAACTTGGTCTTGACTCCTATCTCACCAAACATTTTGAGGCCATCGTTGGAGCAACCGAGGAGTGACAACAAAATCAAAAGGCGAATCCGTAAGGCAAAAACTCACCGTCCTTTCTAAAAAGATGGGGGTGCAATATAAAAACATTGAAACTCTTTTTATGATTGAGCGATTGGCGGCCCGCTTGATTACGGATAAAAAACTAGCAAACCATCTCGTTTTCAAAGGTGGTTTTGTAGGCTTAAAAGTGTATGAGTCCCCTCGTTATACGGTGGACCTTGATGCCCTTTTGGTGAAATCTAATATTGAATCTACCCTTGAGTTGGTGAAAGGAAAAGCCGAGTCGGATCTTAACGATGGCGCTTGGTTTCGTTTTGAGAAACAGGTGGACCTGGCCACCCAAGGAGAATACGGTGGAATCCGCCATGTTTATCGAGCAGGGATTGGTGAGGTCCTGAAAAATATTAAAAAAGCCCAAGTCGTCAACTTCGATTTGGGAATTGGCGATCCCATCACCCCAGGTCCGCAGAAAGAAGAAATACCCACCTTGCTATCCGATGATGAAGACCTTAGTTGGTCGGTTTATCCGATTGAAACCATTATCGCGGAAAAACTCCATGCCCTGATTTCTCATGGTGATCAAAACTCACGATCAAAAGATGTCCATGATCTTGCGGTTTTTCTGCCAAAAGCCAACTTGGCCATATTGAATGAAGCCATCAAGAAATGCTTTGATTATCGTGCAACGGATTTACCGCTTAAGCTCTCAGTGGCCCTAGAAAGTCTTGATACTGCAAGACTTGAGCGTGGTTGGGCTAGTGCCGTTGTCTCAGTGAAAGATGCGCCCGACTTTAAATCGGCGTTTGAGACAGTGGTGAAATTGGTCTCAAAAGCAGAGAAACAGAAGAATGGATAACAATGAGGGTTGAAGTCAGCATCAAGGTCACATTTTTACTGAAATTTGCTCAATGGGCCTGGGGGCTTATTCCCAAGCTTATAAATCTACTATGCCGTCCCAAAGTCATTGCAGAGGTGAAAAATCAAAATATTATCTATAGAAATAATCTAAATGCCGAATCGCATGCCAGTTATCCATGTATCATTATTTCCTCCAAAAAGGATTTAAAAATTGATGTGCGCTCAATCAAATTAAATAATGAGTCTTTTTACTGCATGTTGAGCAGAGACCCTCATTTCTTGCGGCAAAATTTGCAACAGGCAGATCACATCACTATTGCCAATAACAAGATCATGCCGTTCGTGCACCAAAATTGGTCACAATTAACTCAGAAATCTTGTTGGTTTGAAATTAAAAAACATGAACAAGAAGCCCTCCCCTTGTATATCCACAAAGAAATGTCTCATTTCATTTTTAACCCCAAGAAGAAATCTCGGGTGTTTTTTGCTAAAAGCAAAGTTATCTTGTCGCTCAACATCGACGGTACTGAATATGATTACGGCATTCCTTTAATTGATCTTTGCCGAATTGTTATAAATAATTTGGCATTTAAAAATAGTGACTGAAAATTGATCTCCCGAAAACCCAAAATTCCCTGGGCGGAATCCGGGTTTGATTACTTTGAGCGACCCGAGACATAGGTAACAAAACGTACCGGACACATAGGTTACACTTTTCTCCATAAAGGAGGAAAGGGGTTATGCCATGGAAGGAGCGTAGTGTTATGGATGAGAGGGTTAAGTTTATCGCAAGGCTTTTAGATGGTGAATCCATGACTAGTCTTTGTGAGGAGTTCGGGATTTCACGAAAGACTGGATATAAGATTTTAGAACGCTATCAGGATATTGGAACTGGAGCTTTTACAGATCGAAGTCGAAGGCCAATTAGACTTGCCAATCAGCTTCCGCTTCAGATCGAGAAGTTTATTTTAAATGTTAAAAAAGAGCACCCGAGCTGGGGAGCTCGTAAAATCCGTGAGAAGTTAGCAAGGAAATTCCCTGATGTTAGAACTCCTGCTAAAAGCACTATCCATGCAGTGCTTGATCGCAATGGTTTAGTGATTCCACGGGGTCGGACCAGAAGACGAGCTGAAGGAACGGAGTTATCCCAAAGCACAAACCCTAATGATCTGTGGTGTGCAGATTACAAGGGCGAATTTATGTTAGGCAATAAAGAGTACTGTTATCCTTTAACGATAACAGATCATGCTAGTCGTTATCTTCTGCGGTGTGAGGGTTTAAGTACAACGAAAGAGGTCTACGCGTTTACAGTTTTTGAAAAGACCTTCAAGGAGTACGGATTACCGAAGGCGATAAGAACTGATAACGGGGTGCCTTTTGCTTCTGCAAACTCACTTTTTAATTTAAGTAAACTATCAGTATGGTGGCTTAGGCTTGGAATCCAGATCGAGAGAATCCAACCAGGATGTCCGCAGCAGAATGGAAGACATGAGCGAATGCATTTAACTTTAAAGAAAGAAGCCACAAAGCCTGCAGGACAAAACTTCCTTCAGCAGCAGGCTAAGTTCGACGAGTTCTTAGAGGAATATAATACTGATCGACCCCATGAAGCCTGTCCTTCCTGACACATAGTTTACATTTTATACCGGAGACATAGTTTACACTTTT
>CAZETK010000016.1:0-6488 GCA_964515195.1 uncultured Pseudobdellovibrionaceae bacterium
ATACTATGACCATTTGCTTGAAGTTCAAGGAACTGCTCGTCTTCATTTAGAAGGTCAGAATGGCCTTTGCTTATAGACCCAATCCCGTATTGCAAGCAATGCTCACCAATCTGAAAGCCACGTGTAGCATGGGAATGACCGTGAAATACGATGTCGGCTCCGCCGCGATCAACAGCTTCGGCTAACATATAACTGCCTAGGAAAGGATAAATTTCTTTTTTCTCACCCAGCAGAGTCTGGGCCGTCGGTGAGTAATGAAGAAGTGCCACTTTATAATCCGTCTGCAAATCCATGAGTCCGTCTTTGAGGTTCTCGGAAATTCCTTTTGTGTGACCGACAAAGGATTTGATCTCTTGCTCACCAAAATCGCTGCAACAGGCCCCCATAAACCCACCACAGAAGCCCTTAGTGCCATAGATTCCGACGGTTTCCTCTTCAACATGAAAGACGGTGGCATTTTGGTCAAGAACCCGAACATTTGCGTCTTCTAGGATGGACTTTATAACTTCTTCTTTCCCCATGTGGTAATCATGATTTCCCAGAATCGCTACCACCGGGACAGGGCACTCCTTGAGGTCAGCGGCTAATGCACGTGCTTCGTCTTCATGGCCCACTTGGGTTAGGTCCCCAGCTAGAAGAAAGGCACAGGCTTTTCCTTCTAGCTCAGGCCAGAAACGGGCTAGGCGTCCCCGTGAACTCCGATCAAAATGAACATCGCCGGCGGCTGCTAGTCGAATCATTGAATAGTTTCCACTCCTTTTGGGGCTAACCACTCTCCTACATGAAGTTGATCTTCAATGGAATGGTGGGGAGCCATTTGCTGAATCATATCAATGATGCCTCTATGCTGTTCGCTGGATTGAATCTGCCCGCGAACAAGAATGCTTTTATCATGCATGATGACATCAATCCCCAGGGCCCCGACTTTGTGACTTTTAGTTAAGGCTTCATAGACTTTTGCCGCCAAATAGGTGTCACCAATTTCGGTACGGACTCGGAATCGTGGGTCATGTCGACGATCATGGGCACGGGCATGGCTACCCTTAGGGGCGCCGCTGCCGGGCTGATCAAATACGGTTTCAAAAATCTTTTGAATCGGTGTGTTGGGAACCCATATATCACAGGACTGAGCGTAGAGCAGCAAAGCTAAAAGTCGTCGTGGAGCCTTCCGGGATCGATAAATCATGTAGTCCCAATCAATCTTCGAGTTGGATAAAACTGAAAGAGCATCATGCCAGTGATGATGTCCCTCTTCCGAGTGGACAGCGCACTTGATCAGAATAAAATCCTCAGGGCTAACAACGCGGACATTGCGACCGTGATAGTTGATCATAATGGCGTGGTTCTTCACGTCGTCATCAAAATAAAAATCACCCTCGGAGCGGAAGATAATGTCAATTAACACACCTTCTTTGTAGGCCTTGAAAATCCAGTTTGGATTAAACCGTTCCGTTTTAAAGCCGCTCTTTTCCAACACGCCCAAGACCTGGTCTGCATCTTCGGGACGCACGAAGATATCAATATCTTGAGTTGGGCGTGGGCGCCCTAGACTGCTGGCGGCAATTCCGCCGATTAAAGCGTAATCGACCTTGGCGGCTTCTAGAGCGTCGAGAGTAGCAAAAAGAGCTGAATCAAAGCGACGACTTTGTTCTGTGTCAATTGAGCTAGATTGTCCTTTGGAATCACTATGAGGTCGTCCTAGAACCAACATGGCAGATCTCCTTTGTGGGATCAAAAATCCTCACAAGGAGTAGGCTTTCTGCCCCGCAGGAACTCCGATAGAGGGAGAATACCTGCCAATGCCCTTGCAAAGACCGTCATTCTATTTCAGATTGCAATGAATGTTCCATGTGTCAGGTCGCAAGACTAACTGTCATATTAAAGACTAATGAATTCGGCTTGGAGTCTCGTTCATCCAGGCAAAAATATCCTACGCGCTCAAACTGGTAGCGGTTTTCTAATTGGGCTTCTTTAAGGCTCCACTCCAGCTTCGCGTCTGAAATGATTTTAAGAGACTCGGGGTTTAAGTTATCCTTGAAGCTTTGCCCTTCCGGAGCATTTTCAGGGTCTGACACCTTAAACAATCTATTATAGACTCGGACCTCAGCACTTATATATTTACTGGCGGAGACCCAATGAATGACGCCTTTTACTTTGCGGCCGTCATGGGTGGGCTTACCACCCAAAGTTGCTTTATCATATTCGCATCGCAGTTCTCGGATTTGGCCTTTGTCGTCTTTGATGATTTCCTTACACTTGATTACATAGGCGTTTCGCAGTCGCACCTCTCGGCCAGGGGCGAGGCGAAAGAAGTCCGCGCTTGGATTTTCCATAAAGTCAGAAGCATCAATATAAACTTCCTTCGTAAAGTAAAGGGTGCGCTTCCCTAGCTCTGGCTTTTTAGGATGGATAGAGGCCAAAATTTCCTCTTCATGATCATCAGGCCAATTTTCAATGACGACTTTGAGGGGATTAAGAACCGCCATGGCCCTATGAGCCACGGAGTCCAAATCGTCTCGAACGCAAGACTCTAAAATTTCATAGTCGATAACACTTTCGGCCTTTGAGACACCTATTCGTTTTGCGAATAATCGAATAGACTCAGGAGTGTAACCACGGCGGCGTATACCGGAAATCGTGGGCATCCTAGGATCATCCCACCCACTGACGTAACCCTCTTTGACAAGTTGCAAAAGCTTACGTTTGCTCATCACTAAATAGGTCATATTCATACGAGCAAATTCATACTGGTGTGGCTCTGAAGGCGTCGGTATGTTTTCAATACACCAATCATAAAAGGGTCTGTGGTCTTGAAATTCCAATGTGCAAATAGAGTGGGTGATCCCCTCAATGGCATCCGAAAGGGGATGAGCATAATCATACATGGGGTATATATTCCACTTGTTCCCAGTCCGATGGTGAGGAACCTTACGAATCCTGTAGAGTAGAGGATCCCTTAAATTCATATTCGGAGACTGCATATCAATTTTGGCTCGAAGTACGTGAGCGCCTTCTTCGAATTCACCCTTTCGCATGCGTTCAAAAAGATCTAGATTTTCCTCCACACTGCGGGAGCGATAGGGGCTATCTTTCCCCGGGCGGTTAAAATCACCCCGATACTCCCGAAGCTCATCTTCGCTAAGGCTGCAAACGTAAGCTTTGTTTTGTTTAATCAAATATTGCGCCCACTCATAGAGTTGTTCAAAATAATCAGAAGCGAAATACAAATGATCTTTCCAATCGAAGCCTAGCCACTTAATATCGTTTTGAATGGATTCAACGTATTCAGCTTCCTCTGTTTCTGGATTTGTATCGTCAAAGCGCAGATGACAACGGCCCTTATATTCCTCGGCCAGGCCGAAGTTGAGGCATATAGATTTTGCGTGCCCTAAGTGAAGATAGCCGTTGGGCTCGGGAGGAAAGCGGGTGACCACTTGACCATTATTTTTATTCTCTTTTAAATCACGCTCGATGATCTGCTTCAAAAAATTAGCAGCCTCCTGAGAGCTTTTGACAGAGCTTATAGGTTTCGAAGCTGATTTTGGGGATGAAGTAGTTTCGGCTTTTGTTTGGGTCATATATCCTCGCTAAGACTTCCTTAAAGTGCCTAAATATTTAGAATTATTCAAGTAAATTGTTAATAACTTATTCGCGCGGCGGATGTCGGAAAGAGGGAAGAGAATAGGCGGCCCCTAGAGGCAAAGAGCCCTAGGATCGATGCAGGCCCGATAAACCTGTCCTAGATCGAGAACTGCCTAAGAGTCTCTTTTATGCCTGTAAAAAAAGTGATCATAATAAGAACATGGGGAAGCGACGAGAGAATTTTTTCCTTACATTCATAGCTTTTTCCCTCTGCCTGAGCGGGGAGTTAAGTTGGGGGAAAAAAGAGATTTCCCAAGTCACCGCCTCCGAGGCTGACAAATTGGCAGATTCGATTATCGACTCTGTGGAATCTGATCAGAGTGTTCAAAGCTCTTCTTACAACTCTCTTCACCAATCTGCTGTGGATAATTTAATGAACTCTCAAAAGGGGCAAGCGACCGCCCAGATTCTTTCATCGTCGCTGGCGGTGGCTGCGGACTCTCAAAGCCAGACTTGTGATAAAGATAGCGACAGCGGCAAGGTCGCCTGCGCAACGGCGGGGGCGCTGTTAGGAATGGCCACATTGACGCAAGAGTCTGCAGGCAGCTTTGACGGCCCGATTATGACGGCATGGAGTAATGTATGTCACTTTAGTGTTAAAGGATGTGCGGATGAGCCTCCAAACCCCTTCACCAGTGGGGCTCCCCAGAATTCAGGATTCACTTACGGGAAAATTGATAGTGTCACCAAGAAGTTAGAGCTGGAGGGCTATATTCTCAACAATAAGAATGGAACGATTGCAACCCCTGACGGACGGACGTTAGATCCCAATAAGCGGAAGTCGATTCAAAAGGCGTTAGGAGAGGAACGAACATCGCAACTGATGAACAAGGTCAGGGCTTTTGAAGCAGATGCTTTAAGACGTATCAGTCGGGTTCCTCTGAAAAAGTACCTTTCCTCATTGGGTCTAAACGGGGCTGCAAAAAATTTTAAGTGGGGCCAGAAGAACTTTGAGCCGTCAACTCCCACCACTGTTGTCTTGAAAGCTCAGGGGAAATCTCCCAGTAGCACACAAGTCCAGCGAGTTGAGTCCGGATCCACTTTGTTCAGGAATGTCGATGGGGTGCCCCTCGGTGTGGCGTCAGAAAATATTTTTAAAATGATTCAACGGCGATATCGCATGAAAGAGCAGCAAGGTTCTTTTTTTAAACAGCCACTTTAGAGTGATTTAATCTTTCAACTGCCTGAGTGCGATATGATACTTAATCTGCTGAATGGGATTTTTATAGCCCAGCCACAGGTATTTTTTATGGAGATTATTCAGAAAGGGATCATAGTGGATAGTCCATGGAGCCTTGTAAACTTCACCTCTCTTGAGAACTAACTTGAAAATGGCGGTCGCCGCCGCAGATGCGCAACTATAAACTCCCATTGGAAGTGATGGCGCTTTTTTCCCGCCAAAGTTAACTCCTTGCTTCACTTTTAAATACTTAATTTGCTTCAGCGTGGGGGAAAGGCCGATCAGAAACATTATACTTCGCCTTCGTATGTCCTCTGTCCGGTGAAATCCAAAGTAATCATCAAAACTCATCGAATCCGGTGTGAACACCAAAAGGCTTGAGCCCGTCCCGATGGGAGCCGCCGTCAGTGACGTCTTTCCTAAGTTACGCATTTTAATAAAAACCTTACGCCGCAGCTCGATTTCAAAAAAATCCAAAGAGTCTAAATAAATATCTATTGATTGACAAAACTCTTCGATATCTTGGGGTTGAAGATGGCGTGAGACAACTTTAACATGGGCCGAAGGGTTGATGTCCTTAATCAAAGATCCAATGACTTCGGCTTTGTTCTTACCATAGTTGGAAGTGCTGCACTGATTCTGACGATTGGAATTTTCAATTGAAAACTGATCGCCGTCATAAATGGTAAATCTCCCGATACCCAAACGGGCTAAGATCTCGGCGTACTGACCACCGACGCCGCCAAGGCCTATAAGCCCGACATGGGTCTGTTTAAGCTTGAGCTGCTCTTCTTCATTCAGCCAACCGTAATTACGAGAAAAGGCTGTTTGGTAATCGAAAGATTCTACGGGTGATTTCTCCATTGGCTGAACGTTTCTCATGGTTTTTGGATCATCAATCTGTATATTAGCGAATGATTTAAAGTTAAGATATATCCATCGTCTAGAGGAGGGTATTAAATACTGGCACGGGAGGAAGGATCAGTTCTTTCGTCCGTTCCTATTTTTTATCCTTAAACAGAACCAAATATTTTTCGTAGCCTTCCTCCTTTAGTCGAGAAGCGGGAATAAAGCGAAGAGCGGCCGAGTTAATGCAATACCTCTTGCCGCCCTGATCCGCCGGCCCATCATCAAATACATGGCCTAGGTGACTTCCTGAGGACTTGCTTTTGACCTCGATGCGAGGCCCAAAAAGCGAAGGAATAGAGTTGTCAATATGCTGAGTGATGGAGTCGATTTCAAGGGGCCGGGTAAAGCTGGGCCATCCCGTGCCTGAATCAAATTTATCCATTGATATGAAAAGCGGATCACCACTGACCACATCCACATACAGACCCGCCTCATGATTGTCCCAATACGCATTCTTAAAAGGTGGCTCCGTTCCGCATTGCTGAGTAACGTGAAACTGCTCGGGCGTCAGTTTTTCTTTGAGGGACTCAAGACTCTTCATTTGACTGACTTTTTGACCTTGGTCGGAGAACAGGGGGTTTTGTTGGGACTGATTATTCTTCGTGTTGCTCATGACGCCTCCTCAGTTCTTAGGGGGCAGGATAACATAAGCTGTCGCCCGCCACAATGAACTGACGCGAAAAACGAAATTTTCTGAAATCAAAAGTGGTGGGGCCCGGGTTTGTGGGCGGTACGGCGGGCCCACGGGGGATGTTGA
>CAZETK010000016.1:6498-26212 GCA_964515195.1 uncultured Pseudobdellovibrionaceae bacterium
GGCCAACCGAGGTTGAATGTGACAGTCCTAATAGGGCATTAGGATTTCTTGTTAAGACTCTGCAATTTTTATTTGATTATGGACATCGCTCACGCCCTGAACGTGGTCGATGGCATCTTCCGCAAGGCGCTTCATTTTTCTGTCAGGAACCGTACCGGTTAAAGTGACAACTCCTTGGTTCACTTGAACCTCAACCTGACTGGCGTCAACAAAGGGAGATTGCATCAGCGAATAGCAAACATCGTCTTGAATGCGGTCGTCAGGGCGACGATAACCTTTGGGACCCTTTCCGACGTATGAGGGTTGATAGTCAGAACGCCCGGAGCGGGTTTCATCTCGATAGGGGCCTGAAATACCGGTGGAGAGGCCTTCATAATGATCGGTTGCACCAACCCCTTCATAGCGACCGAACTCTTGGTTGCGAGAAAGATGATTCGAACGTGGAGAAGAGTTTTCATAGCGACCCCAGTCTGAGCCACTGGTGGGACCATAATTGGGCCCGATATCAATACCATGCCCTTGATAAGAACCAGGCCTGTTAGCAGAGCCATAGTCATACTGAGATTGATAAATACCACGCCCGCTGTCATCCCATGTTGTGTTTATATGAGATGGACTCCAATAACTTTGCTCTTGGCGATTTTGACGGTAACTTTGGGGTTCATTGTTGATGTTATCTTCGAAGCCAGATGTGGCACGCCCTTGATAGTAGCGGCCTCTACGGTCTTCATTCGCCCGCTGTTTCTGGGCGGAGTCAAAGGCTGTGGGATCGCGATCGAATTGATAATTAAAATCATGCCGCGACCGGCGCCTATAGTCATCGTTTTCGCGTTCGTTTTCGCGAGAATTGCGAGACCACTGCGAAGATCCGCCTCGAGAAGGAGAGTAGTCAGATTCAAAACCATAGGAGGCACGATAAGGTGAGCGACCTTGTCGTCCCGGTTCTTGTCGTCGTCCGAAAATCATATTTTGTCCTTTCTCGCGCTGCCTGCAGTAGTCGTAATGAAGAGATGTTGTTTCATGACAGCCCCGTAACTTCTAAGCAGTCTTGATAGACAACCAGTAAGCCGCATTCAGAGCAAAGCCTGTTCCAACTTCCTAATGAAATTACTCATAGCTTGTTGAAGTAACTTTTTTATTGTGGGTCAAAAAAGCACGCCTATGGGAAAAATTCCTCAATTATTTATGAGCAGCGTGTGAACCAGCTTATGGCATATAAAGTGCAAGTTCTTCGTGAAATTCGTCATCAATATTCAGTATGAAAATTGGCAAGGAAAAAGGAGTTTCAAATGGCAGCGCAACGAAGTCAGTCACGAAAGATAAAAAGCAGGACTCAAAAAAAAACCTCTCAACACTCGAAAGGGAGCGCAGGCGGCGGCCACGCTAAGAAAATCGGGTATGCGGTTGTGGGGTTAGGTCATATTGCCCAAGTTGCTATCCTTCCGGGTTTTAAAAATGCGCGGAAAAATTCTGAACTGGTGGCCCTGGTTGCTGAGGATCCCATAAAACTCAAAAAGCTTGCTAAGAAGTATAAGGTCAATCACGTCTACAGCCCCGAAGAGTTCGAAGAGTGTCTTGAGAATGAGCAGGTGGATGCTGTTTACATTGCGACTCCTAATACCGCTCATCAAGTGTACGCTGAAAGTGCGATGAGAAAGGGAGTTCACGTCCTTTGTGAGAAACCTTTGGCGGCGGATCAGGAGTCTTGTGAAGCCTTAATCAAGGCAGCCGCCGAAAATCCAGTTCACTCGATGGTGGCGTACCGCTTGCATTTTGACCCCGCTAATTTAAAGGCTGTCCAGATCGCGCAATCTGGAAAATTGGGGGATCTGAGGTTTCTGACTTCAACATTCAGTTATAATATTCAGGACCGAGACAATATCCGACTAAAATTGGATCAGGCGGGCGGACCTCTTCATGATATTGGGATTTATTGTATCAACGCCGCCCGGTATCTGTTCCGTGCAGAACCTTACGAGGTTTTTGCCTTTGCCAGCACAAATCCGAATGATGAAAGGTTTTCTGAGGTTGACGAGATGATCAGCGTGATCATGAAGTTTCCCGAACATCGTATAGCGCAATTTATCTGCAGCTTTGGCGCAGCGGCCATCTCTCGTTTTGACTTAGTGGGGACAAAGGGCAGCCTTGCCATGGATTCAGCCTATGAGTATGTCGAACCCATGGAGCTGACAGTGACCATTAATGAAAAAAAACAAAAACATCGTTTTGGTAAACATGATCAGTTCGGAGCCGAAATCTCTTACTTCTCGGATTGTATTCTGAAAAATCGCGCACCCGAACCTTCTTTCTTAGAGGGCCTTGCCGACATTGTCGTTATCGAGGCTATTCTGGAATCTCTGCAAAGTCGGGCCCCAGTAGAGGTGCGTTCTATCCGGAAGGATCAAAGGCCCACGGAAGAGCAAGCGATTCGAATGCCGCCCATATCAAAACCAACGGAAATCCGCTCTACTGGCCCCACCGGGTGACCCCCTTGGTTCTTCGCTTCGTTCGGGGGCCGGCTGGTCCTTTCTTAAAATTCAGACCCAGGCTCCATGCCTTTGCCAGCATTCCCGCGCCTTTGGCGCGGGAAACGCGTCCCGCTTGCTGGAGGTCTGAATTTTAAGAAAGGACCAGCCGGCTTCGCGCTGGGAGAGGGCCACTCAACGGCTTCCGCAGCAGGAGGAATTAGGCGCCTGAGAGGGGCTCGGGTTTTTATTAAGGAGATTTCACGTATTGGAAAAAAATTGAAAATGGGGTAGAATATATCATGCGGCGCGACTTCCTTCTCAAGCGAAGAGGGGCGTGCTACATAGTTTTAAGATGAAGACGTCATTCGAAAAGCTTCGTAAAATCCTATATGTTAGCGTCGGGGTGGTGTCCCTGATCGTAGGTATTATTGGTATCTTCCTTCCTTTACTTCCTACCACTTGTTTTGTGCTCTTGGCAGGGTATTGCTTTTCGAAGGGTTCTGATCGGCTTCATAATTGGATCTTAACTCATAAATATTTTGGACCGCCTATACGCGATTGGCGTCGCTTTGGCGTTATTCGTGTACCTATTAAATGTTGGGCTTCGCTGATGATTTTCATCAGTGCTTTATCCATTTGGTTAATTCCCACTGTCCCATTTTTTGTACAAGTGGGAACGAGTGCTTTTTTTGTGGGTTTGGTATGGTTTATTTGGTCCCGGCCTCATGAAATCCCTCCTGCCCGTTTGGCGGTATTGATGCCTGTTGAAACTATTTCGGTTTCTCACACGACTGTTATTTCTAAATCTCCGGTCGAGCCTAGATGACTTTTTCCCGTTATATTTTTTGGACCTTGGGAATCGCTTTAAAGCTAAGCGCCGTTCGTTGGATTCAAATGATAATGGACTGGCCACGCCAGCAGGAGTGGGGAGTTCTTCTTAAAACATTGTGGATGGGCTATCGCTTTGATCTTCTGATCGTGGGATTTTGGCTCTCCCCCTTAGTTTTAGGGATGCTGTTGATGAAGGTCGTCTTCAAAAAAGGGTTAGAGACCTCAAAGCTTGCTAAAGGCTATTTACTATTTTCTTGGCTCTTTATCTGTGCTCTTTACTTTCGGGATTTGATTTATTTTCGTGTTTTCAAAGAGCATATGTGGCTTGAAGATCATCAGGATCACCCTTTCTTGGCACCTGAGGTGTGGGCGCATCATGAATGGTGGAGTTGGCTTTGGATTGGACTTATCACTTGGGGCCTGTGGCGAGTGGGAGCTGTGCGATTTGACCGCTGGTTATTGAAACTTAAGAATTACAGTTTTGCCAGTGCCGTTCTTATATTACTTTGGACGGCCTTCATCGCGCGCGGTTCATTGGGCTCGGATCATTTACGACGGAATGACTGTGACTGGGCAAAAAATCGCACCATCAAGTCTCTTTGCATGAACCCTGTTTACACCTTTTCAAAAAACCGATGAGGATTATCGAGATACTTTAGGCTTCCGCTACGCTTGAGGGTGTCATTGGAATCGATCCTCAGCGCGCCCTCCTTTCAAAATACTGGAGGTCGATGAAAATACCGCTCGCCATAATCAGAGCCCTTTCTTGGGGGCCTAAATCTGGGGACTTAAATTCAACGCTGAAGTTATCAGCGTCCAGGAAGAGTTCTTTCAAGGCGCCTGACCATCTTTTTCGTACAACAGCGACCTCTCGTCCCGCCCTCGTTACCGGAAAGGTCCAGAACTGCAAAAAGCCAGATCGTACTTTCATAAAGGGGCGGCCTTGCGAATCCAAAAAATCAAAATATTTTCTGAAAATGGAAAAGCGTTGCTGAAGAGCGCCTAGGCGTTCTCCCTGGGCGGTAGAAATTTCCAGGCGTTGAAAAAAAAACCGAAAGGGGTGTTGGACAAGGAAGATCTCACTTCGATTGGAGTCGTAAAAGTGAAGGGTAAATGAGCGCCAGTGCCCCAAGAACTGCCGAGCTAAAAAGCCCAGAAAGCCTTTCTGTTGTTCTGCGCAGAAGCCGATAGGATGCCCTTGGGCATTGCAAATTTCGTATTTATTGCGGGTTTCGTAACCCAGCAGTTCGGCAAGTTCTTTTCTTTGTCGAATGATGAGCTGTTGGCAACTTTCCAATTCTTGTAATAAGGCCATCAACAAAACCTCCTTTACTCGAGTTTAAACTGGTTTTTGACCTCACGCCAAAGATTTTCTTTTTCGTCCAGGGAAAGTTGGTCGAAGCTCAGACCTCGCTGAGCACAGAGCTCATGCATTTGAAAAAAGCGATTTAAGAACTTGCGATTAGCCCCCCGTAGAGATTGCTCGGGCTCAAATCCGCAATGACGAACTAATTGAGCCACAGAAAACAACAAATCACCCAACTCCTCTTCAACTCTTGAGGCCTGTTGCGACTCTTTCTTCTTCCATTCGGTCTCGAACTCAGATAGCTCCTCTTTCACTTTTCTTAGAACCTCGGAGACTCGGGACCAATCAAAACCCATCTTTTGCGTCTTGATGCCAATTTTATAAGCCCTTTGGAGAGCGGGAATTGTTTCAGGAATCTGGATGGGCTTGGGTGCTGAGCCATCTTGGGCTTTTTCGCTTTGTTTGATTCTTTCCCAGTTTTTCCAGACTTCTTCTGAGTTAGCGACTTTGATATCCCCAAAGACATGGGGATGGCGACGCAACATTTTTTCGTTTAAGTTCTGCAAGACGTCCTGAATGGTAAAGGCTCCGCGCTCTTGAGCTAGTTGGGCATGTAGCGCCACCTGAAATAGCACGTCTCCCAACTCATCTTTGGTTTTGGAATCATTTTGCTCTTCCAAGGCTTCAACGAGCTCGTAAGTTTCTTCGACGGCATAAGGGGCAAGACTCTTGTGGGTTTGCTCTTTGTCCCAAGGGCAGCCTTCTGGTCCACGCAAATGAGCGACAATTTCCATTAAGGCATCAAAGGACTTTATGTTATCGGGTGCTTTCGGCATGGATTGACAGCAACTCATGAGTCTCGAGTTGTCAAACACCTTAGACCCACCCATAATAAAATTCCATGGAGCTCAATATTATCAATAAATCGAAAACGCCAGTGCCACGACTTTTTTTAAAGACGTGGGTCGAGCGGGTCGAGGGGCTGCTTGGAAAAAAGGGATTTCCCAAAAGTTTAAGTGGTAAAAACCTTACGCTGGTTTTTCTAGAGGAGAAAGAAGCAAAGGCGATCAATTATCAATTCAGGGGTCGCGATTATGCCACAGATGTGTTGAGCTTTGATCCTTTCGAGCCGGAATCCCTAGGAGAGTTGGTGTTGTGCCCACCAGTGCTTAAAAGCCAGGCAAAACGGCATGGATTGAGTTACCAAATCGAGCTTGGTTACATGGTGCTTCATGGGGTGCTTCACCTTCTAGGCTACGATCATGAGGAAAGTGCGGAAAAAGCAGAGGAAATGTTCCAGTTGCAAGATGAAATTTTTGACGCTATTTCCATTAAGTATGTCAATCGTAGCCGATCTTCACATCGTAAAAAGAAAAGTCGCAGAACTTGATCAATTGGCCTCTGAACTACGGGGGTATCTTTGACTTAGCTTCCAAGAAAAAGCGCTTGGAAGAGTTGGCCATGCAAGCCGAGAATCCGGCGATCTGGTCAAAGCCTGCGGAATTGCAAAAACTCAATAAAGAAAAAGCCTTCTTAGAAAAAGCCGTCGACGAATGGCAACAGTTTGAAGGTAAGTTGGAAGACGCCAAAGTCCTTTTAGATATGGCCCTCGAGGCCGAGGATGAAGAGTCCTTCAAAGAATCGAAAGCCGAACTTGAAGCCGCTGAAAAGCTGGGTAAAGATCTAGAGTTGAAGCGTGTTCTTAATGGAGAGCTTGATCCGAACTCTACTTATATCTCCATTAACGCGGGCGCGGGTGGAACGGAAGCCTGTGATTGGGCTGAAATGCTCTATCGAATGTATATGCGCTATGCGGAGACTCATGGGTTTCGTGTTTCCGAACTGGAAAGGACCGATGGGGATGGTGCCGGCCTTAAATCGGCCACGCTTTTGATCGAAGGTCCCTATGCCTATGGTTATCTCAAAGCGGAAAGCGGTGTGCATCGGCTAGTTCGTATTTCACCCTTCGATTCCAACGCCAGACGTCATACCTCTTTTGCATCCGTCTTTGCTTGGGCTGAAGTAGACGATGATATTGAGATTGAGGTGAGACCTGATGATATTCGGGTTGAAACTTACAGAGCCAGCGGCGCCGGTGGACAGCATGTCAACCGAACGGATTCGGCGGTTCGCATGCACCATATTCCCACGGGTATCGTAGTTCAATGCCAAATGGAACGTTCACAGATTCAAAACCGCGAGAAGGCTTTGAAAATGTTGAAGGCAGCTCTTTATGAAAAAGAAGTTGAAAAGCGTAATGCTGAAAAAGATGCGATGAACGCAACCAAAAAGGCCAACGAATGGGGCTCCCAAATCCGTTCTTACGTTATGCACCCCTATCAGATGGTAAAAGATCACCGAACTGATTTTGAAACAAATCAAGTGCAGGACGTAATGGATGGTGAACTGGATGGATTCATCATGTCTTATTTGAAGGAGCAAGCTCATAATACGGGTCCTAATTCCAACAGTGGCGGGGCCAGCTAGTGAAGCTTGAGCTTTTGATTCTCAGGCGATTCTTCTGGAATTCACAAGCTCTGTCAGCCAAAGCGAGCCTTTTTGCCCTGGGGGGATTGGCCTTGGGGGTGGCGGTCTTGTATGTCGCCCTTTCCTTTATGTCGGGTTATGAAAAGACGCTTCAGCAGTCATTAACAGATGTTCGGGGACACTTAACGGCCATTAACCGTTCCTCCACTTTAGAGCCTTGGCCTGACTTCCTAGATCGTCTTAAGTCCATTGAACCAAGGATTGTGGCGGGCACTCCTTTTTTAACTGTGGAAGGTGTTGTGGCAGCCCAGGGGCAGGTGCAGGGAATTTTGCTGCAAGGCTTGGATTCAAAAAGCTTCCAGGACGTCATGAATCTTAAAAACCGATTGGAACAGGGGACCCTGAGTTTTCGGACTCAAGAGCAAGCCAAGCTCGAAAAATCAGAAGTTCTAATTGGGAATGAATTGGCGGCCAGGCTGGGTAAGGCCGTCGGAGATGTGATCACGATTGTCGTGCCACGTTTTGCGGATCTTGAAACGGCTGGTTACCATCGAACGGTTGGGCAATATAAAATTGCGGGTATTCTGGATTTGGGTAAATACGATTGGAATGAGCGCCTGATTGTCGGAGACATTGCAGAAGTCCAGCGTCTCGCAGAAGTCGGGAAGCGATACAGTGGATTGATTTTGAAGACCACTGATTTGACTCAGGCTTCGCAGATGGCTTCAACACTGGTGGCTGAACTGGGGGCTCCATATTGGGTGCGTGATTGGAAAACCGAACATGAAAACACCTTTGTGGCTGTTGAGATCGAAAGGCGTGTGATTTTCTTTGTGGTTCTGATCTTAGTGGTTGTTGCGATGTTTTCTGTGGCTTCTAATCTTCTTTTGCAGACTTTGCAGAAAGCCACTGATATCGCCGTATTGCAGTCCATGGGATTTCGCTCGCGGCAAGTGATGGTCCTTTTCAGCGTGCAGGGTTTGGCCTTGGGAACGGCCGGTTTGATATTCGGACTTTTTTTAGGGTGGCTGTCTTCTGAATTTTTGAAATTCTACCAAAGCAAATGGGGACTGATAGACGCCACCGTCTACAAAATTGATCAGATTGATTTGAGTGTTCGTTGGGTCGACCTTCTTGCAATTGCGGCCACTACGTGGATACTGAGCTTATTGGCGGGACTCATTCCTGCTTATCGGGCGGCCAGACGGCAACCGGCATTGGGGCTTCGCTATGAATAGTATTTTGTTGAGGGCTGCGGATATCCGTAAAGCCTTCTCGACGGATGAAAGAAAACTAGAGATTCTAAAAGGCATCAGTCTGGATGTGATGGCGGGTGAGGCCATTTGCATTACGGGCGCATCGGGCTCTGGAAAGAGTACTCTTTTGCATATCTTAGGAACATTGGATCGTCCGGATCAGGGGCAGCTTGAATTTGAAGGCAAACCCATTCATGAAATGTCGGATGATGAAGTGTCGGCGTTTCGGTCCCGAAAGTTAGGTTTTATTTTTCAGTATCACCATCTGCTGAACGAATTTACAGTACTAGAAAATGTGATGATGCCGTATTGGATTATGAACGAAAGTGGGGATGAGGCCCATGCTCGTCAGCTTTTAAATCGCATCGGTTTATCCGACCGTCTTAACCATTACCCCACCCAGCTTTCCGGCGGCGAATGTCAACGGGTAGCCTTGGCGCGCGCTTTGGTGAAAAAACCAGCATTGATTTTGGCGGATGAGCCAACGGGCAATCTTGACAGTCAAAACAGTGCCAATGTTCAACAGCTTTTATTTGAACTGCAAAAAGAAACAGGTGCTGCGTTAATTGTGGTGACCCATGATGAAAACATGGCCAAGCGATTTCCTCGTCGAATGAAATTGCAGGATGGTCATTGGCTTCGTTGACGCCTGAGTATTTCTTAGATACGATTTCGCTTATTTTTCGACAAGCCTTTGAAAGGACTAACTTTTTTTGATGAAGCCACAGAGCAAGCTCCCCTCGATAGTCCTTATTCTTGGAATCATGTTGGGTTGGTCGCCCTATTCGCTTGCGCAAGACGTCAAGCTTCGTCCAGCCCAAAAGAAACTCGTGCCGAAACCTCGTGGGACTTCAAAAAACACCCAGAAATCTTCACGGTCGAATGGAAGTCGACGTAGTGGGATTTTAGCCACGGGAGAAGTTCGCGAAATTCAAGTAAAGGGTCAGAAACGACTTGAAAAAGACGCCGTTTTAAATCGTATCAGTCATCCAACAGGTCGGCCCTTGGATCGCGATAAAGTCCGTGAGGATATCCTGTCTCTTTACGATGCTGGATTTTTTGAAACAGTGGATGTGACTTTTGAAAAAGGAGTTCTGACTTACAATGTTGTCGAGAAGCCCGTTCTGGCCGACATCACCTTCACTGGGAACAAGGAGCTTAAAGAGGATGAGCTTCGCCAGGCCAGTGGTTTTAAGACTTTCGAGATTTTCAATCGGGCCAAACTGAAAGACGCCTTGGACAAGATGCTGAAGCTTTATGAGGATAAGGGCTATTATCTGGCGAAAATTGAACCCACCATCACCAAGATCGACGATGGCGATCGGGTTAACCTGAGCTTTGCTGTGGATGAAGGGGAAAAAGTGAAGGTTAAAAAAATTCACTTCATCGGCAATCAGAAACTTTCTGATGCCTATCTCAAGGGCCGGATGATGACCAAGGAGGAAGGTTTTTTCACAGCGCTTAGTAACTCAGGGCAGTTTAAGCAAGATGCCTTCGAGCGTGACACGCAGATTCTTCGCTTTATTTATTACAATCAGGGGTACGTTAAGGCAAAGGTGGATCGACCGCAAGTCTCCCTAACGCCGGACCGCCTTGGCATCTACATCACAATTCGTGTTGAAGAGGGCGAGCAGTACAAAGTCGGAAGCGTCGAATTCGCAGGGGACTTGTTGTTTTCGACAGAGAAACTGCTTGAAACCGCGGAGATCGATAACAATGAGATCTTCGCCTATGATGTTCTTCAAAAGGATTTAGGAAGTCTACAAGCTTTGTACGGGGATTTGGGCTATGCCTACGCCAACGTTATTCCTAGAACACGGTTTAATGACCAAGACCGGATTGTAGACTTAGTTTTTGAATTTGATAAAGGTAACAAGGTTCGGTTCGGTCGATTTACAACCGTTGGAAATACAAAAACGCGGGACAAGGTGATTCGCCGAGAATTGAAGATCAAAGAGGGTGAGCTTTACAATGAAACCCGACGGCGTCAATCCCTCGAGAATATTCAGCGTTTAGGTTTTTTTGAAGAGGTCAACTTTAAGACTTCGACCCCGGTGGGTCAGCCTGACGTTATGGATGTCGAAATCTCTGTGAAAGAAAGAAATACGGGTCAAATTCAGATCGGAGCTGGTTATAGTACTTCCAGTGGCTTTGCATTGCAGGGCTCTGTTCAGCAAACCAACTTCCGTGGTTTAGGACAAAATCTGGGTGTCAGCTTGCAATTGTCCGACGAATACTCTCAGTACGATTTAAGTTTTACAGAACCTTACTATAATGACACCGATTGGGCCGTAGGAGGTCGGGTTTTTCAGACTGATACCTCTGGTCGTCTTGATTATGACGAGAATAAAACAGGAGCAAGCGTTTTTGCCAACCATCCAGTAGGTGAATATTTGCGAGCGGGTATGAGTTACACCTTTTCGAAAGCAAAACTCAAAGAGGTGCATGACTCTGATGGTGATCTTTTGACAGACCCTGACCTGTTTCCCTTGAATACGGCTAATGGGGAAGCCGGACTTGTCGGAGTTTTTTTAGAGTACGATACGCGCAATGATCGCTGGCGCCCCTCAAAAGGAATTTACTCTCGAGTGTCCTACTCCCATTCGGGGCTTCTGGGCGGTAACCTGGATTACTATCGGGCCGGAGCCGATTATCGCTTCTTCAAGAGCCTATTTTGGGATGTGGTCTGGAGAAATTCGCTTTCTTATGCGCGCATTGGCCCCACAGAAAGTGGTGAACAGCCTCCCTTTAATGAACTTTATGTTTTGGGCGGACCCTATAGCTTGAGAGGCTATCGATACGCCACCGTGGGGCGCCGAAAGCAGTCAAAGCTCTTAGAGAACCGCTATCAAACCGAACAAGGCTTGAGTCCCGAAGATGCTCGCATTAAGGCCTTCCGGGTTTATGGGGGCGAGCAGCAAGTGCTTTATCAAACAGAACTCATGTTTCCCTTGATTCGAGAAGCTGACATGTATGGTGTGGCCTTCTATGATGTGGGAATGGCTGAAGACGAACTCATCGCGGACAAGTTGTACTCGGATTGGGGCTTTGGGATTCGCTGGTTCTCGCCTCTTGGCCCATTGCGTTTTGAATGGGGGTTTCCTATCAAACGCGATCGTGTGTATCATGAACCATCAGTATTTGAATTTTCAATTGGAACTCCCTTTTAGGGGACTTAAAGGAGCGCGGAATGTTTAATAAAACTTTATTGGCCCTACTTTTTATGACGAGCTTTGCTTTTGCGGCTGAAACAAAAATTGGAGTTGTGGATATGCAGCGAGCCGTGCAGGCCACATCTGCCGGCAAGAAAGCGAAAAAAGAATTAGAAGGGGAGTTTGAAAAAAGAAAAAAGGACCTTCAAAAAAAAGAAGCCGATCTGAAAAAGATGAATGATGACTTGGAAAAGAAAAAGTCCGTTCTTTCAGAAGAAGTATTGGCTCGGCGTCAGGGTGAGTTGCAAGAAGAGATGATGAAATATCGTGAGGTTTTGAATAAAAACCAAATGGAAATCCAGAAAAAAGAGCGTGATCTGACTCAACCCATTTTGGAAAAAATGAAGAAAGCTATCGACGTAGTGGCCAAAGAAGGTGGCTACACTTATGTTTTGGAAAACTCACCCATGGTGCTTTTCGCCGACCCCGCCCATGATCTGACTGACAAAGTGATCAAGGCATTCGAAAAAACTAAGTAGTCATACGACAAAGAAGTGAAAAATGTCAGCTAAAGTCCATCCAACCAGCGTTTTATCAGCGGATGTGGAATTAGGGCCCGATGTGGAAATCGGGCCTTATTGTCTGATTCAAGGAAAAGTCAAAATCGGGCGCGGCACCTTTATCGAAGGTCATACGACTGTGGGAAGCCGTTACGGGATTCTTGAAATCGGAGAGCACAATCATATCAGCCCAGGAGCCGTTATTGGGGGTCCTCCCCAAGACATCTCTTATAAGGGAGAACCCACTCAGTTGATTATCGGAAGTCACAATGTTTTTCGTGAGTTTTCAACAGTCAATTTGGCCACATCCAAAGGCGACGGAAAAACAGTGGTGGGAGATAGCTGCTATTTTATGGCCTACACTCACGTCGGCCATGATTGTAAAATCGGCAACAACGTTGTCATGGCCAATGATACTCATCTTGGAGGTCATTGCGAGATTGAAGACAATGTTGTGATTGGTGGGGTTTGCGCCTTCAATCAATTTACAAAGGTGGGAAAAAACGCCTTTGTGGCTGGAAGCTCTGTGGTGAATAAGGATATTCTTCCTTTTTCACGCGCCCATGGAAATTGGGCGCTCGTGCGGGCCACAAATAAGGTGGGACTTTTACGCAAGGGATTTTCACGGGAAGATGTTCAAAATATTCATAAAGCGATCCGTATCGTGATTATGGGCAAAGGAACCATGGAAGAAGCTATGGCTCGCATTCAAAGTGAGTGTCTGATGACTCCTGATATTGAATACTTCATCCATTTCATTAAGAGTTCAAAGCGAGGCATTGCCATTGCTCGAGGCTCTAAGGCAGAAAGTGGAGGAGAGGCAGAAGAATGAAAAAACTGAGGGCGGCTGTATTAGGAGTGGGGTATTTAGGCTATTTTCATGCACAAAAGTACAAAAACTCCTCTCTCGCCGAACTCGTAGGTGTTTTTGATGCCAATCCCAGGCGGGCCCAACAAGTGGCTCAGGATTTATCAGTTCAGGACTTCCAGTCCATCGATCAACTTAAAGGGAAAGTGGATCTGGTGACCATTGCGGCGAGTACCCAGGCCCATTACGAGCTGGCCAAGTGGTGCTTGCAAAACGGAATTCATGTCAATGTGGAAAAGCCGATGGCTGCCGAGCTCTCGCAGGCAGAAGAGTTAGTTCGTTTAGCACGACAAAATAATTTGAAGTTAGGTGTTGGCCATGTGGAGAGGTTTAATCCTACACTCCACGAAGTTTTGAAATGCAGTATTCAGCCGGAATATTACATTCTACGAAGGGAAGGTCCCTTCAAAACACGTGCTGCCGATGTCAGTGTTCTTCACGACCTAATGATCCACGATGTGGATTTGGTTCTTTGGCTATCGAAGTCGGAAATAAAATCCGCTCATGTGGAAAAAAGAAAAGTGTTTACATCAACTTGGGATTGGGCGGAAGTCCACTTGGAACTTGAAAATGGCCAGCGGGCGGCGATGACTGCCAGTCGAATCAGTGTTGTACCTCAACGATCCATTCAGCTTATTCAGAAAGACCAAACTCTGTGGGCGCATCTGGGCACGATGGAGATACAGCATCATCAGGCCACTCCAGGACAAAAAGAACCTGTGGCCATTAAGACATGGACTGTTGAAAAGCAGGATGCCTTAAGCCAAGAAACAGATTCCTTTGCGCGGTCCATTCTAGAGGATAGGATTCCGGTTGTGACCGGTGAAGATGGGCTTCGAGCTTTGTCATGGATTGAGAAATGGTCGAATTAGATTCACAAGAAACGTCAGTTTTGATGGTGGCGGCGGAAGCCTCAAGCTGTCACTATGCTTTGAAGATTCTCCAAGAGTGGAAGAACAAGGGTTTAAAAATCAAAGCCTTTGGTGTTGGCAGCCTGGAAATGGAAAAAGCTGGTTTCGAGCGATTAGGAAAATCTGAAGAAATGGCAGTTGTCGGTCTTTCTGAAGTGCTTTCAGAATACAGCAAGCTGAAGGCTGTGTTTGACCGCTTGGTGGAAGAGGCCCAAAAACGCAGACCTCAGGTCGTAGTCGTTATGGACTATCCTGGCTTCAATCTTCGGCTTGCGAAGAAGCTTCACGCACTCGGTTTGAAAGTTGTTTATTACATCTCACCGCAGGTTTGGGCGTGGAAGAAAAATCGGATCCATGCCATTAAAAAATATTGCGATAAGGTGTTGTTGTTATTTCCGTTTGAGGTTCCTTTTTACCAGAAACACCAGGTTCCATACGAATTTGTTGGGCATCCCCTGTTAGATGATTTTGATGATAAGTTTCTGGATCCCAGCTATCGTAAATATCAGCGAAGCCGATTCGGAATTCAACCAAATGATCAAGTGTTGGGTCTAATGCCCGGAAGTCGCAAGGGTGAGTTGAAGAACATTTTTCCCCAACAGTTGCGTGTGGCAGCTCGGTTAATGAGAAAACATCCCGACCTGAAGCTTGTCATTTTGGGAGCGCCAACGGTCGAGCGGGAACAGTTGCTGGAATACCTAGAGGATTTTCGTTTTCCTTACCAGATTCTGAAATCAGATCCCAATGAAATGATTATGCTGACGGATTGGATTTTGGCCGCATCTGGAACGGCCACTTTGATGGTCGGACTTCAAGAAAAGCCGATGGTCATTATGTACCGTACAAGTGCTATCACGGCTGTATTAGCTAAACTTTTAGTGCGTGGTTATTTTGGGCTTGTGAACCTAATACTGGAAGACGAAGTTGTGCCCGAAAGGTTTCAATGGCAGGCCACAGATAACGAACTTTATAGTCTATTGGATAATTGGATTTCCCACCCAGAGTCGCAGCAGCCAGTGGTGAAAAAATTGAGCCTTTTAAAATCCAAGTTGGGCGACAAAGGAGCCACACAACGGGTAGTGGAAGTCCTTTCGAGGTATCTGACATGAGGCGACTGTTACGCCCCCTTTCACTTTTATACGGAAGTCTGGCGAGCCTTCATCGAGAGATTTATCGAAAAGGAATCAAGAAGTCGATTTCTGTTGGAAAACCCGTTATTTCCATTGGGAATCTAACGGTGGGCGGTACGGGGAAGACACCCTTCGTATTAGGTCTTGTAAAAGATTTGGAAAAACGGGGGTTGCGTCCAGCTGTGGTGGTGAGAAGCTATCTGGCTTCTCTTAAAGGAAGCCATGAGTTAAGCCTTCGCGATGCCAAAGACCCCACACGTTATGGCGATGAAGCCAGCGTCTACAAAATTAAAAATCCACAGTTAAGTGTTTATACAGGCCCATCAAAACTTCAATCCGCACAGATGGCCGCTGCCGAGCCAGACATAGATATTATTTTAGTGGATGATGGATTTCAGCATCATAAACTCAAAAAGGACTGGAATGGAGTTATGATAGATGCCACTCGGGCCGGTGATCTACAACCTTTGCCAGAAGGAAAGCTGCGGGAAGGGATGGGGGCTCTTAAATGGGCCGACGCGATTTTCCTTTCTCGTGTCGAGCTGGTAGATCCCAAACTGGTTGAAGATCTACGCAGTCTCTTTCCCTCTGATAAACCTGTGTTCCGTACCACCACAAAGTTTTGTCGTCTTAGAACATTTGACGGACAGGTGGTCGAACAAAAGTTTAAGCGCGTTGGATTGGTTTGCGCTCTTGGGAACCCGACTCAATTTGAAAAATTCTTTAAAAAGCATTTTCCGGGAACCTCCGCTGTAACTTTTTTCTATCGAGACCATCATGACTATACGTCCATGGATGTTGGTTATGTTGAAGCCGAAATGGGCCGACAAAACTTTGAAATGCTAGTGACGACTGAAAAAGATGAAGGAAAAATTCGAAAATTCGCGGCTCGTCCTCACGACTGGGCCGTCATGGATATTGAGTCACAGTTGGTAGACGAAAAGGAATGGCAAAACTATTGGGATAAGACAGTCAATGAGTTGGTGGATTCGAATCATTAATATTATTCTAAGACCTTGGCCTCGTCATTGGGTCCGCGCCTTAGGCCGGCCTTTGGGGATTTTGTGGTTTGATGTTTTTCGCTTTCGCAGAAACGTAGTTCTTAGTAATTTAAAAATAGCTTTTCCCGAATGGTCTGAGGCCGAGCGCATAAAGGTCGGTCGTCGATCGGTCTATATGCTTACAGAAAATTTAGCGGAATTTTTTTTGATTCCGTCTATCACGGATGATTGGATTAGGCGTGAGGTTGTTTTTCACGGTGAAGATAATCTGAAAAAAGCTTTAGAAGTAAAGCGGGGAGTTTTGCTGCTGACTTTGCATTTGGCTCATGGTGATGTATTGGGCAACATTGTCGCTCGTAAAGGTTACGATGTGAGTATCATAACAAAGTTTTTCAGGTCTCCCTGGTTGAATGATTTATGGTTCTCGATTCGGGGGGCTCAAGGTGTTAAGTTTATTGAGCCTCACGGTGAGAAGACGCCCTTTGCTATCTTGAAGGCTCTGCGAGCCAATGGCCTTGTCGCATTTGTACTGGATCAACATATGGGTCGCCCATATGGGATTGAAGCCCGGTTTTTTAACCGGCCTGTGGGTACAGCCTATGGACTGGCCCTTTTTCACCTGAAGACAAAATCTCCCGTTGCTCCGATTTATTCCTATGAAAACGAAGACGGAAAGATTCATGTGGTTTTTGACAAGCCTTTTTTCTATGACGAAAGATTGGGGTCGCGTGAGAATCGTGATCAGGCGATTCAGGAGCTAACGCAAATTTATACGGACAAGGTTGAGGAAGTTGTGCGAAGATATCCAAAACAATGGATGTGGGTCCACAGACGTTGGAAGTGGAAAGGCTGAATAGACGGTGTTATTCTTGCGGATTTTGATAAATCTAACTCTGATTAGCTCCTTGGTTTCCGGGTGCAGCTCATTCATGAAATACGAGAAAGAAGAGGACCTTAAGCTTCAATCCGAGTTGGATAATAAGATCAAAATTGAAGAAGTTCAAACTAACGAAGCCAAACCTGGAAAGTCCAGCAAAAATGATCCAGCACCTCCGCCTCTTCTGAAGACCGAGAAAAAAGCCGTTAAGAAGCCTGCCAAAAGCAAATCCTCTCAAGTTAAAAAAAATCAGCAACCGCCGGCTGCCGTGGAAGTGGCTCCTCCGACCATTGAAGACCGGGAAGGGTTTGATGGTCGTCGACCGAAGCATGATCCGTTTAACGTGGGTGAAAAAATTGTTCATCAAGTCTATTACAATTTCTTCCGCATC
The DNA here is from genome assembly GCA_964515195.1 of uncultured Pseudobdellovibrionaceae bacterium. Taxonomy (GTDB): domain Bacteria; phylum Bdellovibrionota; class Bdellovibrionia; order Bdellovibrionales; family Bdellovibrionaceae. The sequence goes on from CAZETK010000016.1 coordinate 23,737, forward strand.
ACCGCCGGACACATGACACTTTCGACTCTGCCATTCGTGGAAGTTAATGAACGAAAGGCTTATCAGTTCGTGATTGAAGTTAAATCGGCCAGTCTTTTTGATTCTGTTTATAAAGTTGATGACAAGGTGGTGACCTTAATTGATTTCGAACATTGGCTGCCAAGACTTTTCACCCTGCACGTCAAAGAATCAGGCCAGTTGCGTGAAGCCCGTTCATATTTTGATTTTCAAGCAATGAAGGCCCGATACGAAGAAAAAAAAGTAACCAAGAAAAAGGGACCGGAAGAGAAAGTTCAAGAGTGGGAGATTCTACCGTACTCTCAGAACGTCTTCAGTGTGATATTCTATATGCGACTGTTCCAATGGCGTGACGGTAAGACCTATTCTTTCCGCGTGGCTGACGACGGTGAAAACTTAGTGTTCTCGGGGCGTGTTGTAGAGCGTGAAACGATAAACACCGATATCGGTAAGATTAAGGCGATTAAAATTAAACCTGAAATCACCGTTAAAGGGGCCTTCAAGCCGGTTGGTGATATTTATATTTGGCTTTCCGATGATGAGCGGAAAGTCCCTCTCCGAATTGAATCCAAAATCAAGATCGGGACTATTGTCTCAGAAATCATAGACTATCAACCAGGAAAACCCTAGGTCTCTATCACTGTCCCTCGTCATTCGTATCAGTTTTTGAGTAAAATGGAAGAGTGGGCTACAAAACGGATTGTCTACATTTTAACGGTTACAAACCCTGTGGTAAGAATCACCACTGCCATGTTGAGTGTCCCCATTATCAAAAGCGAGGGTTACGGATTCTTCTCGTTCACTTAGGTGCGTTGGGGGCCGTAGTTCGAAGTACTGCTTTGATAAATCCGATTTTAAGAAAGTATCCCAGAGCCCAGATCACTTGGGTGACGGAAGCTCCCGCGCATCACCTGCTGAAAGGTCAACCTGAGATCTTTCGCATCTTGACCACCTCGGAACGGGACTTACTTCAACTGTCAGCCCTTCGCTTTGATGTGGCCCTTGTTGTGGACAAGTCCATCCTTGCTACAGGCGTTTTGCGCCGGACGAAGGCGCGCAAGATCTATGGTTTTATCGCGGACGAACATGGGGTTATTCACCCGGCCACACCTGCGGCAACTGAACTTTGGGAACTGGGGTTGAACGACGATAAAAAATTTGTCATCAACTCTAAAACAGAGATTCAGTTAATCTGTGAAGCGCTAGAGTTGGACTATCAGAAAGATGACTACAATTTGCCTCTCGCAAATGATGAAAAAGAATTGCAATATGAACGATGGCAAAAGTGGAGCCTGAACGGGCAAAAACTAGTAGTGGGAATCAATACGGGCTGTGCAGCCACCATTTCCGCTAAAAAACTTTCGATCGAAAATCACCGCGAGCTGATTCGTCGTCTTCAAAAGAAATCTCAATATCGCATAGTCCTTTTGGGAGGGCCCGAAGACACGTTTCGGAACCAGCAAATCGCTTCTGGAGTGGATGTGGTTCAAAGTCCTACAGAGCTTGGCTTGCGAGATGGGCTTGCCAGCGTTGCCGCTTGTGATGCGGTGATTACAGGTGATAGCTTGGGCCTGCACATGGCGATTTCCCAGAAAAAAACCACAATCGCTTGGTTTGGGCCAACCTGCCCGCAGGAAATCGAACTCTATGGAAGGGGTGAAAAAATTCTCACACGAGCCTCCTGCGGTCCTTGTTGGAAGAGGACTTGCCACAAACCTGTGATGTGTTACGATCTGGTGGAACTCGATGACATCATTAACGCCCTCGAACGGCAGCTCCACAAGCAGGAGCTCCAAACCGAAATTAAATTTAGTCGTCCAGACAGCCTTTCTGGGTGATCTGCTTTTATCCATCCCGCTTTTGCACTGGCTTCGGAAAATAGACCCCGGGGTGCCCATCGGGCTTGTCTGTCGAAAAGGAATCGGAACTCCCTTGCTTCGCTTGAAACTGGTGGACCATGGTTGGGAAGTGCAAAAAGGGAATTCCAAAAGTTATCGTCAGGTCAAGGCCGCACTGAGGTCATTTGACTTGAACTACTTGATTTCGCCTCATACGTCATTTCGAACCGTTCTGTTTTGCGCAGGGCTTACGGCAAAAACAAAAATTAGTTTTAAGAAGCCATGGAACTATCTTGTCTTTCACAAACGAAGGCAATGGCCCGGCCAATACCCAGAAGCCCTACGGTTAATTTCTTTGATCAAGGATGAGTCTTCAGAGTTACAAACTTTGTGGCAGAGCTTACCGCCAGCCCATCACTTTATTGTCAAGAATAAGCAGGGTTACTTGCCGCCTCCGCCAGAGTGGGCTGACCCACACCAGGCTTTGTCGCAGGAAGTGGTCAAACAGCTTTCCTCTGAACTCAAGATTTCTACAAAATTTCCATTAAGTGATTTTACAGCTTTGTTCCCAGGAAGTGTTTGGGCGACCAAGAGATGGCCCAAAGAAAAGTACGTAAAAC
>CAZETK010000016.1:26222-54683 GCA_964515195.1 uncultured Pseudobdellovibrionaceae bacterium
CTTTCGGCTAAGGGAGAAAAAGTTATTATCATGGGCGGACCCGAAGAGAAAAGTTTGGGGGAGGAGGTCAGTTCCCAGATTCCAGGCGCCCAGAACCTATGCGGTAAAAGCTCTTTGTTGGAAAGTTTGCTTATCTTGCATCGTGCAAAACTTGTTATTGGTAATGACTCATCTTCAAGTCATATGGCAGCGCTTATGGGAGTGCCCGTGGTCAGCATCTTCGGCCCGACCGTCTTGGAGTTTGGCTACAGGCCCTGGGCTCGCAGTACGCGGATTTTTGAAAAAGAGGGAATGTCGTGTCGACCCTGCGGTCTTCACGGTCATAAACAGTGCCCATTGGGTCATCACAACTGTATGCGTACCCTTGACATTGACCTTGACTGAGATTGCTATTTCAACTCGCTGACATTAATGCCATACTTTCGAATTTTTCGTAACAATGTGTTTTTAGGAATATTAGCCTGGGCCACAGTTTGGTTGATCCGGCCGCCATTCGCTTTCAAGGCATTGACGATGAATTCCTTTTCCATCTCTTCTTTGAAAGAGTCGAAGTCCAGCGGGCCAGAATAACCCATGGACATCTCTCGTGTAGATTTATAGTTCTTAATTTCATCCGGGATGGAGCCTAAAGTGATAATTGGGCTTGATTCGAGTATAAAGCAACGTTCAATCACATTTTCCAGTTCGCGGATATTTCCCGGCCAGTCATACTTTTTAAGAGCAGCTAGAGCTTCGGGGCTTAAGCCATTCAGGACACGGCCATGAGTCTTTGAGAAATTTTTGATAAAGTAATTGGCCAGAGGCTCGATGTCATCCGAACGGTCTCTTAGGGGCGGAAGAAAGATAGGCATCACATTTAATCGGTAAAACAAATCTTCTCGGAAAGACCCTTCCTCCATCATCTTTTCCAGATTTCGATTGGTGGCAGCGATGATTCGTGTGTCAACTTTCATTTCACGATTGCTACCAATAGGAGTGAACTTTTTTGTTTGTAAGACCCGCAACAGCTTGACCTGCATTTCAGGCTTTAGCTCGGCGATTTCATCTAAGAAAAGAGTGCCATTGTTAGCGGCTTGAAATTTACCTAGTTTTCGTTCAATGGCCCCCGTAAAGGCCCCCTTTTCATGACCGAAGAGTTCACTCTCAATTAGGCTATCGGGAATGGCTCCGCAGTTAATGGCGATGAACCCGCCTTTTTTACGAGGGGAGTTGTAATGGATGGCACGTGCGACAAGCTCCTTGCCGGTCCCGTTTTCTCCACGAATCATGACCGTCGTATCTACTTTACAAAGTTTATAGATAAGTTGAAATACATCCTTCATTTTTTGTGTGTTGCCGACGAATTCGGTTTCCACGTCATCATCAAAAACCGGATTGGACAAAGCCAAAGAAGAGACCATTTCGCGGGCTTCCAAAGCTTTGGTGACGATCTCGACAAGTTTTTCGGATTTAACCGGTTTTTCAAGGTAGTCGTAAGCGCCTTCTTTGATGGCCACAATAGCATCTTTAAGATTCGAATGGGCCGTCATAATCACCACAAAGGTTCGCGGGTCATGCTCTTTAATCTGAGAAAGAGCCTGTAAGCCATCAAGCTCTGGCATGCGAACATCCATAAGCACAAGGTCATAGGGTTCCGATTTAATCTTCTCGACAGCTTCGAGGCCATTGACGGCCTCTTCAATTTGAAATGAGACATCAAGGTTGATGCTCTCAAGCGTAGAAGCCACGCTTCGACGTAGCTCAGCCTCATCGTCAACGATTAAAGTTTTCATTACTGTTTTCATCCAACACCTTCCGAGTTGAGTGGTAGATAGAATGACACTTGTGTACCTTGCCCCACTTCGCTTTGCAAGGCCACGCGTCCCCCATGAAGTTCTACGAAATACTTAACCAAGTACAGCCCCAAGCCAGAACCCTTGCTTTTTAGCGACTGGCCACTTCCGCGTACGAACTTTCCCCAAATTCGGGAAAGATCTTCGGGTGGTATTCCCTCGCCTTGGTCGCGAACCTCAAATCCGATTTCTTCATTGGTCTCGAAGGAGTGGACATAAATTTCTCTTTCCTCGGGAGAGTACTTGATAGCGTTCTCAATAAGATTGTGAATCACTTCACGAATGAGAGTCGGATCCAAATCCGTTAGAAACATCGGCTCAAGATCCACCTGGAAATGGATTTTCTTCAGATCCGCCAAGGGCTTCAGGGAAGTTAAGACCTGTTCAATAAGTTCATTTAAGTCCGTGGAGATTAGGTTCAGCTGAAAATCGCGGGACTCAACTCGCATCACTTTCAGAATGGACTGAATATATTGGTTGAGTTCGCTGTTATAACCTTCCAGAGCAAATAGGTCCTCAGAAAATAGAGTGGCCGTGTCTTGAGTTTTCAGTCTATCAATGACGGCCTGGATTTTGGATAAGGGAGTCTTTAAGTCATGGCTGATCAGACTTACAAAATTCGACTTCAGTTGTTCCAGCTCCTGCAGATACTTTTGCTCCTGTTCAAGCATATAGTTTCGCCGCTCAACTTTGCTGGCCTGGTAGCCCACAAAAACCACCCAGACGATCAGAATCAGTATCACCGGCGAAACCGCAGGAATCCAGATGTTGAAGCTGTCAAACAGCCAAATCGATAGAGCCACACAAAGTAAGCCCACCCAGAACAAGAAAGCAAAGGCGACACTCTGGGGATATTGGGTGACAATGGCGGTGGCTAAAAGGACCAGGACCAGAGCGTACAGGACGTACATACTAAAGTGGTATTTTTTAATCCAGCGATTCGCGAGGATATTATCGGTAATTTGAGCGATAATTTCATTACGAGTCAGCAATCCCACGGGTGTAAGGAAGCGGCTGCTCGAGGCGCTTTCAGCTCCTATAAGAACGATTTTATTGGCAAGATAATCCACTGGAAGCTCACGGTTCAAGATTTCGTTGATCGAAATCGTTTCAAAGACCCGACTGGGACCGCGGTAGTTGATAAAGAGGGGAGAATGCTGAGTGTCGGGAAAACTCTTGCCCGCAACTCTTTCCGAAAGGTGAGGCAACTCGATCCAATCTTCGATAATTTTTCGGATCATTCCGTCTTCATCACGATAAACTTCATTATGGCCCACATTCGTGCGGTAGGGGTTAGCTAAAATTGGCGGGATTAATTGGTCAAAGCTTCCGACTTGGGCAGACCAAAAGACGCGAGGGTCAAAAAATACATCTCTTTGTTGGCGAGACAAATTCAAGGGGCCCAAAACGTCGCCGAAATAAAGCGTGACTCCAACAGCTCGGGGTTGATGCTCCAAGATGGCTCGCAGCATTTCGTGCCAAAGGTTTTGATCCCAAAAGAAACTGTCAGTGAAAGCACTCAATTCATTCAGACTTAGAAGATTCTGAATCCTGGGGTCGTAATAACGATTTAAATCGGCAGGGCGAAGAGTCAGAAGAATGATGTCCTTCGAGACTTTTTGATCGCCTCGAATTTTAAAGCGCGTATCAAAATTGCGGCTCTCGTCGTTCACCATGACAAGAACGGCAAGGCCCCAGCAGACAAAAATTCGGAAAATAAGGCCTTGCTTGCGCAGCAAAAGTCGCCACCAAGGTTTGGCTCGAAGACTCGATAGAGAGATCATTCGTTACGCACCATAGCAAAGTCCCGCTGAAATTCAAGGATTGAGTCGAACAATTCTGATAAAGTGGATCTTTATGAAAGTTTGCTCCAGCTCATTAGAACTTCTTCAGATTCCTGATTCAGACCCAGGGGCAAAGCCCATGGGAAATAGGCCCTTTCTTCACCTGACCGTTGGAAATTTTGATGGCTTGCATTTGGGTCATCAGGCCCTACTTCAGCAAGCCGAGAGTTTTCGTCAGCAATATGGGGGACTCTTAAGCATTTATAGCTTTGATCCCCATCCCCAGGTGTTTTTCAGGCCCCATACACCGCATATTTTTTTGGAAAACCGCGAGACCTGGCGCGACCGCCTTAAAGATTACAAAGTGGATATTCTAATTGAAGAAAAATTTACAAAAGAGTTTTCCCTCCTGTCACCAGAGGAATTTCTAAACACGTATTGGGGACCTTTTTTGAATTTGAAGAGTTTAACGGTGGGAAGTGACTTTCGATTCGGTCGCGACCGGAAAGGGGATACTGCTCTTCTGGGGGACTGGTGCGCGAAAAATAATATTGAATTTAGAGCGATACCTCCGGTTTTGGTGGACAACGAACGGGTCTCGACAACTCGTATTAAAGAGCTTCTTCAGACTGGGGACGTGGAAAGAGCGGCTCAATGTTTAGGGCGACCCTTTAGCATACGCTCTAAAGTGGTAAAGGGAGACCAGCGTGGGCGCTTATTGGGGTTCCCAACCCTGAATCAGATCGATGCGGCCGGGCGGCTTCTGAAGCGTGGAGTGTATGTTTCTGAAGTGAGTTGGAACGGAAAATCTTTTCATTCGATTACTAATGTTGGGATTCGACCCACGGTAGAGTCCGCAGTGGGAGTTGTCGTCGAGACTCATATTCTCAGTTTTTTTGATCGAGAAATTTACGGAGAAACTGTTGAAGTCCGTTTTTTAAAATTTTTGCGCGAAGAAAGAAAATTCTCGGGTTTGGATGAGCTTAAGCAGCAGATTCAAATTGACGTAGAGCTTGCAAGACGACGGGACAAATTGTGATCAGAGTATTGGATTGGAGTCTTCCTGACGATGCCTTCAGTTTTCATACAGAGGCCATACTAAAAAAATTCGAGTGGCCGATTGAATATAAAAGAGCTGAAGATGGTGCCAACATTCAAGACATTTCTAACTCACAGTTTGATTTGCACCGTTGGCCCTTCGGACGAAGCCATGAGCTGCTTTCCTTATACCCAGCCAGGCCCGAACGAGTTCAATTGCTTGAGTGCGCCGATGGTCTAGTGAAAAAGAATGGAAAAATCTGGCCGGATTTAATTCTCCCAATCGCGGTGAAAAGCGCCATCCGCCGTCGGATTCGGACCTTGGATTTACGTCTAGTGGCCTACGTTGTTGCCAAGGATATTCTCGTGCGGCCTCTTGTTTCGGCGGCTGTAAGCTTGGGTTTTTCTCAAATTTGCCTGGTCAGTGATGATGATCAATTCTTGAAGTCTGAAAAGGATTTTCTGAATAGACGGTTGATCGGGGTGAATATCGACACGGTTCTGACAAACGATCTGACCCTCCGCCCTCAGAACGGTGGGCTACTTTTTAATGCTATTAATCTTAATCACAAAAAGGATTCACTTCAGGACATTGCCTATTTCAATTTCATGAGTTCAGACTCTATTTTTATGGATCTGTTTGAAGGTGACCCGCACGCTTACCTCCAGGAAGAGGCGCACAGAGCCCATCTTCTTGGTATCAGACCCGTGGAAATCGAATGGGCCTGGTGGTCCGAGGCCGGACAGAGATTGGAAAGCCCATTGTCGGTCAGCGAAGCAAAGTCTAAGGAGTTTTTACATAATCTCGACCAAGGTCTCATTACCTAATTGAAACGTTCTCGTTAGAATATCGTCATGTCAATCAAGCTCGGCGATCTTTTAGTTAAACAAGGTCTAATTAAACCTGATCAAATGGCGCTAGCCCTCGAAGAGCAAAAGAAAAATGGAACGCGCTTTACTCAAGCTTTAATCAGTTTAGGTTTTGTCAAAGACAAACAAATTTTGGAAGCGATGGAGAAGGTTTACGGCCTCCCGGGGGTGGATCTTTCGACATTCGAGATTGATACACAAGTTTTGAAGCTGGTGGCCCGGGAATTCTGTGAAAAAAATCTATTGATTCCTCTTCAAAAGGCCGGCCAGACATTGGTGGTTGCATTTGCTGATCCCACTCAGGTCACAGTTCGGGAAGACATGCGCTTTCTGACAAGACTGAAAATTCAGCCGGTTGTCGCCACAGAGATGGGAGTGCTGGGGGCCGTAGACCGTTACTATGGCGGAAACCTGGCAAAACAAAACCTAAGTGCCATGGAGGACGAGGACGGTCTCGATGAAAAGGATATTTCCACGGCCGAAGTCATTGATGATCAAAACTCCCAGGCGCCCATTGTGAAGTTCGTCAATGCGGTATTGGCCGAAGCCATTCGAAAAAAAGTCGCTGATATTCACTTTGAACCCTATGAAAAACGGTATCGTGTACGATTCCGTATTGACGGCAATTTGATTGAATCGGCGTCTCCCCCGGCGGGTACGGCCTCTGCAATTGGCGCTCGTATCAAGATCATGTCCAAGTTGGATATTGCCGAAAAACGCATTCCTCAAGATGGTCGACTAAAAGTGCGTACGGTGAAGGGTAAAGAAATGGATTTTCGTGTGAGCACTTTGCCTACCCTATGGGGCGAAAAGATCGTACTGCGCTTATTGGACAAGTCGAATCTTCAGCTTGATATGACGAAATTAGGGTTTGAGCCAGAGGAATTAAAATTGTTTCAGTCCAATATTCACTTGCCTCAAGGAATGGTGTTAATTACGGGCCCCACTGGGTCTGGTAAGACGACAACTATTTATTCCGCCTTGGCTGAACTCAATACCACTGATGTGAACATTAGCACGGCTGAAGATCCTGCCGAATTCAACTTGGAAGGAATTAACCAAGTTCAAATGAACAGTGATATCGGCTTAACATTTGCGACAACTCTTAGAGCCTTCCTTCGTCAAGATCCTGATATCATCATGGTGGGAGAGATCCGTGACTTGGAAACCGCGGAAATCGCCTTTAAAGCAGCATCAACAGGTCACTTGGTGGTAAGCACCTTGCATACAAACGATGCGCCTTCAACTGTGACACGACTTTTGGAAATGGGTGTCGCTCCCTATATCATTACCTCCTGTATAAATTTGATAGTGGCTCAGCGTCTTGTCGGTAAAGTTTGTGAAAGCTGTAAAACACCGATTGATGTGCCCGAGCAGACACTTCTGAACCTCGGCGTTCCTAAAGAAGAAATTCGGGATTATCAAGTGTTTAAGGGGCAGGGTTGTTCAAACTGTAATACCACGGGGATCAAGGGCCGTATCGCGATATATGAGCTGATGACGATGTCCAACAAGATCAAGGAGCTGATCCTGAATAACGGAACGGCTGAGCAGTTGCGAGTTTTGGCTCGACAAGAAGGGATGAAGACCTTAAGAAGAAGCGCCTTGCTGAAGTTGAAAAGAGGAGTCACCACTATAGAAGAGGTTCTGAACTCTTCAGTGCGTGATACATAATTATGGCCAAGTACTTTTATCAGGCAAGGCATAGTTCAGGGGCAGTGAGAAGTGGAGTCGTGGATGCTTACAATGAACAGGACGCCCGTTTAAAATTAAAAGCCTTGCAGCTTGAGCCCGTGCGGCTTGTTCAAGCGAGTGGGGGCGCCCAGAAAGGGCTCGCTTCCAGTGACTTCTTCAAGGCCAAATCCGTACCCCCTAAGGAACTTCAGGTATTTACTCGTCAACTGGCAACACTTATCAACGCCGGTATTCCGATCGTGGATGCGTTGCGAATTTTAATTGATGGTGCCCGCCCTGGTGTCTTGAAGGATGCGCTGACACAAATTAAAAGCGACCTGGAGACAGGTAAAAGATTTTCCACCGCTCTATCTCACCACTCCAAAATATTTGATCGCTTGTTTTGCAACCTCGTTGAAGCCGGTGAAGAAGCGGGTATTCTGGATCAAATTCTGACCCGACTGGCCGTTTACATTGAGAAAAACCAAAAAATCAAAGCGCAGGTTAAGGGTGCCTTGGTTCTGCCGATTGGTATTATCATTTTTGCGTTGCTCGTGATTTCGGGAATTCTATGGTTTGTGGTTCCGAAGCTTCAAGAAGTTTTTGCGGCCAGCGGAAAGGAGCTACCGGGGCTTACGCAAATGGTGATTGATCTTAGCGAGAACATGAAAAGGAACTGGTATATATACATAGGGGTTATGTTTGGAGGACCCTACGCGTTTCTTCAATACATTAAAACGGACGAGGGGAAAAAGGTTTTTGACGGCACGATTATCCGGATGCCTTTGTTCGGTGATTTAGTTCTTAGATCATCCGTGGCCCGCATGACTCGTACACTTTCAACTCTATTATCATCAGGCGTAGGACTGATCGAATCCATTGAGATTTCCGCCAGAACCTCAGGAAATTATGCTTTGGAAGAGGCCCTGTTGCGGACCAAAGATCAGGTCTTACAGGGACGTCCTTTAGCGGCTCCCATGAGTAAAGAGAAACTAATACCTGAAATGGTAACTCAAATGGTAGCCATTGGGGAGCAATCCGGTTCGGTGGATCAAATGCTGGGAAAAGTTGCCGATTTCTATGAAGATGAAGTTGAAAATGCGGTTAAGGCCCTAACATCCATGATCGAACCTCTTCTGATGATTGTTCTAGGTGTATCAATCGCAGTACTGGTTGTCGCGATGTACCTGCCTGTTTTCAGCCTTGGAGATACAATCAGTGGCTAAGGCGCAGACTGTTTACAGTTTGCCGGATAGCTTAACGGTAGCTCGGACCTTCGTATTCTTGATTATTTTGGCATTGGCGGTGGCCAATCTTATTTTTAACCCCACCTTTCAATCCGACCGAATGAGTCTGACATTACTGGGGGTGAGCTTTGTCGGTTTGGGCGCGCAGTTTTTTCAACTGCAATTTCAAATCGAAAATAGAAACCTCATCTTCCTGATCAATCTTTTGAATAGTGTCCTGTTGTGTTTTTTATTCTGGGGGCTTCAGTCGGCCCAGTCTCTTTTTTTACTACTGCTGTTGGTGAATGTTCTGCTTTATGGATTGGAGGCGGGTGTAAGACCAGCTACCGAGCTGGCATTGGCTACTAGTGGGCTCTATTCTTTCGTAATTGTCCTCAGTCCAAGTTTTTCGCATTTTCAGGATTTACTTTCGTTAGGGCTATTTAATGTGGCGGCCTTTGTGGTGGCCGCCCTGTCGGGGCAGTATAGCGAAAAGCTCAGTGCTACGGAAACAGCCTATCGTAAATCAAAAAATCTGCTTGAAGATTTGAGCACCCGTCATCGGGTATTGGTCGAAGAGCTGCCTTTGGGACTAGTTGTCTGGGGCGCTAAGGGGCAGATGATTGAAAGAAACCACTACTTTCTTAAACACTTCGTGAACGCCTGTAATTGGAGAGAGTTTTTTAAGAGTGATATTAAACCGCATCTTTTGGATCAGACCAGCCAGTTTTTCTACCAATTTGAAAAAAGATTAGACTCAATGGACTTCGTATTTCGCAATGCCCTTATTCAATCCGGTGACGACTCCTACATTCTAACTTTGATAGAGAACGTAACAGAACAACGCCGCTTAGAAAGCGATCTTAAACAAAAAGAAAAAATGGCGGCCATCGGAACATTGGCCGCAGGGATTGCCCATGAAATTCGAAATCCTCTGGCGGGAATGAGTGGAAGCATTGAACTTCTATCAGGCAATCAGTCATCTGATGAAGATCGCAAACTTTTTAAGATTATTCTGAAAGAGATTGATCGATTGAACAATTTAATAACCGAGTTCTTAGAATTTTCAAAGCCGGAACAAAGGCCGCAAGAGAGAGTTTCCATTACTTCCATTTTGGATGATGTACTGACTTTCGTAAGCCAAGGAAGCGACAAACCAGCGAATCTCAAAGTTCTGCGCACATTTGATAGCGTTCCTAAAGTCCTTGGCTCGGCGGATAAACTTCGACAGGCCTTTATCAACATCATCGTCAATTCCGTTCAGGCCATGAGCAAGAGTGAAGAGCCGGTTCTAGATGTTAAAGTCCATCACGATTTGTCCCGAAAAAGTGTGGTTGTTTTCATTCGCGACAATGGTTGTGGTATGAGCGAATCTGCGAAACAAAAAATCTTTGAACCATTTCATACAACGAAAGCAAAAGGAACAGGCTTAGGTCTAGCGATCACTCACAAAATCCTCGACTCTCATCAAGCAAAAGTTTTTGTAAAAAGTGAGGTGGGCCAAGGGACTGAGTTCGAGTTGATTTTTCCTTGCCCGTAAGTTCTATAGCCCACAGAATGAAGTAGTAGGGGAGCAGAATGAAATCACGCATACTGGTTGTTGACGACGAAGAATCCATTCGCGAATTTCTTGAAATTATGCTGAAGAAAGAAGGCTATGAGGTCACATTGGCTGAAGATGGCGCAAGAGCCAAAGAGATGATGACTAAAAGAACTTTTGACATGGTGATCTCTGACCTACAGATGCCCAATATGAATGGGCTTGAGTTGCTAAAATTTGTTAAAGATACCGCTCCCGATACGGTTTTTATGATGATCACCGCGTTTGGCACCACTGAGACCGCTGTTGAAGCGATGAAGGTCGGCGCTTATGATTATATCACGAAGCCTTTTAAAATCGATGAAGTTCGTCTCAATATAAATAACGCCTTACGGTCTCGCAATTTAGAAGTTGAGAATCGAAGTCTTAAAAAAGAATTGGTTAAGGAATACAGCTTTCAGAATATCATCGGGAATGCACCCGTCATGCATCAAATTTACGATTTGATAAAGCGGGTGTCTCAAGCTCCTACCAATATTCTGATCACGGGAGATTCTGGAACGGGTAAAGAAGTGGTGGCGAAAGCCATTCACTATAATGGTCCTCTGAAGGATCGTCCTTTTGTCACCATTAATTGCGGTGCAATTCCTGAAAATCTGATGGAGTCCGAAATGTTCGGTCATAAAAAAGGGTCTTTTACCGGAGCCGTGACCGATAAAGCGGGATTGTTTGAAGTGGCCGACGGGGGCACTTTGTTTTTAGACGAAGTGGGTGAGCTTCCGACGACAATTCAGGTGAAACTACTACGCGCCATTCAAGAGCGGGTTATTCGACGAGTGGGCGCTACAGAGGATATGAAGGTGGATGTGCGGATCATCGCGGCTACGAATCGTAACCTTGAAGAGATGGTGCAAAAGGGCAGCTTCCGGCAGGATCTTTTTTACCGATTGAACGTGATCAATATCAAAACACCTCCGCTCAGGGAGCGCAAAGAGGACATTCCCATTTTGGCGCAACACTTCTTGAAAAAGTACAACGATAAGCTGGGTAAGAATATTTCCGGGATCAGCCTTGAGGCGATGGAGATACTTCAGAATTACGATTACCCCGGGAATGTGCGTGAACTTGAAAACATGATCGAGCGAACGGTGGCCCTTGAGGGGGGATCGACAATTTTGCCGGAAAGTCTGCCGCCATTAGTGAACACGCCTTCAGGACGAAAGATGGCGTCCAGTCATGAAATTGAAGTCACTGAAGACGGTGTCGATTTGGATAAGGTCATGGGGCAAATCGAGAAGGAATTGTTAATCAAAGCGATTCATGCGGCCGGTGGTATCAAAAAGAGGGCCGCAAAACTTTTGAATATTACCTTCCGCTCCATGCGCTACCGGGTTGAAAAGTACAATCTTGGTTCTGTCGATGATTTGGATGAATAATGAAATCACCCGTTCCTACTTCCATTATTGGAAGTAGGAGAGGATTTCTTCTATGGAGATCACGCTCAGATCTACCCCTTCGATCACGATATAGGATCCGTCTGGCTGAGGAATCAGAATTGTGTCGCCTTCAAGAATATAGTCGATGCCTTCCATGGGGCCATTGTCGACTTGGTCCTCCTCGTTATTAGAGCCATCATCATTGGGCTCTGTATCGTTGTTTGGCGGTACGCCATCATTGGAGCCGTCTCCAGGGTTTTGCCCGTTATTAGGATCGGGTTCGTGATCGATAGGCTCCTCAGCCGCATCTGGATCATCAGCAGGAGTACGTGTTGCCGAATACAATTTCAAGACTGGCTTAAGTAAGCACCCACCGTTGCCTTTCACTACAATCTGCTTATGGGAATTGAAATCCGCTACGATATTATATAGGAAACCCGCCTGCACTTTTACGCTATCGGGTAATTTGAGTTTAAAGCCTGACTGAGAGGCGCTGGGTGTCTGTAAAGGGCAAATGCTGCCGTCATGATGGACGATATAACTGGTTCCAGCTTCTAACCGAAGGCGGATTTCGCGAATGAAAACCCCATCAGGAATCTCAATGCTAGAAAGATTCAGGGGCAAGCCATTTCGGAAATCTAATAAATTCAGAAATCCGACATTCTGGGCGACAATAACCTTGGCCCCTTTGTTAGCTTTGGCTAAGATCACTTCGACTTCTTGTACGTTCACCATAATTTGGGCGAATCGATCATCTGAAGTATCAGTGAGTTTGAAATTCACTGACGAAGTCATTTTATGGGAGTAGTTTGGGTAGTCGTAATCAAATGCGGCCCCCAGTTCATTTCCGCCGCCAGAAGAGCCACCCTGAAGACAGCCCACCATGAAGAAGAGACCAAGACTTGAGAGCCCTAATCTTAACAATCCTATTTTAATTAGCTCCGTTTTCATTTGAACCTCACAATCCTTGCTTGTCCTGGCCCCTAGGATACCGCTTTTTCAACGCAACATAAAATTTAGGATTTAAAAGTGCTCTATATTTGGAATGGCAAAAAAAGCGTCATTCTTTTGTTCAGTAATTTCAAAAAAAATGTCGAAATCTTTGTCAGTGAATCCTTCCCTTTTTTAGAAAAGGGGAACCTATTATTTTGCAGATGAGAAGCGGTTTTAGCCTATGAACATGCTTGCCAGTTTGAGTCTAGAGGACTACTAATATGAATTGATGCGATCACCAAGGCCCCATAGCTCAAATGGATAGAGCATACGTTTCCTAAACGTGCGATCCAGGTTCAATTCCTGGTGGGGTCACCACACTCTTCCCGTTTTATTTTTCTTCTTTCTGAGTTCAAGTTAGGACACACAGAATTTAGTTATTTATATTGAATTTTAACTGATCAGTGAATAGTGTTTATCCATCTATGCAAATTGAAGAGCAGTTAAATAAGGTAAAAGCTAAATTAGAATCCGTATCAAAAAGTTTTTGTATTGCAAAGTGGACACAGGTTTCCATCCACCTACAAAATGGAACAACACACTCTTGTCACCATCCACCCACACACAAGATCCCAGCAAAGCTACTGACTGATCAGCCATCGGCGCTTCATAACACTCCTCAAAAGCTACAAGAACGTGAAGAGATGCTTAAGGGCCAGCGGCCTTCCGGCTGCGATTATTGTTGGCGAGTTGAAGACGCTCCTGGAAATAATATATCTGATAGAATATTCAAAAGTAGCTTTCCCTGGAGTTATCCACACCTGGATCGAATTTTATCTGACCCTCTAAACCCTCATTTTCAACCGACATATGTTGAAGTGAACTTGGGAGATGTTTGTAATTTTAAGTGTTCATATTGTGGTCCTGAGGTGAGCACACGTTGGATGGCTGAAATTAAAGAACACGGCTCCTATCCAACCAGCACACCGCATCCCCATCTCAAGACTGAAACAATGCCGATCCCATTGGATCAGGAGAACCCCTATAGAGAAGCATTCTGGAAATGGTGGCCGGATCTTTATCCTTCCCTAGAAACATTTCGGGTAACAGGAGGAGAGCCTCTTCTTAACAAAGACTTTTTTCAAATTATGGAGTGGATTAAACATAATCCAAAACCGAATTTAACATTCGCTGTGAATACCAATCTTTGCCCTCCTGAAAATAAGTGGAATCAGTTTTTAACAGATTTGAAAGAGATTTCAAAAGAAGGTCAGCTCAAGGAAGTTCAAGTTTATACAAGCGCCGAGGCTTGGGGGAAAAAGGCAGAGTATATTCGATTCGGAATGGACTTTGAGCTTTGGCGAAACCGATTGTGGGAGTTGCTTGAGACGATTCCTAGTGTGTATGTCACTATCATGGCAACCTATAATGCCTTAAGCACATCTTCTTTTGAGCATCTTTTAGGAGAAGTCCTTAAGATTAAGTCAGAGGAGAGATTTTATAATCACCGTCGAAATGTACCGATTGTCATCGACATTTCCTATTTACGCTATCCACAACACCAATCAATACAGATTCTTACCCCTGACTTCATTAAAGAAATTGAGAAGCATGCAGCCTATATGAAAGAAAATCCTGAATTTTATATTAAATCAGAAAATAGGTATCAAAGAGGTTTTCTGGCTTTTGAAACTCAAAAAATGGAAAGGATAAAAAACTGGTTTCAGGCTGAAAATGATAAGCCTGACGCGGAAGCCACAAGAACTAAGAACCGAGGGGATTTTTACGCTTTTTTTTCTGAACATGATCGAAGAAGAAAAACCGACTTCCTAGAAACCTTCCCCGAATTCAAAGATTTCTGGGAACTCTGTAAGCGCAGCAACTCTCCTGCCTCGAGCAATCTACCAAGGAAACTATGGGATGCCCTAAGAAAACCACCGTACTGATGAGAAGCTTGAGATTAATTAAAATAGCGATATTCTAGACATTGTAACTGTCTTTCTCTCGGCTCTCCGAAGAACAGCGTGTGATTTTATTAAGTCCGTGAAAAGCTCCCCAAAGCGATGAAGCATAATCTGAGCGAAATGGCTTTTTCATCACGTTAACTGCAATATCCTGTGAGGCTGTCGCATGGGCTTCCAGCTTGCGAAACTCCGCTGGGACCACTACAATCCTGCGATGCTGCACATTCAGAATCTCTCAAAGCAATTTGGTTCGAAGGTCCTTTTTGAAGGGGCCAGCGCTCATATCGGGCATCGTTCACAAGTGGCCTTGATTGGGCCCAACGGGGCCGGTAAAAGCACCTTGATTAAAATTATCCTAGGCTTTGAATCCGCCGACGAGGGCGAGATTTCTAAGGGAAAAAATCTGGCCATTGGCTATCTTCCGCAAGAGGTCCCCAAGATGTCAGGACGTACTGTATTAGGCGAAGTCTTACGGATGGACGGCCGGCGCGAACAGCTTCTCAAAACTAAAATAGATTTAGAATCGATCCTAGAAAAGAACCCTGAATCACAAAATTTAGAAAGATACGGTCGCATTCTTGAAGAGCTGGAAAGTCTTGACGAGTACCGGATTGAGTCCAGAGCTAAGGGTATATTGAACGGCATGGGGTTTCGATTGCAGGATTTTGATCGATCACTTACCGAGTTCAGTGGTGGCTGGCTTATGCGGGTGGCTTTGAGTCGAATTCTGTTGATGGATCCTGACCTGCTTCTATTGGATGAACCCACGAACCATCTGGATCTGGAGTCTTTACTCTGGTTAGAAGAATTTTTAAGGCGTCAGCAGGGGGCTTTACTGATGATCAGCCATGATACCGCATTCTTAAACCGCTTGGTGGATGAGGTGTTGGAAATCGATCAGAAGCGCCTTTGGAGTTATCGCGGAAATCTTGATAGCTACGTGGTTCAAAAGGAAGAAAGACTCAAGGTTTTGCGGGCCCAGTACGAAGGCCAGCAAAATAAGATTTCCGAGATTGAAGCCTTTGTGGCCCGCTTTGGAGCCAAAAAGTCCAAAGCTCGACAGGCCCAAAGCCGCCTGAAGCAACTGGAAAAAATGGAGAAGATTGAACTGCCAGAAGACCGTGCAGTAATGGGGTTTCGATTTCCTCCAGCGCCTCATAGTGGCAAGGATGTTGTTCATGTTCAGGAAGCCGCTGTTCGGTTTGGGGATAAAGTGGTCTTTAAGGATCTCAACTGGCTTATTCGCCGAGGTTCAAGAACAGCGATTGTCGGTATAAATGGCGCGGGCAAGACAACTCTGTTGAAGCTTCTGGCCAAAGTTCAAGAGCCATCTACAGGAAGAGTCACTTTGGGCCATGAAGTTAAGGTCGGTTACTACTCGCAAATTCAAGCGGAAAGGTTGAATCTTCAGAATTCAATTCTGCAAGAACTAGAGCAAGTCGACCCAACGATGCCAATTGCCCAAGTTCGGGCCATTGCCGGAGCCTTCTTGTTTACTGGAGACTCCGTCCAAAAAAAATGTGCCGTTTTGTCAGGCGGAGAAAAAGCCCGAGTGGCATTAGCAAAATTATTACTGTCGCCTGTTAACTTTTTGATTCTGGATGAGCCTACGAATCATTTAGACGTGGAATCTCGAGGTGTTTTACTTCAAGCACTCCAGGATTTTTCAGGAACTTTATGTCTGGTATCTCACGACCGAGAGTTTGTTTCGCCACTTGTAGACAGTGTTTTAGAAATTGTGCCTTCCGCAGACGGTTCCCGGGTCCATCATCTCACCACAAGCTATGAAGATTATTTAGCTCGAAAGATTCGAGAGGCAACAGAATCATTAACATTATCAGGACTTGAAAAAGGGCAAATCTCCTCAGCCCGAGCACCCAAGCCTGCGGACTTGGCCCAACAGCCGCGAGCCCCCTCCAAAAATCAAGTTCGAAGCTGGCAACGGGAGTTGCTGAAGACCGAAGAAAGAATTGGCCAGCTTGAAGCCGAGCAGGGTGAGGTTCAGTCTAAAATTCAAGACCCGGCTCTTTACGCGCAAAAGGACCAATTTTTATCATTATTGGATCAACAGAAAAGAATTCAAGAGGAGTTAGAATCTTGTTATGTACGTTGGGAGGAATTAGGCCAGTTGCTCAACGAAATTGAAAATTGATGAAACCTGAACGATAGAATTCTTGTCAATCACTTGAATTCGAGCTACCCATGGTGGCTCTATGGCTAAAAAAGTCGTTTCCAAATTTGGTGGCACCTCCATGGCAGATGCCAATCGTATTCGTAACAGTGCCGAGGTGGCCCATGCCCGTCACTCAGGTCTCGTCGTCGTATCAGCCATTTCGGGAGTGACCAACCAGCTGATAGAGTTGGGCGCTTTGGCCGAGCAAGGGCACTGGTCGACTGTAGAACCCCTAATCCAGGAAATCAGCCATCGGCATCTACAAATTGCGGAAGAGTTAAACGTCTCTTCTTCCACTCGGCAATCATTGGCCGAGATCCTGGAAGAGCTGACTTCATTGGCACGAGGTATTTGTCTTCTGCGCGAATGCTCATTAAAAGCGCGTGATACCCTCATGAGTCTGGGTGAAAGAATGTCGTCTCAGCTTATCTTGGAAGCGCTTCGCGAGGTGAAGCGGGAAAAAAATTCTGCCGAACAAGTTTCACTTATTGACGCCCGCGATTATATCAAAACAGATGAGCAATTTGGCCGCGCCAGGCCCCTTATTCAGGAAATTGAATTGGCCTGTGCCCATGGTTTGGTCTTTGACGATTCCCAGGTCTACGTAACCCAAGGATTTATTGGCAGTACCACCGACGGAGTCACTACTACCCTTGGCCGTGGAGGCAGTGATTTTTCAGCAGCACTTTTCGCGTATGCTTTGGATGCGGAAACATTGGAAATCTGGACGGATGTTCCTGGTATAGCCACAACCGATCCGCGAATTTATCCAAAGGCCCGATCTCTAGAAGAAATTTCTTTTCAAGAAGCCTCTGAGCTTGCCACTTTCGGCGCCAAGATCCTTCATCCTGCCACGCTGGCCCCAGCCATCCGAAAGAATATACCCACCTACGTTGGTTCTAGTTATCACCCAGAATCCAGTGGAACATGGGTTCGAAAAGAAGTTGAAAGTCATCCTTTGGTGCGGGCTCTGGCACTTCGTAAGAACCAAGTTCTGGTGACCCTTACAACCCCTGATATGCTCCATAACTATGGCTTCTTGTTTCAGATCTTTAAGGTGTTCAATGACCATAAGGTGTCGATTGATTCCGTCACCACCAGTGAAATCAGTGTAGCGATGACTTTGGACGATTCCACCCTTTTAAATAAAAAAATGATTCAGGAGCTGTCGCAATTTGCGGAAGTCCAAGTCGAAGGCAAGTTGTCTTTGGTCTCGATCATTGGCAACAACATCAACCATACGCCAGGTCTAGGTCAGAAGATTTTTGAGGCGATCGCAGGCGTGAATGTTCGTATGACTTGCCACGGTGCCAGTCGCCATAATTTTTGTTTTTTGGTCCATGAAGAAAATGGTCCTGTCGTCATTCAACGGTTACATGAGGCTTTTATTCCATAGGAGGAACTGATGTCTTACGAGTTTTACAAAGTGCTTCACCTATTAGGTTTATTTTTGGCCCTTTCAGGTTTAATGGGACTGATCTCATTGCGTTGGAACGCCAGTGAACCTCAGAAAAAGCTACGCATGACTTGGTTGATCTCTCATGGGGTAGGGCTCTTGATCATGTTTGTCAGTGGATTTGGGTTGGCGGCGCGATTGGGATACCGTGAAGGACTGCCGACCTGGATATATTACAAAATTATTATTTGGGTCTTAGTGGGCGCTGCGATCGTGCTTATCAAAAGATTACAAAAGTTTTCTCAACTTTGGTTTCTTTTGACCCTGATTCTTTTTACCTTGGCTGCGGCCATTGCGATCAACAAGCCTGGGCTGTAAAATCGGCCTTTCCCTTGTTTTCAACTTGGCCCCGTGCGGTAAAAGTGCTACCTAGGGGCCGAGGTGAACATGAATAGTTTTAAAAATGTTTTCTTTCTCTTTTGTCTGGCTACTTTGGTCTCATTTTCCGCTTCGGCAACAGCCATTTCTGGGGCCATCTACAATATCGATTCAGGTATCTTGTATTTGCAGGTCGACTTCAACGGTGGGCTTAAAGCGCATGAATTTTCTCTTGAATGGGACAGTTGCCAAATCATTGATGGGCAAAAACAGATCAGCGCACGCCTCCTGGATACAGGGTGGGACGACACCGGCCATGAAGAAATTTCTCAGTTAATCAATTTTGACTTGAGCAATTTGGAATGTAAGCCGGCTTTATTGACTGTTCGGTCCGGCAAGCACTCCCATATAACCATTGAAATTCAGTAACTCGATCCAATTTTTTCAAAGCCATTATGAATTGTTATACTTGGCTTTGGATTTGAATATTTGAGCCATGGACTGCCTATTTGGTATCAAATGGTCACCACTCTTTTAATCTCGTACTGCGGGGGTATCATGCGAGGAACTTTGATTCTGGGGAATATTGGCTTAATTCTGAGTCTTGCGCTAACGGCCTGTCAGAAAAACCCAAACCAAGCGATCGGGCTTATTGGCGAGGGCTTGATGGCGGACCGACCCGTCATGAAAGCCGATCAAAGTGTCTATTTAGTTGAGTTTTCCGCGGATCCGCTTCTCGTAAAAGCCCAATTAAATTCCATTGGTGTTTTAGAGCCCAATGAAGATCATGTGGCCCTCGTCAAAAGTGAGCAAAGTCGACTTGAAGACAGGTTAAAATCTCTTTCCAGCGAAATTAAAATTTTATACCGCTATAAATACATTCTGAACGCATTTGCGATAGTGGCCCCCACAAATTTAGAAGATAAAATTCGCTCGATCCCAGGTGTGAGAAGCCTCAAAGAACGCCAGGTATTTAGTCGGCCGACATGGCCTCGGAACACCGATCCATCGACGGCATCAGCTTCATTCAATCCCAGCCAGACTTCTGTAACTCATATTCAGGCACAGGCTGCCTATGATCAGGGTGTTCGAGGACAGGGAATTCGAATTGGAGTTCTGGATACTGGAATCGATTACACCCACAGCATGTTAGGCGGAAGCGGCAATCCGGAAGATTTCAAAAATGTTGACCTGGTGGCTCCGCATCCGCAGTTTCCGAATGAAAAAGTTGTAGGTGGGATTGATCTTGTGGGCAGTCAGTTTGATGTGGCCTCGTTGAATCCAGCTCTGCATATTCCTCAGCCTGATATGAATCCCCTGGATGAAGGTGGACACGGAACTCACGTGGCCGGAACTATTGCGGGTATCGGCGATGGCATCAATACTTATGACGGAGTGGCACCCGACGCCTCATTATATGCGATCAAGGTTTTTGGTAATGGTAGCACCAGTGATGAGGTGGTGATTGCCGGCCTTGAGTGGGCTGTAGACCCCAACCAAGATGGACGGCTTGACGACAAACTTCATGTCGTGAACCTTTCATTGGGTGGGTCGAATGGAACGCCCTACGAGCTTTACAACAAAGCCGTGACGAATCTTTCGTTTTCAGGAACAGTTGTAGTGGCATCAGCCGGGAACTCCTCTGACATTCCCTTTATCGTGGGCTCTCCTTCCACCTCAGATGAGGCCATCAGCGTTGCCGCCAATATCGACAGTTCTGAGCATAATTGGCGCTTTAAAACAGTGGGTTTTCATAGTGAAGGAGTTGAATTCGCACTGAGTAAAGCCATCGAGGCAAGTTTTACAAAACCGATCGATGAAGCGGGTGATTTGCGAGGCGAGTTGGCCTACGTCGGTTTAGCAGACAAAGACTTTACAGAAGAAGAAGCGGACTTTCTACACGGGAAAGTCGCTCTTATTGATCGCGGGGTAGTGACTTTTGAAGAAAAAGTTCATCGGGCGGCAAAGGCTGGTGCCATTGGTGTGATTGTGGCGCAAAACTCGGATGATGAACCTTTCACGATGGGAGGAGACAAATCCGCGGATATTCCAGCGATCATGATTTCAAAAGAATTGGGAGATCGATTAAAAAAGCAAATGGACCAAGCCGCTGTTGAAGTCTTGTTTCAAAACCCAGGCCTAATTGAGTCTCCGGAATTGATAAACCAGATCACAGATTTTTCTTCTCGTGGTCCGCGAAGCATGGATCTTTTAATCAAGCCCGAGATCACAGCTCCCGGAGCCAATATCATTTCAGCCGCCATGGGTGAAGGGGTAAAAGGCGTTAAAATGTCGGGCACTTCCATGTCAGGACCCCATATGGCTGGTGTGATGGGTCTTCTTAAACAAAAGTACCCGCGTCTAACGTCAAGAGATCTTAAGAGTCTTGTCATGAGCACGGCCGTTCAAATCAAAAATAAAGACGAGGTTGTCGAGTCAGTGGCACGCCAAGGCGCTGGCCAGGTAGATGTCAGTAAAGTTTTAAAGGGACAGTGGGTTTCAGATCCCGCGAGCCTTTCATTGGGACTTCAGTCGCTTGAGAAGACAAAGCGAATATCTCGCACTTTAAGATTGAAGTCCTTGTGGGATGACGAGCTGAATCTTAAAGTCTCACTTGAAACAAAATCACCGGCTATTTCTTTGGAGTCTCAAGAGATTCTCATGAAACCAGAAGGCATGGTGGATCTGAAACTCAATATGACGTTAAAAGCTTCGGGCGTCCCTGGTCTTGAAGAAGAGGTGACGGGTTGGGTTGTTCTTAAGAGCTCTACAGGGGGCACTCAAAAAATTCCGTTCTTGGTGAGGTTGCTTAAAATTTCGGATGTGAAATTATCCAAAGTGGATTTGGGCGCTGAATCACGACTGGACTTGGAAGGTAGTCAAAACTTTTTTGAGTTTAAAAACTACAGCCTTCACAGCGGAGAAGCCTGGTTGTTCAATCTACTGGCGCAAGATTCCCGAAAGGCTGTTTCGGACAACCCTTTTATCAGTCGCGAGTGTGACATTAAGGCGGTTGGGTACAGACTTACGGATTCTCATCTTGAGGTGGGAGTGAAGTTTTTCAACCGAGTGACGGTTTGGAGTCTATGTGAAGTAAGCTTACTAATGGACAAAGACAATGACAGCGCTCCTGAAGCGGAACTGGCTTTGACCACGGCGGGAAGAATAGCGGGATTAAGCGGAGAAACTGTTATTACTAGTCTGTTGGACTATCCCAAAGCTCGCGAACTCCGTAAAAAAGCTGAAGAGGATGCAAAAAACGAAAAAGAGGGCCCTCGTGTTCAGTTGGATCTTACCCCTTCTTTGATCGCAATAGAGGAGGCTGTGGCCGCGAAAGTGCGAAGTACCGGAATTTTGCGCATTCCTTTAGAGGCGCTACGGTCAGTTGTCGGTTATGAACCTCGCATCCAAGTTATCGCCAGTTCTCAGGAGCGGGATAATTCAGAAATTGATGATTATCTAAAGGATAAAAAGAAGTGGTTTAAGCTTCCTTTATCTCCAGAGGATCAGTCTTGGAAGGGGCTTCAATCACTTAACTTGAAAGGTCAAGAGACTCGGAAGACTGAAGTCGAAAAGGGAGCCGGCCATAAGGCCCTGCTGGTAATCTATCCAAATAATAATCTTGATAATCGAGGCAACCAAGACGAGCAGATTCAAATATATCGCCCCAGATTCTCAGAAAAAGAAGCGGAGCTTATACCCTAGTTCGGGGGTGTCTGCGGCGAGGAGAGGTTCTGTAAATAAGAGGATCTCTTCAATTTATAAATAATATAGCTTTTTTTAACGGCTCGGCGGATTTTTAACCTAATTGCCATAATATGCTGTATTCTACCGCGAATTCGTCACCCAATTACTTGTGCCGATTAAGGATACTCATGCAGATCACTCAATTTCAAGACCTCTCTTTGCCAACTCCCCTTTTGGCCGCTTTGACAGAGCGAGGCTATTTAAAACCTACCCCTATCCAATCCGAAGTCATTCCTTACCTCTTAAATGAAGACAAAAAAGATCTAGTGGCTTTGGCTCAGACGGGTTCTGGGAAGACAGCCGCATTTGGGATTCCTTTGGCTGAAAAGCTGGATTCTGACTTGGACTGTGTTCAAGCGCTAATTCTATCGCCTACACGTGAGTTGGCTTCTCAGATTCAAGATACACTTAAACCATTCCTGAGTTCCGTCGGTCTTCGCACGATGACCATCTATGGTGGTCAGAGTTATTCAGACCAAAAAGACAAGCTTCGTCGCAAGCCTCATGTGATCGTAGCGACACCCGGGCGACTTGTTGATCTTCTAAACCAAAAATCTTTAGATTTATCTCGAATCCGCGTCCTAGTTCTTGATGAGGCGGACCGGATGTTGTCCATGGGATTTGAAGAAGATCTTCAATTCATTTTGGAGTCTACTCACCAACAGGCGGAGACTAAGAATCGCCGGGCATCTTGCCAGACTTGGCTGTTTTCAGCCACGATGGGACCTGGTATCCGACGGATTTTAAATCGCTATTTAACCGAGCCAAAAATCATCGAGCAGATTACTGAAAACCAAGGCGTTTCAAACACTTTAGAACATCAGTTTTTAGCAGTGAAAACAGGTTTTAAACCTTACGCTTTATTGCAGATTTTAAAGACCATTGAAAACTTTTACGGAATCGTGTTTTGCCAGACCAAAAAAGAGGTCAGTGAACTCGAGCAACTTCTTATGCAGAACAACGTGGCTTGCATGAGTTTACATGGTGATAAGGTACAAAAAGATCGGGAAAGAGTTTTAAAACTTTTGAAAGATGAAAAATTTCAAGTCTTGATTGCCACCGATGTCGCGGCACGGGGCTTAGACGTGAAAAATCTAAGACATGTGGTTCATTACTCCTTACCTATCGAAATTGAGTCCTATGTTCACCGCTCTGGTCGTACCGGACGAAATGGTGAAGAGGGCTTGGTTATTAGTCTTCTTGATCCGACAGATTTTGCACGACTGAATCGTTTAAGGCGAACCACTGGAATTGAAATGAAGCCCTTCCAGCTGATTCGCCCTGAGGCTTGGCTTGAAAAGCAAGCTAAGGCTTATCTAGAGCGCTTGTCGTCGACAGAGCCTGAAAACCGCCACTTTGAAACCCTGAAAGAGATTTGCGAAAAGGCATTGACGGAATTGGATACAAAGTTGTTCTCGACAGCGGATTGGATGGCCGCCTTCTTAATGGAGCAGTTGAGCCCTGAAGGAATGGACTCACAAAGCTATGTCATTAAAGATTTTAAAGCGCACGGTGAAGGCCGACGCGACAGCAGAGGAAGCTCACGCAGCAGTGGAGGGGGCCGCGAGCGGCGATCCACTGGTAAATCAGCTTCTCGCGGGGGTGGGGGACGGCGTTATGAGGGGCGTAGCTCTGAGGGACGTGGCTCTGATTCACGAAGTGCTGATGGGCGAAGTGCAGAAGGACGAAGCTACGGAAAGGGCCCAAAAGACCACCGAGGCGGGAAAAAGAAATCTTTCACGAAAGGCTTTAAAAAAAGCCGCCGCTAGGGTTAAAAAGAAACCATGGGCGTGATTCTCAGTATTTATGAAGCAGAAAAATCCATCGGTGCTCGCAATCTTTTTCGAGGTCTCACTTTTGGATTAGATGAAGGGGCACGAGTGGGGTTGGTGGGTCCTAACGGCTCTGGAAAGTCCACCCTCTTAAAAGCACTGGCGGGCCTTACAACTCTTGAGGGTGGGCAAGTTACGTGGTCCAACCGAATTCAAGTTCAGTATGTCTCTCAAAATCCGGAGTTTGATGAAGGCGAAACGCTAGAGTCTTTTCTTCTTAAAAACAAGAAGGCTGATCTTGGGAATCCAAAAACATCAGCTTTGATGTGGGAATCTTTTTCGAGATTAAACGTGTCCAATTTAGACCTTGGCCAAAAATTCGAGGCTCTTTCGGGCGGAGCTCGAAAAAAGGCCCAGATCGTCAGGGCCCTCCTTTCTGAACCCCAAGTCTTGCTAATGGATGAGCCGACCAATCATCTTGATGTAGAAAGCATAATGTGGCTTGAGGACTTTCTTAAAAGCAGGTCCGGTCTGACTTTATTTTTAATTTCCCATGACCGCCTATTTTTACAAAATGTCGTATCAGAAATTATCGAGCTCAACCCCGCTTATAGGGGCGGCTACATTCGAGCCACTGGAGGATATGCTGACTACCTTGAGTTGAAGGAAGCTACCCTCACTGAACAAAATGTCCAGCAAAGAAAAAAAGAAAATGACTTACGAAGAGAAACCGAGTGGTTAAGACGAGGGGCTCAAGCAAGGCAAACCAAGCAAACAGCCAGAATAAAAAGTGCTCAGCAACTGATGAACGAAGTAGAGGAACTTCGCGGGCTCAACCAAAAGCGTGATATAGCTATTGATCTTCAAACTGGTGTCCGAACGCCTAAGAAGCTGATTGAGGTTTCCAATCTTACTTTGGCTCGGTCTGGCGAGCTGCTGGTCAAGGATCTATCGGTTACTATCAATCGGCGCACCCGGCTTGGATTATTAGGGCGAAATGGCTGTGGAAAATCCACTTTGATCCAATTTCTTTTGGAGACCGATATGGGACGGGATGGAATCGACGTTCTCAACGGCGAGGTGAAGCGGGCGGAGGGCTTGGGTGTAAGTTATTTTGAACAACATCGAACTGAACTAGATTTCAACTCGACACTCCTTCAGAATATTTGCTCTGAAGGTG
Source organism: uncultured Pseudobdellovibrionaceae bacterium (assembly GCA_964515195.1). GTDB lineage: Bacteria > Bdellovibrionota > Bdellovibrionia > Bdellovibrionales > Bdellovibrionaceae. The sequence goes on from CAZETK010000016.1 coordinate 51,166, forward strand.
ATTACGTTCAGGTAGGTGACCAGAGCGTTTACGCTAAAAGCTATCTGGATCGCTTTCGATTTCGGCGCGATCAACATGATCTAAAAGTACGTGAATTGTCTGGAGGCGAACAAAATCGACTCATGATCGCTAAGATGATGGGTCAAAAAAGCCAACTGATGGTCCTGGATGAGCCCACAAATGATCTTGATTTCGAAACATTGGAGTCGTTGAAACAGGCTTTGCAAGAATTTGATGGCGCCATCATACTGGTCAGCCATGATAGAACCTTCATGGACGAGGTCTGCGAAGAGATTCTATACTTTTCACCATTTCCTGAAGATGACAAGAGGCTGGTAAAGTTCACGGGTTTCTTGCAGTGGCAAGATTGGTTCATCCAACGGGAAAACCGAACGCGCGAAGCGACGCGAAGTTCATCAGCATCTGTCAGTTCCCTGGCCGATAAAACGTCCCCCAAGAAGGTATCCAAAAAGCTTGGTTATATGGAGCAAAGAGAACTCGCTTCAATTGAAGAAGTGATCCAATTAAAAGAAAAAGAACTCGAAAATATCAAAGGCCTTCTGGCGGATCCTGATGTAGCCTCTGATCCCCAAAAAACTGTTGAGATATCTCAACAGATGTCGATTTATGAACAAGAAGTTCATCTTCTTTATGAGCGTTGGCAGTTTTTAGAAAATAAAAACAACAAATCATAGTCGTTCCTTGTTTTTAAAATTTCACAGATCTAAAATTATCTTACAGAGGAACCCTGTCGATTATTAAGAAGGCAGGGCGTACAGCGATAAGATCCGCAGAGGTGATGTCAGAAAAAATAAGAAAAAGCTTTTTGGTGGTGGCAATTGCTGAAAAACAAAAAGCCTAAGATTGGAAAACTGATTCGCAGATAAATGGATTCACAATTGCTTTGTTTATTCACAATAAACAGAGGAGGGACTTATGTTATCAAGACGATCGATCAGAAAGCATAAAATTGAGAGCTATACAGGGCTCCTTTTGCCGACTTCGGGCCGAACACTGCCCTTGGCGCTATTTAAACTAGTGACACCTAGTCGAACTTATCTATTAGAGGTCCCGGATTCTTTAAGTCAGTATCTACGCAAACATCTTTGGGAACAGTGTGTAGTTAAGGGAGAGCTTCACAACAAGCACTTCATTACGGTTAAAAGAGCGCAAATTAAGGAAGATGAAAGCACTGAAGAAATGGAAAACTTTGAGGATGAATCCGAACTAGCTCTTTATGAGTACCAGATACATCACGGTTTTACATTAGAAGCTCATGGATACGATGTGATTTGAAAGATTCTCGTAAGGAAATGATATTCTGTTTATAAGATTATAATATTATTTTTCTCACCTATAAGAAAAAATTAGTTCTCGTGATTTTGTAGTGAATTCTTAATGAAGATCCAGGATAGAAACCAAACTGAATCTGCATAATTACAAAATACAGGTGCAAATGGAATTGGGTGGACTTGTAAGTAGAGAATAAGGAGGTGGGCGATGTCACAGAGGGTATTATCGACTTCGTTAATAGTAGGAGCTGTCATTATGGGACTCGGCGGTATGTTTTTCTTCCCTTTCGTACTAGCATTCGCGGCTCTGATCGTATTTCCAGTTATCGTGGCCTATATTGCTCTTATGGTCGTTAGGACTTTCAACCGTTATTTGCTAAAGGAAGATTTTCAAGAACAGGCGGTACATACAGTTAATTGGGAACAAGAAGAGCCTTGGGAGTGGGTTAACCCTTTCGTGACAGCGTCGGAGAAGCCGGTGATGGTGGCGCAGTCAGCTGAAGATGAAATCGTATCCATTAGACAAAAAGAAATCGCCGCGCTGGAAGCTCTTTTGCCCAGTGATAGTATATTTCAGGAAAATTTTTCCGAACACAATGGAATTTGGCATTTTCGGTTCCGTGCACGATCATCTCAGTGTGACTTTTTAGCCGAAGGTAATGGGGCCACCCCGGGCGCTGCATTTCGGGAAGCTGAGCAGATTTTGCTAAGAGACCTCAAACAATGGCACGAAATGCGTGAGGGCGGAGATCGCTATGTAAGTCCGGCTGCTGCGGCATTTTTGGGAACTGATAAAAATCAGCCCATCGCTTTAATCGTCGATGATGACATGGAGCTAGCCCGCGCGACGGCCAAATTATTCGAAAGAACCGGATGTAAGGCGTTGGTGGCAACACAGATAGACGAGGCCAAGAAACTCATTATTCAAGAGGACGTGGATATCATTGTACTGGATTGGTTGCTGGGTGAAACGGAACGTGGAGATCAGCTTGTTCAAGAAGTGACTCACTTTATTGAACACTATAATGACTTGCGCAGCAAATTTGCCAAAAAGCAGCCAAGAATAGTGACCTATTCAGTGCTTGATAGGTCACAAGTCCATGTGCCGGAAAGTCGATACTTCACTTACTATGACCATTGGACGAAATCGACAAAGATAAAGGATTTGGTGAATCGCACACATGATTTGGTATCTGAAGCGTCTTAACCATAAATAGTTGAACGTTTAAAATAGTGGAGTGATGATCTTGATTCGTAAACTTCTTGAAAAAGGATTGATGGAGTTAGAAAGTTCGAAATCATGGACTTATGGAATTTTTTTTCAGCCGAACACTACTATCCCCAGGGGCATAGCTACCTTTGGAAGGCGGATGTGCTTTGGCTGCATGTAGTTTCTGACAGTCTGATTTTTCTTGCCTTCATGATCATCCCTTTCGCTCTTTTATTTCTTCTTCGTAAAGCTAAAGCCTCTTCTTATAGGTGGATGGTTACCATGTTCGCTTTATTCATCGCTTCGACAGGGGTCACGCATTTGGCTAACGTGATAACCGTCTGGCTTCCTTATTACGGTTTTGCGGGCCTTTTAAAAGCAATAACCGCCGCAATTTCAATTACAACCGCTCTTCTGATAATCCCATTGACTCCGAAAATACTCAAACTGATGGAAAAATTTAAGGGTGAGGACAATGAGATTGTGGACAAAGTATTTTGAAATGTTTTCTCGGTCGGGGTTTCTCCAGAACTATTTTGCCCTGACCTTAGTAGTCATTTTCGGAGTTTTTCTGATCCTCATTTCTTTTACCATCAGTGTCCATCATCAGTATAAAAGTGAGTTTAAAACATTTGAAGCTTATCGCCTTGATCGGCAAAGAGAAATCGCAAGTCATCTGAGCTTCACGGAAAAGCACTTCATTTTCACCTATGAAGCTCTAATTGAAATCAATTATGACAGTGCAGGTTTTTTGAAACGGCGATTGGCAAGTTCTCCCTACTCTTGCGTAATGGTAGTCCAAGTTGATCCTGCTACTTTGGCGTTTGAAAGGTTGCTTACTCTTAAAGGTGGTAAAGAGAAAGGCCCATGCAGTCATTTTAACAATTCTATCTTGAGCGATGCAGCTTATGTTAAGAATTCCAATCAAACTTTTTCGAAAGCTTCTTTCTCCCTACCTGAAGGAACCGTCATCTCAATCGCAAAAAAAATGCCTAAAAATAATCATTACTTATTAG